>JACPVI010000066.1 GCA_016191815.1 Myxococcales bacterium
GCAAGGCAGAAATGCATGAGTTCTGTAACTACGTTTTTTCGCGCTGACGGGCGCGGCGGCACCGGACTGCAAGCAATTCCGCGGACCTGGCGTCGCCAGGCGCCGCGCCGCGCCCGTCAATTCGTTAAACATGGGCTAGGCAGGCCCTCGTCGAGCCGCACCCGCTCCAACTCCCGGCGCGGCGCAGTCGCGGCGCAGCGAGGACTGCCCACACGGCGCTCGCTCTTGCGGGCGGCGGGCAAGTGGCTTCCCCTCCTCAGCGCTTGGCGTGATGATCGGAGTGATGCAGCGAATCGAGGGCGCGGGTTCCCGGACGTGACGGGGGTGGCGCTGGCATTCTGGGCGAGCCTCGCCGGCCACCATGAGCTGACCGCGCTCTACCAGCGGCGCGCTTGCCAGAAGCTATCTCACGGCCGCGGAGATGGCCTTGAACTCCGCGGAGCCTGCGCGGCCGAGCAAGTCGAACAGCGCGGCCTCGACCGAGGTGACCACCGCGCCGACGTCCTTGCAGAGGTCGAGCCCGATCCGCCGGTCCTCCTCGGAGCGGGAGATGACCGCGTCCGCGCACAGGTAGGGGTGGTAGCCCCGTTGGGCAAGATCCCTCGCGGTCTGGAAGACGCAGACGTGGGTCTCCATTCCGGCGATCAGCACCTGCCGGCGTGGGCCCAGCGCCGCGAGCACCTCCTCGAGGGCACAGGAGAAGTTCACCTTCTCGATCGGCCCCTGCTCGTCGAGCGCCGACCGCACCGGAGGGATGGTCGCCCCCAGCCCCTTCGGGTACTGCTCGGTGATCACCACCGGCAAAGCCAGCGCCCTGGCCCCGGCGATGAGCGCGCAGGTTCGGCGCACCATTCGCTCGAGCGCCTTGGGCTCCATCGCGGCGCACAGCCGCTCCTGCACGTCGATCACCAGCAGCGCCGCGTCTGCTCGTCCTAGCCGGTACCGGTCCATGTCGTCCCTCACGTCGCATGGCCGATCGCTGGCGGCGCGCGTCGTCGCCTCGAGCGGCCGCGGTCGATCTCGTCGCTCACACCGCGTAGCCCATCGCGCCGGCCGCGGCGGGGGCCTGGGGGTCGAGCATCACGTTGACGCACGCCACTTTTCCGGACGCGGCGGCTCGCTCGAGGGCGGGGCGGATCTGCGAGGGCTCGGTGACGTGCTCGGAGTGCCCGCCCATGGCCTCGACGATCTTGTCGTAACGCGTGGGCAAGAGCAGCGTGGCCGGAGACTTCTCCTCGCCGAACATCCCGACCTGCGGAAGGCGGATCTGTCCCCAGGCCGCGTCGTTTCCGACCACGCAGACCATCGGGAGCTTGAAGCGGACGGCGGTCTCGAAATCCATCCCGTTCAGCCCGAACGAGCCGTCTCCCTGGATCACCCACACCGTGCGCTCCGGGTGGAGCACCTTGGCCGCGAGGGCGAAGGGCGCTCCCACTCCGAGGCATCCGAGCGGGCCGGGGTCCAGCCAACGCCCGGGCTTGCGCAGGCCGATCACCTTGGAGGCCATCGCCACCCAGTTGCCCCCGTCGGCGACCCACAGCGGATCCCCCTGGTTGGCGACGTCGTTCAGCTCCTTGGCCAGCCGGTAATGGTGGATGGGGGACTGCTCGGAACGGGTCCACTCCTCGATCTCGCGGGCGCGCTTCTTCTCCTTTTCGCGGAGCCCGGCGAGGTGGGGATCGCGCCTTTGGCTGGGGGCGGCATCGGCCAGGGCCAAGAGCGCGCTGTGGCTGTCCGCCAAGAGGCCGACGTCCACCGGGCGGTTCCGGCCGATCTCCACCGGGTCGATGTCGATCTGGACGATCTTCGAGGCGGCGCTGAAGGTGGGCTCCGCGCCGTAGTTCAAGCGGAAGTCGAACGGGGTGCCGATCACGAAGACCAGATCGGCGTTCGAGAGCGCCTCCTTCCTGGTGTGCTGGAAGAAGAGCGGGTGGTCCGCCGGCAGGCAGCCGCGGCCCGCGCCGTTGAGGTAGCACGGGAGCTGGGCGGCTTCGCAGAAGCGGCGCAGCTCGTCCCACGCCCCGTCCCAGTAGACGGAGGAGCCGGCGATCACCGCGGGGCGCTCGGCCTTGCGGAGGAGCGCCGCGGCCTCTTCCACCTTCAACGGATCGGGCGCGGAGCGGGCGTCGGTGCGGTAGCGCGAGGGGAGCCGCGAGCCTTCTGAGCCGTCCTCGGAGAAGTCGGCGCTGTTGCACAACACGTCCCAGGCCAGCTCGAGGAAGACTGGGCCCGGGCGGCCGGAGACCGCCACCCTGAAGGCCTTGGCCAAGTAGTGAGGCAGCAGCTCGGGGGTGGGGACGCGGTCCGACCACTTGGCGATGCGGTGGAAGAGGTCGACCTGCTCGATCTCCTGGAGGCTGCCGCGGCTCTGGTTGAAGGTGGGCGCCGCGCCGCCGAGGAGGATGAGCGGGGAGCTGGCCTGGAAAGCGTTGGCGACTCCGGTGAGGGCATCGGTGACGCCGGGGCCGGCGGTGACGATCGCGACGCCGACTCCGCGGGTGAGGCGGGCGTAGGCGTCTGCGGCGTGGGCCGCGGCCTGCTCGTGGCGGGTGTCGATGACCTGGATCCCCTCCTCCACGCACCCCGCGTAGATGGGGGCGACGTGCAGTCCGGAGAGGGTGAAGACGTGGCGGACGTTCTCCTTCTTGAGCATCCGCGCGACCAGCTGACCGCCGTTGAGCATCATGGGTGCTCCAGGGAGAGGGCACGGTCTACCTGCCTTCGGGCCGGTTGAAAAGCGGCCAGCCCGCGGCGGGGAGCGCCGGGGCCGCGCCGGTGGTTGAATGGGTCGGCATGGTGGCGGTGGAGCTCACAGAGGTGTTGCGGCGGGAGTGCGGCAGCTTCGCTCCGGAGCTGTCGCGCCTGGCCTACGAGCGAGGGCTGGCAGTGACCGCTGCGGATGGGACGACCCGGCCGATCCCGGTCACCGCGACGCCGGTGGTGCTGGCGGCCTCGGAGCTGCGCCGGCGGGTGGAGCTTTCCGCGCTGCTCGCCTCGGCGGGCCTCAAGATGTCGCGTGCGGTGCTCGCCGGGCCGGACAGAGAGGTCTTGCTCTCGGCGCTCTCGCCGCTCGAGCGCTCGATCGCCGAGCGGACGCATGCGCGCGTCACGGCGCTGGCGACCACCCGGGTGGACTTTTTCGTGACCGATCGCCCGATGGCGCTGGAGCTGAACGCCACCATCCCGGCGATGCAGGGCTACTCGGACATCGCGGCGGGCGCGCTCCTCGTGGTGGTGGGGCGGCACCTCGGGATGTCCGAGCGCGCGATCGCGTCCCTCGAGGCCCTGAACGGCTCGAACGCGCTGGCGCTGTACCGGGCGCTCGTGGCTGGCTACGCGAGGGAGCGCTCGGGCGAGGCTCCGGAGCGCATCGCGCTGCTGTGCCGGCGGAACGACGCTCAGCTCACCGAGCAGCGCTATCTCTGCGAGCGCTTCCGCGAGCTCGGCACTGACGCCGACGTGGTGCACCCCGACCAGCTGTCGGGCGAGGACCGGGTCTGGGCCAACGGCAAGGAGTACGATCTCATCTACCGCCACCTGTTCGTGCGCCGGCTGGAGGATGCGGAGATCGAGGGCGCGGGCTACGTGCGTTCGCTCTTCGAGGAGGTGCCGAGCAGGCGGGTGGTGGTTTTGAACCCGCCGGCTTCCCAGGTGGAGGTGAAGACGACCTTTGCGTTTCTCTCCCGTGCGGCGTCGGAGCCGAAGCTGGCCAAGTCGGCCTCACTGACGGAAGGGGAACTGGAGGCGGTACGCCAATCGGTGCCGTGGACGCGACAGATGCGAAGAGAGCCGGGGGTGGGGCCGCATGGCGAGCGGCTGGGGGACCTGGTGGCATACGCCGCGGCGCACCCAGACGAGCTGGTGCTGAAGCGGGCATGGGACTACGGGGGGAGAGCGGTGTTCGTAGGGCAGGCGCGAGGGGAGCATTCGTTCGAGGAGCGGGTCCGGTCGGCGTACAAAGAGAGTCTGGGCTGGCCGGAGCTCTGCGAGCGATGTGCGGCCGACCCCGGCGGAGGGGGCTTCGTGGTGCAGCGGCTCGTGCCGCTGCGAGGGGAACCGCATCTTCTCTGCTCGGGGAGCGAGGTGGTCAGAGCGGATCTCTATGTGGACTTCTCGGCCTACGCCTCGGTGGGCCTCGGGGACCAGCCGCCCTGGGGCGGGGTATGTCGTGGGTCGGCTTCGCAGATCGTGAACATCGTCGGGGGCGGCCGAGTGCTTCCGCTGCTGACTTCGGAAGTGGCGGCCCACCTCCTCGACGCGTGGCGCGCGGCTTCGAAGCGTGCACCTGTTGTATAAGCGAAGGGCCACGACCCTCGGCGTCGAGCCGCTGAACGGTCGCTCAACGTGTTCGCTCGACACTCGACCCTAGACTCTCGACTGCCATGACCCCTGGCGCAAGGCTCAACCCCGTCGGCCAAGTGCTGGCGGAGGAATCAGCGCGGCTCTTCATGGCCCGCGTCTACCGCTGGATGTTTGCCGGGCTGGGCATCACCGCGGCCACTTCGATCGTGACCGTCTCCAGCGAGGCGTTGCTCGCATCGGTGCTGCAGCTCTTCTACCCGCTCCTCATAGGGGAGCTGGTGCTCGTGCTCGCGTTCTCTTTCCTGGCGCATCGGGTGAGCGGCGCCGTGGCTGCGCTGATGTTCCTCGGGTACGCGTTCCTCACCGGGCTGACCTTCTCGGTGCTGTTCCTTGCCTACGAGCTGGGCAGCATCGGCCAGGCCTTCGCGGTCACCGCCGGAGGCTTCGGCGCCCTCTCCTTCTATGGAACGGTGACCAAGAAGGACCTCTCCGGCTGGCGCACCTTCCTCATGATGGGCCTGTTCGGAGTGGTGATCGCTGGCGCGGTGCAGCTCTTCGTGCGCAGCCCCATGCTCGACTTCGTATGGTCTTTTGCCTCGGTGATTGTCTTCGCCGGGCTGACCGCGTACGACACGCAGAAGCTCCGCCAGTTCCACGCGAGCAGCGGCTACAGCAGCGCCGCCTCGCTGGCGATCAACGGCGCGCTCATCCTCTACCTGGACTTCATCAACCTCTTCCTGGCGATCCTCCGGCTGCTCGGGCGCCGACGCTAGGCCCCGCATCCTTCCGGGCGGTGGCCTACCTGACCGCTACTTGCGCTGGTACGGCTTCATCAACAGCCGCTCCAGCGGCCGGCCCTTCACCAGGTGCTCGTCCACCAGCTCCGCCACGTCCGCTGACGTCACCCCGCCGTACCACACCGCCTCCGGGTAGACCACCACCGAGACTCCACGCTCGCAGGCATCGAGGCAGCCCGCCGCGTTCACCCGCACCCTCCCCGAAAGTCCTCGCCTCCCAACTTCCGCCTTGAGCAAGTCCCTCACCTCCTCGGAGCCCTTGCTCGCGCAGCAGCCCTTCTGATGGCCCTCCGGACGACGGTTGGTGCAGACGAAGACGTGTCGCTCGTACGGGGGAGGCATGCGAGCCTCTTAGCCGATTGTGCGAGCGCGCAAAACGGATCCAGCCTGCGGTTTTCCGCCTCGCGCCGGACGCCCTCCGAGGAGGCCGGGCCGCCAAGCTCTCCACGCACTTTCAGTAAACAAACCCAGGAAATCAGGACCACCGCACCTCAGGTGAGCTAGCTCCGCGTGACGATGCACGTATCGCCACTCCGAGTCGGGTTTTCCCGGCTTGGTGGAGTCCGTGTAGGATATCCACCCTCAAGCTGGATCGGAGGCCGAAAAATCGGCCCTGCGCCCCTTCCAAGTCCGAGCCGGATAATGAAAAAAGGGGCTAACCGTGGGGGACGACTATTTTTTTGACACAAGCCCTGGTGGGTCTACGCTTGACAGCACGGTGACCGTTCTGGCACAAATCGACCTCAGGCGGCACGAGGAAGGAGCGAGGATCCAACGGCCGCGAGGGCTCAGGGAAACCACAAATAACCACATTTCACCTCACCTGACCCCAAGCTCCGGGTCGAGTGGCAACCAAAACCAGCCCTTCCGTCCACGGAGGGGCCAGAGGCGCGCTTCACCCTGAAAACGTACTGGCAGTGAAACGGGAGGGGAACCGATGGAGAAAGAGCTGGCTCCGAAGTCTTCCGTGCATCTCAAGCCCAGAAGCCCGCGGAAGGCGAAGGGGGCGGGAGGGGGGCTGTCGGTCCGGCGCTTCTTCACCACCCCTGGGGTGGATCCAGCAGACGAGATTGCCTGGGAGCAACGCTCCGCCGCCATCACCGGGGAGGACGGGAAGGCGGTCTTCGAGCAGAAGGGCATCGAAGTCCCCAAGTCCTGGTCGATGCTGGCCACCGGGGTGGTGGCTTCGAAGTATTTCCGCGGGCAGGTGGGCTCTCCCGAGCGCGAGTCCAGCGTGCGCAAGCTGGTGGCCCGGGTGGCGGACACCATCACCCAATGGGGCGCGCAGGGAGGCTACTTCGCCGCCGACTCCGACCGGGCCGCCTTCCATGCCGAGCTGACCTACCTGCTCCTCCACCAGAAGGTGTCGTTCAATTCGCCGGTGTGGTTCAACGTGGGGGTCGAGGAGCACCCGCAATGCTCGGCCTGCTTCATCAACTCGGTCGAGGACTCGATGGATTCGATCCTCTCCCTGGCAAAGACCGAGGGGATGCTCTTCAAGTACGGCTCGGGCACCGGCACCAACCTCTCCCCCTTGCGCTCTTCCCGGGAGCACCTTGCGGGCGGAGGCACCGCCTCGGGCCCGGTTTCCTTCATGAAGGGCTTCGACGCCTTCGCGGGAGTCATCAAGAGCGGAGGCAAGACGCGCCGCGCGGCGAAGATGGTCATCCTCAACGCCGACCACCCGGACGTGCTCGATTTCATCCGCTGCAAGGCGGCGGAGGAGAAGAAGGCCTGGTCGCTCATCGAGTCCGGCTACGACGGCTCGTTCAACGGCGAGGCCTACGCGTCGGTGTTCTTCCAGAACTCCAACAACTCGGTCCGGGTGACCGACGAGCTGATGCAGGGGGTGGTGGAGGACAAGACCTGGACGACCCGCGCGGTCCGCGATGGCCACCCGATGGACACCTATCGCGCGCGCGATCTGTTCAGGGAGATCGCCGAGGCCGCGCACCTGTGCGGCGACCCCGGCCTCCAGTTCGACTCCACCATCAACTCCTGGCACACCTGCCCGAACACCGCCCGCATCAACGCCTCCAACCCCTGCTCGGAGTACATGTTCCTCGATGACTCCGCTTGCAACCTCGCCTCGCTCAACCTCCTGCACTTCCGCACCATCGACGGCGAGTTCGACGTGGAGGCCTTCAAGCACGCGGCGGAGATCACCCTGCTCGGCATGGAGATCATCGTCGGGTTCTCCCGCTACCCGACCGAGAAGATCACTCGGAACTCGCTAGACTACCGCCCGCTGGGGCTGGGCTACGCCAACCTGGGCGCGCTGTTGATGGCGAGCGGGCTGCCCTACGACTCCGACCAGGGCCGCAACTACGCCGCGGCGGTGACCTCGCTCATGTGCGGCCAGGCCTACGCGACCTCGGCGCGGATCAGCGAGCGGATGGGCCCCTTCGCCGGCTACGCGAAGAACGACGAGCCGATGCTGGCGGTGATCCGCAAGCACCGCAAGCAGGCGCACCAGCTCCGGCCCGAGGGAGTGAGCCCGGTGCTCTTCGAGGCACAGCGCCAGGTGTGGGACGAGGCCCTGGCCCGGGGAACCGAGCACGGCTATCGCAACGCCCAGGTGACCGTGCTCGCCCCCACCGGCACCATCGGCTTCATGATGGACTGCGACACCACCGGCATCGAGCCGGACATCGCGCTGGTGAAGTACAAGAAGCTGGTGGGCGGGGGAATGTTGAAGCTGGTCAACAACACGGTGGGCCAGGCCCTCACCGCGCTCGCGTACACCACCACGCAGGTCGAATCCATTGTCGCCTACCTGGACAAGAACGAGACCATCGAGGGCGCGCCGGGGCTCAAAGAGGAGCACCTGCCGGTCTTCGACTGCGCCTTCCGTCCGGCCAAGGGGAAGCGGAGCATCCACTACCTGGGCCACATCCGGATGATGGGGGCGTGCCAGGCCTTCCTCTCCGGGGCGATCTCCAAGACGGTGAACCTGCCGGCGGAGTCGACGGTGGAGGACATCGAGGCCGCCTACCTCGAGTCGTGGCGATGCGGCCTCAAGGCCATCGCGGTCTACCGCGACGGGTGCAAGCGGGTGCAGCCGCTCAGCACCAAGAGGCCCGGCAATGACGTGCAGGCGAAGATCGACGCGGCGGTGAAGGCCGCGCTGCAGAAGCCGCGGGCCAATCGGCACAAGCTGCCCGACGAGCGCAAGGCCATCACCCACAAGTTCTCCATCGCCGGCCACGACGGGTACATCACCGTGGGGATGTACGAGGACGGCTCCCCGGGAGAGGTGTTCTGCGTGATGGCCAAGGAGGGCTCCACCATCTCCGGGCTGATGGATTCCTTCGCCACGGCGATCTCGCTCTCGTTGCAGTATGGGGTGCCCTTGCAGGTGCTGGTGGACAAGTTCATCCACACCCGCTTCGAGCCATCGGGCTTCACCGGGAACCAGCAGATCCCGATCGCCAAGTCGATCACCGACTACATCTTCCGCTGGCTGGCGCTGAAGTTCCTGCCCCCGGAGCCGGCGATGGAGGCAGCCAAGGAGCCCGAGCGGGCGCCGGCGAAGGCCGCCGAGCCGAAGCGGGGCGAATCGGGCGGGCGGCAGGCCTACCTGAACCAGTCCGACGCGCCCCCTTGCCACACCTGCGGGGCGATCATGGTGCGCAACGGCGCCTGCTACAAGTGCGGCAACTGCGGCTCCACCAGCGGCTGCAGCTAGGCGGAGAGCTTCCATTCACCAAAGGGGCGTGAGCGCCCCGACGGGGCATGCCAGAGGCGAGCCTTGTCACTTTGGGAGAGGGGAGAACGGCCCCGGGAAGACCGGGGCCGTTCTTTTTCGCGCCGGAATCCCGGCTGTTCCCGACTCGACGGCGAACGGTGGCCACCATCCTCGCCGCGGTGGGGGCGAGCATCCTCGCCCGGCGGCTGGCGGCAGCCTCTGCGTGAGGGGGGGTTACTGGGCCACCGCCCCGCAGGTCGCCGGCACGCCCGCGTCCGCGCAGGTTTGGAAGCACTTGAAGGTTTCGTTGCCGCGGACGCCCTTGAGAGACGCACAGTCGGCGTCCGCCCCGCAGGTGATGGTGCAGACCTTCGAGGTCGAGGCGCGGCACACTCCGTTCTCCGAGATGCCGAAGGACAGGCAAGAGAGGCCCTGCTGGCATTCGGCGGGCGCGGTGCACACCGCCGAGGCGGGGAGCGGCGGCTGGCAGGCGAAGAGCAAGGCCCCGATCGCGACGGCGACAGCGACAAGCGCACGCATGGACACTCCTAGTAGGCGTTCTTCGACAGGAAACCGCCGAGCGCGGTGCGGATGAGGATCTTGAGATCCAGCAGCAGCGACCAGTTCTCGATGTAGTAGAGGTCGTACTCGATCCGCTTGCGGATCGAGGTCTGGCCCCGCAGGCCGTGCACCTGGGCCCACCCGGTGATGCCGGCCTTCACCTTGTGGCGAAGGTGGTACCGCGGAATCTGTCGCCTGAACTCCTCGATGAAGACCGGGCGCTCGGGCCTTGGCCCCACCAGGCTCATCTCCCCGACCAGCACGTTCCAGAACTGCGGAAGCTCGTCCAAGGACAGCCGCCTGAGCAACCCGCCCAGCGCGGTCGCCCTATCGTCCCCCCGGGTTGCCATCTGCGCCCCGCCCGCCTCGGCGCCGAGGCGCATGGTGCGGAACTTGAGCATGTGGAAGGTCTGGCCATCCATTCCCATGCGCTCCTGGCGGTACAGCACCGGGCCGCGGCTGGTCAGCTTCACCAAGAGCGCGCACGCCGCCATCACCGGAGCCATCACCACCAGGGCGAACAGGGAGAACAGGAGGTCGAAGGCCCGCTTGGCCACCAGGTTCCAGCCGTGCAGGGGGCCTCCCTGCAGGGAGATGATCGGCAGCCCGCCGAACTCCTCCAGGCCTCCGCACACGGTGATGTACTGGTAGAGATCCGGCACCACCTTCACGTCCACCGTCCGCTGGGCCAGCTCCTCCATCAAGTCCTTCACCAGAGGCTGATCCTCGATGGGGAGCGCGATCACCACCTGGTCCACCGGCGTCCGGTCGAGGATGGGGCCCACCTCCTCGATCAGCCCAAGCACCGGCACCGCTTTCACCAGCGTCCCCACCTTCTCCGGCCGGCGGGTGAGCATGCCCACCACCCTGAACCCCAGCTCGCGGTGCTCCTCGATGGTTTCCAAGACGCGCCGCCCCAGCTCCCCTGCCCCCACCAGCAAGATGTTTCGGAGATCCAGGCCCCTCCGCCTGAGCGCCGAGAGGGCCAAACGGGTGGACAGCCGCATCCCGGTCACCAGGATGAAGGCGAACACCACGAACACCAGGAGCGTCATTCGCGAGTAGCGCTCGCGGGTGAAGAAGGAGAGCGCCACCAGCACCAGCGTGCCCAGGATGACGGCCTTGAAGACTTCGAACGCCTCTCCCACGTGCGAGCGCGCGCGGTTGGTGGTGTAGAGGTTGGCCTGCCGGAAGGCGATGGGGAAGATGACCAGCACCATCGCCAGCGTCACCAGCGAATCCTCGATCGCCGGGATCCCCTTGTTCGGCACCGGCAAGAGGTAGAAGCGCGTCAGGTAGGCCAGCCCGAAGGCCAGCCCCAGCATGCACACGTCCAGCGCGACCTTGATCGAGTTGTAGAAGCGCTGGAAGCGGCCGAACAAGCGTCCCCTCTCCCGGGTGGCGAGGCTCGGTGCAATTGTCGAGCCCTTTGTGCGCCGTGTTGCGTACCTTTTACCACATTAAAAACTACGTGAAAACAGTCGGTTGAATGGCACGACTGAAGTGGAGCGAGCTTGCTCCTGACGCCTCCTGGCGCCCGCGTCAGGGTCGTTGATTGCGGCGGAGGGTGGGCCTTGCGGGTTTCGAGACCCGGCAGAGAGCGGGCCTCGCTCCACGCTTGGAGCATCGCAGGCTGGCAGCTCCGAGCAGCAGCATCAGCGGCTCCGCCGCGGAGGTGGGCGCACCGCCACAGCCGCACCCCTGCCGTGGCGAAAGCTCGTACTCGAGCACTGGCTGAAGGTTGAGCCGTTTGGCCACGGAATTGGCCGCTCCGAAATCGCCGTCGACGACGACGAAGCGCCACCTCTGGGGCTCGTCGGCTCGCACCGTGTCGTCGCGGAAGTCGACCAGCCGCTCCTGCGGCCGGAGGAGCGCGGTGACGTGCACATGGCGGGTGCTCTCGATCAGGAAGCGGTTCGGCCCGATTCCCATCAGGCCGGTCGGCAAGGGCAGAGTGTGCTCTGGGTTGGTGAAGGCGGCTGCGGGGAGGTCGATCAGCCGGTCCTCATCGAGCGCGGGCACGTAGACGAGGCGATCGAAGGAAACCGGGAAGACGGCGGAGATCGAGCGGTCGCTCTTCGCTGCGGCGGCGGAGACGTCGATGGTCAGCTCGGCGTGGCCCTCGGCGGTGCGGCTCCAGAGCTGTTGGACGGTGCGCCCCGGCGCCTCGACCTTCACCTCGAGCGGCGGCGCCTCGAGTGGTTCAGCGGCGCTGGAGAGCGGCGCGGGCGGCTCGGAAACGGTTCCGGCGGCCAGATCGATGCGGCGCCGGGCCGGGCCGCGCAGCTCCGGGGCGTCGATGCAGCGCTTCGACGCCTCGCTGGCCAGGTGGGCGTGCTCGAGCGAGTAGTTCACTTCGGCGAGCCAGGGGTTCCACCCGGTCGAGTCGGACACCTGGGCCAGCAGCAGCTCCCTTTCCGCCTCCTCGAGCGCGGCGCGCCGCGCTTCGTCTCCGGGCCGCCTCTGTGCCCAGGCGACCACTGCCTCGCACGCGGCCACGTCCATGCTCGATCGCAGGTTGGTGGCCAGGACCACGCTGTCCTTCTCGGTCGGCACCAGCGCGTCGGTGAGCCCTCCGAGCCCGCCCATCCAACGGTAGAGGTTTCGGGTGCTGTTGGGCTGCCAGGTGCCGTCGTTGATCGGCGGCATGGGAGGGAACGCGCCGCGCTGCTTGGCCAGCTCCACCAGCTCGGTGATGGTGACAAAGCGCACACCGGCGTCCTCGGCCTGGACACGCTGGCCTTCGTACTCGCCGATGCCCGCGTCGGTGGCGAAGAACTTCTTGCCCGCGTAGGGGTTCATCTTGCTCGTGACGATCAGCTCGCCGTCGCCGGGACCGGACCAGCCAAAGCTCAGGTCTCCCACCGCGCCGCCGCGGCCACCCACCGCCACGTCGATGCCTCCGGACCGGAAGAAGGCGCGCTGCTCGTCGGCGTGCTGGTACGAGAGCAGGTTCTTCGGCAGCACGGCGGTGGTGTAGCCGTGCTCGCGCATGAGGTCGAGCATCCCCTCGTTGAACTGTCCCTCCTGGGTGAACACGACGCCGGAGAGAACGAGCCCGTGCTGCTGAAAGATTCTCTTGTTCCGCGCGATCGACCGCACCATGTCCCGTCGCGGGTAGGCGAGGAAAAGCTGATCGCTGTAGTGCCAGCTCACCAGCTCCACTTGGCCTAGGTCCACCAGCGCCCGCAGTTTGGCGAGCGCTGCGGGGTGCCTCGCCGCCATCACTTCGATCATCAGGCCTTGCAGCTCGAGGTCGACCTTCCACGCCGGGTGGCGAAGGTAGATGTCGAGCACCGGCTCGAAGGACTCGGCGATGATCCGGTCCTCGACCTCGGCCTCGGTGAGGTCGTAGTCGGGGATGCGGTTCTTCCCGTCGGGGAAGCGGGTCATCCCGCCCGCGACGTACTGGATGTTGTAGTGCCACAGCGTCGCCTGGACGTTGTCCGCGAAGGCGGTGGAGGCGATGGACACGGCAAGCAACAACCCGAGGCGCATCGGCACTCTCGCGGAGAGGACTCCCCTCTGGACGCCGCGGCTTGTACCGGACGGTGGGCCAGGAGTCCAGGCGCGGGCCCGCGGGACGGCCGCCGTGGCGCCGCCGAGTGCCGGCGGGTGAACGGGCATGCCACTTGCTGACAGCTCTGATGGTGCTCGCGTTGCTTTGTGACCCAAGCTGGCGGGAGACGTTGGTGGAGTGGCTGCTGCTGCCCTACCACGCCGCCAGGTTCCTGATGCGCGAGCACGCGCCCGCGGCGCTCTTTGGGCCAGCGTTGCAGCGGATCGTCGGCATCATCGCCTGTGTCCTGACTTACGCAGGCTTGGGCCTGCTTGCCGCAGCGAGCGTCCCCCAAGCCTCGCGCCTGACCGAGCGGCCGCCTACTCGGCGCCCATGAACGGGTATCCGTAAGCCGTCGGCGGAGCGAGGTTCTCCTTGATCACCCGCGGCGACACCCAGCGCACCAGGTTCAGGAGGGAGCCGGCCTTGTCGTTGGTGCCAGAAGCCCGGCTCCCGCCGAACGGCTGCTGTCCCACCACCGCTCCAGTAGGCTTGTCGTTCACGTAGAAGTTTCCCGCCGCGTGGCGGAGCTCCTGGGCGGCGAGGGCGATCGCCTTGCGGTCGCGCGCGAAGACCGCCCCGGTCAAGGCGTACGGCGCTGCCTGGTCGCATTCCCTCAATGTCTCCAGGTAGCGCGAATCCGGGTAGACGTAGAGCCCGACCAGCGGCGCGAAGATCTCCTCGCACATGATCCGGTGGCGCGGGTTGGCGAGCTGGACCAGGGTGGGACGGACGAACCATCCCTCGCGCCGGTCGGCCTCGCCGCCCGCGACGATCGCCGCGTCGCCTCCCTTCTTCGCCAGCTCGATGTACGAGGAGACGTTCCTAAAGGACGCCTCGTCGATCACCGCGCCCATGAAGTTCCGGAAGTCGGCCACATCGCCGACCTGGAGCTCGCCGATCAGCTCGGAGAGCCGCGGCTTGAGCTTGGCCCAGACCGACTCCGGCACGTACACCCGGGAGCAGGCGGAGCATTTCTGCCCCTGGTACTCGTAGCCGCCGCGCACGATCGCCACCGCCAGGGCCTCGAGGTCCTCGGCCGCCGAGGGGTGGGCAAAGACGAAGTCCTTGCCGCCGGTCTCTCCGACCAGCCTGGGGTACTGCCGGTAGCGGGTGATGTTCTCCCCCACCGTCTTCCACATCCCCTGGAAGACCGCGGTGGAGCCGGTGAAGTGGACGCCGCCCAGCTCCGGGCTGGCGAGCGCCGCGCCTCCGACCGCGCTCCCCTTCCCCGGCACGAAGTTGATCACGCCCGGAGGGAGGCCGGCCTCGCGCAAGAGCTCCATCACGAAGTAGGCGCTGAGCACCGCGGTGGAGGCGGGCTTGTACACCACGGTGTTTCCCATCAGCGCCGGGGCGGTGGGGAGGTTGAGCCCGATGGAAGTGAAGTTGAACGGCGACACCGCGAGCACGAAGCCGTCGAGCGGGCGGTAATCCATGTAGTTCCAGATCTGCGGCGAGCTGTCCGGCTGCTCGGAGTAGAGCCGCTCGGCGTAGGCCACGTTGAACCTGAGGAAGTCGATCGACTCGCAGGCGGCGTCGATCTCCGCCTGGTGGGCGGTCTTCGACTGCCCGAGCATGGTGGAGGCGTTCAGGATCGGCCGGTAGCGAGTGGCGAGCAATTCGGCGGCCCGGAGGAAGATCGCCGCGCGCTCCACGAACGGGGTGCGGGACCATTCCTGCTTCGCCTGCATCGCCGCGTCGATCGCCTGCTCCACTTGCGAGGCCTCGGCCTCGTGCACGGTGGCGAGCACGTGGGAGTGACGGTGCGGCATCCGCACCTCCGATGTCCTCCCCGTCCGCACCGCTTTGCCACCGATCTGGAGCGGAACCTCGATCCGCTCCGACGACATGCGGCGGAGCGCGTCTTTCAGCTCGTCGCGCTCGCGCGAGGCGGGCGCGTAGGCGAGGACCAGCTCGTTCTTCGGAGTGGGGACGCGGACGTTTCCGTGGATCACGATGCACCTCGCAATGGGACAGCGGCGGCGGAACATACCCGGAAGTCCGCCCGGCCGATCAACCGCGAGAGACTGGGCTCTCGTTCCCTTTCGCGCGAGGCTGCTCAACTCTTCCTTGCTCTCCCGCGCCCCTTCTCCTATCCACCTCCCCCATGCGCCGGCTGGGAGGCTGGGGGAAGGAAATCGAGCTGGACCTCGAGGGGAAGCTCGTCCCGGCCCTCGACGGTGAGCCGGTCGCCGCATCGCTGCTCGCCGCCGGAGAGAGCGTCTTCGCCCGCTCGGTGAAGTACCACCGCCCCCGCGGCCCATTCTGCTTCTCGGGAGGATGCTCGCAGTGCCTGATGCGGGTGGATGGCGTGCCCAACCTCCACACCTGCCGGGTGCCCGCCCGCGCGGGCCTCAAGCTCGAGCGGCAGAACGCCTACCCGTCCGCCAAGTTCGACTTGCTCGCGGCCACGGACTGGCTGTTTCCCAAAGGCCTCGATCACCACGAGATGTTTGCCCACGTGCCGGCCGCCGATCGGGTGCTGACACGCGTGGCGCGCCACCTCGCGGGGCTGGGGAAGCTTCCCGATGAGGCGCCGCCCTCGGCCAAGCCTGCGGAGACGATCCGCACCAAGGTGGCCGTAGTCGGGGCGGGGCCCGCCGGTTCGAGCGCAGCCAGGGCGCTCGAGGAGCGAGGGCTGCCCTACCTGCTCATCGAGCGGGAGCCTTACCTGGGCGGCAGGCTCGTTCACGGCGCTCCCGACTCCGGAGAGCCACCGCCTCTCGATCCTGCACCCACCTCGGTGTGCCTGGAGGCGACTGCCGTCGGCCTGTACGATGATGAAGAAGGAAGGTTCCTGGCGGTTTTGCGCCACTGGAGCCTCCTCAAGGTGTACGCCGAGCGCTTCCTCCTCGCGCCCGGCGGCACTCCGACGCTGATCGCGTTCGAGAACAACGACATCCCGGGAGTGCTCGCCGGCCGGGCGGTGAGCCGGCTCCTCCGCGTGCACCGCCTGCTCCCCGGAGAGCGCTTCGCCCTGATCGGCGAAGGCGCAGAGATGTACGCGCTCGCGCGCCTGCTCGAGTCCAACGGCGCCACCGTCGCCGCGGTGGTGGACCTCTGCGCCGCTCCAGGGAAGGGCGCGCTCTTCGTCCAGCCGGTGCGGGCGCTCGGGCGGAGGCGCCTCCACGGCCTCGAGGTGCGAGGCCACGACGGAGCCCTCCACCGGATCGACTGCGACGCGGTGGCGCTCTGCCGGCCGCCCGCCCCTTCCTTCGAGCTGGCCCGGCAAGGCGGCGCGCTGGTGGTGTTCGACGAGCAGGCGCGGACCTTCGCGGTGAAAACCGACGCCCATGGCCGCACCACCCAGCGGGGCCTCTTCGTGGCCGGCGAGGTGGCCTCGCCGATGAGCGCCCTGGCGGCGGCCGAGCACGGGCGGCGAGCCGCGCAGGCGATCGCCTCCGAGCTTTCGGGGGGACTTTGAGCAAGACCGTCCTCTGCACCTGCGAAGACGTCACCGTCGAGGACGTGGAGACGGCCATCGCCAAGGGCTACCGCGACGTGGAGTCGGTGAAGCGGTACACCGGCTTCGGCACCGGCTTCTGCCAGGGCAAAAGCTGCCTCTCCGCGGTGGCGGACATGCTCTGCCGGCGGGCGGACCTCCACGGGGAGGCGCTTGCGCCATTCACGCCCCGCCCGCCCTGGCAGCCCACCGAGCTTTCGATCCTGGCCTCGGCTCCGGTCGACGAGTCGGCCCCGCCGGTGGGCGGAGTGCCGGTCTCGCTGGGGCTCTCCAACCGCGCGCTCCGCCCATCCGAGCCTTTGCCCGCCCGCGCCCAGGTGGTGGTGATCGGCGGGGGAATCATGGGTCTCGCCCTGGCGCACAACCTCTCCTTGTGGGGCGAGCGAGACATCCTGGTCCTGGACAAGAGCTACCTCTGCGCCGGCGCCTCTGGCCGCAACGGCGGCGGGGTGAGGATGCAGTGGGGCACCCAGAGCAACATCGAGCTGGCGAAGCGGTCGATCGAGCTGATGAAGGGCTTCGCCGGGGAGATGGGCATCCACATCTGGTTCCGGCAGGGCGGCTACCTCTTCTTGGCCAAGAGCGACGCGGTCGCGCGCCGCCTGGAGCGGAGCGCCGCCCTCCACAACCGGCACGGAGTGCCCACGCAGATCCTCTCTGCCGAAGATGCCCGGGAGATCGTCCCCGAGCTGACCATGCAGGGCGTGAAGGTGTGCGCCTTCAACCGGCGCGACGGGGTCATCTTCCCCTGGCCGTTCCTCTGGGGCTACGCCCAGAGCCTCACCCGCCGCGGCGCCCGAGTCGAAACCTTCACCAAGGTGACGGGTTTCGAGCTTTCCCAGGGCCGGGTGCGGGCGGTGAAGACCGACCGGGGAGACGTCTCCTGCGAGGCGGTGGTGCTGGCCGCCGGCGCCTGGAGCCCGGAGGTGGCCGCTCTCGCCGGAGTGAAGCTGCCCAACCAGCCACACCGGCACGAAATCCTCAGCACCGAGCCCTTGAAGCCCTTCTTGGGCCCGCTGGTGTCGGTGATGGACAGCGGGCTGTATTTCAGCCAATCCACCCGCGGAGAGCTGGTGGGGGGCATGGGAGACCCGAAGGAGCCAGCGGGGATGAACCTCGGATCCACGCTCCGCTTTCTCTCCCGCTTCGCCCGCGCCCTCATCGAGCAGCTCCCGGAGGCGGGGAGGATCAAGGTCTTGCGGCAGTGGGCCGGCCCCTACGACGTCACGCCCGACAACAGCCCCATCCTGGGGAGGACGCCCACCTTGCCGAACCTCCTCCAGATGTCCGGCTTCGTCGGCCACGGCTTCATGATGGCTCCGGCCGTCGCCGAGCGGATGGCGGCGTGGATGGGCGGCCAGCCCGACGAGCTCTTCACCCGCTTCAACCTCTCGCGCTTCGCCGAGGGAAGGCTGGAGCGCGAGGACATGATCATCGGCTGACGCCGGGGCCGAAACCGCTGCATACAGCCACTGCCACAACGCGGCGGCGACATCGGCGATAATGTGGTTAGGACAGCGCCGAGGACACCAATGCCCGCTCGTGTCAAGCAACCCAAGCAGCCCAGCCGACCGGCAGCCGTCACCGGGCCTTCGCGGCCCACTTCCACCGCGCCCGCCGCGGCGGTTCGTGAGCTTCGCACTACCCCGAAGCCGAAGTCCGACGACTTCGCCCCGCTCAGGAAGGCGATCATCGCTTCCGCCGGCCCCGCCGCCGAGGCGGCCGCTCCGGCCCTGCTCCGCGCGCTGTACTCCGCGTCGAGCAAGATGGGGTCCGGCGAGGCCCCCGAGGCGGTAGCGGTCGAGGCCGCCAAGCTGGTCCTCTCCTCGCCGGAGATGCTGGCGTCGTTCAAGCACGCCCTCCCCGCGCTGGAGGCGGCGGCCAAGACGGTGGGAGGCCCCGCCGCCGCGAAGGCGGCCGCGGCAGTGCTGCCGCTGGTCGCCAATGGCCAGACCACCAAGGCCATCCTCAAGCTCGCGACCGAGGTGGGAGGAGCACAGGGGCGAAGGCTCGCCGGAGCCGCGCTGCGCGGGCTGGCCAAGGGTGGGATGGCGAGCTCCGCCGCCGAGGTCGCGGCCACCGCGGCGAAGATCAGCGCCAAGACGACCGCCAAAGGCGCCGCCGGCGCGGTGGGCAAGGCGCTCGGCAAGGCCGCACCGATCGTGGGCAACGCGGTGAACATCCTCTCGGTGGGCACCTCCCTGGTGAGCCTCATCAAGTCGCTCGGAGATCGCCAGTCCACCGCGGGCGGAAAGCTGGCACACGTCCTCCACCTGGCCGCGTCCGTGGTGGGATGCTTCATCCCCCCCGTCGGCGTGGCGGGCGATCTCGCCATGGCCGGCGCCAGCGTCGCCGGCGTCAAGTAGCGCAGCCTCCCAGTCGGCCGCCGCGCCTTCCCCGAGCTGCCAGGGCCCTTTCCAGCCCTATCGCGCAACTTGGGGCGCTGGAGCACGGACAATCCACTTGGGTTTTCTCAAGTCCTGGGAGTGATCTGCACATGAGCACCAAGATTCGCCGGGAGGTTTCGGCAAGAGTCTCCCCGCCCAAGGCGCGGGCGCCGAAGGCGACCGCCACGGCAAAGCCGGACGCTGGCAGGGCGGCAGCAGCGAAGAAGGACTCCTTCGCCAAGGCCTCCGTGCAGACCTCGCAAGCGCCGGTGATCGCGGGCAAGGCCGGCCAGCTCGGCACGCGGAGGACCAGCTGGTTCGACACCCTGAGCCGCGCGGCGGATCGGCTGGGCGGAGCGCTCCGGCAGGGCGGAAGGCTGGTGGAGAGCGCCGCTCGTGCGCTCGACGGCAAGCTGCCGCTGGCCCCCGCGGTCCGCGAGGTTGGCCGTTCGGCGCGGGCTTTGGGCCGGACCGTCGCCGACTCTCCGGAGCGCACCGTCGCCGCCGCCGGGCAAGTGGCGGCGCAAGCCACGAAAATCGGTCAGGACGGGCTGAGGCTTTTGGGCGAGGCGCAAAGGCTCACCAACCCGCTCGTGGACGGAACCCAGCGCGCGCTTCAGACGCTCGGCAGGGGTGCCGCGGGTATCGCGGACGCCGCGAAGGAATTCGCCGGCCAGGTGCTCTCGGCGGCGGACTACCGCAGGAACATCGACGCCCTCGGCAAGGGAGACAAGTACACCCTGGGCCTGGGCGGCTCGGCCAGCGCCGAGGGGGTGAAGCTCTACGGCAAGGGGCAGATCGAGGTCGCCCGTGGCGACGACGGCAAGTACACCGTCTCGGTCGACGGCGAGCTGGGCGGAGGCCTGTACGGAGAGCTGGGCGGGAAGGCGGGCGCGAAGGCCTCGGCCGAGGCGTCGGCGCTGCTCGGGGTAGGCGGCAAGGTGGAGATGAAGTTCGACACCGCCGAGGAGGCCAAGCGGGCGACGGAGATCCTCCTCCGGCAGGCGGCGGTCTCGGCGATCCAATCCTCGCCGGTGGGCGCCGCGGTGGGGCCGGTGGTGCAGGCGACGGTCGCACCCTCCGCCGAGGAGATGCGCTTCCTCACCAGCAAGGTGAGCGCGGTGGAGCTTCGCGGGAACGCCGCCGCGGAGCTGGCCGGCACGCTGGGGGTGCGCGAGCAGGGGATCGCCACTGCCGGCCTGTTCGGCTCGGCGAAGGTGAAGGGCGAGGTGGCCGCCCGCATCGAGCTCTCCCCCGGCAAGCCGCCGGAGGTGGTGATCAAGCAGACCTTCTCCGGCGAGGTGGCCGGCGGGGGCGGGCTCAAGCTGGGTGGCGACGACAACGGCTCGATGGCCTTCGCGGGCGGCAAGGCCCAGGGGAAGGTGGAGCTGGAGAGCAGGGTGGCGCTCCCCGCCGGCGTGGATCCGTCGTCGCTCCTGAGCGATCCGGTGGGCACGATTCGGGCCGCGGCGGTGCAGATGGGCGAGTCGGTGCAGCACAAGCTGACCGTGGGACTGGACGGCCAGGGCAACTTCCTGGGGAACGCGGGCGGTCTGAGCGCCGAGGTGAGCTTCACCGGCAAGCCGACCGAGATCCTCCGCAGCGGCGCGGTAGCCAAGGCGCTCGGGGGAGACATCGAGGGGGCGCTGGCGGCGGCGGGCGAGGGGGTGCCGGTCGAGGCCAAGGTAGTGCCGTACACCCAGGTGGGCCTCTCCTTGAGCCCGGGGGTGAGCATCATGGGCTTCGGGGTCGGCCTGGAGGTGGAGGCCACCCGGCGCGACGTCTCCGACACCCCGATCTGGGAGTACAGGGGGAACGCCGCCCAGGCCGCGCGGGAGCTGCATGAGCGCGCCATGCTCGTGCCCAAAGGCCCAGCCGTGCCCCCGATGCCGCTGCGCGGGTAGAGTCGGGCCGCCCCAGCTAGCGCCAGCTCCGAGGACGGACGGGGGGCCGTGCCCGTCGAGCGGACCCCCTCCTTCCGCGCGGCGCCTCGTCGCCTACCCGAAGGCGCTCGAGCCCTTCGCCCGGCGCCGGCGCGATCCCGTCCAGCGAGAGCTGCCTTAGCTCGCGCACCTTGAGGTTCACCACCTTCCCCGAGCGCTCCACCCTCCCCTCGCCGTACAGCAGCACCGAGCGGGTGATCTCCTTGCGGAACGGCTCGAAGAGCTGCGGCTCCACGATCAAGTTGGCGATGCCGGTCTCGTCCTCCAAAGAGAGGAAGGAGAAGCCCTTGGCGGTGGGCGGGCGCTGCCGGACGATCACCATCCCTCCCACCCTTGCCTCCACGCCCGCGCGCGAGCGGGCGAGCTGGGCGGCGGTGAGCGCGCCCATCCGGTCGAGCAGCGGCCTGAGCAGCGACACCGGGTGCTGCTCCAAGGACAGCCCCACCGCCTCGAAGTCGGTGCTCACCCGCTCCGCTGCCGAGAGCGGAGGCAGCTCCACCTCCGTCTCGTCCATCGGCAGGCCGAAGAAGAGGTCCTCCTCCTCCAGCGGCCCCAAAGCCTGGATCTCCCACAGGGCTTCCCTCCGCCCGCTGGAGATCGAGCCCAGCGCCCCCGAGAGCGCCAGCCGGCACAGCTCGTGCCTGGGCACCTGGGCCCTCCGGGCCAGATCCCCGATGGAGAGATAGCCGCCATGGCGCGCCGCCTCGATGCGCCTCGCGGTCTCCTCGCGGAGGCCCTTCACCAGCCGCATTCCCAGGCGGAGCGCGGGGGCACGCCCTCGGGCGCGTGAACCGCCGTGCACGTTCCCGCCGCCCGTACCCGTTCCCGTCCCCGGGCCCGAAGCCGCACCCGGTCCCGGTCCCGAACCCGGCGGTTCCACTCCGTCAATAGTCAGCTCCAGCGTGCAGTCCCAGCCAGAACGCTGGACATCGATCCGCCGTACCTCGACCCCGTGCCGGCGGGCGTCGTCCACCAGGGTATGGGCGGCGTAGAAGCCCATCGGCTGCGAGTTGATGAGCGCCGCGGTGAACGCCGCCGGGAAGTAGCGCTTGAGGTACGCCGAGGCGTAGGCGATCAGCGCGAAGGAGGCGGAGTGGCTCTCCGGGAAGCCGTAGTGGGCGAAGCCCTGGAACTGCTTGAAGCAGGTGTCGGCGAACTCGGGCGGGTAGCCGCGCTCCTGGCAGCCCTTGCGGAAGCGCTCCTGGTAAGGGGCGAGCAGCTCCATCGCCCGCTTGTGCGAGAGGATGCGGCGGAGGTTGTCCGCCTCTCCGGTGGAGAAGCCCGCCGCCACCATCGCCAGCTTCATCGCCTGCTCCTGGAAGAGCGGCACCCCCAGGGTCTTCTGGAGGATCTCCCGCACCGCCTCCGAGGGGTAGCTCACCGCCTCCAGCCCGTCGCGCCGGCGGATGTAGGGGTGCACCATGTCGCCGATGATCGGCCCCGGCCGGATGATCGCCACCTCGATCACCAGGTCGTAGAAGGTCCTCGGCCGGAGCCTGGGCAGCATCGCCATCTGGGCCCGGCTCTCGATCTGGAAGACGCCGATGGTGTCGGCCTCGCAGATCATCTCGTAGACCTTCGGATCCTCCGGGGGGATGGTGGCCATCGACAGCTCCACCCCGTAGTGCTCGCGCAGGTAGCCGAAGGCCTTGGCCATCACGGTGAGCATCCCCAGCCCCAGCAGGTCGACCTTGAGGATGCCGATGGCGTTGAGGTCGTCCTTCTCCCACTGCACCACGGTGCGGTCCTTCATCGCCGCGTTCTCGATCGGGATGAGCTCGGTGAGCGCCCCCTGGGTGATCACGAAGCCCCCCACGTGGATGGAGAGGTGCCGGGGCGTCCCCTCGAGCTGGCTGGCCAGCTCCACCGTGCGCTGCACCTTGGGATCCAACGGCGAGAGCCCCGCCTCTAACAACAGCTCGGGGGTGAGCCCCGCCTGCGCGTGCTCCACCACCTTCGAGAGCCGGTCCACCTGGTCCAGGGACAGCCCGAGCGCTTTGCCCACCTCGCGGTGCGCCAGCTTCCCCCGGTAGCAGATCACCTCGCAGACCATCGCGGCGCGGTGGCGCCCGTGCTTCTGGTAGACGTACTGGAGCACCTCCTCGCGCCGCTCGTGCTCGAAGTCCACGTCGATGTCCGGCGGCTCGCCGCGCTCGGCAGAGAGGAAGCGCTCGAAGAGCAGGTCCATCCGCACCGGGTCGATGGCGGTGATCTGCAACGCGTAGCAGACCGCCGAGTTGGCCGCCGAGCCGCGCCCCTGGCAGAGGATGCCCTTCTCGCGGGCGAAGCGGACGATGTCCCACAAGGCCAAAAAGTAGCCGGCGAAGCCCAGCTTCTCGATCAGGGCCAGCTCCTTGTCGATCTGCCGTTCCACCTCCGGCGGCACTCCCAGCGGGTAGCGGACGGCCAGCCCCTCGCGGGTGAGGTGGCCGAGGTAGCTCTGGGGGGTGAAGCCTTTCGGGAGGGACTCCTCGGAGAAGCAGTAGCGCAGCTCTTCCAGGCTGAAGCGGCAGGAGTCGGCGATCTCCATGGTGCGGCCGACCGCCTCGGGGAGATCGTCGAACAGCCGGGCCATCTCCTCTGGGCCCTTGAGGGTGCGCTCGGCGTTGGGGAAGAGGCGCCGGCCGGCCTCATCGAGGGTGGTCCCCAGCCGGATGGCGGTGAGCACGTCCTGGAGCGGCTGGCGCCTCCGCGCGTGGGTGTGCACGTCGTTGTGGGCGCAAGCGGGCACCTCGAGGGCGGCGGCGAGGGCGAGCGCGCGCCTAAGACGCGACTCGTCG
Source organism: Myxococcales bacterium (assembly GCA_016191815.1). GTDB lineage: Bacteria > Myxococcota > Myxococcia > Myxococcales > Myxococcaceae > JACPVI01. Next base: position 23,484 of record JACPVI010000066.1, read on the forward strand.
TCGGCGGCGAGGAAGCGGGAGACCCCCACGTAGAAGCGGCCGGGGAAGGCCTCGGCGATCGGCGCCACCTGCTTCGCCTCGGCGGGCGAGGGCAAGAGGGCGATGAGCCCCTTCGAGCGGGAGGCCAGCTCGCGCCAGGAGAGTCCGGCCTCGCCCTTGGGGTGCCCAAGGCGGCTTTGGGAGAGGAGCTGGCAGAGGTTCTGGTAGCCTTTGAGGCTCTCCACGTAGACGCACAAGGGCGGCGCGTCGGTGAGGGTGAGGCGGCTGGCGACGAGGAAGCGGGTCTTCGTCTCCCGGGCGAAGAGGTGGGCCTTGACCGCCGCGTAGAGGCCGTCGCCATCGGTGATCGCCAGGGCGGACAGCCCGAGCGACTGGGCGAAGGCAAGTAGCTCCTCAGGGTGGCAGGCGCCCTCGAGGAAGGAGAAGTTCGAGCGGCAGCAAAGCTCGGCATACACCCGAGGAAGCTACTGCACGCGCGTTCAGCTCGCAAGCGCCGGCGGGCCGGCTAGTGCCGGAGGCAGCGCAGCGCGAGCCCCGCCTCCAGGTGGAGCTTGAGCGCCTGAGCGTCAGCCCGATGACGACTGGGATCCTTGCGCCCTGCCGGAGGCGACGGCTGTGCCGAGGTCGAGCTGCATCTGCTCGCCATCGGCAGCGGCTTCCGCGCGCGTCCCGCGAGGCCGCCGCCCGACAGTCGGTGAGGTTGAGGATCTGCGATTCGTTGGCGGACCATGCAAGATCAGAGGGCGCCCGCGCCGCGTTCGGGCTTGCCCGCGCCGAAGAAACCCGCTTCGATCAGTCTTCTGGGCAAGCGGCCGCCATCGAAGGCGACCGAAGAAGCCCGCCTCGGGGCCGGCCGAGACGGCGCAAGAGCCGCCTCGTCCGATCTCGGGCGGCACTGGGGGGGCCATGCTTCGCACCATCACTGCCGCCGCCGTCGTCCTGGTGGCGTTGGCCGCTCCGGCTTGCAGCTGCGGCGCGCGCATGAGCCCCGAAGATGCGGCAAAGGCCTGTGTGGTCTTGCAAGCGTGCTTCCCCAACGAATGGCGCAGCGGCATGTTCGGACGGAACCTCTCGCGCTGTGCGACGGGGGGGGACTTGCTGCCGCCCTCTCCCGGCGCTCTCACCGGCGATCAGCCCATCGTCACCGGCCTGGAGCGGCCGCTGTTCGACATCTACCGATGCGTCCTCGGGGCGGGTGGCGACTGCAACAAGGCCGCTCTCTGCTTCGGCCGGGCGGGGACGAGCGGAAGCTGCTCGCCCCCGAAGTCGCTGGAGAGCGGCACCTGCAACGGCCAGGTGCTCTCCGGCTGCAGCGCGGACGGCTTCGCGTTCAGCGTCGATTGCGCGAGCTATGGTGGCACCTGCCACGAGGACTCGATCTTCTTCGCCCGGGTGAGCGTGTGCGACGTCGGTGATTGTCCTTCGGCGATGCGCTGCCGGGGCTCCTGGGCGGAGACCTGCGTGGGCCCCGGGATGTGGCTGGCGGACTGCGGCGCCATCGGCCTTTCGTGCGCCGTGCCCCCGGATGGAGGCGGGGCCATCTGCGACACCGCGGCTTCCTGCGACGGAGGCCAGCCGACCTGCGAGGGCACCGTGGCCGTTGGCTGCAGCGGCGGCAAGCCGACCCGCCAGGACTGCGCCAGGGGGCCGACCATGCGGCGGTGCGAGGCCGGCAGCTGCACCGAAACCGGCAACGAGTGCGCCGTGGGAATAGACCCCGCCACCTGCGAAGGGAGCAAGGTCAAGCTGTGCCAGGACGGCTTTCACCGAACGGTCGATTGCACGGCGCTCGGCTTCGCCGGCTGCCAAGACGGGCGGTGCACCACCTCCCAGACGTGCGACGGCGGCGCGACGCCCGGCTGCGGGTGCGCGCCGACCACCTGCGCGGCAGAGGGCAAGAGCTGCGGAATCATCCCCGATGGCTGCGGCGGCTGGCTGAGCTGTGGCAGCTGCTCCTGGCCGCAGTCCTGCGGCGGCGGCGGCTCCCCCGGGGTGTGCGGGTGCGCGCCGAGGACCTGTGCCTCCGCGGGAAAGAACTGCGGCGCCCTCTCGGATGGGTGCGGGGCGACGCTCGACTGCGGGACCTGCACGCCACCCCAGACCTGCGGGGGTGGCGGCCCGAACGTCTGCGGCTCCGGGAGCTGCGTGCCGACGACCTGCGCCGCCACCGGCAAGAACTGCGGCCAGATCTCCGACGGCTGCGGCGCCACGCTGAGCTGCGGCCAGTGCACGTGGCCGGCCTCGTGCGGGGGCGGCGGCACCGCAAACGTGTGCGGCTGCTCCCGCCTCACCTGCGCCTCGCAGGGGTACAACTGCGGCACTGCTCCCGACGGCTGTGGCGGAGTCCTCTCTTGCGGAGTGTGCAACGGCGGAAGGACCTGCGGCGCCGGGGGCCAGAACCTCTGCGGCCGGGGCCCCTGTGCGCCGACCAGCTGCGCGGCTTCGGGCAAGAATTGCGGCCTCATCTCCGACGGCTGCAGCGCCACGCTCGACTGCGGTTCATGCCCCTCGCCCAAAGTCTGTGTCGCGAACGTCTGCCAGTGAGGGAGAAGGCGGCCGCCGTCTGCGCGCCGATGAGCCTCGCCTCGGCGGCCGTCGCCCCGCCAGCGAGCCCCGATCCTCGAAGAGGCGACTCCTCGGCGAGGGTTGGCCCTCGGAACGGCCACGGTGCAGCCCCGCTCGTAGCCCCCGGGGGTTGCCGAGCCAGCCATGGTAATGCGCTTCAATCGAACATCCCCTGCAGGTAGAAGCGCCCATCGCCGTCGCGGTAGAGCCACACCGGCCCGATGCCCTCGAGGTGCACCTGGTAGTAGTCGCGGACGAAGGGAGAGTCGGTCCACCACTCCCCGCAAAGCCGCTCCGGCCCGGCCATCGCCAACACCCGCCGCCGCTTCCCGAGCAACCGGGCGGAGAGGATCTGCCCTTGCTCGCCCAGCTCGGCCTGTAGCTCCGCCGCCCGCGGGAAGAGCCTCGGGGGCCGGGCCAGCGAGGCCTCTCCATCCGGCGGCGGAGCCAAAGGCCCCAAAGCTTCGGCGGCGAGCCCCGATGGCCGCTCCGGAGGCCTGAACGCGCCGGGAGCGAAACCGCCCTCCGGCCGGTGGCGGTCCAAAAGCCGAGCCGAGAAGAGCGACTCTTGGCCCAGGGCGGTGCAAAGCCGCGAGAGCACCACCTCCAGGGCGGCGTCCCCGGTCGGCCCATCGCCCAGCGTAAGCTGCTGGCCGGGATCTTCGCAGTGCTCCTCCACCCGCACCCAGAGCGCGCCGATCGGCTTGTCCAAGGTGAGATCCGACAGCTGGTGCCGGGCGAGATCGAGGAGCAGCTTGGGCTGCGCCGAAGGCCGGGCCAAGGAAAGGGGCAGCTCGGCCTCCCCGGCGGGATCCAGCCTAAGCGTGAGCACGAGCCGCACCGCGGCGCGCTTTCGGCCGGCCAGGCGGGCCCCGAGCCTGTCCAGCACCGTCTTCAAGGCGAAGAGGAGCGGCTCCAGCGCCTCGGCGGGCCAGTCGAGGGAAATCCGCTCTTCGATCCGCTCGGGCAGCGCTTCGGCGGTGAACGGGGTGTCGTCCTCGCCGCGCGAGAGCCGTAGCGCCCGGAGGCCCTGGGCGCCCAGCCGGGCCACCACCGCCCCCAGAGGGAGGGCCGCGGCCTCGCCCAGGGTGGTGAGCCCGAGCGAGGCGAGCGGGGAGGAGTCGTCCTCCTCCAGCGCGGCGAGGGGCAAGCTCGAGAGCGCCATGGCGCTCTCGTACACCTCCACGACTTCGATCGGCCGCTCGCCGTAGCGGGCCATCGCGCGGGCGGTGAAGCGCTGCGAGGCCAAAGCCGCCCGGGCCCGGTAGCCGAAGGCCGAGCAGATCTCCAAGGCGCGGCGGCAGAGGCCCTCCTCTCCGCCACAGAGGGCGGCGGCGGAGGCGTCGAGCCACAGCCCATCGGGCGCGGACAGCTCGAAGGCGGGAGCGATGGCCAAGAGCGCCTCGCCCATCGAGAGGAGGGCGGCCCGCTCCGCCTGGGGCGAGAAGTCGAAGGCGGCCAGCTCCGGAGTCAGGGCGCGGGCGGAGGCGAGCGTCATGCCCGGGCGGACGCCCAGCTTGAGGGCGGCGGCAGAGGCGAAGGCCACCCGGCGCACGCCGCGGGCGTCCTCCACCAGGGCGAGAGGCTTTTTCGAGAGCGAGGGCGTCTCCACCACCCTTCGTTGGACGGGGAAGCGAGGCAGGTGGAGGTAGCACAGGCGCACGGCGCATCAGTGGGTGGAAAGGCCGAGGCTTGGGGCGAGGGAGGGGAGCTGGCAGTCGCGGCCGGGGCGGCTTCGGCAGAGACCGCCGTCGCGGTCCACCCCGGACTTCGGCCGCTGGTAGGGCGGGTGGAGGGGGCCCAGCTCTCCCTCGGGCGGAGCCTCGGGCCGGCGGTGGCGAAAGACGGGGGGAGCCGGGCAGAGCGACTCCCAGCCGATGAGCGCCCGCGCGCCGGCGCCGCCCTGGCGGTTTCGGAGCACCGAAACCTCCAGGCCCGAAAGGCCCACCGCCCGGGTGGAGAGGCGGACCACTCCGTCGGCGGGGGACTCGGGAGGGGTGAGCAGGATGAGCAGGCTCCCGCCGCGGAAGGCGGCGTCGGCGAGCTTCTTGCCCTCGGCAAGGCAGAGGCGCACCCCGGTGTGGGTGAGATCCAGCACCACGCAAGTGAAGGCGCCGCTCCGGCAGAGCTGGACGGCGGTCCAGGCGAGCTGGCCGGGCGCCTTGGGCTGGACGACGAGCAGCCGCCTCAGATCGACGCCGAGGGCGGCGGCGGCCGGGGGGTAAAGCTCGCGGGGGCCATCGACGTAGGCCGCGAGCCTCCCCTCCCGGCCGGCGGCGGCCACCGCGCGCAAGGCGAGGCTGGTTCGCCCGGAAGCCGCCTCGCCGCACAGCTCGAGGGCGGTGCCCAGGGGCACCGCGCCGCCTGGGAAGAGCTGGTCGAAGCCCGCCACCTGAGTCCTTAGCGACAACAGGTACGTCCGCGGAGCGGCCTGGAGCTTTTGGATGCGCTCCCGCAGCCGCTCGACCACCGCCGCGCTGGCCCTGCCGTCCATCTCGAAGCCTCCTGGTCAGAGTGCTACACACCTGTTCAGTATGCAAGAGGGGGCTGACATCGCTTCGGAGTGGTGTCGGCGCGCGGGCATCAGCCGCCTGGCCCGCTTGCGAGCGGACGCGGAGCCGTCTACCCAGGCCAGCAGCCTGGAGAAAGGATGACTCCATGAAAAAGACTGTCGCCGCCATCGGACTGCTGGTCGCCGCCATCGGTTTGGCGGGCGAGAAGGCGCCGAAGACAGCGCCGGGGGCTGCCCCGAAGGCGCCGCCTCCGAGTGGGGCGGCGGCCACCGCCGAGCTCAAGGACGCCCAGGGGAAGGTGGTGGGCACCGCCACCCTCCGGCAGACGCAGGCTGGCCTGCTCGTCTCGGTGGATATCTTTGGGGTGCCGTCGGGGCCGCACGCCTTCCACATTCACGAAACCGGGAAGTGCGAGCCCCCCTTCAAGTCGGCGGGCGCACACTTCAATCCGGCGGGGCACCAGCACGGCTTCGAGAACCCCAAGGGGGCCCACGGAGGGGACATGCCCAACCTGTTCGTCCCCGCGGACGGCAAGCTCAAAGCCGAGGTGATCACCACCTCGGCCGCGCTCGATGAGAAGCTGTTCGACGCCGACGGGGCGGCGCTGGTGATTCACGCCACCTCGGACGACTACCGCACCGATCCTGCCGGGGCCGCCGGCGATCGAATCGCCTGCGGGATCATCCTCCGGCGCTGAGCTTCGCGCGGCAAGCCGTGGCAAACTGCGCGGCCGATGACTCCTGGCGATCAAGCCGGGCCGGCGGCAACCTTCCCTTGCAGCCGCTGCGGGACGTTCATTGCGCCGGGCACGGCTCAAATCATCGACAGGAAGCTGTTCTGCGCGGCCTGCGCCTCGCGCCCTTAGGTCGACTACCTCGAGACCTTCCGGCTCAAGTACTGGGGAAAGCGCGACGGGTGGGCCTGGCTCATGGGAATCGGAGGGGTGGCGAACGCGATCCTCTCGGCCGGAGCGATCGCCGCCGCCATGAACTGAGAGGCCGGGAGCGCGCACGGCGATGCCGGTTTGGCCGAGCCCACGGGGCGGCGAAGGCGCTGCTGCGCGCACATCGGGCCCGCTGGCGCCGCGCGGGAGCCGTCACTCGTCGATTCGAGGGCGTGCGCCGAAGGCGCCGCCTACGTCAGTACCTCCCGGTCAGCGCGAGCACCGCGCCGCTGCCTCCCGGGCTCGGCGCCACCGCCGGAGCGACGGCCAGCTCTCCTCCCGAGGCGCTGAGCTCGTAGCCGACCACCGCCCCTAGCAGCGGCCCTGACAGGAAGGAGAGCCCGGCCGCCAGTCCCTGGCTGGAGGAATCCATCGGGGTCGACGCCCAGACCACCGCCGCCGCAAGGCCGGCGAGCAATCCTACGAGCGATCCGGCCAGCGCGGCCAGCGGCGAGCCGCCTCCCTTGGCCAAGGCGCCGACCGCCATCACCCCTACCGCGGAGCCCACGAAGATGCCGGCGCTCCCGCCGAGGAAAGCGCCCAGCAGCATGCCTCCGATGCCGCCGGGCGCGAACGCCACCGCACCGGCGATGAAGCCCGCCGTCCCCACCGCCAGCTCGGAGAGCAGTCCCAGGGTCAGCTCTCCGACGATGCGTGCGCCCCGGCCAACCGGGCTCACTCGCGCCGAAACGGAGGCGACGGGCGCCTCCGGCTCGGGGATGGATACCAACGGCGGAGGGGGAAGCTCGGAGCTGCTCGATGGGGCGCTCTCCTCGGGCACCGAGATCAGCGGCGGCTCGGGCAGCGGGGCCTCCTGCTCCGGCGGTCCGGCGAAGAGGAAGGCGGTACCGATCAACGAGGCAATCATCGTGGGCGCCTGCGCGAGCAAGCCCGGGGCCACCGCCCCAGTCTCGGAAGTGCCCGGGATCCGGCGCGGCCTTCTGGGCAGAAGCGCTTCCAGCCTGACCTGCGTGTCACGTTCCCGTGGAGATCCGCGCGGCGAGCACCCAACCCCTCCCGCGGGAGAGCTCCCGCCAGGCGGAGCAAGCGGGCCAGAGGGCTTCCTTCACCATCGCCAACGGTGCCCCTCGCACCTCCGACGGGGCCTCGTCGGCGCATCCAGCGGGCCAGGGCTGGACGCGATGCTCGTAGGCGAGCGCGGAGATGACGTCCCACTCGTCGCGGTCCGACACCACCAGGACGGCCGTCCCCGGCCGCACCGCGGCCAGCTCGCCGGAGAACTCCGTGGCCACCGCGCAGGGCGGATCCATGAGCAGCCGGTCGAGCCCCGCCGCCGAGGCGAAAAGCGAAGCGGCCAGCACGCACGCGAGCGCCCACACCGCACGGCGCGCCCTCGAAGCAGTGGAGAGCAGCCGGGCGAGCCGCGGACCCACCGCCACTCCGCAAAGCACCGCGAGCAACGGATAGGCCACCAGGGTGTGGTGCCAGATCTTCCTCGCCGGCAAGGACAGCGTCAATGCGGCCGCCGCGCAGGCGAGGCCGGCGATCGCCGCTGCCCGGCGCGTCTGTGCTCCAGCCGAGAGCCAGTCCGCCGCACGCCTCGGCCAGCCAAGCGCAAGCACTGCCCCGGGGACGACGAGCGGCAGCCACGGCCAGAAGCGGCCGACGATCGTCTTCACCGCGTACAGCCGATCCATCCGTCCATCCGAGCGGACGCCGGTCACGGAGTCGATGATCTGATGGACCACGTATCCCTCCCACCACGCCGGGCTCGCGGCGAGGAACGCCGCCACCGGAGCCGCCGCCAGGCAAAGCATCGCCCCGCCGATCCACAAGATGCGCCAAGAACGATCGGCTACCGCGCGCGCCAAGATGGCCGCCAGAGGCGGCACCAGGCCGAAAGGCCCCTTCACCGCCACGGCTCCGGCCGCGAGCACCGCGGAGAGCGCCCACTCCCGGGCCCGGACCTTCCCGGCGAAGATGGGGAACGCCGACGCCGTGGCAAGCAAGAGCAGCGGCGGGTCCAAAAGCGGATAGCCTGCCTGGAAGAAGAACTTCTCGGTGGTGGCCAGCACCACCATGGCGGCCAGGCCCGCCCATGGACCGGCCAGCCTCCGGGCCATGGCGCCACCCAGGAGCACCACTCCCAGGGACATCAGGGTGAACAGCGGGCGCAGCGCCCATTCGCCCATCGCCCGCATCGCCGCCGCCATCGGCCAAAAGCCGAACGGCAGATGCTCGTGAAAACGGGGATGCACCGCCGGGAGGTAGCGCAGCGACAGCCACTCTCCGTCAGCCACCATGTTCCGGGCGACCACCTGGTAGACCTGGGCGTCGCCCACGTCGGTGTGCCGAAAGAAGGTGGAGGAGAGGAGGACCACGAAGGTGCCGAGCACGAGGGCCGTCGCCGCGCGCGGCGGTCCGACGGCATCCGACGAGGCTTGACTCGACACGGCGACCTCCACCGCCGGTGAATACCGCAACCGAGCGCCGAGCGCGAGGTGCCGGCCTCAGCTCCTCCGGCGCTCCGGAAGTGCACCCGCTCAACCGAGCAAGTGCACAACCAGCCAGAGCACCAAAAGCGCCGCCCCGGCGGCCCCGACGATCAAGCCCGCCTGGTTGTCGTGCGCGACGGGCCGCTTTCCGCTCTCGAGGCGGGCCACGTCGAGCTGGTTCTTCAGCCGCGCCTGCTCGGCGCGCGCCACGGACAGCTCGGCCTGAATCTGCGTGAAGCGCTTCGACCAATCGTCGCGCACGGCGTCGGCTCGCTCCAGCCGGGAGCGCAGCTCGACTTGCGTCTGCTCGAGCTCCTGGATGCGCTGCTGCAAGGCCTCGGTGCTCTGGGATTCGAGCTCCGCGAGCCGATCGCGCGCGCGCTTGAGCTCGGCCTGCGCATCTTCGAGCGCGTCCCGGACGCTGCGGTCGTCCACGAGGCGAACGCTAGCGCTTCTCGCTTTTCAGCGCCCGGCTCCGAGAGAGCATCGGGGCGTGCTTCCGGCAGCGCCTGGGCGAGGGACCGGCCTCCATGCGGGTGACCAACGCTCCCGCGTAGGCGAACGCGTAGTCGCGGAGGTACTGCTGGAGATTGACCTCGATCACCTTCCCGGCGAAGTGGTCGCCGACGATCCACTTGCCCCCGCCGGAATACAGGCCGGTATGCCACACCCAGACCGGCTCGGACCCGAGGCTGCCGACCGCTGGCTCCGCGGGATTCTCCTGGTAGCTCACCAAGAGCAACACGTCGCCGATTTGTAGTTGGCTCACCTCCAGCTCCTCGGAGCGAACGGGACTCATCCCCGGAACGGCGGCTCCCAGCTCGCGGCGGCCGACCAGCTCGGTGGGATTGACCGAGAAGGACTTCCAGCCGCAGGAGCCGACCGCCTCGGCGGCGAGGAAGACCACTCCCAGGCAGTCGATGCCGCCGCCCCCGAGCCGCCCGCCGAACTCGTACCGGGTCCCGAGCACCGAGCGAGCCGCCGCGATCATCTTCGCGCCGGACTCGGGCGGGAGCGCAGAAGCAGGGGCCGCGAGGAGGAGGCCGATCGCGGAGGCGCGGAGCATCGCCGGCTGAAACGCTCGGCGGGCGCAGGCAGTTCCGGACGAGTGGCCCGGAGGCCAATCGGACGGAGGACCCCATCGTGCGGTTGGCGCAGATGAGGTCGATGCACCGCACCGTAGCCAGTCTCGACCTGGACGTGCACCTGGAGGGGAGACCGCGTCGCCGTGGCCGTCGATGTCGGCGTCCACGCCCTGGTCCACAAGACGGTGCCCGACCAGGACGCGGTCCTCAGCCGGCGCAGAGCAGCTCGATCTTCAGCTCCTTGTCGTCCGCGCGCCGCAGGCACTGGTTGCCGAAGTGCACCCGACCCAGCTGGTCCCCGCTCGGCTCGTCCCAGTTGACCAGCCCGCCGTTCGACATGGTGCACACCGTCTGGCTGCCGTCGCGGCGGACGATGGTGATCTGCAGCATCGCCGGGTTCGGCACGCTCCGCAGCTCGAGCACCTGGCTGATGTTCGCCAAGCCGGCGATCGCCACCAGGGTCTCGCGGTATGACGGCTTGCAGATCGAATCCAGGTTGGCCAAAGAAGAGTCGAACAGCGCGGCCATCTCCTTTTGGCGGAAGCCGGGCTGGTACGAGGTGGGGCAGTCGATGTTCCGCACCTGACCGTCCACGATCACCTCCTTCACCTCCTTGGAGGTGACCCCCACCGGCCCGATGGTCGCCCAGACGATCTCCCGGGCCGCCTCAGTCCCGTCCTTGATCTCCTGGGTGAAGATCTGGTGGTACTCCGGGACGCTGACCAGGTTCGCGCGCTGCTCGTAGCACCAGTTGCGGGTGGGGTCGCTCCCCACCGTGGCGGTGGAAGGCCTGGCGATCTCGCTGCAGTCGTCCTCGTCGGTCACCACCACCACCAAGAGCCTCGCCCGGTCGCGGAAGAATCCTCCGTTGCCGCCCTGCTCCATCGGGGTGTCGATGAGCGGCGGGCTCAGCGCCAGCCGGATCGCCTCGAACGGGGTCTCCTGGCCGCTCCCGAAGGTGCCCACCTGGACCAGCCGGCCGAACTTGTCGGTCAACTCGGGGTCCAGCCCTGAGAGCATCTTCTCCGTGCCGGTGCCGAGCACCACCCCTCCGTCGCCGCTGCGGTCCGGCACCGGCTGGAGCCGGCCCGCCTGGCCCGGGTATTCCCGGTAGCCGCGCACTCCGTTGACCAAAGTGTGCTGGTACACCGAGGTGGTGATCACCCCCACGTTGAAGTCCTGGGCCACCCCGCCGCCCTTCTTCACCTCCTCGATGAAGGCGGTCAGCTCGCGGGCGACGCCTTCCTGCTCCTCCTTCATCGAGCCCGAGTTGTCCACCACGAACAGGATGTCCAGCCGCTGCGGCTCGGGCACCGGCTTCTCGGCCAGGCACTGGCCCGGCACCTTCGAGTCGGGGTCGTCGACCGGGTTGTCGCAGATGCACCCCTGCACGGCCAGCCAGGCCAGGAGCAAGTAGGTGATGCGAAGGCTCCGCATGGGCCCTCCGATGGGCAAGGGGCACCGGCCCGGAACCGAAGAATGCCCTACCTGCCGGCCGGCGGCGAGAAGGCTTCCTCGCCTGGCTGAAATCCGCTGGCGCCGCCGGGCGTTTTCGTTGCTAGGCTAGGACGGTTGCACCACAGGCCGCCAGGGGCCAAGTCCGTCATCCGACGGGAAAATTCGCGTAGAGCGGTTAGGTAGGAGCTGCCCTCCCATGTCCGACGAGAAGAAGAAAGCCCCCCAAGCTGCCACGACGATGGCCGCGCCGATGGGCCCGCCGGGGCTCATCAACAAGGACGACATCCCCCAGGTCCTGCCGATCCTTCCGCTCCGCAACTCGGTGTTCTTCCCCGGAGGGGTGCTGCCCTTGGCGGTGGGCCGCCAGAAGACCATCGCCCTCATCAAGGACGCGGTGCGAGACGACCAGGTGATCGGGGTCGTCACCCAGAGGCGGGCCGAGGAGGAGGACCCCGGAGCGGCCGACCTCTACTCGATGGGGACGGTGGCCCGCATCGTGAAACTGCTCAAGATGGGCGAGGACAACTACTCGCTCGTGGTGCAAGGGCTCGCCCGCTTCCGGGTGGTGGAGCTGGTCCAGGAGACGCCCTACCTCAAGTCCCGGGTGGAGGCGGTGGAGGACAGGACCGCCGCCGAGAACGTCGAGGTGGAGGCCTTGGGCATCAACTTGAAGAAGCTCGCCCGCGAGGTGATCGAGCTGATGCCCGAGCTGCCGGCCGCCGCCACCGAGCTGGTGGAGTCCATCACCCACCCCGGCCACCTGGCCGATCTCATCGCCGCCAACGTGGACGTGCCGATCGAGGAGAAGCAGGCGGTGCTGGAGACGGTGGACCTCAAGGCGCGGATGAAGCTCGTCCTGGAGCTCTTGAACCGCAAGCGGGAGATCCTGAAGCTCTCCAACAAGATCGACTCCGCGGTGAAGGGGGAGATGTCCAAGACCCAGCGGGAGTACTACCTGCGCCAGCAGCTCAAGGCGATCAAGGAAGAGCTGGGGGAGATGGGCGAGGAGGAGGAGGAGCTGGACGAACTTCAAGAGAGGCTGAAGAAGGCCGGGCTGCCGCCCGAGGTGGAGAAGGTCGCCCAGAAGGAGCTGAACCGGCTCAAGACCATTCCCGCCGCTTCCAGCGAGTACACCGTCGCCAGGACCTACCTCGACTGGATCGCCGACCTGCCCTGGTCCAAGGCCAGCGACGACAACCTGGACATCGAGAACGCGCGGAAGATCCTCGACAACGACCACTTCGGCATCCAGAAGGTGAAGAAGCGCATCCTCGAGTACCTGGCGGTGCGCAAGCTCAAGAACGACATGAAGGGGCCCATCCTCTGCCTGGTGGGGCCACCCGGGGTGGGCAAGACCTCGCTCGGGCAATCGGTCGCGCGGGCGGTGGGGCGGAAGTTCGTCCGGCTGTCCTTGGGCGGAGTGCGCGACGAGGCGGAGATCCGCGGGCACCGGCGCACCTACGTGGGCGCCCTCCCGGGCCGGTTCATCCAGAACATGAAGAAGGCCGGGACCAGGAACCCGGTGATGATGCTCGACGAGATCGACAAGCTCGGAGCCGACTTCCGCGGCGACCCCTCGGCGGCGCTGCTCGAGGTCTTGGACCCCGAGCAGAACCACACCTTCTCCGACCACTACCTGGACGTGGCGTTCGACCTCTCCAAGGTGATGTTCATCGCCACCGCCAACCTGCTCGACCCGGTGCCCGGCCCGCTCAGGGACCGCATGGAGCTCATCGAGCTGACCGGCTACACCTTCGACGAGAAGGAGCAGATCGCCAAGCTCCACCTGATTCCCAAGCAACTTAGGGAGCACGGGCTCACCACCGAGCACATCGAGCTGCAGGACAAGGCGCTGCACACGCTGATCGTCTCCTACACCCGGGAGGCGGGTGTCCGTAACCTCGAGCGCCGCATCGCCGACGTGTGCCGGGCGGTGGCGGTGGACGTGGCCTCGGGGAAGACCGCCAAGCAGGTGATCAGCTCGGATCGAGCGATGGAGATCCTCGGCCCGGAGCGCTTCTACTCCGAGGTCGCCGAGCGCACCGAGGTGCCGGGCGTGGCCACCGGGCTGGCCTGGACCGCGGCCGGCGGAGATCTGCTGTTCATCGAGTGCACCAAGATGATCGGCAAGGGCGGGATGACGCTCACCGGCCAGCTCGGCGACGTGATGAAGGAGTCGGCCCAGGCGGCGCTCTCCTACCTGCGTTCCAAGGCCGAGGTCTTGGGCATCAACCCCAACTTCCTCGAGAAGACGGACATCCACCTGCACTTCCCGGCCGGCTCGATCCCCAAAGACGGGCCGAGCGCCGGAGTGACCATCCTCACCGCGCTCACCTCGCTGATGACCGGAATCCGGGTGAGGCACGACACGGCGATGACCGGGGAGGCGACCTTGCGCGGCCTGGTGTTGCCGGTGGGCGGGATCAAGGAGAAGGTGCTGGCCGCGCACCGGGCGGGCATCAAGCGGGTGATCCTGCCCGAGCGATGCCGCAAGGACCTGGTGGACGTCCCCGAGCAGGCGAAGAAGGAGGTCGAGTTCGTCTTCGCCTCGCGGATGGACGAAGTGCTCAAGGACGCCCTGGAGACCAACCCGTTCAAGGACACCGCGGCCAGCGGAGCACCCGGAGGAGGCGACGGCCCCGAGCCGGCCGCTCCGTCCACCGGCGAGGTCAAGACGCCGACCGAAATCAGGGTGTGAGGCCGCGCAGCTCGCTTCGCACTGGGGCGCAGGCTCCGCGCATTCTCAGAGTCGCGTCCGCGCAAGGGTCCGAAACGAGGCCGCGGACAGATTGGAGCGACTCGTGCAAGCCGTGACGCGCATGGGACCTACAACCGCGATGCGCCAGCGCCGCGGATCAAAGGCCGCTCTCGGGCCGCTCACGGTGATGGCGGCGGTGTTCTTTGTGCCCACCTACCGCGCTTGCAGCGACAGCCCGCTGGAGAGCCCGCTCGAGTTCGCCGCGGACGGCCTCCTAATGGCCGCGTGGGTAGTCCCCGTATTCCTCTTCGCGGGGGTCTTCGCCGCGTTCACTGCGGTTTCGCTCCGCCGCGGGCAAGTCGACCTGCGCGCGCGCCGCTTGGGCCTCGGCGCCTTGGGGCTGTTCGCCCTCAGCACCATCGGAATCGGCGCGGCGATGCTGGCTGATGGCGGCGATTGGAGGTGGCTCGCGGGGGCTCTTGCCACGTGCGTCGCGGCGGGGCTTCTGGTTCGCCGTGCGCGAGGGCGTCTCCCGTGGCAGATCTGGGAGCACCTGCTAGCTGCCTTCGCCGTCCTCGCCGCGGCGGCCGGGCCGACGGTGCTCCTGGGCGGCGAGATGCTCGCCGGCAGCTGGGTGCACCTGGGGCCGGGCGCTTGGCTGTTCATCGGCGCGGAGCTCGCGCTCGGCATCGTGCTCTGCGTGTCGCTGGCACGCCGCTGGGCGGCGTAGGGCAAGGCCCGCTCGTCGCCGGGGCGCGTAGTGGCGAATCTGGTCCTTGGTGTCCCGGTACGTCATCTTCCGGGTAGCACGAAGCACCAGCGCTCCCGCCAGAGCTCGCAAGTGCGGAGGTCGTCCCGCCGCGCTCTTGAGCTTGCTCATCCGAATCGCATCGATGAGCGCCTCCAGCTCCGTCCAATCCTCCACGACGCCGTGCCCTGTTCGGTGCAAGTCGCGAGGAGTGGAAAGCAGATTCCGGATGTGGTCGAAGCTCTGGCGAATCACGTCCATGGGCGCATCAGCAAGAAAATCGTCCCAGAGAATGATGGCCGCAGCAGGGGTGGTCGATCGACCTTGGGTGGCGCGGCATCAAGCAAGGATTGCCTCGCGGAGGGCAGTCCCTCTATCCCCCGAAGTCCCCTCCGAGGAGCCGCGCGACGCGCGCGAGGAACCTGCGGGACACCTCATCCGGCTGTCCGTGCTCGTCGAAGACGGGCTTCAGAAAAGGCCGCGCTGGCACCTTGATGACGGCGAGCCCGTGCTGGGCTTGTCTCCTGCCGGCCGGTCGAGGCCCCGCGGCGCGGGAAGGCCGCGCGCAGGAACCTGCGGGCTTGTAAGACAAGAATCGCCTCGAGGTTGGGGAAGCGGGAACAGGAGGGGCTGGGAGGTCGAAGGATGGGGAGAGCGGAAAAGCCAGGGCATGGGGCGCGGTGGGCCGGGGGCGACGGCCAGGGGTTCGACTCGACGGTTTCGGGACAGAGGGATGCCGGCCCGGCGGGCTCGTGGAGGCGCCAGGGGCGAGCAGGATGTCTGGGTCAGCGCGTGGCGGAGGGCGGGCCGCGGGCGAGGGCGGAGGGATGGAGGCGCTCGAAGAGGCCGGCGTGCTGGAGGTAGCGCTCGACCTCCGCGGGCTCCTTGACGACGGCGATGGGGGCCATGCGGGCGGCACAGCGTGGGCAACGCAGCGAGTCCAAGCTCCAGGTGCGCTCGAGCAGCTCGGCCCAGGGAAGCCGAGTGGGCGCGGGCGCGGCCTTGGGCGGCGACTTCAGCGGAAACGCGCCGCCGGGCGGCCGGCGCGATTCGCCGGGAGAAAGAGTCGGCCTTGGCGGCGGCGCGGCAGCTTGAATGGCGGAGGAGCGACGGGTTCTCCCCGGGGGCTTGGCGGGGACCACCTGCTTGCGCAGCCTGGAGCCGGGCGCGAACAGTGGTTCCGGGCAAGCGGGACCATCTGCTCCGAGTCGCTCAGGTGGCCGAGCTCCTGGGGGTCTGCCGGGCCACGGTCTACCGGCTCTGCGAGCGGGGAGAGCTGCCGCACGTGAGGCTCCTCAACGCCGTCCGGTTCGACCCGGTTGCCATCGAGCAGTTCCTCATGCGCAGCCGGACGAAGAGATAGCGAACCCGTCAGGCGGCATGAGGACGCCAGCCGGAGCGCTCGGGAGTGAACCTCATCTTCATCGTCCTGGGCTCCTTCACCGCCACCTCGTCGAGCGAGTAGCTCTCCACCGGCTTCTCGCTCAGGACGAGGACCCTGAGAAGCCGCTCCGTCTGGCCACCCATCGGCGTGGGCTCGTCCGTCCGTTCCCATCGGGACACGGTGGCCTTGTCCACGCCGACCTTGCTGGCGAACTCGGAGCTGGAGAGCCCGAGGTACTTCCGGAGGAACCGAATCTCCTTGGGGCCGAGCCGCTCCGCCTTACGGGCAAGGGCCATCGCAATCTCCCGGTGCAGCTTCAGCGTATTGGGGACCTCCACTTCCCGCTCGCCGCACTTCGGGCACCGGTACACGGGAACGTTCTCCAAGACGATGCCATCGAGGCCGCACTCGTAGGGGAGGAGCTCCCGGCTCTCCTTCATCTCGGTCCCGCACACACCGCACTTGTTGTTCATCGCTGCTTCCTCCATGCGGTTACGACCCTGAGGACCGTCTCCGACCTGAACGCCACCACGACACAGATGCGTGGGGTCTCGACGTGGTAGCGCCACTCGCCGTTCTCCCATTCGGGGTCCCGAACCACGCCTCCTCGAAGGACATTGACGGCATCGCTCATCTCCAGATCGTCCTTCGCCAGCTCCTTGAGCGCATGG
This sequence comes from Myxococcales bacterium, assembly GCA_016191815.1. Taxonomy (GTDB): domain Bacteria; phylum Myxococcota; class Myxococcia; order Myxococcales; family Myxococcaceae; genus JACPVI01. The sequence goes on from JACPVI010000066.1 coordinate 40,005, forward strand.
TCACCCCAGCGCACGCCGCCATCCTCCAAGATGGCCCGAATAAGCGCCTTCGCCTCCTGGGGCTTGAGAGGTTGGCCCACATCCGGCATCGACAAGCAGAATAAAGCCGAGTTTGCAAAAGATCAACTCGACCGAGGGACCGCCTATGGCGGCTCGACCACCAGGCGGCCACTCTCTTGTCCGGCTTGGCCTTCGGGCCCATCATCCGGGAGCGATGAACAACCGCCGCAAGCAGAGGGGCAACGTCGTGAATACTCCTCAGACGAACACCGATGTCCAGATCGAAGACCGGCTCGTCGGTCGCTTCCTCGAATTCCTCGCCAAGGATATCCAACAGCGGCCGGAGGTGGTGAAGCCTCTGTCTCGTGGCATTGCTGCCCGGTTGAGCGCCCTGACCAAGGGAAAGCGAAAGCGGGTCGACATCGAGGCACCCATCGAAGGCGCAGTGGATCTCTGACCCACCGCTACCGTGTCTACCGGTTCCGCCTCTGGCTCGCCTTGCGCAACTTCCGCTTCCTGCGCCTCTCCTCTCTCTTGCGCAACCTGGTCTCCAGCGAGGGACTGGATTCGCTTTGGAGATCCAACATGGGCCGTAGAGCGTTCTCGTCGGCCGGTTCTTCCAACTCCTCGGGGCCAGCAACCAGCTCGGGTTTCTCCGGCCGCCACATGAAGTCCTTGAGCCTCTGCATTACCGAGGGCTTGGTCATGTCCAGGTGCGGGACGTTGTTCGCCGCTACCCATTGCTGGAGCCCTTCCTCCGTGTCGGTGTCGAACCCTGCCTCCTGCCCCGCCATGACGAACGACTTCGCCAGGCCGAAGTTCGATGGGTCCGACAGCTTCCGCTCCAGCTTCTTGACCGCCTGGTCGTCGAGCGCTGCGAGGCACTGGGCAGCATTCTTGAGACCGAACTCTCGGTCGACGAATCGCCAGAAGGCCCTCAGCTCATCGACGATTTCCCCTGCCTGGGAGGCTCCGACCGAGACCTTCCGGGGGAAGATGCGGAAGACGACCTCCTCGAAGTCGGAGACGGTCATCTTCGCCGGGCTGACGCCGCAGTATTCGAAGCCGAACTGCATCATGAAGTTGGCCCAGGCGAACAGTCCTTCGGGAACTTCCTGTGGATGTCGAAGCCCAAGGCCACCTCCTTGTCTCGGGCAGATGTCTCCCCCGGTTTTGGGCTCGGATCAATCCCCAAGAGCCTGCGGCGGATCTTCAAAGCCCACCGGAGCGGCCTCGTTCGGAACCCCGTGCTTCTTGTCTTGACCGCACACGACCCGGCGAAGAGCATCCTCCGCCCTGAGGAGAACGACGTGAGCGCCGAGCAGATCGACCGCATCATCCAAGCCTTTGACTCGTCCCCCAAGACCTACCGGAGGGCCGAGATGGAGGAGGCGGTTCGACTGCGGGACGACATCATCCCCCGGCTCCTTGAGATCCTGGAGGAGCTGGCCGTCTCGCCGGAGAAGTACGTGGACGGGAACCGGCTCCTGCACACCTACGCCGTTACCCTCCTCTCGCATTTCAGAGAGCCCAGAGCCCATCTGTCGATCATCCGGGCATTCACCCTCGACCACGAGACGGTGGACGGCCTTTGGGGCGACGTGACGACGGAGACGCTGCCCGTCCTGCTCTACCAAACGTGCGATGGCAAGCTCGACGCCATCAAGGATCTGGTCCTCAACAAGAACGCCGACGAGTACGTGCGCAGCGCCGCCATGCACGCCCTGAACTTCGCCGTGGTCCGGGGGGACATACAGCGGGAGGAGGTACTCGCCTTCTACGGAGCGCTCTTTACCGGGACCGAGGCAGAGCGTGGCTCGGGCTTCTGGAGCATGTTGACGTCACGGGCTTCGGACCTTTGGCCGGAGGAGCTGGCCTCGACGATCAAGAAGGCCTACGACGATGGCCTCATCTTCAGCGGCTTCATCGGCTGGGATGATGTCCAGCGGGCGCTGGATCGAGGGAAGGACGGCTGTCTCCGGCGGGCCAGGGCACGAGCCGACGATTCGATTCCTCAGGATGTCCACCGGTATCTGTCCTGGTTCTCCTGCTTCCGGTCGCAGGAGAACCGACCGGCAGCGAGCGATGATCAGCAACGGCGCAGCGACCGAGACAGGGAGAGAGCGAAGAAGAAGGCCAAGAAGCTCGCTGAGAAATCGAGGAAGAGGAACAGGGGGCGATGACGCTCCGGGAGGAGCATCCCGCTAACCCCAAGCCAGAACTCGTCAGCGCCTGTGTGCCGGCTTCTTCGTCTTCGCCTTCTTGTTCCGCTTCATACTTGCGATAGCGGCGGCAGTTCCTGCTCCGACGGCTGCCCCGCCAGCTCCAACGGCTGCCGTCGTGCCAGCGATGGTCCCGGTGATTGCCGCTGAAGACGCACTGGCGGCGGCAGCTCCGCTGAGAGAAGCAATGGCGGTCCCCTTCCCTGCCGCACCGAGAATTCCAGCAGCGCCGAGTGCAGGCAACACGACTGGTGGAGGGCCGCCGCTTTCGCGGCTGGCACCACCACGTCTCGGTCGCCCTGTGCTGCTACGCGTTCGTGGTGGCCGAACGCAATCGCGTTTTTCCCCTCCCGACCAGAAGGGGAAGTCCCGCTGGTCCGCAGCGACGCGCGGCC
>JACPVI010000054.1 GCA_016191815.1 Myxococcales bacterium
CCCGTAGCGGTCGTTGGTCTCCTTGAGCCGGTCGAGGTCAATCGTCACCGCCGAGAGCGGGTGCCCGTACCGCACCGCGCGCTGGTATTCATGCTCGGCGCGGCGGACGAGGCCGCGGAAGTTCGCCAGCCCGGTGAGGGCGTCGGTCTGAGCCAACGCCTCGAGGCAGGCGCGCTCCCGCGCGAGTCGGATGGCGCGCTCCACTCGCGCGACCAGCTCCCGCGGCCCTGCCGGCTTGGCCACGAAGTCGGCCGCCCCCGAGTCGAGGCATTCGGCAGACAGCTCGTCGCTCGGCGCCGAGACGAACACCACCGGGACGCCGCGGGAACGAAGCTCGCGCGACAGCTCCTTCGGGTCGGCCAGGCTGCCTCCATGGGGCAGGCGCGCCTCGCTGAGCACCAGGTCCGGCGGGGCGGATCGCACCCTCTCGATCGCCTCGTCTCCGTCGTTGGCCGTGCGCACCTCGTACCGCGTGGCGAGGAGCTGGCCCAGCGCCGCCGCTTGTCCGGGATCGGCCTCGACCAAAAGGACGACCGCCCGCCGCCGTGGAGAGCCCTCTGCCCACCGCCACATGCGGTCCACCTCGTCTGACTGCACGGGGGGCTCGACAGACCCCAACCGAAATGCCCCATCGCCTGAACGGCTGTCCACTGCCATCCCCACCTGCCGAGCCCCCCGGCCGCCACCCAACCTCGCTGGTGGCGAGCAAGCGACATGCCCCACGGCGAGTGATGATTCTCAGGCGTTGCCGGCTCTTGCGCTGTCGCCTCGGACCGGTTCGACAGGCCCACAGCAGAAATTGCAACTTCGCACAGCCACCGCCCTCGGCCGGGCGGGGGAGGCTCAGCGCCGAAGGAAACGCACCTGCCGGCCCTGCATCTGGACCGGCGGAGTCTCCAGCCCGAGGCTCCACCACATGGGCTCCCAAGCCCTCATCTTCAGCTTCTTGTCGTTCTGGAGCGCGGTGAGGCCGCTCTTGAGCTTCTCATCCGAAGGATTGGCTTGGACTGCCCGGCCCATCACCTTGAGCGCCTTTTCCTTCTCCTTGAGCTGCAAAAGGCACCAGGCGTAGCTCGCCCACGCCAGCCCTTCCTTCTTCCCGGCCTTCACCGCACCCTCAAAGGCCTTCTCCATCTCCTCGTACTGCTTGCGCTGGTAGTGCAAGGCCCCGCGCATCATCAGCGCCATGTAGTCACGCGAGTGCGCCTTGGCGAAGGCGGCCAGCGCCCCTTCGTGATCCTTGAGGATGTACTTGATCTGCCCGATGCCGCCGTGGATCTGCGAGGCCACCAGGAACTGCCAGCGCGCGTACCGCAGCCCCGATTCGAGGATCTTCACCGCCTTGGCCGCCCGCTGCTGCTGCTCGCGCGGGTTGGCGGAGGCGGTCAACTCCTTGTGGGCCTCGCCGGTGAGATCCTGGATCTTCTTGAAGACGCGCCGCGCCAACACCAGGTAGGTCCCCAGGAAGACGACCGTGCCGGGGATGATCCCCGCGTAGAGTTGAAAGCCGCCGAGTCGGACGGCCAGCGTCACTGCCAGGCCGGCCGCGAAGGCGACGAGCAGGTTGAGCATGAGTCTGGCACTCCTTTAGCGCTCGAGGCTGCATTCGGCAATCTCGCTACGACCGTCAGCCGTTGGGGGTATAAGGCTCGGCGCACAGAGTCGATGGCCCTCTGTCGAAATTGGTAGACGAGACGGACTCAAAATCCGTTGCCCCTCAAAGGCGTCCCGGTTCGAGTCCGGGGAGGGCCACTGGGAGAGCGGCCAGGCGGCCGCCGGGAGCGCTGCATGGCCGAGGCGGCGAAGACGAGGTTGAGGATCCTCGTGGTGGAGGACGATGAGGGGATCCGCGACGGGCTCGCCGAGTTCCTCTCCGATCTTGCGGCGGTCCGGGCGGTGGGTGGCGCCCGCGAGGCGCGAGAGGCGATGCTCGAAGAAGCCTTCGACGTCATCTTCACCGACCTGCGCATCGGAGGCGAGATGGAGGCCGGCCGAGAGGTGATCGACGCGGCGAGGCGGTTGGGGGCGGCGGTGGTATTGATGAGCGGCGCCTCCGGCCGAGAGATCGACGGGGCGCTGGGTTGCGCCAGGGCCGACGCCATCCTCACCAAGCCGTTCGACCTGGACGAGGTGGAGCGCGTCCTCGCCGGCTGCGTGGGGCGGCGCGCAGGTTGACAGCCGTTCGGCGGGCGGCTACGCAAGCTCCTTTGGGAGGCACGGCCCTGGCAGAGCAGAAGCAGAACGACGTCGTCCGTCAGATCACCGCCGCCTGGGAGCAGGCGCAAACGCAGCTTGTCGAGCTGCGCAAGCAGGTGGAGCACACGAGCGCCCTGGCGATGGCCAAGGTGCAGTCCAACTTCCTCGAGTCGGATTTCGACCGGGCGCTCCGCGACTTCGGCGGAGCGGTCTGGGAGCAGGTGAAGAAGGGCAAGCTCGCGCTCCCTCCGTCGCTCTCGGCTGCGGCTCGGGTGATGCAGGAGGAACAGAAGCGGCTCGACGCCCATCGGGCGGAGATCTCCGACCTCTTGCGGGAAGGGGCCGAGGTGGCCTCGCGCATCGTGAAGCCGGGCCATCGCGGCTCGAACGTCTCCGGGAAGACGTTGATGGCGCCGAAGGGGAAGAAGCGGTAGAAGCTCGCGCGTTTCCCGGCGTGCCGACCCAGGGACCGCCGCTTCGAGATGGGGCTATAGCTCAGCTGGGAGAGCGCTTGAATGGCATTCAAGAGGTCATCGGTTCGATCCCGATTAGCTCCACACGCGAAGGCCCGCGCAGTCCCGGCGGGCCTTTCGAGTCATGTCCGAAAAGCGCATCCTCGTGGTGGATGACGATCCCGACCTCCGGGACACGCTCTGCGAGCTTTTGGAGGACGAGGGCTACCAGGCGCTCCCTGCCTCCAACGGCAAGGAGGCGCTGGCGCTGCTCAGGTCCTGCCCCGTCCCGCGGGTGATCCTGCTGGACCTGATGATGCCGGTGATGAACGGCTGGCAGTTCCTGGAGGAGCTGGCCCGCGATTCGGCGCTCGCCTCGGTTCCGGTGATCGTGATGACTGCCCACTCCAACCCGGGCCGTCTGGCGCTCAGGCCGGTGGAGCTGATGCAGAAGCCGCTCAAGCTGGACGCACTGCTGGGGGCGATTTTTCGCTGCGCAGGCTGATTGGTCCCGACCCGGGGCCTTTGAGCCATCTTGCCGAGCTACCCGGTCTCCGGCCGCAGCCAGAGGACGCCGAGCGGCGGCAGCGAGAGCTCCAGCGAGGCGGGCTGCCCGTCCCAGGCGAGGGGCGCTGCGTGGACCGAGCCAAGGTTTCCCACGCCCGAGCCTCCGTACTCCGAGGCGTCGGTGTTCAGCACCTCTCGGTAGAGGCCGGACGCCGGCGCCCCCACTCGGTAGCGGTGGCGTACCAAGGGGGAAAGGTTGGCCACGCACAAGAGCTGCCGGCCGCCAAAGCTGCGGAGAAAGGCGTAGACGTTGGCGTCCGCCGAGTCGGCCTGCACCCACTGAAAACCGGAGGCCTCCGAGTCCGTCTGATGGAGGGCGGGCTCCGCCCGGTACAGCCGGTTGAGATCCCTCACCAGCGCCTGCACGCCATGGTGAGAGCGCCGCTCGAGCAGGTGCCAGTCGACGCTGCGGTCGGGGCTCCACTCGTCGAGCTGGCCCAGCTCTCCTCCCATGAAGAGGTGCTTCTTGCCCGGGTGGGCCCACATCCAACCGAAGAGCGCGCGCAAGTTGGCCAGCCGCTGCCACTCGTCGCCGGGCATCTTCGAGAGGAGCGAGCGCTTGCCGTGCACCACCTCGTCGTGCGAGAGCGGCAGCACGAACTCCTCGCTGAAGGCGTACATCAGCCCGAAGGTGAGCTGGTGGTGGAGCCAGCGGCGGAAGAGAGGGTCCTTCCCGAAGTAGGCGAGGGTGTCGTGCATCCATCCCATGTTCCACTTGAAGGTGAAGCCCAGGCCTCCCTCGGAGGCCGGCCGGCTCACCTTCGGCCAGGCGGTGGACTCTTCGGCGATCGTCACCACTGCCGGGTGCTTGCGGCGGAGGACCTCGTTGAGCTCGCGGAGGAAGGCGACGGCCTCCTCGTTCTCCCGCCCGCCGTAGCGGTTGGGCACCCACTCCCCCGGGGCGCGGCTGTAGTCGCGGTAGAGCATCGAGGCCACCGCGTCCACCCTGAGGCCATCGAGGTGGTACTCCTCGATCCAGAAGAGCGCGTTGGCGATGAGGAAGTTTCTGACCTCGTGCCGGCCGTAGTTGAAGATGAGCGTCCCCCAGTCGGGGTGGGCGCCCTGGCGGGGGTCCTCGTGCTCGTAGAGCGCGGTGCCGTCGAAGCGCGAGAGGGCGAAGTCGTCGCGCGGGAAGTGGCCCGGGACCCAATCGACGATCACTCCCACTCCCCGCCGGTGGAGCGCGTCCACCAGGAAGCGGAAGTCGTCGGGGTGGCCGTAGCGGGCCGTCGGCGCGTAGTACGCGCTGACCTGGTAGCCCCACGATCCGCCGAACGGGTGCTCCGCCACGGGCAAGAGCTCGACGTGGGTGAAGCCCATCCGGAAGGCGTAGTCGCCCAGCGCCTCCGCCGCTTCCCGGTAGGTGAGCGGGCGGTTCCCGTCCTCCATCACGCGCCGGAAGGATCCCAGGTGCGCCTCGTACACCGACATCGGCCCGCGGCGGAGATCCGCCCGCTCCCGGGCCGCCAGCCAGTCGCCGTCGCCCCAGCGGTAGCGGCCGAGATCGTGCACCACCGAAGCCGTCTGCGGCGGCACCTCGGTGCGGAAGGCGAACGGATCGGCCTTGAGCAGCCGCGGCCCGCCGTGGGCGGGGTGCACCTCGAACTTGTACCGCGCGCCCTCGCCCACCTCGGGGACGAACAGCTCCCAGATGCCCGAGGCCCCCATCGCCCTCATCGGGTGCAGCCGCCCGTCCCAACCGTTGAAGTCGCCCACCACCGAGACCGAGGCCGCGGTGGGCGCCCACACCGCGAAGGACACGCCCATCACTCCCTGGTGGTGGATCGGGTGCGCCCCCAGCCGCCGCCAGAGCTGCTCGTGACGGCCTTCGCCGGCGAAGTACAGGTCCAGCTCCCCGAGGGTGGGCGGGAAGGCATAGGGATCGCGCAGCCCGTAGACCGCTCCGCCTTGGTACTCGACCTCGAGGAGGTAGGGGAACACCTCGCTCCGGCCTTCCGCCCGCGCCTCGAACAGACCGCTCCCGCGCGGCCGCATCGGGATCCGCCCGCCTCCGTCCGGAAGCAGGTCCACCCGCACCGCCTCGGGCCGATAGGCCCGCACCATCACCGCGTCGCCCGAAGGGTGGGCGCCGAGCAGGCGATGCGGATCCCTGAGCCTGAGCCCGGTGAGGAGGCGAATGGCCTCCTCGGTCTCGGTCCACTCCGCACTCTGCCTCACCCGGCGACCTCCATCAGCGACCGCGCCGGGATCCTCACCCAGTCCGGCCGGTGCTGCAGCTCGTACCTCAGCTCGTAGATGTTCTTCTCCAGCTCCAGGGCATCGAGGAGCCCGCGCCGAGTCTCCCCTTCGGTGGGGAGGAAGCGCGAGGCCTTTGTGGCCTCCCAGTAACCCTCGAGGAACGCCGAGCGGGTGGCCTGGGCGCGCTTTCCGCTCGGGCACCCCTCGAGGACCGCCGCCGCCTCGGCGTAGTCGAACGAGCGCAAGATCCCCGCCACGTCTTTGAGCGGGGTGTGCTTCTCGCGGCGCTGGGCGAAGCTGCGGCCCGGCTCTCCCTCGAAGTCGAACACCAGCCAGTCGCTCGCGGCCCAGAGCACCTGGCCCAGGTGAAGGTCTCCGTGGACCCGTGTCTTGAGCCCGGAGGCCGTAAGGTGCGCCAGAAGGCGCGCCCGCTCGCCGATCTGCGCCCGCTTGGGGACCAGCTCCGGCGCCGCCGCCCCCGCTTCCGAGAGGGCCACCCCGAGCTGGCCGATGATCGAGGAGCTCCACCGCTGGAGGTCCTCGGTGCCCAAGGGCTCCGGAGAGAAGGCCGGGTCGTCCAGCTCGGAGGCCAGCGCCGCGTGCAGCTCGCCCACCCGAGTCCCGAGCTGACGGATTCGCCCGAGGAAGTCGGCGGAGAGGTGGGGCGAGGAGCGAAACGCCTCCAGCGTGAAGGACCAGCCGTCCTGGGCGCCCGCCACGAAGCGGTGCGCCACCGCCACCGTGGAGGCCGCTGGGCCGGTGAAGTCGATCCACCCCATCAGCTCGGGCGCGCGGGCGAAATGCCTCCGGGCGAGGAAGCGGCCGATCTCCAGCTCCGGGTTCAGCCCGGGTTCGATCTTGCGGAGGAGCTTGAGGATGACCTGCTCGCCGAAGACGACCGAGGTGTTGCTTTGGTCGGCCTCGGATCGGCGCACCTTCGGCCGCTCGGGCAGCGCGCCCCAGAGGGGCGACGACTCCTCCGTCCGCCATCCCCGGAGCGAGCCGCCCCCGGTCGGGATCTCGCCTTGGCTGCGGATCAGCTCGACCAAGAAATGCGCCAGGGGCTCCTCCTCGGCCGCCTCGTGCAGCTCAGCCCGCTCGTCGGCCCACACCGCGAGGGCGTAGCGCTCCGGAGCGCCTACCGTGTAGGCGACCTCCACCACCGCCAGGCCGAACGACCTGCCGCCCAACTCGAGATCCGCGTGATCGACCAGCGAGATATGCCTGAGCGGCCAGCCCTTCGCCGCGAACCAGCGGCGCTTGTTCAGGAAGTCCGGCAGGCGGCTCAGTTCGACGCGCATGGATTCACGCCTTTCTGCTCGGCTCGACGAGCTTGAACCACAGGAACATGTACGGTCCCAAGGAGAGCTGGTAGGGCCCCTCGCCGATCGGGGGAAAGGGCGTCTCGCCGATCAGCTCCACCGGCTGGTGGCCTCGCCACTCGGGGAGCAAGAGCTCCACCGGCTGTGCGGAGCGGGCCAGGTTGCACACCACCAGCACCGTCTCCTCGGGCGACTGGCGCACGAAGGCGAGCACCTTGGGGTTGTGCGGGTTGTGGAAGGAGAGCTTCCCTTTGGCGAACACCGGGTGCCGCGCCCTGACGTCGATCATCATCTTCACCCAGGCGAGCAGCGAGGTGTTGGTGCGCTCCTGCGCCTCGACGTTGATCGCCTGGTAACCGTAGACCGGGTCGGAGATCACCGGGGCGTGCAGCCGGGCCGAGTCGGCGTCGGAGAAGCCGGCGTTGCGGTCGCCGCTCCACTGCATCGGAGTGCGGACGCCCTTGCGGTCGCCGAGGTAAATGTTGTCCCCCATGCCGATCTCGTCGCCGTAATAGAGGACCGGCGTTCCCGGCAGGCTGAACAGGAGGCTGTGGAGCAGCTCGATGCGGCGCCTGCCGTTGTCCATCAGCGGCGCCAGCCGGCGGCGGATGCCGAGGTTGAGCCGCATCCGCGGGTCCTTGGCGTACTCGCGGTACATGTAGTCGCGGTCCTCGTCGGTCACCATCTCCAGGGTCAGCTCGTCGTGGTTCCGGAGGAAGATCGCCCACTGGCAGCCCTCGGGGATCTGTGGGGTCTGCTGGAGGATCTCCACGATCGGCCTCCGCTCCTCGCGGCGGACGGCCATGAACAGGCGGGGCATCACCGGGAAGTGGAAGCCCATGTGGAATTCGTCCCCCTCGCCGAAGTACACGCGCACGTCGGCGGGCCACTGGTTGGCCTCGGCGAGGAGCACCCGGCCTCTGTACTCGCGGTCGATCAGCGCCCGGAGCCGCCTTGTGAAGGCGTGCGTCTCGGGGAGGTTCTCGCAAGAGGTGCCCTCCCGTTCGAAGAGGTAGGGCACCGCGTCGACCCTGAAACCGTCCACCCCGAGGTCCAACCAGAAGCGCATCACGTTGACCATCTCGGCCTGGACGGCGGGGTTGTCGTAGTTGAGGTCCGGCTGGTGTGAGAAGAAGCGGTGCCAGAAGTACTGCTTGGCCACCGGATCCCAGGTCCAGTTGGAGCGCTCGGTGTCGAGGAAGATGATGCGGGCGCCCTTGTACTTGTCGTCGGTGTCGCTCCAGACGTACCAGTCGCGCTTGGGGCTGTGCGGGTTGGAGCGGGACTCCTGGAACCACGGGTGCTGATCCGAGGTGTGGTTGATCACCAGCTCGGTGAGAATGCGGATGCCCCGCCGGTGCGCCTCCTCGACCAGGTGCTTGAAGTCCTCCAGGTTGCCGTAGTCGGGGTGGATGCCGTAGTAGTCGGCGATGTCGTAGCCGTCGTCCCTAAGAGGCGAGGGGTACATCGGCAAGAGCCACAGGCAATTGACGCCGAGCCGCTCGAGGTAGGGGAGCTTCGCGATCAGGCCGTTGATGTCGCCGACGCCGTCCGCGTTCGAGTCGTAGAAGGCGCGCAGGTGCAGCTCGTAGATGACGGCCGTCTGGTACCAGGGGATGTCCGGAGCGCTCATACCCGGGAGGCCCCAAGGTCCGGCTTGGGGTGGCGGGAGTCAACCGCCGCCTCACGGGTTGTCGGCTGCCCTGCTATCGTCCCCATCAGCGTCCGAGACGGGAGCTTCCCGTGCGCGTCCGAGTGAGGTGGGGCAGGGTGCTTCTCGGCGACTAGTCCGAGCGGACAAAAAAGAAACCCCTCTCCCGCCGGAGCGGGAGAGGGGCTGGGGTGAGGGCACCTCACCTAGTGAACGACCAAGCCCTCGGGGACGCTCACGTTGGTGGTGAGGGTATTGGCGATGGTATTGGTCGCCGTGTCGATGCGCACCACCTGGTTGCCGTTCTTCGCGGTGGCGTAGAGCGACTTGCCGTTCGGAGACAGCTCGAGGCCGTGCGCCGCAGCGCCCACCGTGACCTGCGCCACCTGCGTGGGGGCGCCGCGGTTGGTGGAGATGTCGTAGACGGTCACCTTATCCGCGAACGCCACGTAGAGCCGGGTGTCGTCGAGGTTGGTGATCACGTCGTTGGGCGTCTCCGTGGCTCCGAGCATCAGCGCCGCGGTGGCCGCGCCGGTGGCCGCGCCCGGCTTGACGTACCAGACGGTGTTCATCGTCATCGGCGAGCCGGCGTCCGGGTTGGGCATGTGAGTGACGCTGCAGTAGCCCTCTTCGGCGGTGCGGAGCCAGCGGCACTCCCACGGGCGGAGGCCCATGTTGGTGCCGTCATCCAAGGTGACGGTCTTCGAGTTCACCTTGGACAGCATGCCGGTGGCCGAGTCGACGCTGAAGATCAGCACCTTGCCCTGGGCGGAGGAGAGCGAGCCGACCATCAACTGCTGGGTCTTCGGGTCGAAGGCCACCTCGTGCGGAGCGAGCAGATCCGGGTTGCCGGTCTGGTCCGCCGCCACCATTGCGGTGTTGTCCGCGGTCTTGATCGAGAAGATCTGGTTGGTGGCGTTCGAGGAGGCGAAGACCCAGCGGTTGTCGGAGGTGATCGCCACGTCATGGGCGGTGGTGGTGCCGCCGTCGGCGAATTCGATCTCGGCCACCTTGGCCGGGGTCGCCCCGAGGCTCACCACTCCCAGGCGCGCCGGATTGAAGAAGGTGACATAGGCGCGGCTCTGAATCGAGGTGGTCTGCACGTGGTGTGGCACGCCCGGGAGCCCCAGACCGGCGAGGTCGACGGTGGTGACCGCTCCGTCATCGGTGGAGCGCCCGATCGTGGCGCCGGTGGCCGGGGAGTTGACGAAGGTGACCGTCTCGCCCTTGGCGGCCGGGGTCCTGCTCATCGCCACCAGGCCCTCGGGGACGCCGAGGCCGGTGTAGACCGCCGCGATGGAGTCGGTGGCCACGTCGATGCGGCCGACCGAGCCGGCTACCTTGTTGGTGACGTACATCGACCTGTTGCCGGGGCCAAGCGAGAGGCCGTGGGAGCTCGCCCCGGCGCCGAAGTCCAGCGTGGTGATCAGAGTCGGCGCGATCTTCTTGGTGCCCTGGATGTCGTAGATGTTCACCCCGCTGCCAACGGCCACGTACAGCTTGCTGTCGGTGGCGTCGGTGGCGACCTCGTTGGGCGGCTTGCTCGCGTCGGCGAGGACGATGGCCCGCGTGGAGCCTCCCGCGGCGATGTGCCAGATCTCGGCCCAACCCCCACCGCCGTCGGCGCCCGCAGCTTGGGCGGCTGCGCAGTACGCCTCGTCGACCGAGTTCATCCACACGCACTCCCAGGGACGCTTTCCGGTGACGCCTCCGTCCATGAGCATCATGGGAAGCGCGGTGGGGTTCAGGATGCCGGTGATGGGGTCGACGGCGTAGGCGTTGACCGTGTCCCGGGCAGCGCTGAGCGAACCGGCGAGGATGGTGTCGGTGCGGCCGTTGTAGGCCAGCTCGTGCGTGCCGGCGCCGTCGGTCACCGATTGCACGACGGTCAAGGTCTCGGTGTTGACGACCTGGATCTTCCCCGCGCCAGCGTTCGACACGTACAGGAACTTCCCGCTCTTGTGCAGCGCAGGGTCGTGCACCGCCTCGGAGCCGGTGCCGGTGGCGACCAAACCCGCGAGCTTGGTGTTAGAGAAGTTGGCGGGATCGAGGTCGAACGCGCCGGTGAACGGAGCACCCAGATAGGTGACGTAGGCCCGCCGCTGGTTGGCGCTGACCGCGAGGTGGTGAGGAACGCCACCAGCTCCGAGCGCGGCAAACCCCACCGCCGTGGAGACGCCGCTGTCGGCGTCGATCCTGATGATCCCGCCGTCGGTCCCGGAGTTCACGACGTAGATGATCGCGTCGTCCTCCGGGCCGGCATCCGGGAGGCCTCCTCCACCTCCGCCGCCAGCCCCTCCGCCAGCTCCGCCACCAGCGCCTCCGCCAGCTCCGCCACCAGCGCCTCCTCCGGCTCCACCTCCGGCGCCGCCTCCGGCGCCGCCGCCAGTGCCACCGCCGCCCGCGCCTCCTCCGGCACCGCCTCCACCGCCGGAGTCCCCTTCAACGCACTTGCCGGCGACGCAGGTGAGGGTCTGCCCCTCCTTCTGCTTGCTCTTGCAATCGAATTTGTCGATGCATTCCTGCTGGCAAGAGGAAAGCACCAGGGCGACCGGAACGGCCAACGCGATGAGCAGCGCGCCGATCTTCCAGTGGCCACGACCGTTCCCAGCGACGTTCATTTTTTCCCCTCCATCGGGCCTTGAGGCTGGCCTCATTTAGCGGAAGTAGGCGGGAAATCAAGCGGAAGTTGGAGGCGAGTGCGGTACAAGCGCGGCCCCGTGACGCAATTCCGCATCGTGGCGCTCTTGCTCCTGGCGAGTTGCACGCCCCGGCCGGAGCCCGAATACCCGGTGCGAAGGTGCGCCACCGACCTTCAGGTGAGCCCGGCGGGTTCCCCGCGAGCGGTCGCTGTTTCGGGCGAGTGGTCCTCGTTCGCCCTCGAGCCGATGCAGGCGCAAGGCGACGGCCGCTGGTCGCTGGAGCTTTCGCTGGAGCCGCGCGACTACGCCTATGAGCTGGTGGTGGACGGAGTACACCTGCTGGATCCGGCCAACGCCTTCACGCGGTGGGTGGGCGGCCAGGAGCGCTCGCGCCTGAGGGTCCCCGACTGCCGGTACCCGCTTCTGGAGCTGGCGAGCTTTGTTGCCACTCCGGACGGCTTGCTGGAGGTCGAGGCTCGCTACCTGGATGGCTCGGAGCGGGCCGGACCTGACCTCGCATCGGCAGTGATGTCTTTGGACGGCGAGCCTAAAGGAGCGTTCGAAGCAGGCAGGCGGCGCTTCTCGCTATCGGCGACCGGGCTCGAGCGCGGCAAGCACGCAGTCCGCATCGGCGCCAAGGACGCGCTCGGGCGCCCGGCCGAAGAGCTGTACCTGCCGTTCTGGGTGGAGGCCGAGCCGTTCGATTGGCGAGGGGCGATCCTCTACTTCGCCTTCACCGATCGATTCCGGAACGGCGACCCTTCCAACGACGCGCCGGTGGCTTTGGTCGACGCCCAGGCCAACTACCGGGGCGGAGACTTCGCCGGCATCCTCCAGGCGATCGAGGAGGGCTACTTCGAGAAGCTGGGCGTGCGCGCGATCTGGATCTCTCCCCCGGACGTGAACCCGGAAGGCGCCTTTCCCGGCAAGCACGGAAAGCGGTACGCGGGCTACCACGGGTACTGGCCCTCCGCTCCCAGGAAGGTGCAGCGCCGCTTCGGCACCCTCGAGGACCTGCGCGCGCTCACCCGGGCGGCGCATCGGCGCGGAATCCGGGTGATCTCGGACCTGGTGCTGAACCACGTCCACGAGGAGCACCCCTACTTCGCGGAGCACAAGGGGGAGGGCTGGTTCAACCTCGCAGGCTCGTGCGTGTGCGGCGCTCCGGGCTGCGACTGGGACGCGCGCCGGCTGGATTGCTGGTTCACCGGCTACCTGCCAGACCTCAACTGGCGCGTGAGCGCGGCGGCGGACCAGTTGGCGGAGGACGCGCTGTGGTGGGCGACGGAGGCGGACCTCGACGGCTTCCGCCTCGACGCGATCAAGCACCTGGACCACACCGGAGGCCGCGCCATCGCCGGCACGCTCAACTCGATCTCCCGCCGCACCGGGATCGACTACTACCTGGTGGGCGAGACTTTCACCGGCACCGAGGGCAGGCCGCTGCTCTCGGAGTACATCGGGCCCAACGAGCTGGACGGCCAGTTCGACTTCCCGCTGTACTGGCCGGTGGTGGACGTCTTCGCCAAGGGGCAGAGCTTCAAGCTCCTGGACGAGGCGGTGCGGGCCTCAGAGGCCGGCTACCCGGCCGGCGCGCTGAGCTCCGCCTTCCTCGGAAACCACGACGTGGCGAGGTTCCACTCGTACGCCGCGGGCCAGGTGGAGGCCGACGCAGAGCTGCAGGCCTGGGGCTCCAACCGGCCTCCCGACTCGACGAACGACGACGAGCCGTACCTCCGGGCGAAGTATGCCTTCACCTTCCTCCTCTCGCTTCAGGGGCCGCCGCTCGTCTACTACGGCGACGAGATCGGCCTCCCCGGCGCGGGAGACCCGGACAACCGCCGGATGATGAAGTGGAGCGGGCTCACCGCGCGGGAGGCCGACCTCCTCTCTCATGTGCGCAAGGTGGGCTCGGCGCGGGCGAGGAGCCCTGCGCTTTTTGCCGGCGCCCGCCAGACGCTCCTGGTGGAGGACGACCTCTACGTCTTCCAGCGCGACGATCTGCGAGGGGAGGGGGCCGTCGTGGCGCTAAACCGCAGCGCACAGGAGCGCTCGCTCTCCCTCGCGCTGGCAGGCGAGCCGGCCAAGGCCGCCCGCACCTATCGGGACGTCGTGAGCGGCCGCTTTGCCCTGCTCGGTGGAGCTTCGCCTGGGACCCTCACCCTGCCGGCGAGGAGCGCGAGCCTCTACCTGACCGAGTAGCGCGACCCCGAGGGCCCGCCTGCTACGGCTGCTTGCCGTGCTTGTAGAAGAAGGTCATCGAGTAGCAGTGGAACTCGTTGTCGCTCGACTGGCGGACCACCGTGTCGACGATCTGAAGGTCGGAGTTGCTCTTGAGCCACCGAGTGATCGTCTCTCCGAGCTCCTCCCGCTCCTTCGCCTTGGTGGCTGAAAACACCTTCACGCCCGTGAACATCCTCGCCCTCCTCTCGATTGAATTTGGCGGCTTTATCGCATGCCCCCGTTTGTGGTGTCAAAGACGGTGCGGCCCCATCCTCCAGGGGGTTCCCGGTGCCCGCCCTGTGACTACCTTCGTTCACGGCCCCGGCGGCGTGCGGGCCCGGGAAGGGAGAGCGGGCGTGCAGGAGAAGACCAAGAAGGATCTGGCGGTGGAGTTCATCAACGCCATTCGAACCATGGACCCGGCCGAGCTGAACGCGCTGATCGTCCGGGAGGCGGGGGAGGACCTGGCGCAGTTCTTCCTCAGCTACAGCGCGAACCTGATCTCGAAGGACCCCACCCGGGTGCTGGAGAACACCTCCTCGCTGATGTTGATGGGCTACCTCATCCGGCAGAACGAGGAGAGGATGCTCGCGCGGGGGTTCGGCCAGCCGGGGCTCGGGCTGGCATAGCCAGCTGTGGCAACGCCGGGTTCGCTCTGCTAGGAACCCGCGCTCATGCTGATCGACCTGCACGCGCACTCGCACCTCTCCAAAGGCTGCGAGCTGGATCCCCTCCACGTCCTCGCCCGAGCCGAAGCGTTCGGGCTCGACGGAGTGGCCTTCACCGAGACCAACACCCAGGACGGCTGCGACGAGCTGTTCGAGCTGCAGGCGAAGACCAAGCTCAAGATCTTCGTCGGCCTGGAATTGCTCACCGACAAGGGGCAGTACCTCTGCTTCTTCCCCCGGCCGGACCTGGCACCGGAGCCGGTGCAGATGTGGGGCAGCAACCGGGAGAAGCCGTGGAATGCGGCCGAGTGCCTGCCGAAGGTGAAGTCCTTGGGAGCGGCGATCGTGGCGGCCCGGCCCTACGACCGCGACAGCCAGAACCCGGCGGGCGACTTCGTGCTCACCCTGAGCTGCCTCTCCGCCATCGAGGGCTTCAATCCCAAGGTGCGGCAGACCGCGAACGAGCTGGCGATGGAGGCCGCCGAGTCCTTGCGGCTCCCCTGCGTGGGCGGCAGCGACGCGCGGAGCTCCCTGGACGAAGTGGGGCGGGGCGCGACGCTGTTCAAGCGAGAGATCGGAAGCCAGGCGGAGCTGGTGCAGGCGCTCCAGGAGGGCCAGTTCTGGCCGGTGCAGATGGGCGAGCTTCCCAAGCCGGCGCGGGGGCCCGAGCCGCGCGAGGGGCGGGGCCCGATGCAAAGGCACCGCACGCGGGGCCGGCGCCGGCACTGACGGCGGGGCCCACTGTGGCGGACGGAAGCCGGCCCGAGCCGTCTCGAGTGCCTCACTCCGCCGGCCGGGGCTGTCACTCCTGCAGCTTCACCACCCGCCCGTCGGAGAGGTAGGCCACGCGCTTGCCCTCGGCGTAGGTCCACTCCTCCTTGCGGACCGACTCCTCGTAGTCGATGCGCTTCTTCTGCGGATAGCCCCAGGCCATCTCCAGCGCCTCGGCGGGCATGTCCACCAGTGCCTTCTTGGTTCGGACGGCGTCCTTCACCGGTTCGGGCCAGCTCTCAATGCGGGCGGAGGGGTCGTCCGCCGAGAGGTAGCGCTCGATCTCGGCGCGGAATTCCTGCTCGGTCTTGATCTGCGGGCGAAGCACGATCACCAGCGGCACCTCGCGCGGCTCGTTCTCGGCGGCGAGGTGGATCCACGGCTGCGTCCTCGGGGTGTAGAGCACCCGCTCGGCCATCACCCAGGCCGAGGGCAGCTCGACCTTCAGGATCCGCACCCGCTTGCCCGGAGGCAACACCTTCTCCGCGGCGCCCGGGTTGACCGGCGTCCCGTCGGGGTGGTTGAGCAGCCGCAGGTGCTCCGGAGGGACCGGGCTCAACAGCCGCTTGGAGGCGTCGCCGAAGAAGGGCGTGACGAAGAAAGCCAGCTTGAGGAACCGGTCGCGATCCTTCCCGCCGAAGTCGCGCTCGATGTTCGCCTGCTGGTCGGGGGGGATGAGGACGTGCGAGGCGCAGCCGGTGAAGGCTACCGCCGCGCAGAGGAGGGCCGTCTTCCGCATGGCGCGGGTGCTAGCACTCCCGCCACCGCTGTCAACGCGCTCTCGCGGGGAGGTGCCGGCCGCGGTGGAACACGAGCTGCGCCCCGGGCTGACAGGGGCGGCGGCGCTCAGACCGGGGCTTCGCCTCAGAAGGAAAAGCCGAACGCGCGGGTGGTCACCACCGGCTCTTCCCGGCCCGGGAGGCCGGCGAGCCTCACCGCCTTCTCGCGGTTCAGCTCGATCAGCCGAGCTCCCCCCGCCGCGCCGTAGGCATCGATGCCCTGGAAGATGTGCACCACAAGCCAGACCACTCCGCCCACGAACTTGAATGGATCCCAGAAGCCGAGGCCTACCACTCCCCAGGCCACGTAGAGGACGATGTCGATCACCAGGAAGAGAATGAACCCATCCCGGTCGCGGGCGATCAGGTGTCCGAGCCCAAAGCCGGGGATGATTCCCAGGATGAGCGCCAGGATCTGCCGGGCGTCGGAGCTGAGCCCTCCGCCTCGGTCCAACGCTTCGGGCGCCGACGCGAGGCCAAACCGCGCCGCATCGGAGAGCCGAAGCGGCGGGGTGAGGGAGGGCTTGTAGCTGGCCTCCAGCGACGCTTCGCCCAGAAGCGTCGCCGATCGCCCGGCGGAGCCTCCTCCGAGCGTCACCGCCGGCTGGGCGGCCACGGGCAGCGAGAGAACAGTGAGCAGCGCGGCGAGTCTCATCCCCACCTCCCTGGAGAGCGATTGCATCCTCGCACAGCTTCTCAGCCTTCAGTCAGGAGCGGAAGCTGGCGTTGCCGGTCGATGCACCCTTTCCCCGGCGGGCAAACCGGCCCGCGCCCGTCGCGATCGGGTATCAGCAGAAAGCGCCCAAAACCCGAGACGTCGGAAAGCTCGAGCGCACCACACAGCGCGCAGCGGCGGCGCCGGCCCTTGGACGGAGGGAAGGGCATTCCTGAAGTCTGTCCCAGTCCTGGCGCGACCGCGAGTTTTCGTCATCGCGGACGCCCACGCAGGGTTTGCGCCGTGCGCAGGGGGTGCGCATTGGCTGCGCTCGGCCCAACAGTCGGCTCCTCAACGTTTCAGGCTGCTGGCGCCTGGCCTGCTCCCTGCACTCGGGCGCTGCGTGGCGGGGTCTGCGCAAAGGCGGCAGGGGCGCCCAGGTCCGGTCAAGTGGAGGTATGTCGCCTGGGGCGCGGCTCTAGCGCTCGGGGCGCCCGGGGGGTTGCTCTTGGTTCGGCTGCTCGGAGCGGGCGCGGGCGCGACCGCGCCCACGGGAGCCCTGGGGCACCTGACCTCCGATCCGCTGGGCTTCGGCTACGTGTGGGTGAGCACGACCGCGGTCCTGGCGCTGCTCGGCTACATCGTGGGCACGCAGCGCGACGCGCTCCAGAGGGTCCAGCAGCGGAAGGACGAGCTGGCGGAGTACGTGGTGCACGACCTGAGGAACCCGCTCACGGTAGTGAAAGCGGAGGCCGACCTGATGGCCGCGGGGCTCGGGCCGCCGGAGGACCTGCGCGAGTGTGGCCGGAGCATTCAACGGGCGGCCAACGCCCTGATGCGGATGGTGGCGAACCTGCTCGACATCCACCGGAGCGAGGAGCGCACCCTGGTGGCCTCACGCAGCGAGGTGAGAGTCCTGGGCATGCTCCAGGAGGTCTGCGAGCTGGCCCGCCCCGAGCAGCAGTTGCGCAAGCTACAACTGAACGTGGTCGCCCCTCCAGACATCGACTGCGTGCGCGCCGATCCCGATCTGCTCGGGCGGATCATGGAGAACCTCCTCGACAACTCGCTTCGCTACTCACCGGAGGGCGGCGAGATCCGCCTCGAGCTGAAGGCGGTGCCGGGGGCGATCCAGGTGTGGGTAAAGGACCAGGGTCCGGGAATCCCGCCCGAGCATCGCCAGCGGATCTTCGAGAAGTACGTGCAGCTCGATGGCCCCTCGCGGACCGGCCGGGGACTGGGGCTCGCCTTCTGCCGGGCGGCGGCTGAGGCGCACGGCGGGCGGATCTGGGTGGAGGACAACGCGCCTCGGGGGAGCGCCTTCTGCGTGGAGATCCCGTCCGAGGCTAGAGCGCTGGCGCGCGTTTCTTGACGGGCGCCCGCGCTCCGCTCGGGCGCCGCTTGACCCGCTTCCGCCGCCCTCCTAGGCTTGAGTAGTGAAATCCACTACTCGGAAGAGGGCCGCTGGCGCCCGCAGGCTAGAGCCCGGACCGTTGAGTGTCCCGCTCACCTCCGAGCTTCGCAGGCGCCTTGCCGCCCAGGCCAGCAAGCGAAAGCTGAAGACGGCCACCGCCGCCCGCGTCTTCCTCGATGAGCACCTCGGCGAGCTGGAGGACGCGATCGAGCTCAGCCGCTCCGAGGAGTGGCAACGCGCCCAGGCCTGGGCGACCTGGGAGAAGATTGATGCCGGCGACCGCCGGGAGGTGCCGCTCGACCGGATCCGAGCGCGCTTCAAGCGGGCGAAGGCGCGCTTGAACCCTCAAGCCAAGCGATGAGCAGCCGCCGGGTTCGCCTCCACCCCGACTTCGAGGCGGATGTGCGCGCCCAGATCGACTGGCTGGTCACCCATCGACAAGCACGCTGGCTCGACAATCTGGACCAGGGTCTGCAGGGCGTTGTCGAGCTGCTGTCCGCGTTCCCGGGAGCCGGCGCAGTCGTGGGTCGACGAGAAGGCCGGCAGCTCCGGCGGCTGCTTTTCCGGAAGGGCCCCTACCTCGTTTGGTACGTGGTAGACGGAAACGACGTATGGCTCCTGCGGCTCTTCCACGCGCGGCAGCGGCGGCCGGCTCCGAATCCGGCCAGATGGTTCAGGCGGTAATGCTCGGCCCCGGAGTTGCCGGACGCGGGCCGCCGTGTTGGCGGCGACCCCGCTGGTGGTCTTCCTCAGTCGCCTGGCCGACTGCGGGTCTGACGCTCCGACGCTGGCCGGCGAACAGCCGGTCACCTCGGCTGAGCCACACTCACACGCGGATCGAGCGGAGGAGGGGCAAGCGCGGCGATGAACTCCGCTCCGGAGCGGAGCCTGTCCCGCTGGAGCACCAGCTCGGTGGAGCCACGAGTGCTCGTCCAGCAGTCCCGGCAGGCGGATCCCTGCGCCTGCTCCCGCAGCCGCCGCCCGATTTCCTGAGCGGGGACCGTGAACAGGTTTCCCACCGCCGGGTCGCGCTGCTCCAGGCAGCGGTACACATCGCCGCCGGAGTCGATGAACAGGAACAGCTCGCCCGCCCGGCAGTCGCCGATTCCACCCGAGAGCGCCTTGTCGAATCCGTCGAGGTAGCCGCTCAGCGAGGCGAAGTGAGGGTAGCGGCGCTTCAAATCCAAGAGCTTCTCGGCCACGCCGGGAGCCGGTGGGGACATCGAGCCCCGATGGCGGCTGTAGAGCGTTAGCCGGAACGGCACCCGCAGCTCCGCCGACAGCTTCAGGAGCGGTTCCAGGTCCGCGAAGTTGTCTTCCAGGAGCACCGCGTTCATGTACGCCCGCGCGCGGTGGCGCGGAGCCTCTTCCCTCAGGTGCCGGAGCGCGGCGATCGCCCTCGCCCAGCTCCCCCGGATTCCCCTGCGCGAGTCGTGGCGATTCGGATCGGCGTAGTCCAAAGAGACGCTGATCTCCTGCATCCCCGCCTCGAAGAGCGAGCGGGCCCGCTCGGCGGTCATGAACCAGCCGTTGGTGATCAGCGTGGGGAAGTGCTGGCGGGCGATCAGCCGAGTCATCGCGGGCAGGTCGGCCCGGATGGTCGGCTCGCCACCCGAGACGCACACGATGCAGGTGCCCAGCTCGCCCAACCTCTTCGAAAGCTCGCCCACGCGCTCGGCCGACAGCTCCTCGGCCGGCCGAGTCGGCTCACGGTAGAAGTCGCAGAACGAACACCGGAGGTTGCACCTCCGAGTGAGCTGCAACACCACGTACGCCGGCCGGGCCTTCGCCGCCGCCGACACCAGCTTGAGCGCCTTGCCGATCATCGTTCCCCCTGGGTCGCCGGTGTTCCAAAGTCGCGACCGCAGTCGAAATCGACTCCTCCCGGCCTTCCCTGTCAACGCGAATCGCGTGCACGAGCAGGACCGCGAGGCCGGAGGGAAGGGTAAGGCCTGTGCTCTTCTGGCAGGACGTGCGCAGCTGCGTGAAGTGCCACCCCGACACCAAGGCGGCCTGCGGGGGGGCCAACCCTCCCTGCGGCTTGGGCCAGGTGTGCAGTGCTGGAAAGTGCGTGAACGAGGCGTGGAAGAAGCGTCGACGGAAGTGTGCCTGTCGTGCCACAACACCGAGCCGGCCGCTGGCCACGCCGCGATCAACACCTTTCAAGCCTCGGGGACGGCGAACGAGACCTGCCAGGTGTGCCACGGCGAGAAGGCGGAGTTCTCAGTGGAGAAGGCGCACGACATCAGCTCACCGTACGTCCCGCCGTACCCGCGTACGGAGCTGTAGTGCTTGGGAGGAGCACTTCGATGAACCACACTCACCATCCAAGGATCGTCATCTGGCTGTCCGCTCTGGCCCTGGCGTTCGCGGGGGTCCTCTTCGCCGGCGGGGCTGCCCACGCCCAGCCGAAGGACAAGAAGCTCGATCGGCTGTGGAAGGCGAAGTGCTCCTCTTGCCACGGGATGGACGGCAAGGGCGACACCGAGAAGGGCAAGAAGATGGCCATCGAGGACATGACCTCGCCGGAGTTCCAGAAGAAGTACACGGACGAGCAGATGAAGAAGGCCATCCTCGAGGGCGTGAAGGAGGTCCGCGACGGGGTCAAGAAGGAGATGGACCCCTTGAAGGACGAGCTGAAGCCCGATCAGGTGGACGCGTTGGTGGGGTACGTACGCTCCCTCGGCGCACAGAAATGAGCCGCCCGGCCCCGCGAATCAGCAGGCGGGGCGGGGCGGTGGCGACGGCCTTCTTCGCTTCTTCCTTGGCGCTTCCCGCCAGGGCGGACGTGGAGGCCACCTCCACCACCGTCCTCACCGCGCGTCCCGAAATCCGCGCCGGCCAGGCCTACGGCGCGCTCCCGCTCATCGAGCTCTTGGGGCTCTCCGCCTCCGGGTTCGACAACCCGTGGGTGACGGATGCGCGAGTGCGGGTTTCGGCCTGGGGCGAGCTTCGCCCCTCGGAGCTGCCCGCCCGCGGCTCAGCCTCCGGCGATGTGGATCTCGCTTTCGCCGAGGGGAAGTTGTTCGAAAAGCGCCTGCGCCTCACCCTGGGCCGGCAGTTCGTCTTCGGAGGCGGGGCCCGCTCGGCTCATCTCGATGGCGCCTCCGGCGAGGTGCGCCTTTCCAGCGGGCTCGGGCTCCTGGCCTACGGAGGGGCCACGGTGGTGCCGAGGTTTGCCGTCCGGCGGGGCGACGCCCTGGCCGGCGCCCGGGCTTTCTGGTCGCCCAGCTTCGATACCGAGTTGGGGGTCTCCTTCATCCAGGTGCTGGAGCGCGGGCTCTCGGCGCGGCAGGACCTCGGCGTCGACGGCCGCTGGGAGCCGAGCCGAGATCTGACCGTCGCCGGTCACGCGCTCTATAGCCTGGCCGAGCGGCGCCTGGCCGAGCTGGACCTCGGCCCGCGCTGGCAGATCGGAGAGGGCGTCGAAGTCTCCGCCCTCTACCGGCGCACCTCGCCGGATCTCTTCCTGCCGCGTAGCTCGATCTTCTCGGTCTTCGCCGAGCAGAGCCGCGACGAAGCGGGGGCGGGAATCCTGTGGCACCCCAGGCCGAGGCTCGGCCTCTATGCCGACTGGCGCGCGGTGTGGGTGGGCGAGGGCCTGGGGACCGACGCCGGCGGGCAGCTCACCTTGGGGCTGGGACCTCTGTCGAGGACGCGCCTCTCCGCGCAGGCGCGCGTGCTCCAGATTCCGGGCTCGGGCTACGTCCGCGCCCGCGCCACCGCGAGCCACCGGCTCCCCTCGGACCTTTCCCTCGCCCTGGACGCCGATTGGTTCCTGCTCGACCGGCCGGTGAACGGCGAGCGGATGTCGATCGCCGCGGCCGCCGTGGCCAGCTGGCCCTTCGCCCCCGAGTGGCTGGCCGCCCTGAGCGTGGGGGCCGGCAGCACTCCCACTTTCCAGAGCCGCTTCGAGGTCCTCGCCAAGGTGGGGTACCGCTTCTCTACCCGGGCAAAGGAGACCGCCAGATGAGCCCGGCTCCCATCCGGCGCCGGCGGTTCCTCGGGCGCTCCCGGTTTGTGGTGATCTCGGCGGCGTTCCTCTCGGTGGCCTGCGCCTCGCTGTGGGCCAAGCTCACCTCCTCGCGCGACCGCATCAAGTCGCCGCACGCGCGCCACATCGAGGCCAAGGTGGACTGCCTCACCTGCCATGAGGAGATCTTCGAGGCGGCGGCGCTCACCGAGCGGCACCTCCCCAAGGAGAAGAAGTGTCTGGAGTGCCACCGCGAGGAGAAGGAGAAGGGAAACTGCGGCTACTGCCACACCCGGCCGGCCGAGCCGGAGAGCTACGCCCCCCGCGGGCGCACCTTGGTGATGTCGCACCAGAAGCACCTCGAGCTGGAGGAGGTCCAGGAAGACTGCCGCAAGTGCCACCTGGAGCTGCCCGAGCCCGACCGGGCCATTCTTCCGCCGCCGATGGACCGCTGCCGGGGCTGCCACCGGCACCAGGAGGAATACGCCGGCGGGGAGTGCGCCGCTTGCCACCTGGACCTCGGCCGCTTCCCGCTCCGCCCGGTGTCGGTGTACTCGCACCGGCTGGACTACGGGCGAAACCACCGGCAGGACGCGCGCTCGCGCACCGCCGCCTGCGCCACCTGCCACGAGCAGGCCTTCTGCAAAGACTGCCATTCCCAGACGGTGGCGGCGCGGGTGGAGGAGCTGCTCCCGGGGCGGGTGGACCGCGCCTTCATCCACCGCGGCGACTACGAGGGGCGCCACTCGGTGGAGGCCCGCGCCGACGGCGCCCTCTGCCAGAGGTGCCACGGGCTCAGCTTCTGCCATGGCTGCCACACCGCCAGGGGACTCACCCCCGAGGGAGCGCGGCCGCTCAATCCGCACCCCTCGGGATTCGGAGATCCCGCCTCGGCCTCCTTCCACGGGCCGGCGGCGCGGAGGGACATCGTGCGGTGCGCCTCCTGCCACGAGCAGGGAGCCGCTTCGAACTGCGTCGACTGCCACCGGGTCGGCGGGATCGGCGGGAACCCGCACCCGGCCTCGTGGCTGTTGCGGCACGACAAAGAGGAGATCCAGCGGAATGCGATGTGCCTTTCTTGCCACCCGTGATCGCGGTGCGCGCTTGCATCGATTCTGGCTCCGAGCCCGCTCAGCCCGAGCGCAGTCGAGGGCCGACCTCAGCGCGGGAGATCACCGCCGTATGAGGAGCTCCGCCCGATGACCTTCCCGCGCACGCGCCGCATCGCTCCCTACGCAGCCTTCGCGGCGGCGGCGGTGCTCGCAGCCGTGGTCGGCGACGCCGCCCGGTCGCGCACTGCGCAGCCGTTCCCGCACAACCACGCGGTGCACGTGCAGGGCAAGGTGGACTGCCTGCAGTGCCACGCCGGGGTGCTGGATGCGGCGGAGGACCGCTTCCCCACGTTGGCCACTTGTCTCAAGTGCCACAAGGACCCGCCGGGCGACAACCCGGGGAAGAAGCTCCTCGCCGAGCTGGCGGAGAAGAAGGCGAAGCTCGAGTGGATCTCGCACGTCCGCGAGCCGGACCACGTCTTCTTCTCCCACGAGCGGCACGTGGACGTGGCGGAGCTGGAGTGCACCATCTGCCACGGCCCGATCGCCAAGGCGAAGGCTCCTCTGGGTGGGCTCGAGCCGATGGAGATGGACCGGTGCATGGGCTGCCACGGCGAGCACCGGGACAGACCGGCCGCGGCGCGGGCCGAGCTGGACTGCGCTTCCTGTCACAGGTGACGGAGAGATGAGCGACGCGAGCCGCAGAGACTTCCTCAAGCTCACCGTGGTCGCCGGCGCGGCCGCGGGCCAGGCGGCCTGCTCGGAGCTGGTGCCCCAGGAGCGGATTCGCCCGAGGCCGGGGCCGGAGGAGCGGATCAAGACCGCCTGTGGCGCCTGCTCCGCGGGATGCGGGCTCACGGTGCGGAAGGTGGGGGAGAACGCGGTCCAGCTCGAAGGGTTGCCGGGCCACCCGCTCAACGGCGGGGGCCTCTGCCCGCGCGGGGTGGCCGAGATCCAGAACCTCTATCACCCGGAGCGGCTTAGGGGCCCGATGCGGGCGGCGGGACAGCGGGGCTCCGGCCGCTTCCAGCCGATCGACTGGGACACGGCGCTCGGCACGGTGGCCGAGAAGGCCAAGGGAGGCGGAGTGCTCCTCGGGCTGGGAGACGTCTCGGCGGTGGAGCGGATCCTCCTCGCCCGCATCGCCTCGGCCTCGGGCTGGAAGCTCGTCCAGGCGGCGACGCCGCTCGGCCAGCCGCCTCTGGAGGCGCTCCGGGGGGCGCTGGGGAGCGACGAGTACTCCTTCGACGTGGCGCATTCCGACTGCGTCCTCGCGCTGGGCCACGACTTCCTGCAGGCCTCGCCGTCGCTCGCCGAGGCCCAGCGGGCCGCCCTGGCGGTCCGCACCGCCCGGCCCGTGCGCGGAAGGATGATCTACGCCGGGCCCCGGCTCTCGGTGACCGCCATGTACGCCGATCGGTGGATCCCGGTCGCTCCCGGGGGCCTTGCCCACCTCGCCCTGTCGGTGGCTCACGCCATCCTGGCCGACCAGGCGCGGGCGGCGCTGGAACGCTTCGAGGCGGTCTCCGCCCGCGCCACCGACTTCCTCGCCTTCCGCGAGCTGGTCACCCAGCCGGCGCTCTCGCCTTCCAAGGTGGGCCCCGAGCTGGGGATCCCCGAGCGCGTCATCCTCGAGCTGGCCTCGGAGCTCTTGGCCTGGCCGCGGCCGCTGGTGATGGTGGACCGCGCGGACCATGACCTCCAGCTCGCCGGGATGGCGCTCAACGTCCTCCTCGGCGCGGTGGACAGGGAGGGAGGGGTGGTGAGCCGCGCCCCGCTCAACCTGCCCGCCGAGCTGCGCGCTCCCCAAGTCGAGACCTCGGACCTCCCGAAGAGCGACCAGGCGCAAGCGGTGCTGCTCTACGGGGCCAACCCACTGTACCTGTGGCCCAGCGGCGAGTGGTCTGCCGCCCTCGAGCGGGCCGCCTTCGTGGCGAGCTTTGGCCCGTTCGCCGACGAGAGCGCCGCGGAGGCCGAGATCCTCTTGCCCACCTCCACCGCGCTCGAGTCCCGGCAGCTCTCGCTGGGCCATGCGATGGACGGGGCGGCCCTTTTGACCGCCGGGCCCGCGGCGGTGGAGAAGCTCTACGACACCCTCGAGGGGCCGGAGGCGCTGATCCGCCTTGCCCAGAAGCTCGGCGTGGAGCTGCCCTGGAAGGACGCAGGGGAGTACCTCTCGGCTTTCGCCGACGCGGTCGGCGCCTCAGAGCTCTTGGAAGAGGGCGGCTTCAAGGTGCTGGCCACCTCGCGCGTCCACCCGGCCGAAGCGGAGACCCCTCCCACCGGCGCCCCGGTCCGCCTGGGGGCAGAGGAGCTGCGAGGGGTGAAGGCGGCCGGAGGCGAAGGGCTCTCGCTCGAGATCTACGTGCCCAGCGCCTTCAACGGCGGGCTCGGGGCGCACCTGCCGTACCTGCACGGCATCGCGGGCACCGAAGGGCGCGAGGCGTTCAGGACCCTGGTGGTGTTGCACCCGAAGGCCGCGGCGGAGGCGGAGGTGAAGGAGGCGGCGCCGGTCTACGTGCAGTCTCCGCGAGGCCGGATCGCGGGCATCGCGCGCCTCTCCGACGCCATCCGGCCCGATGCGGTCGCCATCGCGCTCGGGCTCGGCAGGCGGGCGCTCGGCCATTGGGCGGAGGGGCACGGGGCCAACCCGCTCACCTTGCTCTCGGAGGACTCCCGGGGCTACGGCGGGGTGGGGTGGAGATGCTGCCGGGTGAAGGTGGGGAGGTTGGCATGAGCCGCTGGGGCATGAGGATCGATCTCGACCGGTGCACCGCCTGCGGCGCCTGCGCGGTGGCCTGCGCCCAGGAGAACAACGTTCCTCTCGGGCAACCGGCGAAGGCCTTCCAGCACCTGGTGCGCTGGCTGGAGCTCTTGCCGGTCAAGCGCGGCGAGTACCCGCGCGCCGACGTGCGAGTGTTCCCGATGCCCTGCCAGCACTGCGACAAGCCGCCCTGCACCAAGGTGTGTCCGGTCTACGCCACCTACCGGAGCCCCGAGGGGCTGGTGCCGCAGATCTATCCTCAGTGCATCGGCTGCCGGTACTGCGTCAACGCCTGCCCCTACACCTGCAAGTACTACAACTGGGAAGATCCCCAGTGGCCCGAGCCGATGGAGCGAGGCCTCAACCCGGACGTGTCGATCCGGACCAGGGGCGTCACCGAGAAGTGCAACTTCTGCCTGCACCGGCTGCAGAAGGCGCGCGACGCGGCCGCCATCGACGGCAAGGAGCTGGACCCCAAGGACTACCGGCCGGCCTGCCAGGTGATCTGCCCCACCGAGGCGATCTTCCTCGGGGACATCGATGACCCGAGCGGCGACGTGGCCTCGGCCCGGGAGGACCCCAGGGCGATGCGCTTGCTCGAAGAGCTGGGGACGGAGCCGAAGATCACCTACCTCAAGGAGCGAGGGCCGTGAGGCTGCGCGGGAGAGACTGGGCGTTCTACGTCCAGGCCGCCGGGCTGGTCGGCCTGTGGGGGCTGACCGGCATCGTGGTGTGGTGGTTCGTCTGGCGGGCGTATGACCTCCACCGTTTCGCCGACCAGTGGACGCCGGCGGTCGTGGTGGGCGCCGGCGTCTGTGCCTGCCTGGCGCTGTTCGCCTCGGTGATGACCTACGTCTTCCTCGCGGTGGGGGGGAGATCCGAAGGCAAGCCCCCGGATCTGCCGATCGACGAGGTGGAGCGGAAGTTGACCCACGGGGTCTTGCGTCCCTGGAGCTGGAAGGGCCGGGCGGTGGCGGCGGCGCTGTCGGTGGTGGTGGCCTGGGCGCTCTACTGTTGGTGGTACCAGCTCTCCAACGGCCTGGTGGTGACGGGACTGTCGAGGCCGGTGTTCTGGGCGCTCTACATCACCAACTTCGTCTTCTTCATCGGGATCTCCTACGGCGGCACCTTGGTCTCGGCCATCCTGCGCATCGCCAAGGGAGAGTGGCGCCGCCCCGTCACCCGCGCCGCCGAGGCGGTGGCGGTGCTGGTGCTGATGATGGGCGGCTGGAACATCTTCCTCGACCTGGGGCGCCCGGACCGGGTGGAGAAGCTGTTCGACCGGGGCCGACTGGAATCGCCGCTGGAGTGGGACGTGGTGGCGATCTCCACCTACGTGATCGGCTGCGTGCTCTATCTCTACCTGCCGCTCATCCCCGACCTGGGGATGCTCCGGAACCGGGTGAAGGGCTGGCGGAAGCCCATCTACCACCTGTTCTCCTTCGGGTGGACCGGGGCCGAGGCCCAGAAGCAAGCGCTCGAGCGGGCCATCTCGGTGACCGCGGTGATGATCGTCCCGATCGCCGTCTCGGTGCACAGCGTGGTGGGCTGGGTGTTCGCCCTCACCGTGCAGCCGATGTGGCACTCCACCATCCTCGGGCCATACTTCGTCCTGGGAGCGATGTTCTCCGGAGTGGCGGCGCTGATCCTCGTCCTCGCGGTGCTGCGCCGGGCGATGCGGCTTCAAGACTTCATCCGCCCGGTGCAGTTCGACTACCTGGGCATGCTCCTGTTGGTCCTCGCCTGCCTGTGGCTGTACTTCACCATCTCCGAGAACTTGACCGTCTACTGGGGCGCCGAGCACGCGGAGCTGGCGGTGCTGGTGGAGAAGCTCTCCGGCCGCTTCGCCCCGCTCTACTGGGTGATGCTGATCGGCTGCTTCTTCCTCCCGCTGCTCCTCCTCTCGCGCAAGCGCACCCGGACCGTCGCCGGGACGGTGATCGCCTCCGCCGGGGTGGTGATCGGGATGTGGATCGAGCGGTACACCATCGTGGTGCCCACCATGGAGGCGCCGCGCCTGCCGGTGGACGCTCCCCACTACTCCCCAAGCTGGGTCGAGCTGTCGCTGATGGCCGGCTGCTTCGCGATGTTCGGGCTGATGTACATGCTCTTCACCCGGCTGTTTCCGGTGGTCTCCCTCTGGGAGATGCGCGAGGGACGGGAAGTCTCCGCCGGCGAGGCCGCGGAGCGCATCCGCGCCTACTTCCCCTTTGGGGCCCCACAAGGCCCGGCGACTGATGGAGGCCGCCAATGAGGCGAGAAGGACCCTCGTTCCTCACCTGGCTGTGGGGGCTGTGCGCGCACCCGCCTTCACGGGCCCGCTGCTCCTCTTGCGGAGCCCAAGCCGCCGGTGGGGAAGCGGTGCGCCGGCTCGAGGCCGAAGGGCTTTCGGCGCTGGCCGAGCGCAGCCGGCTGTGTGCCGACTGCCGGAGGCTCGCACTGGCGGTGGCCGCGGCACAAAGGCTGGAGGGCGGGTCATGAAGCGCTCGGCATGCTGGGCGGCATCGGCGATCGCCTTGGTCGCCTGCGGGGTGGTGCGCGAGGAGCGCTTCGGCGAGCCGAGGTGTCCGGAGTTCTCCACCGCAATCCAGCCTATCCTCGGCGAGCGCTGCGCCTCCTGCCACTCTGGGCCGGCCCCGGCGGCGGGCTACTCGGTGGAGGGCCACCTCTCGGTGCTCTCCCGGCGAGACGACGGGAGCGCGCGGTTGGTTCCAGGGGATGCTCAGTCCGCCTTCCCGCGGGCGGTGCGCGGCGAGCTTCCCGATCACTCCGCGGTGCCGGAGCCGCAGTCGTCAGAGCTTCGCCGGTGGGCCGTCTCCTGTCGGGCGGCGCCTTCGGATTTCAAGGTCCACTTGAACGGGTGGATGAGCCCTCCGGACCCGGAGGAGTTCCACGGCCGGGTGCTCCGCCGGCAGGGCTACGCGCTTTTGGGGTGCCGCGATTGCCACGGGGCGGATCTCAAGGGCGGCCAGGTGCACATCGGCTGCGACCGCTGCCACCCCGGCGGCCCGTTGGACTGCGGCGTCTGCCACGGAGACTCCACCTCGGCGGCGCCGCCGAGGGATCTCTCCGGTGCGAGAGCGACCACCTCGATCGGGGTCGGCGCGCACCGGCGACACGTGACCGACGGTCCCAATCACCGGGCCTTCGACTGCACCACCTGCCACGAGAAGCCGCAGGCCGCCGAGGACGAGGGCCACACTCTCCGCGGCGGTCAGGTCGATCCGGCGCCCGCGGAGGTCAAGCTCCAGGCGACCGCCGGCGCCGAGGCGAGGTGGGATCGCGCGTCGGCGACCTGCTCGGGGACGTACTGCCACTCTCCGAGGCCGGCAGATGGCCGCGCCACCAACCCTTCGCCCAGGTGGACCTCGGTGGGCGAAGGCCAGGCGGCGTGCGGGGCCTGCCACGGGAATCCTCCGGAGGGACACACCGACGCCGCCTGCGAGCGCTGCCACCGGAGGGCGTTCGCCGCAGGCCGCCCGATCTTGGGAATGCACCTCAACGGGACGGTGGAGGCCGGCGATGCCCAGGGCACTTGCTCCGGTTGCCATGGAGACGCTTCGAGCCCGGCCCCGCCGCCGGACGTGCGAGGGGAAACCTCGGAGAGCTTCGCCACCGTGGGAGCCCACCGCTCGCACCTCG
Organism: Myxococcales bacterium; assembly: GCA_016191815.1. Lineage (GTDB taxonomy): Bacteria > Myxococcota > Myxococcia > Myxococcales > Myxococcaceae > JACPVI01. The sequence goes on from JACPVI010000054.1 coordinate 28,971, forward strand.
AGGCGAGGCATTCGCTGCGCGGCCCGATCGAGTGCGGGGAGTGCCACCTCGTGCCTTTGGAGCTGAAGTCCCCGGGACACATCGACTCTGCTGCCCCGGCGGAGGTCTTCCCTCCCGGCGCCGGCTCTCTCGCCCGGGCGGACAGCGCGAGCCCCAGCTACGACTCGGCGACCGCGAGCTGCTCTTCGGTGTACTGCCACGGCGGCGGAACCCGCCACGGGAAGGACACCGCGCCGACCAAGCTCCCCTCGCCGGTGTGGACCGCCGGCGTCTCCCAGGCGGTGTGCGGCGCCTGCCACGGAATCCCGCCGGAGGACGGGTCCACCTTCCACCCGGGGAAGAGGCTCGGCGACTGCGTCAACTGCCACTCCTCCAGCGTCACCGCGGGCGGTTCGATCAAGGTCGCGCGCGACGCGAACGGAAACCTCACCTCCACTCACCTCGACGGCCAGGTCCAGACCAACCCTTGAAGAGCCCGCAGTCCTAAAGGCGACGCGGGCTTCGACCTTGGCCCAATGGCGGGGGGTGACGCCGGGAGCTCCGCCTCGGAGAGCACCCGCTCGGGCAGCGGCTCGCCGAGCAATCCGATCTTCCATATCGCGACACGGTCCTGTCCTGCGGTCAACGTGGGCGCGACCGCGGGCGCGACAACCCACGGCCGGCGCGGCGACCGGCCGCCGGGCTATGCTCGGCCGCGCATGTTGCGGGCGTTCGGCCTCGTCTTCCTCGCCGGCTGCTCGGCCGGTCCAGCCACCTCGTTCGAGGCCTACCGCGGCCCCGAGGGTCCCGGCTACTACTGCCCGCCCCGCTTCGAGGTGGACGCCGAGCGGCGCGGCTGCCTGCCGGTGTTGCCCGCCTCGCCCTGCCCCGCCGGCACGATGCCGGTGCTCGGCGAGGCGACCTGCGCGCCGGTGGGCGTGCGCGCCTGCCCCGCGTGGGCCGAGACGGATCCGTCCGGCTGGGGTTGCCGCGAGAAGCTCCCGGTGTCCGACTGCGCGGGCGCCACCATGGAGAAGCTGGGCAGCACCGCGTGCGTCCCGATCGGCGACTGCAACCAGCCCTTCCCACCGGCGGGCGCCACGCTGTTCGTCGACGACAGCTACCCGGCCGGCCAGCTCGACGCCACGCACTTCGCCACCATCGCCGCCGCGCTCGCCGCCGCCACCGCGGGAGCCGTCATCGCCGTCGAGGCCGGCACCTACCCGGAGTCGCTCTTCCCCCGAGTGCCCCTGCGCATCGCGGGCCGCTGCGCTGAGCGGGTGAGCCTGACCGGCCGCGGCGGGCCCGAGCCGGGCATCCAGCCGTTCCGGAACGTCGGCGTGGTGGAGATCTCCGGCATGACCATCTCCGGCCAGCGCGGCGGAGTGGTCGCGCTCGAGGGCAACGACGTCCGGGTGGCCGACTGCCTGCTCACGCAGAACCGCGACTCGGGGCTGGTGGTGGTCGGCGGGAAGGCCACGGTGCGGAGCAGCCGCATCTCCGACAGCCTCCCGGCGGCGAACGGAGATCTCGGCTTCGGCGTGTGGGCCTCGCTGGGCGGCCGCGCGGAGCTCGACGGGGTCGCGGTGACCGGCAACGTGAAGAACGGCGTGGTGATCAAAGACGCCAACAGCACCGGCCGCGTCTCGGGCTCGGTCGTGCGCAACACCCGGCTGGATCCGACCGGCCACGCCGGCAAGGGAGTGGAGGCCGGGTTCGGCGGCAGCGTCGAGGTGGCCGGCTCGGCGCTGGTGTCGAACCACTCGGCGAACTTCGCGGTGATGAGCGCCTCGCGCGGCACGGTGGCCGACTCGGTGCTGCGCGACGGCCGCGCCGACCAACTCGGCCGCTTCGGCCACGGCGTGGAGGTCGACAGCGGCTCCACGGTGACCATCGAGCGCTCCACCCTCTCCGAGAACCGCGAGTGGGCGCTGGTGGCGCTGCAGCAGAGCACCTCGGCCAAGCTGATCGACACCACCGTGCGCGGCCCGGCGGCGAGCACCGGGTTGGCGGGCGGGCTGACCGCGCAATACGGCGCCGCGCTCGAGCTGACCGGCTCGGCGGTGGTGGAGGCCGGGACGGTCGGGCTGCGACTGGAGGAGTCGCGCGGATCGATGACGCGGTCTTTGGTGCGCGGCACGCGGTACCAGACCGCCGTCAACGCCGGCCTGGGCCAGGGCGTGATCGCCGGCTTCGCCTCGTCGTTCTCGGCGACCGAGGCGGCGCTGCTCGACAACCAGAGCGCCGGGCTGGTGGCGGGCGGCCCGGGCGCCGCTCCGAGCGAGGCGTTGCTGCAATACGTCGTCGCCGCCGGCACGCGCGCCGACTCGAACGGCGACTTCGGCTACGGCGTCGAGGCCTCCGACGGAGCGCTGCTCGAGCTTCACTACTCGGTGGCGCTGGCCAACGCCGGCGCGGGCGTGGTGATCGGGCTGACCGGCACGCGGGCGACGATTCGCGAGGTGGTGTCGCTGGGCCATGGGGGCGCGCGCAGCGGCCACGGCCTGGTCTGCGCCGACGGCGCCACCGCGCGGGTGCTCGGCGGAACGTTCCGCGACAACTCGGGAATCGGGCTGGCGTTCGGCCGGTGCAGCGGGACCGTCGAGCGCGGCTTCGTCGCGGCGAACGGGGTCGGCATCCACGCGCAGGGCGGCACGGTGATCGAAGAGGTCGAGGCCGTCGGCGACCCGCTGCCGAACGTGGTGCGCGTCTCCAGCGCCACCAGGTTCCTCGACAACCAATCGCGCACCGGCACCGGAACGGTGACCTTGCCGAGCACCCACGGCCTGCAGCGCTGAGCTGGGCGGCGGCGTGCGCAATCGCGCGCCTCGCTGCCCGACCGGCGCTCCAGAGTCCGAATCAGCACGCGCTCTTACGCTCGGATCGCCGATTGCCGTGGAGCCTGGGCACCGGCGCAGACAAAAGTCTCATGGCTTGCGCCGCGACCGCCGCTCCCGCTGGTGTCGGGGCGGCGGCTCCTTTTCCGTCCGGCCTCGCTGGATCAGCGCTTCCGCCGCGCGCGCCCCCTCCGAGGGTGGCCACCAGCTTCTTCGGCGCCTGGGCGCGGTAGCTCTCGTCGATCCACGCCTTGAGCATCTCCACCGGCGGCAACCGGCCCCCGGGGAACTGCGCGGTCACCCAGCCGTTCTTGCCGAGCCCGTAGCCGGTCGGCTCGGTGAAGGGCAGCGTCAGGGCGATGCCGCTCGACTGCGGGAGCTTGCACGAGATGCTGAACGGCTGCCCCTCGATGCTGAGGTACGCGAACGTCTTGTCGTCTGCCGCGACCTGACGGTGGAGGACAGAACGCCGGCGCCGGCCTGGGGGTGGGAGGTTTGACCGATCCGCCGAAAGCCTGTTATCGAGCTATTCCGTAATGCAGAATATCAGCCCAAAAGATGATTTGATCCGCGACGTGCGGCGTTTCAAGGAGCTGATGATCGGCTTCGGGCGCCGGCGCTCGCTGCGCGACCCGGTCGCCGCCGCGGTCGAGGAGCTCGAGCTGAGCCCGCCGCAGATCCACACGCTCCTGTGGGTCGGCCACGAGGGCCAGCTCACCATGGGCGAGGTCGCCCAGCGCCTCGGCGTCAGCGAGAAGACGGTCACCGGCATCATCGACCGCCTCGAACGGCGCCACCTGGTCAGCCGCGAGCGCGGCGATGCCGACCGCCGCGTGGTGCGCTGCAAACTCACCAAGACCGGTGAGAAGGTCTACCACCACCTCGACGAGCTCACTTCGCGCGCCATGGGCCAGTTCCTCGGCCTGCTCGACCGCGAGGATCGTCAGCTGCTGTTCCGGCTCCTCGAGAAGGTGCAGCGGAAGATCGAAAGCGCCACCGCCGCGGCACGAAAGGCGGCCCAGCAATGATCCCGATGATGGTGGTGGCCGCGGCGCTCGCGGCGCCGGGCGTGCTCACGCTCGAGCAGGCGCAGCGTGAGGCGAACCAGCGCAACGCCGACCTCGGCGCCGCCCGGGCGCGGCTCGATCAAGCCCGCGAGCTGTCCAGCAAGGCTTGGGCGGGCTACCTGCCGCAGCTCACCGCCGGCGGCGCGTATACCTACAACTCGGTCGAGGCGAAGATCGCGCTGCCCACCGGCTACTACATCCGCAACGTCTACGTGCCCCAGGGGCCCGAGTTCGACCCGTCGCGCGAGCCGGGCATCGACAACCCGCCCGGCGCGCCCACTCCGTACCTCATGGTGCCGTCCGGCCTCATGGAGGCGGTGATCCAGAAGCAGCACCAGTTCGCCGGCCAGGTGCAGCTCGGCCAGGCGGTGGTGGCGCCCGCTTTGTGGTTCGCCATCGCCAATGCCGGCCGCGCCGAGGACCTCTCCGAGCTGTCCATCGAGGCCGCGCGCCGCGAGGTGCTCTTCGGCGCCACCCGGCTCTACTACGGCGCCGTCGGGCTCGAGGAGGCCACCGCGCTGCAGGAGCGGTTGCTCCAGGCCAACGCCGAGCACGAGAAGGACGCCAAGGTGCGCTTCGAGGCCGGCGCGGCGCCGAAGATCGCCTGGCTGCGCGCGCAGATCGAACGCGCCCGCTCGGAGCAGGACGTCAAGCGCACCCGCATCGCCTTCGAGTCGGCCAAGAGCGCGCTGGCCGCCCTGCTCGACCGCGACCCCGACTTCGAGGTCGAGCGGCCCGAGCCTCCCGAGCTGTCCGCGCCCGTCGAGCGCGCTCCGCTCGACGAGCGCCCCGACGTGCTCGCCGCGCGCCAGGCGGTGGAGCTGGCCGAGGGCAACCGCAGGATGGCCTGGGCCAAGTACGCGCCCAACCTCGGGCTGTTCGCGCGCTACCAGGCGGCCAACGCCAAGGGCTTCACCGGCGAGTACGGCGCGTACGTCGCCGGGCTCAGCCTCAACTGGACGTTGTGGGACGGCGGACTGCGCGAGGCCGAGCTGCGCGAAGCCGACGCCAAGGTGGCCGAGGCCCGGGAGTCGTTGCGCGCGGTGGAGGCGAGGGCGAAGGACGAGGTGCGCCGCGCCCTGCTCGATCTGGAAAGCGCCCGCGCCAACCGCGTCAAGGCCGAGGAGCAGGCCAAGCTGGCGCGCGAGAACGCCGCGCTGGTGAAGGCCAACTTCGAGGCGGGCGCGGCCACCTACCTCGAGGTCACCGACGCCAACTCGGCGCTGCTCGGCGCGGAGCTGGCGGGCATCTCCGAATCGCTCGGCACGGAATTGGCCGCCCTCCAGTTGCTCAAGGCCGCCGGCCGGTTCGACCCGCTGCGGGAATCGCCCCGAGGAGCACGACCATGAAGACGACGACGGCGCTGTGGTGGCTCGTGCCTCTTTCCGCGCTGGCCGCGGGCGAGGTGAAGGAGCCGCCGAAGGCCGGCGAGCTGGCCGAGCGGAAGGTGAAGGTCGCCCCCGTGGAGACCGGCGAGGTGGTCGAGGCGGTCTCGCTGACCGGCGAGCTCCAGGGCATGCGCGAGGTTCGGGTGATGGCGCTGTTGCCCGAGCGCATCCGCTCGCTGCCGGTGCAGGAGGGCCAAAAGGTCAAGCAGGGCGACATCTTGTGCGTCCTGTGGGGCGATCTGCAGACGCAGGGCGTCGACCAGGCGCAGGCGGGGCTGGAGGCGGCCATCTCGGCGCGCGACGCCGCCCGCGACAGCCTGGCCCGCATGCGCGCCCTGTCGCAGGCCGGGTCGATCCCCAAGTCGCAGCTCGAGGCCATCGAGGCGCAATCGCGCACCGCCGAGGCGCAGGTGCGGCAGGCGACCGCCGCGGTCGGAGCGGCGTCGGCGCAGAAGCAGCGCACCGTGATCCGCAGCCCGATCGACGGCGTGGCCACGCAGATCGCCCTGCGCGAGGGCGACCTCGCCTCGCCGGGCGTTCCCATCATGACGGTGGTGAACCCGCGGCACCTCAAGGCGGTGCTGCGCGTGCCCGAGCGGCACTTCCTCAAGCTGGTCGAGGGCCTGCCGGTGGAGCTCTCTCCTTTGGCGCGGCCGGACCAGAAGGTCGAAGCCAAGGTGTCGCTGAAGAGCCAGGTGATCGACCGCATGACGCGCACCGGGATGGTCGAGGTGCACCTCGACAACCCCGACGGGGCGCTGGTCGCCGGCAGCGCGGTGCGCGCCAAGGTGGTGCTCAACCGCCGGCCGGGCGTGGTGCTGGTGCCGGCCGAGGCGGTGCTGCTCACGCCGCAGACCGACCGCACCGGCGAGGCGGTGGCGTTCGTGGCGGACGGAACGAAGGCGCTGCGCCGCGAGGTCAAGGTGGGCGCGCGGCAGGGCGGCTGGCTGGAGATCGTCTCGGGGCTGAGGCCCGGCGAGTCGCTGGTGGTGCACGGCGCCCACTTCCTGCGCGACGGCAACCCGATTCAAGTCGTCGCGGCGGCGGGAGCGAAGCCGTGAAGATCACCGAGCTGTCGGTTCGATTGCCGGTCACCGGCGTGATGGTGTTCCTCGGCCTGACGGTGCTCGGGGTGTTCACCTTCACCCGGCTCAAGCTGGACATGCTGCCCGACATCGAGTTCCCGATCGTCGCGGTGATTACCCAGTACCCGGGCGCCGGCCCCGCGGCGATGGAGCAGGCGGTGACGCGGCCCATCGAGGCGGCGATGGCCTCGGTGCAGAACGTGGAGGACGTCACCTCGACCAGCTCGCAGAACCTCTCGGCGGTGATGATCAAGTTCGCCTGGGGCACCGACATGCAGCAGGCCGAGCAGAACGTGCGCAAGAACCTGGAGATCTTCGCGCTCGACAACCTGCCCGACGACGCCCAGCGCCCGTTGACGTTCGCCTTCGACCCGTCGATGCAGCCGGTGGTGTTCCTCACCGTGAACGCGCCCGGCAACGCTCAGGCGGTGCGCCAGCTGGCGGAGGAGGAGGTCGATCCGTTCCTGCTGCGCCTTCCCGGCGTGGCCGCCGCCGAGGTGCTGGGCGGCGTCAAGCGCGAGATCCAGGTCGAGCTGCAACCCGAGTGGCTCGAGGCCTACCGCGTCTCGCCGCAACAGGTCATCGGCGCCTTGCGCATGGCGAACCTGATGCTGCCCGGCGGGCGGCTCGACCAGGGGCGGCAGGAGCTGTCGATCTCCACCTCGTCGGAGTTCACCTCGGTCGCGCAGATCGAGGAGGTGGTGGTGGGCCAGGCGCAGGGCGTGCCGGTGCACTTGTCGGACGTGGCGGTGGTGAAGGACGGCTTCGAGGAGCAGCTCGCCGTGGTGCGCGCCAACGGCAGAGAGTCGGTGATGTTGGCGGTGCGCAAGCAGTCGGACGCCAACACCGTGCAGGTGGCGCGGCGGGTGGTGGCCGAGCTGAAGGAGCTGGAGAAGCGGCTGCCCGAGGGAGCGACGCTGACCCCGGTGTTCGACCAGGGCGAGCCGATTACCCGCGCCATCTCGAACCTGACCAACAACGCCTGGCTGGCGGTGCTGTTCACCGCGCTGGTGCTGCTGGCGTTCCTGCGCAGTTGGCGCACCAGCTCGATCGTGCTGGTGAGCATTCCGCTGTCGCTCCTGGTGACGTTCGCGGTGATGGACTTCCAGGGGGTGACGCTGAACGTAATCTCGATGGCCGGCCTGGCGCTGGCCGTGGGCATGCTGGTCGACAACTCGATCGTGGTGCTGGAGAACATCTTCAACCACCTGAGCCGCGGCAAGGACCCCGGGCACGCGGCGATCGACGGCACCACCGAGATGGCGATGCCGATCATCGCCTCCACCCTGACCACGGTGGTGGTGTTCGCGCCGGTGCTGTTCGTGCCCGGGCTGGCCGGCCAGCTCTTCAAGGACATGAGCCTCACCATCTGCATCTCGCTGTTGTCGTCGCTCTTGGTGGCGCTGACCCTGGTGCCATTGATGGCGAGCCTGATGGTGCGCGACGTGACCAGGCGCAACGCGCTGGAGCGGCTGCTGGCGCGGGTGACCTCCTGGATCGACCCGCTGTCGGCACGGTACGGCCGGGCGCTGCGGCGCATCCTGGGCCACCGCAAGAAGGTGTTCGCGCTGTCGGCGCTGGTCTTCTTCGGGTCGATGGCGCTGTTCGGCGTGGTCGGCGTCGACTTCCTGGCGAAGGCCGACGAGGGCCGGGTGATGTTCGCGGTGAAGGCGGCGCCGGGCACCGCGCTGTGGCAGACCGACGGCATCTTCAAGGAGATCGAGGAGATCGTCCGCGACGAGGTGCCCGAGGCCAAGGTGATCGTCTCGCAGTTCGGCGGCGGCGGCACGCCGTTCGCGGCGCTCACCGGGCAGACGTCGTACTCCGGCAACGTGCAGATCCGGTTGCCGCCGCGCAAGCTGCGAAAGCGCTCGCAGCTCGACGTGCAGAACGACCTGTTGGAGCGGTTCGAGAAGCTGGCGGGCATCGAGATCCAGCCGACCGACCAGGGCGCGGCGATGCTGGGCAGCGGCGGCGACGTGGCGGTGAAGGTGTACTCCGACGATCTCGACAAGCTGCGCGACTTCGGCGCCCGGCTGAAGAACCGGATCGAGCAGGTGCCGGGAGCGTCGAACGTCACCTTCAACATGGAGCAGGGCGCCCCCGAGCTCTCGGTCGACCTCGACCGCGAGCAGATCAAGGTGCTCGGGCTCGTGCCGGGCGACGTGGCGTCGACCATCTCGACCTACTTCCTCGGCACCACCGCGACCATCTACCGGGAGGGGGGCGAGGAGCACCGCGTGTTCGTGCGCGCTCCGCCCGACGTGCGCCGCGACATCGAGCAACTGCGCGCCCTGCCGCTTCTGACGCCCCGCGGGGTGACGGTGCCCCTGGAGACGGTGGCCGAGCTGCGGGCCTCCTTGGGGCCGACGAAGGTCACCCGCGAGAACCAGCGGCGGATGGGGACGATCTCGGTGAGCGCCAACAAGGTGCCGCTGGGCACGCTGACCGCCCGGGTGGAGGAGCAGATCCGCGCCCAGGGCGACGAGCCGGGCATCGTGGTGCAAGTGGAGGGCACCGCGCAGGACCTGAAGGACTCGTTCGCGGCGCTGGGGCTCGCCTTCCTGGTGGCGGTGCTGCTGGTCTACATGGTGATGGCCAGCCAGTTCGAGTCGCTGCTCGAGCCGTTCGTGATCCTCTTCGCCGTGCCCATGTCGCTGTGCGGGGTGGCGGTGGGGCTGGCGGTCACCAACACGACGCTGCAGGTCACCGCGCTGATCGGCGTCATCCTGCTGGCGGGCGTGGTGGTGAACAACGGCATCGTGTTGATCGACGTGCTCAAGCACCGGCGGCTCGAGGGCAAGGACCTGGTCGAGGCGGCGGTCGAGGCGGGCACGCTGCGGCTGCGGCCCATTCTGATGACCACGCTGACCACGGCGCTGGGCATGCTGCCTCTGGCGACCGGGCTCGGAGACGGCGCCGAGCTGTGGGCCCCGATGGCCCGCGCGGTGATCGGCGGCATGACGCTGTCGACGCTGCTCACCCTAGTGCTGGTGCCGGCGATGTACGTCTCGGTGGCCGGCTGGGTCGACCGGCGCAAGGCGCGCAGGGCCGCGAAGATGGCGGCGGTGGTCGAGCCCGAGCCGGCCGACGAGGAGCCCGCAGTCCTAAAGGCGACGCGGGCTTCGACCTTGGCCCAATGGCGGGGGGTGACGTGAGGGCGTAGATCCCCGCGCCCTCAAGGAGCCCACCGTGATCAACGTCGAACAAGAGATTAGCCGTGTCGAGCAGCTCTACCGACAAGTCGCCGGCAGCGAGCCCAAGCGCCCGGAGCAGCCCTTGGCCCCCATTCCCCCGGAGGCCAATGCCGAGCAGTACGTGCAGGAGAACCTGCAGCGCCTCTTTGGCGCGCTCCAGGCGGGGCTGGCCCCCCTGGCGGAGCTCACCCCCCAGGTCGCGCTCTTCGAGTCGGACCGCGACTGGCGTTGCCTCGTCGAGCTTCCCGGCGTGGCGCGGGAGGATCTGACCGTGCAGGTCACCCAGGGAGTGCTGCGCGTCGCCGCCCTCAGGCCGCTTCCCGCCGTGGACGGCGAGGCGCGTTCCCCCAGCTATTCGGAGATCGCTCCGTGCCGGTTCGTGCGCGCGATCCCCATGCCGGCCTTCGCCCGGTTCGAGTCCGCCGAGGCGAGGCTGGAGAACGGAATCCTCACGGTGAGGTGCGCGAAGGACCAGGCGGCGGTCCGACGCGATGTGCGGATCGAGGTGGTCTAGCCACCTCCGGCGCCCGCCCGGGCGCATGGCAGCCGTCAGTTCAACCACGAAGTATGGGAGGAGTGTGTCATGACACCCGAAATCCAGAGGCTGCAGGTACTCAACGATCTCGTCGCGCAGACCATCGACGTGATCAACCAGCGCGCAGTGCTTGGCCAGCTTGCCGGCCAGGTCCCCTACGCCCAGCCGTTCGGCGTTCCCCAGATTGGCCTGCAGCACACCCCCTACCAGGCCATCGCGCAGCTCCCCTACGTGCAGCAGGCGCTGCAGTCGCGGCTCGGCGCGTGGGGACAGACCCCCTTCACCGGCGTCGGCTTCGGCCAGATCCCCTTCGCCGGCGCGGGCATCGGGCTGCAGCACACGCCCTTCACCCAGGCGTCGCTGCTGGGCCAGCTCCCCTACGGCCAGGCGGTTCAGGCCGGCATCGGCCAGGTGCCCCTCGCCGGAGTGGGGATGATGGGCGGCCAGCTCCCGTACGGCGTTCCCGGGATGGTCGGCGGGCTGCAGCACACTCCGTTCCAGGTTGCGCAGACCTGGGGCATTCCGCAGCTGCCGGTGACCCAGCTCGGCTACGGCATCGACCCCCGCCTGCTCGGCATCTCCCCCTGGGCGGTCGGCCAGCGCTTCTAGGAAGACCAGCGCAAGAGGCCCTCTCCTCTTTGCAGGGGAGAGGGCCTACCAATCCCAGGCCTCGGGCCCCTAGATCGAGCCCCGCGTGATAGGCGCCCTTGAGCTTGTGTGCGGCGTCGCCGATGCGGCGGAGCTGCACCTGCCGCTGGGAGTCGCATACCAAGGCGCCGCTGAACGCGATCCTCGCGCCGACCTCCCGGCAGGTGAGGAGCGAGAGGAAGGCGACCGCGATCGGCAGGCCGGCCCCGGAGCAAACGCCCGTGGATGGCGAGCCGGCTCAGTGCGCGCGATGTGGGGCAAGGGAGTCGGCTGAGGGATAAGAGGCTTCGGTGCGATTCCAAGAAACCCGGCGGAGCACCGGATTCCAGGGGGTTGGCGCCTCCGCTCGTCGCTCTCGGCCGAGAACGGCGGTAGCGTCCCGGCAGTGACTCCCTCCGCGGTCAGACTCGCGAGACTCGCGGCGCTCCTCCTGGCGCTGGCGCCGTCCGCAGCGTCGGCCTCGGTGACGAGCGCGCCCAAGGCCCGCGTCTGGATGGAGCCGAAGCGCATCCTCGTCGTCGTCCGCGAGCCGGCGCCCGCCACTGGCCCGAGCCGCGGTTTGCCGAAACCTCACGTCGGGGGTGTCGACTTCGGCGACGGCTTCTGCATCTGGGCCCGAGAGGGCGCAAGCCCAGGAGGACGCCGGGCTTTTCGCCGCTGCTACGACTGGGAGGCACTGGAGTCAGGACTTTGGTACTCGCCGGAGCTGGGTGAATTCCTCTCTCAGGACCCGCTCGGCTACCACGACTCCTTCAACCTCTACGCCTACACCGCCTTCGACCCCATCAACGGCTGGGACCCGTTTGGGCTATGTGACCCTGTCACCGCTTCGGCCTGCGTTAGCCCTGGCGGAGCAATTCCTGGCGTCAACTACACGCCGGGGGTGCCTTACACACCCGGGCCGGGCATGCGGACGCCCGTACCGCTGCAGGGCTATTCGGCGACTCCGATAAAATCAGCGCCCACCGCGCGACCCAGTCCCTCCCCCAGGGCCGGAGTGCGGCCAGGCTCCGGTCCGGGAATGGGGCTCGCTTATGGCTTCTTGTTTGGACTGCTAAGCGATGAACCTCCACCAGGCTTCTTCGAGCCCGAACCGCCTGAGCCCCCGGACCCGCTCCGATTCCCACCCCCAGGACCGTCAGGTGCCGAGGGTGGACCGGGACATGATGAACCGCCGGGGCTCAGCGGACCGCCAGCACAGGCGGGTGGTGACAAGCCCAAGACGCCGGTGCCGGAGCTTGACCCGAGTGGCACGGTCCACACTCCACCTGGCGAAGACCTTCCAACGCACGTGCCCCCTGACTGGACGCGTGAGGATCTGGAGCAGATCCGCGACGACCTGGAACAGAGCATCAAGCGTCGAAAGGAAACTCAGCGACAAAAAGGAGAGAAAGGTCCCAAAGGTCCTGGTCATCGCAATCGCATTCGCGAGGAAGAGAGGCTCAAGAGGCAGATAGAGAAGAAACTCAACCTACAGCCACGCGGTACCGAACCGGACATCCCCAAGAAGCCGTCGCCTCCAGCCGGCGGTCCTCAACTCGGAACACGCGCTCTTCCCAATCCGCTCGCCCCCTTGTCTGGAGGGTCCCCGCAACCATCCAGAGGCGAATGCAGGAAATCGATGGCGTGTGCTGGGACCAGGTGACGGGCATGAAGAACCGAGCGGACAAGCTGTTCGAGAAAGCGCTGGCGACCGGAGACCCTCACGGGGCCAACAGGTTGCTCCAGGAATTTGTTCGTGGGTATCCCCTCGAACGCTTGCGCCTGCTTCTCCGCAGCAACAACCCCGAGGTCGTGAAGACCGGCGTATTCATCGCTTCGGAACTTGGCCGCGGTGCCTGCGCTCTGGTGGACGAGTTTGCGCCGTTGTTGCGGCACAAGACACATGGGGTCCGTTTCGATGTGCTCGACTGCGTCTTGCTCTGCGCGACGGCGCTCCATGGCGAGATGATCGCCCGCGCGATTGACCTCATCAACGACCGAGATGCCTCCGTTCGGTGGAAGGCCCTCGGGTTCATCAGTCGTACGACCAAGGCTCAGCTGCGCGCGTCACTGCCTTTCCTGGGGCGGGAAATGCGGCCACATATTGCCTGGCTAGCCAGCGTCAAGGTTCGTACGTGGCCAACCGAAGTCTGGAGTGCCCGCACGAGGGTGCAGGAGCGAATTCTGCGGGGGCTGCGGGATCCGGATCCACTGCGTCGACGCGTCGCTGCGGCCGCCGCAGCGCGGGTCGCTCGGATTCACACCGCTGCTCTTTCACGAGCCGCATCGTCAGGCGATTCGGATGTTGCTTCGTTCGCGCAAAGCGAGCTGAGAATCATGGGCGCCCGGCAGCTGTAGTGCCCACGCGACGGGTCTGGAACGTAACCCGTTCACGGACGGGTGCAGCGCGGCCCCTGCCGCAGAGTGTAGTGCCCACGCGACTTGCCACGCCGCGACGGCGGTCCGGAGATCGGCGATGATCGCCGACCGAGGAGGACTCCATAGCACACGTGGACCGCAGCGCGCCCGCGGCAAGAGAGGTGGAGTTGCCAAAGAGCAGCGCG
>JACPVI010000055.1 GCA_016191815.1 Myxococcales bacterium
CGCGCTGCTCTTTGGCAACTCCACCTCTCTTGCCGCGGGCGCGCTGCGGTCCACGTGTGCTATGGAGTCCTCCTCGGTCGGCGATCATCGCCGATCTCCGGACCGCCGTCGCGGCGTGGCAAGTCGCGTGGGCACTACACTACGCCGGGCCGAGTTTCTTAGGATCGCACCCACTTCTTCTCGAGACTGGCGACTCCTCCCATTTTTGGCCCGGCCCTGCTCGAACAGTCCGGTTGGGAAGCCAGAGTTCCCAGTTCTGATCTATGGAAGCATAGGGAGCAACATGGTTACTAAACACGGCGAGAACGAGGCCCCCCGTGAATTCCAGGCGCAAGTCCCACGCAGGAGGCGTACACGAGACCCGAAGAACTCGCTTGCCGATGAGACGCCGCAACTCGCGGAGCCCGGCGGAGAGTTGATCGCTGCTTGCAAGGACGGAGCGGGATGTTTGGAGCCTCCACGAACACCAGACTAGGAGTTCTATCGAGCCACGATTCAGTCGGAACGCTCTGGGTTGGCGGGGGTTCCTCAGTGGGCGCTCTCGTGGGACTTGGGCCCCCATCACTAAGAGAAACGATGGCGCTGTGGGCCCGCCAGCGCTGAGGTGCCAGCAGCGAGCGCCAACCAAGGAATCAAGCGCGCGCATCTACTGCTTGCCTCCTTTGGGGAACCCTTTGGCGATTTCCTCGGCAATCTCTCGAATCTGTTCCAAGGACAGGTTCTGGCCGGTGATCTCGTCGTGGAGAATCCGCCGCTGTTCCTTGTTGAGGTTGAACTCGCGTACGATTCGGTCAATGTCTTTGATGTCCGCCTTGCGGGGGGACGCTTCAAGTGGTGGCGACGGCTCTGGTGGCTCCACGATTGGAACCCCGGCCGTCGGCGGCGGGGAGACCGGAGGCGTTGGCTTCTCCGGAAGCTTCACTGGGGGCTTCTCGACGCCGGGCGCCTTCTTGAACTCCTCGTCCTCTTTGCGCCGTCGCGCCTCTTCCGCAATACGGTCGGCCTCCTCCATCCGCCGTCGGAACTCCTCGTCGCTCTCGGGGCGGTCGAAGATCCTCCGCAGCGCCTCAAAGAAGCCAATCTTCCCAACGTCTAGCTTGGGCGGAGCAGGCGGCTCCTTTGGTGGACCCGTGGGCGGCCCCTTCGGCGGGAGCTTGCCCATTCCCTCGCCAGCTGCGCGACCAGCGGCGGGGCACTGCTCGGGCTTGGAGGTGCAGGTGTCGAGGCCCGCGAGGATGAGTCCACCCCTGCCGAACGGTCCCCGTGCAAAGCCATCGTTGCCAAGCCCAAACGGGTCCCAGCCGTTGATGGGGTCGAAGGCCGTGTAGGCGTAGAGGTTGAAGGAGTCGTGGTAGCCGAGGGGGTCCGCACTTAGGAATTCGCCCAGCTCAGGCGAGTACCAGCGGTTTCTCATGTAGACGAGGCCCGTCACCTGCGAGCGCCAGGCGGAGGCGAAGCCGAACGGGGTGCCTCCCGGGTGGCCGCACACCTTCCCCGGCGAGTCCTCCTCGCACGTCACATTCCCCGCCGCATCCTTCAGCGTCAGCCGCCCCTCCGGGGTGTACTCCGCCTGGGAAGTGACTCTCCCCAGCCCCTCGCTCCAGGCCGCCACCACCGAGTTTCGGTAGTCGACCAGCGGCACCTGCGTGCCACTGCCGCGCGACACGTCCCGGAAGCGCAGCAGCTTGTCCACCCCCGGCCCCCAGGAGGCCTCCCAGTTGGTTGCCCCGGCCGTGTCGTAGGAGACGACTACCTGGTGTCCGTCATGGAGGAATGTCTCCTTGTGCCCGCTGCCACCGAAGAGCGCCACCATCCGCCCCAAGTCGTCGTGGGCATACGCCTCCAGGACGGCGCCTTGCGCGTCCCGCACCACCGAGAGCCATCCCCGCACGTCGTACTCGTACTGGAGGCTTCCATCCTCCGAGGTACGGCCCTCCCCATCGTGGACGAGGCTCCTCTTCTGGCTCGCGACGGTGACGGAGGACAATTGGTGCCCGCTGCCCCGCGCTCCCTCCCACCGCAGGGCGCCGGTGGCCCGGTTGACTATTTCCAGCGTCCCGCCCACCGCCTTCTCCCGCCGGTACTCCCACTCCTCGCTCGAGGCGCCCAAGCCCTGGAGCTGCCCTTCGGTGACGAAGTGGCTTTGAAGCCCAGAGGTGGACACTGGAGAAGCGATGCCCGGGTTTTCCCACGTCCGGGACAGCCGACTCATCGCGTCGTAGACAAAGCCCCTCCAGGGCTTGGGGTGCGAAGTGGGCACCCGCGCGCCACTCGCGTCCAGGACGGGGTGGCCCGCCTCCCACTTGAGGCTCGCCACCCGCCCCATCCTGTCCCTCAAAAACTCCGCCCCAAAGAGCGGCCCTGCGCAGTCTTGCGGACTCCACGGCCCGCCGCAGTAGGAGGCGCCCTCGGAGGCGTCCAGGGGCCTTCCGCCCCCGCCCAAGTCGATGGCCCGGTACTCGACTCCGACGGCTTGGGCCAAGGAGTCGAAGTCCCACTTCTCCCTAAAGGGGCTGGGCCGGCCGACTCCCTGTTGCGCCCGGCCGAGGTACAGCTCGTCATTGAAGACGAAGGACGTCGCAAGTAGCTGCCGGTTGCCCGCCAGCCTCTCCTCGCCGGAGAAGCGACCCACCGAGTCGAAGCGCTGGAGGACGGTGCTGGTGTCGACACAGCCCGGAGCGGCGCGGGTTTCGATGTAGCTGCAGGTGGCCGGGTAGCTGAGGACTCGCTCCCACAGCCCTCCCGTGCCCAGTTGCCAGAAGGAGGTGACGGCCACCTTCGAGGCGCCGCCCACCTGGACAGAGTCCAACACCACCCTCCCCAACGAGTCATAGGCAAAGGAGGAGGCCACCGTCCGCTG
The DNA here is from genome assembly GCA_016191815.1 of Myxococcales bacterium. Lineage (GTDB taxonomy): Bacteria > Myxococcota > Myxococcia > Myxococcales > Myxococcaceae > JACPVI01. Next base: position 2,861 of record JACPVI010000055.1, read on the forward strand.
CCCAAGCGGCAGCCAGCTCAACGAGGGGTTGTGGTTGAAGGCCGCGTCGACTCGGCCCAGCTCGTCGAAATGGCGAGAGGAGATGGGCTGGCCGCCGGGGAGCAACTGCTCTCCCACCGCGTCCCCGCGGCTGTCGTAGAGGTAGCGGAGCGCCGAGACGGAGCTGCTCCTCGTCTCCAGCCTCCCAAGAGAGTCGAAGGTGAAGTCGATGACGACGGCAGGGCTTCCGGGCACCTCGCGGCGCTTCACCTCGCCGAAGGCGGTGTAGGAGAGGCTCGTCCTCTGCTTGGAGGGGTCCAAAACCTCCAAAACCCTCCCGCGCGAGTCGAAGGAGTAGCTCGCGTCGTCGAAGTCCCCGGAAGCGGAGGACTGCTCGGAAACCTCCTCCGGCCAGCCGAGGAGGTTGCGCGACAGCTTGGTGAGGAAGCCGTCGGGGTTTTCGACTTGCTCCACGAAGCCGGCCGGGCCCCTCTTCCACTTCGTCACCCGCGTCCGCACCCCGCCCACCTCGGTGAGTTGGAGCGGCACGCCGTCTTTGTCCAGCTCCCGCACCTCGGACGTCGTCAGCGGCGTTCCCGACTCCTTCCGCACCCGCGACAGCGTCTCCTCGTGCGGGCTTGGGCTCCAGGCGTAGACGAGCTGGTTTCCGGCCGCGTCCTCCTGGAAGAGGAGCCGGCCCTGCACATCGAACGCCTGGAAGACTTTCCCCACGCCCGTCTGCTCGATGGTGTGGGCCAGCCCCCCGTTGGTGAGGTGGTACCTCGTCGTCGAGGCCCCGTTGTCCGTCTCGTGCGTCAGGCGCCCAAGGCCATCGTAGGCGAGGACCGTCTCCCACTTCGGCGAGCCCTTGCTGCCCGCCTCGTACCCGGCGACGTCCTGTTTGTAGCGGCTGAGCAAGTCCCGGCTAGAGTGTCCGAAGTGCCAGGCGAAGCCGCGGGTGTTGACGTGCCTCCGCAGCCGGAGGAGGCCGTCGTAGTCGAACGTCTCCTGTAGGAGTCCCTTCACGCCGAGCTTGAGCACCCCGTGGTGCACCTCGGTGACTTCACCGTCCGGGCCGTACCGGTAGGAGACGCCGCGCGCCGTCTTCCCCGCGGTGTCGGTGGCCTTCCGCACCACCAACTGCTTTCGGGCGTCGTACTCGTACTCGACTTTCAGGCCCTCGCCGTCCAGGGACTCCCGAAGCTGCCCCTCCGGCGTGTACTTGAAGGCCCTCGCCACACCCTGAGCCGGCATCAACTCGCCGGGGATGGCGCAGCCCCCCGCCTTCCGCTCGGTGCAGGAGTAGACGAGGCGCCCCTCCTCATCGAATTGGCGGATGGTGCGCCCCAGGTGCGCGCCCGCGGAGGAGCGCCACTCGGTGGTGACGGGGAAGCCGAAGTCGTCGTACTCGTGGGCCGAGCTGTTTCCGAGAATGTCGGTGGTGCGCCGCTCGCGCCCGTCGGTGTCCCGGACGAAGTGCGCCTCGCCGGTGTCCATCCACACGTGCCGCACCTTCCCCAACACCGAGTAGGAGTACGCGGTGGAGAGCTGCTTCATCGGCCCGCTCGCCGCCGCGGAGCCGACGATGGCGTCCACCGCCTCTTGCGGCAGCCCAAGGGCGAGCAGCTCGGAGGCAGGGTTGGCGCAGGCCGAGGGCAACAGCCACTGGTAGGGCCCCGCCAGGCTCGCGCAAGGCGCGCGCGAGGAGCCATAGGAAGCCGGGTAATTCCCGTCGAAGCGCTCCGACACCACCTTGGCGAGGAAGCTCCGGAAGCCGGGGTTGGCGTCGTTGGCGGTGGGCTTCGCCGTTCCCCCGTACGAGAGCTTCGGGTCCGAAAGCCTGTAGTAGTGGAAGACGGCGAAGGCCCCGTCCGGCCCCTGGATGCTGGACGGCTTCCCGTGCGGCGCCCAGGTGTAGATGAAGACTTGATTCTCCGGCGCGCCCAGGAATGGCCAGGTGACGGCGGCAATCGGCACCCCCTTCGCCTTGTGGTGAGGCGCCGAGGCGTCGTGCGGGAAGCCGAGGATGCCGTCGCCGTTCAAGTCCTTCCCCAGCAGCGGAATCGGCGCGCTGTGGATGCCAAAACCAGCGAGCTTTTCCAGCACCGGCTTGATGGACGCCTCGGGGGTTGCCGTCGCCTCGCTGCTCAGCTCCTGGTAGTCGAAGAGGAAGTCCCACCTCCGGTGGGTGGGCCTCCGCGTAAACCGCCCGGTCGGCAGGCTGCCCTCTTCAATCGTCCTCACCTGGTTGAAGAGCGGCTCGTAGGTGTAGCTCCGGAAGCGGCCAACGCTTGTCGTCAGCACCCCGCCAGGGCCCTCGCCGACGTCCACCACGCTGCCGCTCCGCGGATGCTCCTCCACCCGGAGGACGTTGCCGCGCCGCGCCCAGAAGGCCGGGAAGTCCTCGGCCGTGATGAGTGGTGCCAGCGTCGGCAGTCCGCTGGAGTGGCCGCCAGTCGGAAGGGCCGGGTTGTTGTTTCCTGCGGTGGCCGAGTCCATCTCGTCGTACCGGTACGAGGTATGCCCGTCGGAGGCCGTCCAACTGGCGCCGCGGGTGGGCCGCCGCTCCTGGAGGGCGTTGCCGTCGGCGTTGTAAAGGGTTTCGGTGAAGAGGAATTGGCCGGGAGCCTCCTCCACCGCGTCCACCAGCACCTGTCCGCGGTAGTTGAGGCCGGAGTACCGGACGTCTCCGTCCCTGTCGTACGTCTTCGTCCAGGCGCAGATGCGGTTGGCGTCGGCGGCGATGCGGGCCCGTTGCCCGACAATCCGCACTGCGAAGTGGTCCGTCAGCGAGGGCGTGGAGCGAATGGGGACGAGCTCGCTCAGCAAGTCGTTGTGGGTGACGTCGGACATCTGCGCCCAGGCCAGGGCCTCGCAGGAGAGGCGACTTCTGCGGAGCTGGTCCGCAAGGCCCATTGCCTTCACCTCGAAGTAGCGGAGCGTCTCCCGGTAGCCGGGAAGAAGCTTCCGCGCCTCTTCGGTCCGCTTCGAAGAGCAGTACTGCTGGCTCTGGGGCTCTCCTTTCTGGATGGGAGTCTTCGCTTCCACCGGCTTCCGGGCGTTGCCCGGCACCGCCTCGAGCGGGTAGCGGGAGAGGATGGCCGAGGGGAGGGAGGAGTCCGTCCTGTCTCCGCCGCTCGGAGTGACGCCGGCCGGCTGGTAGTCCATCGCGAAGCGGGGAAGCGTCGTGTTCCAGTTGTCGCCCGAGCGGCTGGGGGGCAGCTTGGTTTCGTCCTGGCTGGCCCGGCTGGAGCCGTAGCGCTGCGCGTATACCCGGTCGAAGGAGACGGCGAAGGGGTCCGCCTCGTAGCGCGTCTCGGACTCCACCCGGCCGTTCAGCGTCACCTTGACGATGTTGTCGGCGACGTCGGAGATGTAGGCGCGCAGGTGGCGGTTGCCGAACTCCATCGGGACGCCGGGCGTCATGACGAAAGTCCCGCCTTTGGGGCCGCCGCATAGGAAAGTCCCCGGCGCACGCTGGAGGCAGCCGACGAAGCCGCCGTAGTAGCTCATGAAGGCGTTCCAGACGGCCAAGGTGTGCGGCTCGTAGGAGGGCGGCAGCACCTCGGGCCACTGGTAGCTGAATTCCACCGTCCGGTCGGGCGCGGCCAGGACGTCGCTCTCGGTGGGGCGGTCCTTCCTCGACACCTCGACGAGGAACATCTCGTTGAGGAGCGGCGGATAGTCCTGGGGCCGGCCGTAGGAGAAGGAGAGCTCCGTCCCGGCGGGGCCGCTCACCCTCTTCAATAGCTCCGCCTCGGGGAGGTTGGCGAAGTCGAGCTGGGCGGCTTGGTAGTACTCGAGGGTGAGGGCCCGGCCCAAGTCATCCACCACGCGGGTGGGGCGGAAGCGGCGGGCGCCGAAGCTGGAGTCGACTCCCTCGCCCAAAGATAGCAGCCAGAGGAAGTAGGCGCGGGCGTAGGTCAGCTTCTGGCTCAGCACTGGTGTTTGCGGCAGCGGGTAGTCGGCAGCGGTGACGCTCCAGGCGCCGGGAATGGCGTAGGGGTAGACGCCCTGCTCAAGCAGGTAGGTGAGGACGGCGCACCGGCGAGAGCTCGCCGACTCCACGCCCGTCTCGAAGCCAGCCTCGCAGTAGAAGGAGTAGGCGGAGTGGAGCGGCGTCGGCTCGTAGGAGATGGTGAAGCCGTTGCCGAAGCGGTCCCTGTCCTCGGTGAGGTAGCCGTACTTATCGAAGACGAGGAGGTGGCCGTTTGCTCTGCGAAGTACCCAGCCCTGCCTCTCCTGTGCCACGGCCACGGTGTCAGTGCTGCCGGCCTGAGGCATGTAGATGCCGGTTGCGTGGTCCAGCGCGAAGAGCTGGACGGAGGTGTCGCCCTCGTAGAGGAGGAGGCAGGTGACGGTGTCCTTCGAGCCGGCGCAGTAGGGCGAGGCCCAGGGAGGCATTGCTCCTTCGCGCAGGGGCGCCAGCCGGACGTCCCAGTTGTGGTGCCAGTTGCTGCCCAGGGTGCCGCGGGCACGCCCCTGGGAGTCGTAGGTGCGGCGGAACTCGAGTGGGCGGACGGGGCCGTCGAAGGAGAGGTCCGTCTGCTCGAGGCGGAAGCCGCCGCTGCCGAGGAGCACCGGGTCGCCGCCGCTGTCCTTCTCGCCGCCGGGCCCGGACGCAGCGTGGCTTGCCGTCGGCGCAGGGCCCCCGGACGGCGTGGAGTTGTATTCACGCTTGGCGCCACGCGTCAGGTTCCCGTCGCCGTTGTCGCCATGGACCCGTGAGGAATCAGAAGCTGTCTTCTTGGGTTCCGCATCCGCCGTGCCGACGACCACCACCACCTCACAAAGAGGAGGCTTGCAGTCATCCAGGGCCTTCTGCTCCTCTGGCGTCAGTCCCTGCGTTGGATCCACGAGGTCGTGCTTCGCGAACTGGTGGCACTGCCCGGCGCTGTTGCACTCGGTGCAGACCCAGACTCCGCCGGGCGCGCCGGGCGCGGGAGGCTCCTGCTGGCAGACGCAGTTGGCGCCGCAGCACTCCATGGTTCCGCTGACGGGTCCGGAGCCCGCTCCCCGGCAGCCGCTCCGGCGGACCAACTCCCACATCTGGATGTTCGCCAGCCAGTCCTCGGCCGCGGTGTGCGGCCGGCAAATGTCGGAGCCAGGCTCCGGCTGCATCACCGCGCACGCCGGCGGAAGCCCGCTCGAGTTCCAGGTGCTGCTGCTGCCGCATTTGGCGCATTGTCCCCCGCACTCCGGCGGCAGGTAGTCGGGGTTCAGCACAATCTGACAAATCGCGGGCACCTCCCGGCCCACCGCCTGGCCGTTGCACCCGTCCACCTGGTCCCCCTCGCCCTTCCCCGGCTTCACGTAGTCCGCCGGGTCGCAGTAGGGCTGGACCTGCGTGCACCCCGGGAAGAGCTCCGCGACGCACGAGTAACTCACGAGGGGCGGGTCGATTGGACCTACGTCCTTGCCGTACACCTTGAGATCGACCGAGCCATAGGAAGTGCCGCTCGCCCCCACCTCGGTGTCCATCGCGGGGCAGAGCTCCGCCGGGAAGCCGCACGGGCCTCCTCCTCCGCCACCGCCCGGCAAGTCGCCGCCCGCCGAGCATCTCTTCGGCAGCCCGCAGCAATTCGTCCTCGGCGGCGAGCCGCCGGAGTCCGCGCCAATCTCAGGCGTGACGCCCACCCAGGTCGAGCGGCCCCCAAGCTCCACCGCGGCCACGTAATAGTCAGCCGTCTCCACGTACTGCCCGCCGCCGGAAGTCTTAGCCTCGCGCGCCACCACGAATACCTGGCCCTGAAAGGCCACCGGCGCCCCGGACGCCTGGAGCTGCGCCACCACCCCGAGCGCCGCTGCGTCATTCCCCGCCCCCGCCAGCGCCACCGCGTCCCGCTTGGCCGCTTCGTCCGCGGAGCGGAAGCCGCCGAGGAGCGCCGCCTCGAAGGCGCTCTCCGGAATGACAAGGACGTGCGACGCCGCCGGCACGAAGGCCACCGCCGTGGCCACAATTCCCGTCCCCGCAGCCACCGGCGCAGGCCGGCTGAGCGCCGCCGAGGAGGAGACGACGGCCACCGTGGCCACCTCCAGCCGGTCCACCACGCAGCCGCCGCCCGGCAAGGAGGCGAGGCAATTCTTGCCGCCCACATTGCCGTTCGCCTTCTTCTCCACCGCCGACACCGTGGTGACGGAGAGGTACGCCCCCACCGGCACAAGCTGCCCCGCCGAGTCCTTCCCGTCCCAGCCGATGCTCCGCTCAAACGCCACCGGCACCGTCCCGGAGGAGGCGCCCAATGGCCAGTTGCCGGACACTGCCCGTACCGCCGCGCCCGTGGAGGCCTCCATCACCTTCCGCTCCAGCAGAAGCTCGTAGCTGTGCGTCTGGCTGCCGCCCGCAGGCGGGTTGAAAAAGCCTGAAACCCGCACGGAATTCGACTCCCCCGCCGCAGGCTCGAAGGCGTCCGGGTAGTCGGCCACGCCCGTCACCTGTAGCCGCCCCGCCACGCCCACCAAAGCGGAGGCGGCGCCCGGCATCGCCAGCGTGAAGGCCACTGCCGGGCTGACCGGGGAAGTGTTGCCCGCAGCGTCGACGGCCCCCGCGGCAATGCTGTGCGCGCCGGCCGAAAGCCCGAAGAGGCGCAGGGAGAAGCGCCCGCCCAAGTCCGCGGTGCCCGCGCCCACCGTCGAGGCCCCCTCCTTTACTAGCACTCGCGATGCGGCCTCCGCGGTGCCGCTCACCAGCGGCGCCACCTCCACCAGCACGCTGCCGCCCTGGGGGAAGTCGATTGCCGGAGCGAAGGGAGGGGTGGTGTCGACGGTAAAGGCGAGGGGCGCGGACTCGAGCGAGGTGGCTCCGCCGAGCGATGCGCGCGCGGTGACGGCGTGCTGGCCATCGGAAAACGGCGCCGCCGGAGTCAGGGAGAAGGCTCCGGTGGCATCTGCCGTCGCGGAGCCGCGGCCCGCGCCGCCCTCGAGCAACTCCACCGTCGCCCCCGGCGCGGCGACTCCTGTGAAGGTGGGGCTTGCCGTCGCAAGCAGCGCGCCCTGCGCGGGCGAGGTGAGAATCGGCGCCGCGAGGACCGGCTGCCCCGCGCAACCTGGGCTTCCGCCCACCGCCCACGCCCCCGCCTGCGCGTATGGGAAGCTGTCGACCACATTCGAGCGGTTGGAGTCTGTGCCGGCGAGGAAGAGGCTGCCCGGGCAGCTCCGCCCCCAGAAGTTTCCCTGCTGGAAGCTGGGCGAGCTGGCCCTGGTGTCCGACAGCTCCACCGCGGAAGGCGCCGACACCTGCCTCGCCTGGTTTCCGAAAACGTTGTTGTGGAAGACGAGGTTGGCCCCGCCGAGAAGCGACAGCCCCTCGCCGTTGCCTGTCAGAGTGGTGTCCTGCACCGTGCTGCTGCCGGGGCCGTCGAGCCGGATGCCCACCTGGGCGCCCGAGAGGCTTCCTCCTTCCACGGTGACGGAGGAGTCGAACACCGCCGCCACTCCGGCCCCGAAGCCGGTGAGGCTGCTCCCCGCCGCCCGCCGCACCACCGCGCCCCTCGAGCCGGAAAGCACTACGGCTCCGAGCGGCGTCGGACCGGGCGCAACCTGCTGCAGAGTCACAGCCGCATTCAGCGTCACGTCCTCGAGTAGCGCGCTCTGCGAGTTGGAGACGACGACGTGCGAGGAAGTCGTGGGCGCGAGGCTTGCGCCCTTCACCACCACGTTGTCGGCGGAAAGCACGCCGATGCCTACAGCGAAGCCCTCAGCGGTGACGTCGATGAGGGTGACGTTTGGGCCGCCCACGCTGAAGCCGGTCAACCCGCTCGCCTGCTCCGGAGGAATGAGCGCGGAGGTGTCTTCCACCCTGGAGCCCCCAGGTGAATGGAAGACGATGCCCACGTCGACGTTGAGGATGTCGCAGTTGCGCACCGTCACTCCGCCGCCCGCACCCGCTTGAATGCCCACGCTGTGGCGGACGGAGGCGGAGCCGATGAGGTGCCGCTGCCCCGTCACCGGGTCCTTGCAGTCCAGGGTAATTCCCGGAGGGTCCATCCACACCGGCGGCTCCGGCACGTCCCGGGTGAGGAAGCAGGTTTTGGTGGCGGTGTCCCACTGGCCCAGGTTGCCGCAGCCGGTGGGGCCGATGGATTCGGTGCCGTGGTGCGCCATCAGGAGCACCGTCTGCTTCTTGGCGGCGTCCTGGCTGAACTGGACGGTGCCATTTCCGTCCGCCGGCAACGCGACGACGGTGGACTGCTGCTCGCGGGCGAGGTGGTACGTCCACCCCGGCGTGAGGCCGGAGATGCTCACGTCCGTGGGCCCCAAACCTCCGCCCGCGAAGTCCATCAGCACCGTGACACTGGCGGCGCTCGCCACCATCGTCACCGGGGCCGACGTCTGGATGCGCGGGTTGAAGCTCTGGCAGCCGGTGAGCGGGAAGTCGGTGCCGGTGCCGGCGAGGAGGCAGGGGGAGACGAGGGTGAAGAGGCTAAAGTGGCTCGTCTCGCCTTCGATGGCGCCAGGCGCAGGGAAGCGCGTGGGGAGGAACGCCCACCGCCCCTCCCCCTCACCCTGCCCTCTCCCCGCCGGGGAGAGGGTTGCGGCGTCCCGCGTCGCCACCACAAGGGAGGAGAGCGGGATGGCCGGCGGCACATCGCCCGGAGCCGGCGAGAAGCGGATGGCCACCGGCTTCTGAAAGCGCGTCCCGTGCGGGCCCAACTCGATGGCCGGGGAGGCGGCGCCCGGCAGCCGCTCCGGCACCGCCCGGGCCCAGAGCTTCACTTCCTCATCGAGGGCGCCCGCCGGCACCTCTATCGTCACCGAGCCTGCGCCCGCCGCCACGGTGAGGGCGCCGCCGTCGGGGCCCACCGCCACTCCGGCCGGCGCTCCGTCTCCGCAGGAGGACTTCCCGCAGGCCGAGGCCAGGGCCGCAACCGCAAGGAGCAGGCTCGCCTGGCGGCGGCGAGCTCTCGAGTCGAGCCCGGCCCTCGACCGTGCGCGGGCCATGTGCCGATGCCCCGCGGCACCCGCCCGAGACGGTGGAATTCGGGTGGCGACGCCACGAGTCCAGGCTCCCTGCCGCCGGCTCGCTTCCATCGGGCTCCTCCCTCTTTACCCCGGGGAGCCCTGGAAGCGCTCTCCGGCTTGGGGCAGCCGCGCTGGCCCTCATCGGGCCCGTGGCTTTGCGCCTCCGCCTCTTCGAACGGAGTTGCTCTTTTCCAGCCACGCGCATTGTACCAGATTCGCGAGCCCGCCGCCGCGCGCCGCTTGAACCATGGGTGTCAATTGCTACCCCCCGTATGTGCGCGCCGGAAGGTGACGCGAGTCGCATCATGCCCTTGCGCAAGCACCCAGCGCTCGGGTATGTCGCCTCTGGCTGAAATCCACACACATCTGGAGGGGACCATGGCCGACATCGACTACCCGCGCTTCGCAAGGCTGCTCGCGCGCTGTGAGGAGCTCGCCAACGCCCAAGGGGCCGACAACAACGTGGTGGACGTCTACAGGGACATCCTCAAGCCGAAGGCCGACCTGTTCGTCGCCTCGCCATGCGCGTCCGGTTAGCGGCGGGGTGAAAACTTGAGGCCGGACGATCACTTGCGGCGGGGGATCGACATCGACCTCGAAATCGTGTTTCTCGCGGGGATGCCCACCCGCCCCCAGCCCAAGAAGGTGCCGCCGACCACCGTGCAGTCGAACGTCTTGGAGACCCTGCGTGAATTGGTGGGGCCCGAGGAGATTCTCGAAACCGGACGACGCCTGGGCGTCATCCAGCGTCAACGCAAACTGGACCTTCCCGCGCTCGTCGAGGCCACGATTCTCGCGATGTCGCCGCATCCCGGCGTGCAGACGTCCATCTTCGTGAACTACCTGTCGCAGACGGATGAGCCGATGGCGCTCTCGTCTTTCTACGACCGCTTCACCTGGCCCTTCGCCGAACTGATGCAGGCGATGGCGTGGCGAAGCATCGAAGCGGTGCGAGAGGTGACGCCCGAGGGCAAGCGACGGGATGACCTTGGCGTGCTCTTGAAGGAGTTCCGGGACGTACAGGTGGTGGACTCCAGTAGCCACCTGCTGAAGCGACTCGCGCGGCACTGGGCGCCCTCGACGAGCAAGGTGAAGCCGGCAGGTGTGAAGTGGCACGCCGTCGTCTCGCTGAAGGACGGATTGCCGGTTGCCGACCGACTCACCGAGCAGAAGCTGCACGACTCCGCCGGCCTGCCTGACGGCGCGCTCGCCGCGGGCGCGCTGACGCTCTTCGACCTCGGCTACCTCGACGTCGCCCGCTTCGTCGACGCCATCCTGCGCGGTGCCGACTTCCTCACCCGCCTGAAGTCCACCCACAACCCCGTCATCGCGCGAGTGCACACGGGGAAGGGCGACCGCGTGAAGGCTCGCGGGATGCGCCTCGAAGAGGCCCTCGTCCAGGGCGTGCTGCTCGACGACAAGGGCGCTCTCGACCTCGATGTTCTTCTCGAGGCCAATGGGAAATCCGCCACCGCCCGTGTCGTGGCCGAACTCTCCGCGAACGACGGCGAATTTCACTGGTACCTCACGTCCGTGAGCCGCGAGGTCCTCTCCATCGACGATCTCGTCGAGGCGTACCGGCTGCGCTGGTACATCGAGTTGCTCTTCAAGCAGCTCAAGTCCGGCGCCGGTCTCGACACCATCCTCGCCAGCCGCCCAGGCGCCGTCGCCGCTCTCGTCTACGCCAAGATAGTCGCCCTCTGCCTCGCGCGCCTCCTGGAGCTTGCCGTCGAAGAGCGCCAGGGGCGCCACGCCACCACCCAACTCGCGCTCACCCTGGTCCTCGCCAGGTGCGGTCCGCTGATGCTCGCTCACTCCTTTCTCAAACAAGGCATCACCCTCGAGCAAATCGAGCGCCGGATGATGAACATCGCGACCATCGTCGCGAAGACCCGCAACCAGCGCCGCGAGCGAGCCCGTCGCAAGCGAGAACGGGCACTTGGCTATGCGTCCTAAACCGATCGCCCATGGTCGCCTCGCACAAGGGCATCCCATCCGCGGAGACCTCCGCCAAGAAGGAGCGCGCCGAGGCGGAGAAGGCCTTCGGGACATCGACCAGCCCTACCGCGTCACTCGCGCGGTCGCCTTCGCCTACGTCAACGAGATTTCCCTGCCCGAAACCCTCAAGGCGCAGCCCACCGACACCGACCGATTGACCGCCATCCAGAACATGCAGGACGCAATCGACACCCGCGCCCAAACCGAGGCCTGGGCGCAAAAGCAAGTGCAGGGTGAGTTCTGCACCAAGGCGCCCAACTGCATCCGCGAGTTGAACGAGTGGATTGCCGCCAACCGGGCCCTCGCTGACGCGCGCACCGAGCGGGCCAAGAACTTCGGGCCGACCGCCGAGAAGTTCGTCGCCTTCAAGAACGTGGTGCGCCAAGTGCACGGCCCCACCTCCAATCAGTACCACCGCATCCACGTGCGCGATAACGACCCGGTGGAGGACAAGCCGGCCACCGGCACCTCACCAGGCTGACCCCGGCTCGGCCTCTTCAAGCGGCACCAGCCTCACCTGGAAGGACGCGCTCGCCAGCCAAAGCGGTCAGATGGAGCCACTTCCGGCGCTTGTGGCGCAGCCCCCGCGCTCCTGGACCGGCCGGCTCTGTTTGCGCACTGGCCGACCGCAGCTGTGAACCAGCCGCTGGCGCTCCTGGGCCAGCCGACTGCGCTGGCGAACCGACCGACCGCGCTTCTGCACCGGCCGCCTGCGCTCCCCGGCCAGCCGACTGCGCTGGCGAACCGACCGACCGCGCTTCTGCGCCGGCCGCCCGCGCCCCTCGGCCAGCCGACTGCGCCTGGGAACCGGCCGACCGGAATTTTGGGCGAGCCGACCGCGCTCCTGGCACGACCTACCGCGCTCTTCATCCTCCAGCCGACTACCCGCTCCCACCCCCCCCGGTACTTTTCATCTCTCAGCCGACTACAGGCACTCACCGCCTGGCGATCCGTGAAGGACGGGTCCGCCGACGGCGATTGGCGCGAGTAGGCGCGCGCACCCGGTACCCGGCACCCGGCACCCGGCTCTCCAGCGCGCTTCCCGAAGCCGTCGTGAAGCCGGCTTGACGCTCCAGGCGGCGGCCCCTATATACCCGCATCCTTTCGACCGCCGCCCAGGTGGTGGAATTGGTAGACACACTAGATTCAGGGTCTAGCGGTGGCAACACCATGGAGGTTCGAGTCCTCTCCTGGGCATGAGGGATCCGGTTCGCCGGATCCCTTTCTTTTTCAGGCCCGCGCCGGGGCCTCCTCCTTGGCGGCGTGGCGCAAGGCCTCGGCGGCAGCCCCCGTCCCCCGCCTTAGGTCCCGCCAGCGGATCCGCCGCACGAGCACCGAGACGAGCCCCACCATTGTCTGCGTGGCCACCGTGGAGAGGTGGGTCGCCACCGCGAAGGCGGCGGCGTCGTCGGGGCTCGCGCCCAGGCTGCGCGCGGTCCAGCTGGTGACGAAGTAGTACATGCCCGTCGCCACCGGCAGCCCGGGAGCCAACTGGCCGACCGCGATCGCCCCGAGCATCACCGCTCCGGCGAACAGGCCGCCCTTGACTCCCACCGACTGGAGCGCGAGGCCGTAGCCCAACGCGGGCGCGAGCACCGGCGGCAACGAGAGCGCCAAAACCCGCGCCGTCCCCCGGGCGGACCTCGCCCCTCCCAACCCGACCGCGACGTTGGAGAGGAAGCTGGCGAGGCGGGGGTGGCGACCCCTGCGCCGCACCGACTCCGACAGCCCGCCCGCCCTCCGGGCCAGGACCACCACCAGCACCACCAGCGCGATGCAAAAGATGAAGGCGACCCGGAGCGCGCCGCCGAAGCGCTCCAGAGGCTGCGAGAAGGGGCCCAGGAGCGAGGCGGCGACCAGGAGCATCAGCGCGGCGAACTCGAAGAGCTTGCAGACCGCCACCGAGCCCAGAGCCTGCACGAAGGGGAGCCTCTGGGTGCGGGCCATCACGAAGGCGCGGAAGACGTCGCCCAGCTTCCCGGGGACGACGTTGTGCACGAAGGCGCCGATCGCCACCAGGTGGTAGCGCTCCCGGAGCGACACTGGCTTGGGCAGCGTGGCCTGCCACTGCAGCGCCCTGAGCGGGAGCATCGCCGCCGCGGCCAGGGCGAAGGGGACGATCCACCCCAGGTGCCCTGGCAGCTCCGAGAGGAAGCGGGCGAAGTCGAACCTCGGGGTGAGCAGCGCGCCTCCTCCGAGGCGGACCCGGAAGAAGACGCTGGCGATGAGCACCACCGAGAGCAAAAGGCCCACCGCCCCGAGCCCCACCTTGGCCAGCGCCCGCGTGCTCACCGCGCCTCCTTCAAGTCCGATATGCCTCGGAGAGCCGCTGGTGGAGGCGGACCACGTGCCCGAGCGCGGAGAGGTCCACCGGCGCGTCGGCCGGCCAGCAGACGAAGCTGTCGGTCTCGATGTGGGTGAGGCCTCCGTGGGAGCCGAACTCCCAGGCGAAGCCCACGGTGCCTCCGGGTTTGTGTGCCTCTCCGAAGAGGACCAGGTCTCCGGCGGTGCCCATATGGGGAAGCTCGCGCAAGAGATCGGCCACCGCGACGCGGGAGAAGTGTGCGGACATCGGGGCGCGATCCACCTCTTCGGGTCCGTAGACCCCGCCGCCGACAATCGCCGCCGCGGAGGCCCCGCGCCTCACCGCCACGATGCCAATGTCGCGCAGCGCCGCCGCCCGGGCGAGGACGTCGCGGTGGGTGCGCACCAGCTCCATCGCCTCGAGGGGAGAGCGGCCGCGGGAGAGGTAGACGTGGGCGAAGTTGCCGGCCTCGATCACCACCGGGTCGTCGCGGTACTGCACCGGGCCGCCGGGCACCAAGCGGCGGCCGTCGAGCAGCCCGCGCTCCACCTCCGCCGGCAGCGGAAGGCGGGGCCCATCGACGAGGTAGCGCTCCAGCCGCTTGCCGATCCGCTGCTCCAGAGGCTGGCTGTCGACATGGCCGTGGTCGGTGAGGAAGATGACGTCGTAGGGCTCTTCCAGGCTGCGGGCCACCGAATAGAGCTGCTCCATCTCGGCGTCCACCCGCCGAAGCTCCCTGGCGGCCTGCTCGGAGAAGGGGCCGCGCCGGTGGGCCACCTCGTCGAAGCCGCCGAAGACGAGGTAGATGGCCGGCACCCCCCGCACCATGTCCACCAGCGTGCGGCTGTGGGCCAGGCCCCAGCCCAGCGAGATGACGAAGAAGCGGTTGAGGAGGTACTCGCGCTCGTGCCGCCAGTCGCGCAGTCCCTCCACCCAGCGGAAGATGTCGTCCACTGCCCAGGCGGTGTCCTCCGCGAGCGCCCAGAGGTAGGCGAAGGTGCCGCGCTGCCTGGCGCTGGAGACTCCGCGCAATCCCTGCAAGAGCGCCCGGGCCATCTGGCCGCCGTGGGCCAGGGAGGTCATGCACAGGGGGCTCTGGGCGTAGGCCTGGAACAAGGAGAGGTAGGCGGTGCCGCCGCCCTCGAGGAGGCTGCCTCGGGCGGTGAGGTCCAGCCGCGCCTCCACCGCGCGGGCGTCGGTCGGGCAGTTCATCCGCACGATGCGCCCGAGCTGGCGGTCGTACCAGTGATAGGCGGGCAGGTTGGGGTGGCGGAGCCCATAGAGAAGACCCGCCTGGAACGCCGGGGTCGATGAGGGAGAACCCCAGAAGGCGGAGTCGAGGTGGTAGGCCCCGCTTCGCACCAGCGAGGAGAGGAAGGGCATCTTCCCGGAGCGGACTGCCTCGGCCACCAGCATTCGCGGCACTCCGTCGAGGTGGATGAGGAGCAGCTTCCTCCGGCGGCGGCTGCGGACGGGCGACACTCGGCTACCCATGCGGCGGATGGAGCTCGCCGCCCACTCCCGCATCGCCGGGGAGATGATCCGCTGCTCCGGCGTTATGCCCAGGGCCAGAGTGCCCATTGCCCTGCGGGCCAATATGGCCATCGAGCGCGAAGCTCAGGGCCGAGGGCGCCGCCTTGCCGCGGCCTGCCGGCCGGGGAGCGTGCGAGACTCCGAGCGGCCGCACGACCGCACCTTCACGCCGTCGATGGGCCGGCTAGCTTCGGGGAGATGGTGCTCGCCGCGGTGCTCGCGCTGGCGTTGGCGGCTCCTTCGGCGGATGCGCGTGCGGAGCGCGGCGTGGACGCGGTGGGAGTGCCGCTCCTCAGCTTCAACTCCGATCACGGCATGGGAGTGGGGGCGGTGGGCGGTGCCTACTTCTATTCCCCGGGCTTCAAGCCCTACCGGCACGGGCTGGCGCTCCAGGTCTTCTTCACCAGCCGCGGGGTGCAGAACCATTGGCTGCGCTATGACGGGCCTCGGCTTTTGGGCGGCGCGCGGGTGGAGGCCCGGCTGGAGTGGCGGCGCGAGCTGTTCAGCCCGTACTACGGGCCCGGCAACCTCGCCGCGCCCGACTTCGAGGGGGAGCCCGGCTCGGCGGACCGGCGGTTTGCCTATGACCGCATCTCTCCGGGGGCGTGGCTGCGCATCCGCACCGCTCCTTTGGGCGCGCTTCACCCGATGCAGCCGTACGTGGGGCTTGCGTTCCGGTGGAACCTGGTGCGGCCCTACGGCGAGTCGGTGCTGCTCCGCGACCGCCCGGTGGGGTTGGAAGGAGGTCCGGCCGGGCAGTTGCTCCTCGGGGTCCTCTGGGACACCCGAGATGACGAGTCGGACCCGAGCCGCGGGGGGACGCAGGAGCTGGCCTTGCGATCGGCAGGGCCGGCCACGCTGAGCCGCCACGCCTACCGGGGGCTCACCGCGATGGTCCGCCGTTACTTCTCGCTTGGGACGCCGAGGCTGGTGCTCGCCTACCGGCTCACGGTGGACTGGCTGTTCGGCGACGTCCCGTTCTTCGAGTGGGCAAACACCGGCGGCCTCAACTACGTGGAGGGGATCGGCGGGATGAGCAGCGTGCGTGGGGTTCCGAGGAACCGCTACGCCGGGAACCTCAAGGCGGTGAGCAACACCGAGCTGCGCTTCTATCCGTACCAGTTCCCGCTCTGGGGCGCCCCGGTGAAGGTGGGGGGGCTCCTGTTCACCGACCTCGGCCGGACCTGGCACCCGGAGGTCGATGATGGCCCGTGGTACGCCTGGCACCTGGGGGTGGGCGGCGGCGTCAGGCTGGCGCGGCGGGCGGCGGTTTTGCGGTTCGACTACGCGCTTGCGCCCGAGTCCGGCCGGCAGGGCATCTACGTCACCTTCGGGCACATGTTCTAACGCAGCCAGCCGACCAGCCGCTCGTCTGCTCTCGGCTCGCCCCGAAGGCCAGGCTCGACGTCCAGCGGGACCGCGTAGATCCCTCTTTCGGTGAGGGCGTCGATGAGAAACCGAAGCGCCTGCGGCCCGGGAGCGAAGAGGACGCAGCCGTCGCCGGCACCCGCCCCGGAAATCTTCGCCGCGCAGCCATAGCTCTCCGAGAGGGCAATCACCCTCCGGTGTGCCTCGGTCTCCAGCGGCCCCAGCGCCGCGATGAGCCGCTCCAACTCCCCCGCCGCGGCCCGGACGCCCTCGAAGTCGCCGCGCACCATCGCTTCCTCGAGCAGACGGCCCTGCTCGTCCGACTTCGACACCAGCTCGGCGCGGGCAGCGGGCTCGATCCCGCGCTCCACCATCGCCACCATCCTCTCGGTCGGCGCGCTCTCTCCGGCGAAGGCGTAGCCCAGGCTCACTTTCAGTCCCGGCAACCGCCACACCTCGACCGGAGGCGACGCCGTCAGCGCCGCCTCGAGCTGCCCCGAGACCGACGCGGTGGTCAACTCGGCCAGCGGGAATCGCCGGTAGCGGATCACTCCGCCTGCGAAGGAGGCCGCCACGTCCGCGCCGCTCCCCAGCCCGCCCTGTGCGACCAAGTGAGCCAGGAGCGAGAGCTTGAGCGCGTCCCAGCGGCCCTCGAGCACGTACCGCGCCGCCTCGGCCGAGAGCACCGCCGCCCGGGCGCTCCCGCCGACCCCGAGCTTCGTCCCTCCGAACGAGGGCGTGGGGGAGATCGCCAGGTCCAACCCGGGCGACTCCCGCCCGTGCGCGCGGAAGGAGAGATCCAGCGCCCTTGCAGCGAAGAGGAAGGGGCGAGGGACTTCGCCTTCCCAGTTGACCCCGAGCGGCGTGGCCTGTCCTTTGAACCTGCCCTCTTCGAGGGCCAGATGGACCTCGCGATCGGCTCTCCGCCGGACCAGCGCGTTCGTCCTCGGCCCCACCGCGGCGACGCGCGCCACTCCGCCCCATAGCACTGCGTACTCACCCGAGAGGAAGAGCTTCCCAGGCGCCGAGAGGGCTCGCTCCATCGCTACTTGAGCGGAATGGCGGGTAGCCGCTTCAAGGTCTTCCGCGCCGGGTCGACCAGAATCCCGACTGACTCGAGCGCGGTGACGCCGAGCAACGCCTCGAAGAGTCTGACGGTTGCATGCCCCATGGCGGAAACGTAGCCGAAGCCATAGAACCGCGCGCGTCAATCCCACCGCTGCGCCGGAGACCGACCTGCGGCATACTTTCGCCATGAACGGCTCGCATCCCAACGGGTCGCCGAACCTCGACAGCCTGGACATCAACCAGCGCACCTACCTCCGCAACATCCGCTGGAGGGACTTCCAGGCGATTGCCAGGATGCGAGGGGAGGGAAGCGTCCCCCGCCTCGCCTATCTCGACGGAGTCCTCGAGCTGATGAGCCCGTCCACAGGCCATGAATGGAACAAGACACTCATCGCCCGCCTGATCGAGGCCTGGGCGGACTACTACGAAGTCGACCTGGGTGGCATCGGCTCTCTCACCGTCGGCGAGAAGCGCAAGGAGAGCGCGGTCGAACCCGACGAGTGCTACGTCCTTGGGACCGAGCCCAGAGACGTCCCCGACTTCGCCATCGAAGTGCACCGGACTGAGACCGGCCTGGACAAGCTGGAAATCTACCGGCGGCTCGGCGTCCGGGAGGTCTGGGTGTGGAAGCACGGGAAGCTCTCGGTCTATCAGCGCAAGAGGGGCGGCTACGCGCTGCGGCGGGGAAGTGGCCTGCTTCCCGAGCTCGACCTGGACCTGTTGAGCAAGTACGTGTGGCCGGCGGACCAGCGGCGCGCGGTGCGCGAATACCGCTCCGCGCTGGCACGCCGCCGGCGACATTGATAGCCCGGCTGTCGAGCCGCAGAGGGCGGGGAACGCCGCGATCAGAACAGCTCCGGCGCGGGCGCGGGGTCGCCGCCCGGACCGCAGGCGATCACCTCGCGCGCGCCGGCGGCTCGCGCCAACTGCTTCGCATCCTCTTCGCGCGAAGCCTCGGTGAGCAGCACCGGGTTGGGCCCGGCGTCCAAGGTGAACCACACCGGGACGCCCCGCTCGCGCGCGTCCGCCACCGCCTCGATCACCCTGAGGGTGGCGGGGGCCAGATAGCAGAGCGGCGGATCCGCGCCCATCGCCGCCGCATGCATCCGGAGCGCGTTCCGCTCGGAGAGCGCCCCAAGCGCCGCGAGATCCTTCCGCCGCACCGACTCCACTGCGCGGGCGGCCTCCTCCTCGGCGTCCTGCACCCACGCGGAGTAGTACGGCGAGGTCTCCACCGTCCGGCGCATCCCTTCGCGCGACTTCACCCGCTTCTCCTTCCGCTCCAAGAGCGCCACCACCAGCCGAAGCTGCGGCCAGTGCTCGGCCGGAAACAGCTGCCTAGCGTAGCTGTCGAGCCCGTCGGACCGCTGGCCGCGGCGCCACAGGCAGAAGCCGCCGCGCACGCTCCGGCAGGCGGAGCCCGAGCCCAGCCGGGCGAGGATGGACTCCTCTCGCTCGTCCCGGGGCGACCCCGCCGCCGCCCTGGCTGCCACTGCGATCGCCGCGAATGCCGCGGCGCTGCTCGCGAGCCCCACCGCCTTGGGGAAGTTTCCCCTCGTCTCCACCCGCGCGAAGCCCAATCCCGCGCGCACCGCGTCGAGCACCTTGATCACCCGCGCACGCTCTTCGCCAGTCGCCTCGGCGCCGTTCACCACCACCTCGTCCCGCTCCATCCCGAAGGCCACCGTGGCGGTCACCGACAGCCCCCCGAGCGTCACCGAGAAGCTGGACTGATGCGGGAGGATCAACCCTTCGTCCCGCTTCCCCCAGTACTTCACCAGGGCGATGTTGGCGTTCGCGGCGAAGCTCGCTTTCACAGCACCACCGGCCCACCGAGCTGGCTGCCGAGGCAGCGGATTCCCAACCGCGCCAGCTTGGCCACTACCCGCTCCGGCTCGAGGAAGAGGCCGATCACCGCCCCTCCCCCGCCTCCCGCGCCCGTGAGCTTCGCCCCGAGGGCACCCATCGAACGAAGCCTTTGGACCATCTCCTCGATGGGCGGCGAGGAAAGCTGCATCGCACTTAGAAGCCCTTGGTTCACATTCATCACGTCGCCGAGCGCTTCCAGGTCGCCCGACTCGATGGCGCCGGCGCCCTCATCCGCGAGCCGGCCCACCTCGTCCATCAGGCGGCCGTAGCGGCGCGGCCAGCGCCGCACCCGCTCGCGAAGCGCGCCCACCCACAGCCTGGTCGGCCCCCGCTCACCCGCCAGCGCGACGAGAAGCTTGAGCGGCCTGGGGCTCTGAAGCGGCCTGACCAAAGCTCCCGCCCCGCCCCGGCGACGAAAGTAGATGAGCCGCCCCTGAGCGCTCGCGGTGTGGTCGATCCCGGAGGGAGTGCCGTGGAACTCCCGCTCCATCTGCAGGGCCACGCGCGCGACGCGGCCAAAGGTCGGCTGCCGCCCGGAAGCCGCGAGCAACACCCGCGCGCAGGCGACGGACACCGCCGCCGAGCTGCCCAGCCCCACCGAGACTGGAAGATCGCCCTCCAAGCTCACCCGCACCCCGGGCTCTCCGCACGCCTTCGCGGCCCGGGCGAATGCCTGCGCGAGCACCCCCCGCCCCGGGCCCTTCAGCGAGGGCGGGAGCGCGAGCGAACAGCGGCTCGCAGGCACCCCTCTGGCCAGGACGCCGCGGGAGAGCGGGCCGGCCACCGCCGCTCGCCCGTACACCACCGCGTGCTCCCCGAGCAGGATGACTTTTCCCGGCCCGAAGCCGGAGCAGCCGGTGCGCAACAGGGAGTGGCGCAGGCTCCCCACGTCTACCCCGCCCCGGTCGCCGCCGCCGCCTCCTCGGGGGAGAGCGAGGCCATTATCTCCCTCGCCTTCTCCACCTTCACGTGGCCCGCCTTCACCAGGAGATTCGCGATCTTCTCCACCCAATCCCCGCGAGCGCCTGCGGTGACCGCCACGCAGCGGGCGTGCAGCGCCATGTGCCCGCGCTGGATGCCCACCGAGCCCAGGGCCCGAAGGGCGGCGAAGTTCTGCGCCAGGCCGACCGACGCGAAGACCCCTGCCAGCTCTCGCACCCCAGACACCCGGAGGACCTTCAGCGCCGCCTGAGCGCCGGGGTGCAGCTTCACCGGGCCGCCCACCGTTCCCAAGGCCAGCGGCAGCTCGATTCTCCCCACCAGGTGCCCCTCCTCCAGGTGCCAGGTGGAGAGCGGCCGGTAGCGCCCCTCGCGGCAGGCGTAGGCATGGGCCCCGGCTTCGATGGCGCGCCAGTCCTGGCCGGTGGCGATCGCCACCGCGTCGATGCCGTTCATCACGCCCTTGTTGTGGGTGGCGGCGCGGTAGGGATCGGCCTCGGCGAAGCGGCTCGCCTGGGCGACGCCCTCGGCGATCTCCTCGGCAGGCCGGTCGAAGTCGGCGAGCAGCGGGACCGGGATCCGGCAAGCAGCCCGCGCCAGCCTCCGGTCGGCCAGGTTGGAGAGGATGCGCAGGTACACCTTGCCGCCGGCGCGCTCCTCGATGAAGGGGGCCACTCCTTCGGCCACGGTGTTGATCAGGTTCGCCCCCATCGCCTCCTGGGTGTCGATGACCAGGTGGACGACCAAGAGCGGCTCGCCGCGCGGGCCCTCCGGCGCCGGGAGGATCCGCACCTCCACGTCCTTCGCCCCACCGCCGCGCCGCACCAGCGCCGGGTGAAAGCTGTTGGCCAAGGCGAGGATCTCCTCCTTCGCACCGAGGATCTTCTTCTTTGCCTCCGCCGGATCTCCATAGCGGGTGAGCTGGATCTGCCCGACCATCTCGGAGCGATCCGCCTCGGCGCAAAAGCCGCCCGCCTCCCGCACGATCTTCGCCGCGAAAGAGACCGCCGCCACCACCGACGGCTCCTCCACCGCCATCGGGACGATGTAGTCCCGCCCGTTCACCGAAAGGTTGAGCCCGAGCCCGATCGGCAGGCCGAACACGCCCAAGGCGTTCTCGATCATCGTGTTCGCCAGCTCGGGCGTTAGACCCTCCTCACCGCAGAGGTGGGCCAGCTCCTCGGAGGAGAGCCGGAACATGCGGGCGATCTGGCTCCGCCGTTCCTCGAGCGAGAGCTTGTGGAACCCCGCCAACCGCGATGTCACCGTCTCGGGCATTTCCGTTCCTCGAGGCGGCCTACAGCGCCGCCAACCAAGCCTTCAACTCCCCGGTCAGCACCACCGGCCGCTTGCGAAGCTCGGCGAGGCTCCGGCTCCCGGTGAGCAAGAGCGCGCGGCGGAGCACCGAGGAGAAGACCTCCAGCGCCTGCGCGGCCGCCTCGGAGCCCCCGGCGTTGAGCGCCCGGAGCAACGGCAGCGCCATTCCGGCCAGGTCGGCGCCCAGCGCCACCGCTTTGGCCGCCTCCAGTCCGGTCCGGATCCCGCCGGAGGCAATCAGCTTCACCCCCGGCCCGACCGCGCGGCGCACCGAGGCCACCGAGGCCGCGGTGGGAATGCCCCAGCCCGCCAACTGGACGCCCACCTCGGCCGCGGCGCCGCTGGCCCTCAGCTGCTCCACCCGCAAGAAAGAGGTCCCCCCGAGACCCGAGACGTCGAGGGCCCGCACCCCACAGTCCACCAGCCGCCGCGCGACCTCCGGGGAAAGCCCGCAACCGGTTTCCTTGACGAGCAGCCGGTCGCCATAAGCCTTGGCCAACGCCGCGGTGAGCTGGTAGCCGCCGCGGAAGTCGCGGTCGCCCTCCGGCTGGATCAGCTCCTGGGCGGGGTTGAGGTGCAGCGCCATGCCGTCGGCGCCGATTGCCTCGGACAACCGCCTCACTCCGTCCACGCCGAGCTCGGCTGCCTGCCGGACCCCGATGTTCCCGATCACCACCGCGCTGGGCGCTACGTCCCGCACCCGGAAGCTGGCCGCCCGCTCGCCCGCCTCGGCCATTGCCCGCTGGCTCCCCACTCCGAAGGCGACCGCGTGGCGCTCGGCGAGCGAAGCCAGCTCTCGGTTGACCGCTCCGGCCCGCTCGGTTCCGCCGGTCATCGCGGTGATGACCAGCGGCAGGGAGAGTCGCTTGCCGAACAGCTCCGCGGAGGTGTCAACCTCGTCGAGCGACAGCTCCGGCATGGCGCAGTGCACCAAGTGGACGCAGTCCAAGAGCGTGCGCGGGGCGGACGGCTCCACTTCCTGGCTCGTCACCAGGTCCAAGTGGGCGTCCTTCCGGCGGGTTGTGGCGTCTTCTCCCATGGCAGGCGTGAGGTTCCTAGCAACCCACCCCCAGGGGCGCAAGGAGGGCTACCCCGAACGGTCGAAACAGGGTGCCCAAAGGCGAGGGCGGGGTTCCGGCTGGCCTAATCCCCCCGTCGGGGGTAGGAGCACGCCGTGAGCCAAGCGGCCCCGAAGCTGGCGGTGTTCCTCCACTCCGGCGACTACGACCGGATGCACCAAGGCCTGTCGATCGCCACAGCGGCGAGCGCGGCCGGCCGCCAGGTGGAGGTGTTCTTTTTCTGGTGGGCGCTGGAGCGTCTGTGGAAGGACGAGCTGGACGAGCCGGACTTCGGCCCCGGCAGGGAGGAGGCGGTGAACCGCTTCGAGGCCCGGAGGATGCCCACGCTGCGCGAGCTGTTGGGCCACCTGCGAGAGTCGGGGCGCTGCACCCTTTACGCCTGCACCGGCTCCATGGCCGCGGTGGGGGCGGAGCCGGCGGGAATGGAGGCGAAAGTGGACCGGTTGGTCGGCTGGAATGCCATCCTCCAGATCACCGCTGGGGCCGAGCGGTTCTACCTCTGAACCTTCGGCCACTCGGGAGGGGAGCAGGCGGGCCGGCGCTTCCAAGGCGACTCGGAGTCCGCGGAGGGTGTCCGAGCCGGCTGCGGCGCCCCGGTCGATGCTGGTGCTCGCGGGCGCGAAGGAGCTGCCAGCTCTGGCCCGCGCCTTCGGAGGCCCGGTGGTGCACGCGGCGTCGGCCGAGGAGGCGTCCCGCACGATGCAAGAGGAAAAGCCCGCGCTGGTGGTGGCCGCCCAGAGCGAGTGGCACCGGGAGTTTCTCTCCTCGCTCTCGCCCGAGGTTCGCCCGGCGGTGCTGGGGATCGGGGCCGAGGCGGACGCGTCGATCGCCGACGAGTGGCTCTCGCCCGACCGCGACGAAGAGGAGGGCGCAGTCAGGCTCAGGCTCGCCCAGCAGCGGGCGCGCACGAGAAGGCTGACCGCCCGCCGGGCATTCGTCGACTTCCTCACCGGGCTTCCCAACCGCCGCGCGTCGGTGCGAGCGCTGGTCCGCGAGGCGGAGCGCTCGCGGCGGAGCGGGGGCGCGCTCTCTCTGGTGCTGATCGATCTCGACGACTTCAAGCGGGTGAACGATGAGAAGGGACACCCGGCAGGGGACCGGCTCCTGCGGAAGGTGGGCGGCGCGCTGAGGAGCGTCACCCGTGGCAGCGAGCTGTGCGGCCGGGTGGGCGGCGACGAGTTCGCGCTGATCATCTCCGGCGATCGACCGGTGGCGCTCAATGCGGCGGGAAGATCCCGCGAGGCGCTGCGAGCGCTCGGAGTCTCGGCCACCATGGCCGCCTGCACCCTCAGGAGGAACGAGTCCCTGCGGGAGCTGTACCGCCGGACCGACCGCGAGCTGACCGCGGCGAAGGAACGCCGGAGGGCACAGGTGGGCGCAGGCGCCAGCCTGCAGGGTCGGCCTCCGGCACATCTAACGGTGTGAGCCGGCCCGCGCACGGTTTGACGCCGGTGGCCCGCTGCTTAGCTTGCGGAAGCCAGCCGTTTCGAAGTCACCAGGAGCAAGGACCAGGATGAATCACGAGCGCGCTTGGGGAGACCGATACCAGCGGCAATGGGCGCCGCGCCCGCGCCAGGGTGGGTGGCGCCGATTCTCCAGCTACGCCAAGACGGCGTCGCTGCTCGCGGGGCTGACCGCGCTGGCGCTGGTGGTGGGAGAGCGGCTGGGCGGGGTGGGAGGGCTTCTCACCGCGGGCATCTTCGTCGTCGCGATGAACCTGGCGGCGTTCTGGTTCAGCGACCGCATCGCGCTGGCCATCCACGGCGCCCGGCCGCTGGACCTCGCCCAGGCCCCGGGCCTCCACCGGCTGGTGGGCGAGCTGTCGCGCCGGGCGGGGCTTCCGATGCCTCGGCTCTACCTCGTGCCGATCGATACCCCGAACGCCTTCGCCACTGGCCGAAGCCCGGAGCGGGCGGCGCTGGCGGTGACCAGCGGGCTGTTGCAGATGCTCGACGAGCGGGAGCTCCGGGGCGTGCTGGCCCACGAGCTGGCGCACGTGAAGAACCGGGACACCTTGCTCTCCACCGTCGCCGCGACGCTGGCGGGGGTGATCACCTACGCGGTGCAGTGGCTCTTCTGGTTCGGCGGGGCCTTCGCCGGCGGGCAGGACGACGACGGCGAGGACGGGGGCGGGCTGGCGAGCTTGGGACTGCTCCTGGTGGCGCCGCTGGCGGCGACCCTGCTCCAGCTCGCGGTGAGCCGCTCCCGGGAGTACGGAGCGGATGCCACCGGGGCGGAGCTCTCACAAGACCCGCTGGCGCTGGCCAGCGCGCTGGGGAAGCTCGAGCAGGCGAACGAGTACCTCCCCTACGACCGGGCGCCGGCGACCTCGCACCTGTTCATCGTCAATCCGCTCTCCGGGGGCGGAGTGATGGCTCTGTTCTCCACCCACCCGCCGGTGCGCGAGCGCATCCGCCGGCTGCAAGCGATCGCCGGGGCTTGAACCGGCCGGAGCCGGTGGCCAACAACGAGCGAGAGTTCTCACGGGTGGTGGGGCTCCGGGTCGAGAATTGGTCCGCCGGCTGACCGGGTCGCACCTCGCTCCGCGGTGCCCGGCGGCGTGCCCAGCACGAGCTGCCGCCGCGCCTCCATCCTCCGGTCCAGCCGGGAGAGCCGCCGCGCGTGGTCGTCGGGATCCTCCGCGCCCGCCGACCTCCTCGCGTGCTCCGCCGCGCCGGGAAGGTCCCGGAGCCGGTGCTCGCGCAGCTTGGCCAAGGAAAGGTGCAGCTCCGCCGCGAGCCCGGGTATTCCGCGCCCCAACGCGAGCGCCCGGTCCAGCGCCGCCGCTGCCCCGGAAAAGTCGCCGCCCCGGAGCGAGAGGGTGGCCAAGAGCCTCAACGCCTCGACCGCGAGCGCACAGTCGCATCCGAGAGCCACCGCGCGCTGGGCGAAGGCACGCGCCCGGTCGACCAGCCGGCAGCGCGAAGCCAGGTGCGCCAAGGAGAGGCAATCGCGGGCGTCGCATGGCTCCACCCGGCCTTCCAGCGCGTCGACCAGCGCCGCGAGCAGGGCTGCCAGGGCGAGGATGTCCTCCGCGTTGTGCTCCAGCACCGCCGCGAGCAGCCCCGCCTCGCCCGAGCGGAGGAACTCGAAGTACGCAGCGGGAATCTCGCTGCCCGGGATGTCGTCCGCCCGGGCGTGCCCCAAGACCTCGCGCTCCAGCTCCCCCAGCCGCATCGAGCCCAGCCTTCGCCCGAAGACGCGCCGGGCGCAGTGGAGGAGGTCGAGGTGCGGCGGGGGCCTGGGCACGGAAAGCCGGTTCAGCACGAAGCGGTTACGCAACAGCGGCCAGTCGAAGCTCTTTCCATTGAAGGTGACCAAGAGGCTCGCCAAGGAGAGCTTCTCACTCAGGCGCGCCAGGATCGGCGCCTCCTCTCCCGGCCGAGGGAGAACCAGTTGCTCCAGCTCGAGCGCATCGCCCTCGAAGCACCCCATGCCGACCAGGAAGGGCAGCGTGCCCGCTCCTCCCGAAAGCCCGGTGGTCTCAGTGTCGAGCAAGAGCATCCGAGAGGGATCCACTCGCTCGAAGGCCCTATCCAGGGCGAGGTGCCCGATCGTCGCCGGCGAAGCCAGCCGGGCCTGGGCAACCAGGTGCCGCCCGTGGGTGTGCTCCGGCGGGTGCCTCCTATAGACCAGGTGCAGCTTCCCGTGCGGCGTCAGCCGCGAGGCGAGCAGGGCCGCCGAGATCACCTGGCCGCGATCGGCCTGCTCGGGTTTGGAGCTCGCCGGTCGGAGGGCCGGGAGCCGCAAGAGGCGAGCCTTCAGGTCCACCGAAGGCCCCTCAGTGCGAAGGCGGCGCGCCGAGCGCGGCGATGAGCGAGCGCGCCAGCGCCTTCCACCTCGGCGAGGCGATGCCGGCGGGCGGGCCGATGCAGCCCGGGCACCCGCTCGGGCAGGCGCAGGATTCGATGAGCCTCCGCCCGCGGCGGAGCAACTCCTCTCGCTCGTCGTACAGCCGCGAGCCCAGGCCCACCCCTCCGGGCACGTGATCGTAGAGGAACAGCGCCGGCTCGAAGGTGGGCATCGCCTCTCCTCCCTTCTGCGGCGGAAGCGAAGGGTCCGCCCGGCTCCCCACGGTGGAGCCGAGGTCCCGCGGATCGATCATCAACCCCACGCAGGCCACCGTGTGCAGCGCGTGGCCGATGCCGCGGAACGCGTCCAACAGATCCGCCCGGCTCGCGCGCAGGCCCTCCAGCACCTCCTCGGGGGCGATCATCCAGAAGGCGGTGGTGTGCTTCTGGATCTCCGGCAGCGCCACCTCGCCGTAGCCCACGTTCTCGTGGGTGTGGAACTTGATCTTCTTGTACCCCACCACCTTCTCCACCACGCTCACCTCGCCGGTGCCAAAGCTGGCCCCGCCCTCGCAGCGGGCCGCCGCCGCCTCGGAGAGCACCTCCACCCGGGTGTGGGTCATCGCCTGGGTGAAGTAGTCGGGCTCCACCTTCCGCACGAAGGCCTTGTGGTTTTCGAAGTCGAGCCGCTCCACCTGGAGCTGCGAGCCCTCGTGCTGGTAGATGGCCTGCTCGTGCAGCATGGTGTGGGCCGATCGCCAATCCATCTCGGCGATGGTCTTCTGCGCCTCCAGGTCCACCACCACGAAGTTGTCCCAGCCCACGCTCCTCAGGGACACCTCGTTGGCCGGGTAGGCGTCGGCCGACCAGTGGTAGACGCGCCGGCCCTGCTCGCCCGGCACCGGATGCACCACCCGGTGCGAGGCCAGAAACTCCAGCGTCTCGCCGGTGCCCTGCGCCGAGACTTCCCGGAAGCTCTCTCCTTCCGCAAAGGGCAGCTCGAAGGCGGCGCACTTGATGTGCTGGACCAGGATCTCCACGTTGTCCGGGTCGATGCGCGCCTGCTCCACCGGAGCACAGAGCAGGCCCTTGGCCTCGGAGGCGACGTACTGGTCCACCGGGGCGCTGGAAGTCACTAGGAGGGCCAGGCTCTCGGTCTGCCTCCGGCCGGCGCGCCCGAAGCGTTGCCAGAGCGCGGCCATGCTGCCGGGGTAGCCGGCGCACACCACCGCGTCCAGCGCGCCCACGTCGATGCCCAGCTCGAGCGCGTTGGTGGCCACCACGCACCGCAGCTCTCCCTCGCGGAGCCGGGATTCAATCTCCCTCCTGGTCGCGGGCAGGTAGCCCCCGCGGTAGGCGTGGAGCACCGTGGGATCGATCCGGTCGGAAGCGAGCCGGTCGCGGAGGTACTTGAGCATCACCTCCACGGTGTTCCGCGACTGGCCGAAGAGGAGCGTGGTGACGCGCGCGCGGACCAGGTCCGCAGTGAGCCGGGCCGCCGCCTTGACGTAGCTCTCCCTCAGCCCCAGCTCGGGGTTGACCACCGGCGGCTGGTAGACCATCACCTTTCGCGCTCCCGCGGGCGCGCCGCACTGGTCCACCAGCGCCAACTCCCTGCCCAGCATCCGCTCGGCGTGCTCCTTGGGGTTTCCGATGGTGGCGGAGGCGAAGAGGAAGCGCGGCTGGGAGCCGTGGAAGCGCGCCACCCGCTCCAGCCGGCGGAGCACGTTGGCCACGTGCGAGCCGAACACCCCCCGGTAGGAGTGCAGCTCGTCCACCACCACGTAGCGGAGGTTGGCGAACAGCCGCGCCCAGGAGGCGTGGTGCGGGAGCACCCCGGCGTGCAGCATGTCCGGGTTGGTGACGATGACCTTGGCCCGGTCGCGGGCGGCGCGGCGGGCGTCGGCGGGAGTGTCGCCATCGAAGGTGATGGCGCCCTGCTCGAGGCCGGCCTCGGCCAGAAAGGCGCGCAGGGCCTCCTCCTGGTCGCGGGAGAGCGCCTTGGTGGGGAAGAGGTAGAGCGCCCTCGCCTCGCCGTCCCGCGCGAGCGCGTCCAGCACCGGCAGGTTGTAGCAGAGGCTCTTCCCCGAGGCGGTCGGAGTGGCCACCACCACGTCCTTCCCGGAGAGCGCCAGCTCCACCGCCTCCGCTTGGTGGGAGTAGAGCCTTGCGATGCCGCGCCGCTCGAGGGCCCTCCGCACCGGCTGGGCCAGTGAGCCCATCACGCGCACCTCCCGCGCTTCCCGGGCGGGGATCACCTCGTCGAGCACGAAGCACGGGCCGACTCGCCGATCCGCGCGCCAGGAGGAGGCCACCGCCTCGATGCCCGAGGTCGCCGCCCAGGGAGTCCGCCTGGGGCCGCCGAACGCGCCGTCGCCGAGCCGCTCCACGGCCGCATACTGTACAGGCGTGCAAGTGACTGCACAAGTTTTCAGCCGGCCCCGCTCGGGGAGGCCCCCTTCCGCGAGGCGGTGCGCGGGTGATTCGCCCGAAGGCAAGGCCACGCGGGCGAGACCTCTCGGCCCAGGCCAGCGACTTTCGAGTCACGCCGGGGCGGCTTGTTTCTTCGGCTCGGCGCCGACGAGCGCCAGGTCGTCGAAGCGCTCGAAGGGGTTCTCCATCATCTCCTTCAAAGTCTTGGAGAGCACGCTGGCGTGGAAGCCGTCGATGAAGCGGTGATCGAAGGTGGCGTTCACGTTCATCACCTTGCCGATCACCACCCTCCCCTCCTCTGCCACCGGGACCTCCTTCACCAGGCCCGGCGCGACGTAGATCGCGGTGCGGGTGTAGGGCACCAGCGGCACGTAGGCGGTCTCCAGGCCCAAGGACCCCACGTTGGTCACCGTGAGCGAGCCGAAGGCGTCTTTCGGCATCCCGGCGAAGGAGAGGTCGATGTTCAAGGTGTACATGAGGAACGAGAGCACCTTGAGGAACAGGTTCATCAACAGGAAGGGGATCATCCGCACCGTGCCCTTCCCCTTCTCCAGCGCCTTGTCCTTTCGGGCGCGGACCCGCTGGATGGTGTCCTCCATCTCGTCGACCATCTCCGCCAAAGACTTTCTGTCCGCGTCCTCGATCTTCGCCGCGGTGAGGTCCACCTTCCCGTCGCCCTCGTCGGTCTGCACCACCAGGACCGAGATGGTGATCCGCTT
This sequence comes from Myxococcales bacterium, assembly GCA_016191815.1. Taxonomy (GTDB): domain Bacteria; phylum Myxococcota; class Myxococcia; order Myxococcales; family Myxococcaceae; genus JACPVI01. Next base: position 32,220 of record JACPVI010000055.1, read on the forward strand.
GCGCTGGTAGATGCGGTTGAAGCGGAGGATGGCGTTGGCGTCCGGGCAGCGGCGCAAGGCCTCGGCGCAGGCCTTGGTCACCAGGTGGGTGACGGTGAGTCGCTTGCCGGTCTTCTGCCGGAACTCGTCGATGTACCGCAGCGCCTTGTCCATCCTCACCGTGAGCGTGCCGTACACCGAGGGGTCGTACGCCGTCCGCCAGGTGCCGATGGCCATCTTCCGGAAGCTCGAGACGTCGTCCTTCTTCGAAAGCTCGAGGTGCCCCATGCCGCCTCCTTGCTGGCCAGAGACTACGACGACTTCTGCCCGGGCCCCAGGACGCGTTCCGGGCGGCGCCGGGCGCTGCTAACGTCCCCCTGCCACGATGACGCTCTGGGAAGGCATCGCCTCCGAGGCCAGCGACGACCGCACCCTCTACCTGGCCGGGACCCTGCTCGCCAGCCTGGCCCTGGTGAAGGCGGCCTCGATCGGGCCGGTGCGGGTGAAGGGGCTGCTCTTCTTCTTCGCGATGCACCTGGTCTGCCTCCCCATCGCCGGGGCGCTAAGGGCCTCCGGCTCCGCCTCCCACCCCTACGTCCAGCTGCTCTGCCTCGTCTTCGGAGTGGTGGCCGCGGTCGGCATGTGCACCGCGGTGCTCTTCGGGGTGGTGCTGCCGCTCTTGCGGCTCCGCACCCCGCGCATCCTCCAGGACATCGTGGTCGCCGGCGCCTCGCTCCTCGCCGTCTTCGGCCTGGCCACCCGGTTGGTGCCCAACCTCACCGGGCTCATCGCCACCTCGGCGGTGCTCACCGCGGTGATCGGCCTCTCCCTGCAAGACGCCCTCACCAACCTGATGGGCGGGCTGGCGCTCCAGCTCGACAACGCCTTCGAGGTGGGCGACTGGGTGAAGGTCGGCGAGGTGGTGGGAAGGGTGACCGAGATCCGCTGGCGCTACACCGCGGTGGAGACCCGCAACTGGGAGACGGCGATCATCCCCAACAGCGCCCTCATCAAGAACCAGGTGATGGTGCTGGGGCGGAGGCACGGCCAGCCGGTGCAGCTTCGGCGCTGGGTGTACTTCAACGTCGACTTCCGCCACCAGCCCTCCGACGTGATCGAGGTGGCGGACAACGCGGTGCGCGCGGCGAAGATCGACTTCGTCGCCCGCGAGCCCGCTCCCAACTGCGTCCTCATGGAGCTGCACGACAGCACCGCCCGCTACGCCCTGCGCTACTGGCTCACCGACCTCGCCGCCGACGATCCGACCGACAGCCAGGTCCGCACCTGCCTGTACTTCGCCCTCAAGCGCGCCGGCATCCCGCTCTCCATCCCCGCCCACGCGCTCTTCGTCACCGAGGAGTCGCAGGACCGCAAGGCGCTCAAGTCGCGCGAGGACCTGGCCAACCGGTTGGCCGCGCTCGGGCGGCTGGACCTGTTCCGCGAGCTGGGCGAGGAGGACCGGGCCGATCTGGCCAAGCGCCTGCGCTACGCGCCCTTCACCAACGGCGAGGTGATCACCCGCCAGGGAGCGGAGGCCCACTGGCTGTACCTGATCATCGACGGCGAGGTGTCGGTGCGGGTGAGCGCGGACAACGGCCTGGAGCGCGAGGTGGCCCGGCTCCGCACCGGCGACTTCTTCGGCGAGATGTCCCTGATGACCGGCGAGCGGAGGTCGGCCACGGTGGTGGCGCTGCGCGACGTGGAGTGCTACCGGCTGGACAAGAACGCCTTCGAGGAAGTGATTCGAAGGCGGCCGGAGCTGGCCGAAGACGTGGCCGAGATCCTCGCCCGCAGGCGGCGCGAGCTGACCGCCGCCAAAGAGGGTCTCGACCAGGAGTCCAACTCCCGCCAGCTCGCCGAGGACAAGCGGGACATCCTGGGGAAGATCCGCCAGTTCTTCGGGCTGTCGGAGGATTCGCGGAGGGCGGCCGGGTGAGCAGCGAGGGCCCCTCACCGAGCGCCCGCCCCGCTGCTACTGCTGGCTCCTGCTGTGGACATCGCGGCGCTAGCGCCTCTTCTTTGCAAAAAACTCCTCCGCCTCCGCCTGCTCGAGGCGGTCGATGGCGGCCGCGAAATAGGCCTTGAGTTGATCGAAGGTCGGGGCTGCGCCGACGGGAGTCTCGATCCCCGGGTCGTCTCGCGCGGGCCGAGCGTGCAGCAGCCTGGTCTTGAGCACGTCTGCATCGAAACCGAAAACGTTCGCCGCGCGAAAAAGCTCCGCTGCCGCGTAACCCCTTTTTTCAATCAGCCAATACAGGTCGAACAGATCCCTGGTCGTGAGTCGCCGATTGAGGGTCACCGCCTTCATCAGGAACAACGAGTCGAGATCCGCGACGCGGATATTTCTGAGCCCAGCGACCCCGCGCCCGGACTTGACTTTCGCTCTGAGCTCCCGCGGGTCCGGCACGAAGAACGAAACCTTCACTCCGTCGACGCTGTAGTCCTGCTGGTAATCGGGCAGCTCGAGCCCGGCGGTGAGAAAGTCATGTTCGGCGGAAACGTCGGGCAAGCGAGCGACCCGATGTTTTCGCCCCAGCACCGACACCAGATTGGAGACACGCCGGCGCGGCAGGCGCGCCGTGGCGAAGACGAAGTCCAGATCGGCGCTCGAACGGTGGCCCAGACGCAGCGCGAGCGCGGTGCCGCCCGCGATGACGAGGCCGCGCGCCGCCGGAAGCGCGTCCAGCGCGCGAAGCAGGCGCTCAGTGGGCTTTGGCAGCACGCGCACGCCCCACCTCGATGTTGGTCAGCATCCGGCGGTCGGCTTCCGCCGCGCCTGGCCTCAGCTCATGCTCGCTCAACATGGCCTGGTACGCCCGCCAGACCCGATCGGACCCATAGTGTCGGACGCATGCGAGCAGGTCTCGAAAAACCGGCCGGGCGAGCACCTGGGCGATGACCGTCTCGGCGGGAAGCCCTCCGGACGGGCGGCTCCAGGCTCGGTTGAAGACCAGGGGTGGCTCACCATCGACAGGCGCCACTCGGACACACGCGCGCCGGCCGCGGAGCCCTTCCTCGACTCGCACCAGACCTTCCGCGGCGAGCCGATACACCTGGTCATGCACCCGCCGGTAGGGGCGTCCCGCCACCCGGGCGAGTCCGTAGATGCCGTCGTCGCCGGCGCCGGCGCGAATCAAGTCCAGGAGAGCCTGTCGTTTCCGAGTCGTCCGCATTTCTGGAGGTCATATATATGACGATTCTTGCGCGCGGCCGCAACCCTGGCCGTCTCCCGGCCGTGGAGGAGTCTTCGGTGCCTATGGTTTGCTGGCCCACCCCGCGCGCAGCGGCCACCTGGGGGCCCCTGGCCGTTCAGCTCGCTGGTGGCGGCTGCGGCTCGTGGGCGGCCGCGCCCTCGGGGACCGCCCGGGGAAGCCGCACGGTGAAGGTGGCTCCCTGTCCCGGCTCACTCTCCACCGAGATCGAGCCCCCGTGCGCCTCCACGATCTGCCGGGCGATGTAGAGCCCCAGCCCGACCCCCCCGAAGTGGCGAGAGGAAGAAACCCGCATGAAGCGCTCGAAGATCAAGGGGAGCTGTTGCGCCTCGATGCCGATGCCGTGATCTCGCACCACCAGCCGGGCCTCGTGCTCGTCGGCCTGGAGGTCAATCTCCACCGGCCGCCCCGCTCCGAACTTGGTGGCGTTGGAGAGGAGGTTGCTGATCACCTGGTCGAGCCTTGAAGCGTCCCACTCTCCGCTCACCGGAGAGGCCAGGTGCAGCTCGAGCTGGCAGCCGGCGCGCGCGAGGTCGTCCTCGAAGCGCGCCGCCACCTCGGACACCACGCCCGCGAGGTCGGCGCGGCGCCGCTCCAGCTCGAGACTCCCCGTCATCACCCGGCTGACGTCCATCACGCCGTCCACGAGCTTCCCCATCCGGAGGACCTGCCGCCACACCGAGTCCAGCCTGCGCTGGAACAGCTCCGGCGCCACCTGGCCGCCGCGCCGCAGCGCCTGGATCTGGAGCTGGAGCGTGGTGAGCGGAGTCCTCAGCTCGTGGGAAGCGATGGAGAGGAACTCCTCCCGGTGAGCGATCGCCTGCTGGGCCTCGCGGTAGAGCCGCGCTTTCTCGATGGCGAAGGCGGCGCGGTGGGCCAATTCCTCGCCGAGGACGAGATCGTCGGCGTCGAAGGGGCGCGACTCGGTGAGCAGCGCCGCCGCCGCGAACACCGTTCCTCGCCCTTTGAGCGGAAGGAGCATCAGGTGTTGGGCGCCCAGCGCACGGAGGAACTGCGCGTCTCCGGCGGCGATCGCTCGCGCCAGCCGGGCCTCGTCCCGAGGGCCGTTGAGGACCAGGGGCTCTCCGGTGGCGAGCACAGCGCCGATCTCGGTCCCCTCCGTGGGAAGGGCCGAGAGCGAGCGAGCCTTCGCGTGCCGCGATGGTTCCCGGTGCGCCGCGGCGATCACGCCATCGCCGGCGAGACGGATCACGCAACAGTCGGCCAGCTCGCCAACGATGAACCGAGCCACCTCCTGGAACACCTGAGGGTATTCGAAGGCGGGGCTCAGGGCGGCCCAGGCTTGGGCCAGGATGCGCTGGGAGCGTTCGGCGCGCTTCCGCTGCTCCTCCAGCCGCAGGTGCGCCGCTTTCTCGCGCAGCGCCCGTTCCACCACCGGCGCCAGGCGCGCCAGGGCGTACTTCAAGACGTAGTCGTCGGCCCCGGCACGGACCGCCTCCACCGCGCGCTCCTCGCCGACCTGCCCGGAGACGACGATGAACGGCAGCTCCGGGGCCCTCCTTTGGGCCAGCTCGAGCGCCTGCAGCGCGCTGAAGCGGGGCAGCACGTAGTCGGCGATGATCACGTCCCACTTGCGGGTGAGGGCCTGCGCCATCTGCTCTTCGGTCTCCACCCGCTCGTGCTCGGGCTCGAATCCTCCCCGCCGCAGGTGCCACACCATCAGCTCGGCGTCGTCGGGCACGTCCTCGATGATGAGCACACGGAGCTTGGTCCGATGGATCTCGGGCATGGAGGGTCAGTGGATAAGGGGCGGTGCGGGGGGTTCGACCGCCCGGGCACTCGGCGGACTGGAGATGTTGAGCACGAGCCAATAGAGGCCGATCTGCCGCACCGACTCGGCGAACTGGACGAAGTCCACCGGCTTGCGGATGTAGCTGTTCGCCCCGAGGTCGTAGGCTCGCTGCACGTCCGAGTCCTCGGAGGAGCTGGTCAGCACCACCACCGGGAGAAGCCGCGTCCTCTCGTCGTCCCGCAGGCGCCTCAGCACCTCCAGCCCGTCCACTTTGGGGAGCTTGAGGTCGAGCAGCACCATCTGCGGGAGATCCTCCAAGCTGCGGCCCGCGTACCTGCCGGTGCAGAAGAGGTACTCCAGGGCCTCGACGCCGTCGCGGGCGACCACCACGCTGTTGAGGATGTTGGCCTTCGTCAAGGCCCGGATCGTCAACGCCTCGTCGTCCGGATTATCCTCGATGAGCAGAATTCCCCTGACGTTCATCGGCTACCCCCCCCCCCGTTTCACTGAGGGTAAAAAAGAAGGTCGCCCCCCGATCCACCTGGCCATCGGCCCACACCTTCCCGCCGTGCCGGTGGATGATCCGGCGCACGGTGGCCAGCCCGATGCCGGTGCCGGGGAACTCCGCTGCGCTGTGGAGCCTTTGGAACGCGCCGAAGAGCTTGTCCGCGTATGCCATGTCGAAGCCCGCGCCGTTGTCGCGGACGAAGAACGCCGTCCCGCCCTCGTGAGGTTGCGAGCCGACCTCGATGCGGGAAACATCGCGCCTTCCGCTGAACTTCCAGGCGTTGCTGAGCAGGTTCTCCAGCGCAACCCGGAGGAGCCGCTCATCCGCCCGCACGCCCATCCCGGGCTGGATGCTCACCTCCGCGCTCCGCGCCGGCTCGGACCTTCGGAACTCTTCGATGATGCCGGCCGCCATGGCGCTCAGATCGACGCCGCGCCAGTGCATCTCCGCCCGGGTGAGGCGGGAGAGGCTGAGCAGGTCGTCGATCAGCTTCCCCATCTCCTGGCTGCGGGCGCGGATGCGCTCCAGGCTGCGTTGGCCTCCCTCGTCTAATTTCTCGAGGTAGTCCTCCAGGAGGACCTGGGCGAAGCCGTCGATGGCCCGCAAGGGCGCGCGCAGGTCGTGCGACACCGAGTAGCTGAAGGCCTCGATCTCCCGGTTGGCGGATTCCAGCTCGTGGGCGCGGCGCTCAAGGTCGTCGCTCAAGCGGCGGATCTGCTCCTCCGCCCGCGTTCGCTCCGCCACCTCCCGGATCAGCTCCACGTTGACCCGCTCGGCGGCCGCCTTCTCCTGGGAGAGGTCCTCGAGGATGTTCAGCGTCGCCCGCTGCATCTGCTCCAGGCGCGATTTCTCCACCTGGAAGTCCTCGAGGATGTTGAAGGTGGCCCGCTGGGTGTCCTCGAGCCGTTTCCCCTTCTCCTCGAAGTCCTCGAGGATGTTGAAGGTGGCCCGCTGCGCCTCCTCGGCGTGAGCCTTTTCCTGCTCGAAGTCCTCCAGGATGTTGAAGGTCGCCCGCTGGGCTTCCTCCAGCTCCTCCACCCGCCGCTCGAGCCCTCTTTCGGGAGGAGCGGCGATCGGCCCGCCCGGGGTCATGCGTTCTCGCCCACCCGCCGCTTGAGGTCGCTGATCTCCTTCTTCAGCTCGATCATCTTCAGCTCGCGGCCCACGGTGAGGCGCTGGAACTTCTCCAGCTCGGCCAGCCGCATCAGCTCCTTCTCTCGCCGCTCGGCCAGCTCGCGCTCGCTGTGCCTCTGCACGGTGATGTCTCGCGCAGCGGCGAACACTCCGAGCACGTTGCCCCGGCGGTCCTTGTACACCGAGGCGTTGTAGAGCACATCGGTGAGCCGGCCGTCCCAGTGGCGGATGGTCAAGGGGTAGTCCGCGACGAAGCCCTTGGCGAACACTTGGAGGTAGCCCTCCCGGGCCTTCTCCGGCTCGGTGAAGTAGTTGGAGAAGTCCGAGCCGATCAGCTTGTCCCTCGCCACCCCGGTGACCTTGATGGTCGCCTCGTTCACGTCGGTGATCTTCCCCTCCGGGCTGATGGTCACCAGGGGGTCGAGCGAGGCTTCGATCAAGCTCCGGGCATACTGCGAGGACTGCTTCTGCTGGGTGATGTCGCGGGCGATCTTCGAAGCGGCGACGATCCTCCCGTCGGCGTCCTGTACCGGGGACACCGTCAGGGACACGTCGAAGATCTCTCCCGACTTGCGGACCCGCTGGGTCTCGTAGGGCTCGACCCGCTCGCCGCGCCCCAAGGCATCGAGGATCGCCTGCTCTTCCGGCCTCAGCTGGGGCGGAATCAGCATCGACACGTGGTGACCGATGACCTCCGCGGCGGTGTAGCCGAACATGCGCTCGGCGCCCTTGTTCCAGCTCGTGATGATGCCCTCGATCGACTTCCCGATGATCGCGTCCATGGTGGTGTCGACGATGGCGGCCAGCCGGGAGCGCTCCTCGCCGGCCTTCTTCTGCTGGGTGACGTCGCGCGCGGCGGCGAACACGCCCAGGACGTGGCCCTGGGGATCCTTGTAGACCGAGGCGTTGTAGAGCACCTCGGTGAGCTTGCCGTTCTTGTGGCGGATGGTCAGCGGGTAGTCCGAGACAAAGCCCTCGGAGAAGACTCGCTGGTAGCCCTCGCGCGCCTTCTGCGGCACGGTGAAGTAGTCGGCGAAGTCGGCGCCGATCAGCTTTTCCCTCGCCACCCCGGTGACCTTGATGGTCGCCTCGTTCACGTCGGTGATCTTCCCGTCGGCGCTGATGGTCACCAGCGGGTCCAAGGAGGCTTCGATCAAGCTCCGGGCGTACTGCGAGGCGCGGCTCTGCTGGGTCACGTCGCGGGCGGCGGCGAACACGCCCGAGACGTTTCCGCGGACGTCCTTGTAGATCGAGGCGTTGTAGAGCACGTCGGTGAGCCGCCCGTCCCGGTGGCGGATGGTGAGCGGGTAGTCGGTGACGTAGCCCTTGGCGAAGACCTGCTGGTAACCCTCGCGCGCCTTCTGCGGCTCGGTGAAGTAGTCGGAGAAGTCGGTGCCGATCAGCTTTTCGCGCGTGACGCCGGTGACCTTGATGGTCGCCTCGTTCACGTCGGTGATCTTCCCTTCCGGGCTGATCGTGACCAGGGGGTCCAGGCTGGCCTCGATCAGGCTGCGGGCATACTGCGCCGCCTGCCGCTGGGCGGTCACATCACGGGCCGCGGCAA
>JACPVI010000063.1 GCA_016191815.1 Myxococcales bacterium
CCCCCCCCCCCCCCCCCAATCTTGTAACTCACCGAAACGGCACTGGTTTTTCGCATCCGCCGCGCTCCGGTCAAGCTCCTGCCGCGCTTGGCCGTAGGAGCGCGCCATGACCGGGCGCACCGAACCCTCCAACGGCTCCGCGCTCGACGTCCTCTCGGACGCGCGCACCGCGGGCGACGCGGCCGGCGAGCTTACGCAGTGCGGAGCGTTCTCCCCGAACGCCTGCGACCTGGTCCTCGAGGTGGACCGCGCCGCGACTGTCGTCGCGGCCAACCGATGGATCGAGCCCCTCACCGGGAAGTCCCCAGCGCAGCTCGAGGGGCAGACGTACTGGTCGTTGTTCGAGCCGCGCGAGGAGCGCGCACAGCGGGAGCTGTTCGACCGCGTGCTTCGCGGGGAGGTCGTCGAGACGGAGACGAGCCTGCCCACGAAGGGCGCGGCGCGCTGCTTCTCCGTGCTCCTCCTGCCCATCGAGGCCAATGACGAGGTGGTCGGCGCGCACGTCGTCTTGCGCGACGTCACGCGCTACCGCGACCTCCAGGCCCAGCTCATCCAGAGCGAGAAGCTGGCATCGGTGGGCCAGATCGCCGCCGGCGTCGCGCACGAGATCAACAACCCGCTCGCCTACGTCCTGTCGAACCTCACGCTCCTGCGAGAGCACGCCCGGACCCTGCGCGGCTTTGTCGCCGAACTCCGCGCGGCGGGGACGCCGACCGAACAAACGAACATCGAGGCCGCCGTCGCCCGCCACCGCGTCGACGAGCTGCTCACCGACCTCGCCGCGATCGCCACCGACAGCCTCGATGGCGCCGAGCGCATCCGCCGCATCTCCCGCGACCTCCGCTCGCTCGCGCGCGTCGACGAGGACGACGTGGAGCTCGTCGACGTCAACGCCATCCTCAACGGCACCCTCAACGTCGTCTTCAACGAGATCCGCCACCGCGCGCGGCTGGAGAAGCACCTCGCGGACCTCCCGCGCATCGCGACGAGCCCCGGGCGCCTGTCCCAGGTCTTCCTGAACCTCCTCGTCAACGCCGCGCAGGCGATCGATGACGGCCACGCGGACCACAACGTCATCACCGTCCGCACCGAGCTGGACGGGGGCCGCATCCGCGTCGCCATCTCGGACACCGGGCCCGGCATCCCTGAAGAAATCCGCGACCGCATCTTCGAGCCCTTCTTCACCACCAAGCCCAAGGGCGTGGGCACCGGGCTGGGTCTGGCCATCTGCCGCGAGATCGTCGCGAGCTACCGCGGCGACATCCAGGCCGAGGCGCGGTCCGGCGGCGGCACGACGTTCGTCGTCGCGCTCCCGCTCGACACCGGTCGGACGCCGCGCAAGTCGCGCCCTGCGCCCAGCGTCCACGCCGCCGCCGGTCGCCGGGCGCGGGTGCTCATCGTCGACGATGACCTGCTCATCCTCAAGGCCTACCAGCGCATGGTCGAGCACGCGCACGAGGTCCGCACGGCGTCGGGAGGCAAGGAGGCCCTGCGGCTCCTCGTCGCCGAGCGCGAGCACTTCGACGTCGTGGTCTGCGACCTGATGATGCCCGACATCGGGGGGGCCGAGCTCTACGGGACCATCCGGGACAGGCGTCCCGAGCTCGCCAGCCGCTTCGTGTTCGTGACCGGCGGCGCGTTCACGCCCGGGGCCAAGGAGTTCCTGGAGCGCGTTCCCAACCTCTGGGTCGAGAAGCCGTTCGACGCCGGGCAGCTGCTCGCCATGATCGCGCAGCTCGCCGGGCCAGAACGAGGAAGGAGGTGAGCGGAGCCCTCGAGGATGGGCCGCCGCGTGCGGCCCGGTCGCCGGTCGCCCTGAAATCCCTCCCCCCAGGGGCGACCGGCGATGTCCGCGCGCCAGCCCGCGGCCCCGCGCACGCCATGCCCGCCGAGAGTGATGCTCGCCGCGAGCGGTCCCAGAAGGCCGAGGAGTTCCTCGTCCTCAACGAAAAGGTGCGCCACGAGGAGGCGACGCCCGCCGAGCGCGAGCGGTGGCTCCGCCTGCGCGACGACCTGCTCGGCGCAGGTGGTCCCGCGCCGCCGTCGCCCGACACCGGGGAACGCACGCGATGAGCCGCCTCCTCCACGCGCGCGCACCGGCTACGAGCGCCGCCGCGCCCTCGTCCCGGGCTCCCCGTCGAAGAACGTCCGCAGCGGCACCTGGTAGCCCATCGCCAGGGCCACGAGCGTGGCGACCGTGGCGTTGGCGCTGCCCTGCTCGATGCGCTGCAGGTGCTTCGGGTGGATGCCCGTCCGCTCCGCGGCCCGCTCCTGCGTCAGCTCGCGTTCCTCGCGGACCGCGCGCAGGCACCGGCCGAGGCGGCGCTGCTCCCGGCGGATCGCCTGGCGCGTCGAGGCGCGCTCCCAGATCTCGGAGCGGCCGTGGGCGTGCGGTGATGTCCCAGAGGCGGCCACCCATCGTTGCTACCCGTGGGAACTCATGAGATACACAACTCATGAGTTCCACTCGGACGAGAAAGGGTCACGAAGGCCGTGGCCCCACCGCCGGCCGCCTCGATTCCCCCCATCGAGTCACGGCCGGCGGCCTTTCTTGCTCGGCGCCGCCGTCGCGCGAGGTGAGGAGAGAGGGGAGGGACGGATGGAGGCGCGGAGCATCAAGGGCCCAACCCCGGCCGCGCCACGCGAGGTGAAGGCGTCGCGCCTCATCCTCGTCGTCGAGGACGACGAGGAGCTCCGCGACCTCCTCACGCAAACCATCGAGGGCCTCGGGTACGCCGTCGAGACCGCGAGCCATGGGCTCAAGGCGATCGACCATGTGCGGCGCCGCCGCCCGGACCTCGTCCTCTTCGACCTCCAGATGCCCGTCTGCGACGGGGTGCGCCTCCACGAGGAGCTCGTGGCGCTGAGCTTCCCTGTCGAGAGGCTTGTGCTCATGAGCGCGGCGGATGATGGTCGCCGGCGGGCGTCGAGCATGGGGGTCCGCTTCCTCAAGAAGCCCTTCGATGTTGATCAGCTCCGGGAGGCGTTGGAGCGGTAGCATCACAATCGAACCGTCGTGAGCCCACCAGGGACAAGGGGAGGGATGGTTGCCGCAGGACGAGTCGAACGCCACACGGCCGGGGACGCCCGGGGAGCCGGAGCCGCCCGCGGCCGCGCTCCCGTGGATCGGCTCGGTCATCGGCGACGTCCAGGCAAGGCTCAAGGCGGGCGGCTGCCTCGGCGTCCTCCTCATCGACCTTGAACCGCTGTGCAGCATCGAGGCGGAGTGCGGCAGCGCCGTCTACAACGAGATCCTGGCGGCCATCGTCCGCGAGCTGGCGGCGCTCCGGCAGTCGGTCATCCGCGCCGCGGACGTGCTCTGCTCGGTGCAGCCGAACGCCGAGGAGCTCGTGCTCCTCCTCGAGCCCTCCCGCTCGGGAAAGACCGTGACCACCACGGCGCTGGAGGGCGTGGCGGACCGCGTGTGGGCGGCGCTCGCGCCGCGCGTCGCCGAGCTCACGCACCCCTACGGGACCCGCGGCGGCTTCCGGCTGGGCTACTCGGTGATGCTCGCGAACTCGATGATCCAGACCGAGAGGCTTCTCCACCGCGCCGTCAACCAGGCGCGCACGCTGGCCACGGACTACTCCCGCCGCGTCCTCGCGCGCGGGCGCGAGCGCCTGCGGGACCTCATCGTGACCGGCCAGCTCAGCACGGTGTTCCAGCCCATCTACGAGCTCTCCGGACCGACGCTCCGCGCCTACGAGGCCCTGGTCCGCGGCCCAGCGGACTCCGACCTCACGAGCCCCACTCTGCTGTTCAACCTGGCGCAGCTCACGGACCTGGTCGCGGAGCTCGACCGGGCCTGCTGCGAATCCTCCCTCGCGAGCGCGGCGAACTTGCCGGACGGCGCGCTCCTGTTCATGAACGTCATGCCCGCGCTCATCAACGACCCAGCGTTCCGCGCCAGGATGATCGACTTCGGCGAAAGGAACGCCCCGTCGAGAGTCGTCCTGGAGCTCAACGAGGGGGTGGCCGTCCGCAGCTACCAGGTCCTCACCAGGGGGATCGCCGAGCTCCGCGCGCATGGCATCCGGGTCGCGGTGGACGACCTCGGCGCGGGCCACGCCAACCTGGACCACGTCCAGCGCCTCGAGCCCGACTTCCTGAAACTCGACATCTCGCTCGTGCGCGGCGTACACCAGAGCGCCGTCAAGCAGACGTTCGTCGAGAGCCTAGTCGCCATCGGCCGCGCCCTCGAGGCGACCGTCATCGCGGAGGGGATCGAGGAGCCCCAGGAGCGCGACGCGCTCGCCTCGCTGAACGTGGCGTGGGGGCAAGGCTTCCTCTTCGCCCGTCCCGAGCCGGGATTCCTCCAAACCTGATCACGATCTTTGCGCCAACGCAGGTAGACCTCCGACGAGGGGCACGAGGGGCAGCACGCCCTTGCTCGGCGGAGGTTGATGGGTGACAAATCTTGTCCACCCCTGTACGTTGGTAGTCATGGGTGCAACCGCATCAACCGAACTGGGGGCGCGACTCAGGGAGCTCCGACGGCGGCGCCATGTAAGCATGAAGGGGCTCGCAAGGCGGCTCGGGGTCGATCCGTCGTTTCTGAGCCGGGTCGAGCGTGGATGCGTCCCCGCACCGGCGCATCTGGTCCGCCGCGCCGCGACCGAGCTGGGCACCACGGCTGAACCCTTGCTCGTGTTGGCCGGGCACCTCCCAGAGGACGTGCAGGCGATCCTTCGCGCGCAACCCGAACGGGCGCTGAATCTGCTCCGCAGGCGCCTTGGCGCTCGCCGCAAGGAAGCGGCCCCACGGGCGGCGTCGATGCCGCGCGAGAGGGAGGCATGATGGATCGAGGCATTCCCTCGACAAGCGCCACGGGTGTGTTGACCCTTCTGGGTCTGCGGGGAATCGGACCGCAGACGGCTGACCGCCTCGTCACGCGCTTCGGGACCCTGGGCGAGCTACGCGAGGCCTCGCCGCGCGATCTCGAAGGCGCCGTGTCCGCCGGGGCTCTTCCGACGTTGCGTGAAGAGAAGGCCTGGGAGATCGCCCACCGCCACGCGCAAGAGCTGCTCGAGGAGGCAGATCGCCGCAGCGTCCAGGTGCTGACCGCGTGGGAAGATACCTACCCGGTCCATCTGCGGACGATCCCGGACCGGCCCCTCGTCGTCTACCTACGCGGGCAGCTGCCAACCAGCCCGAGGACGGTCGCGTGCATCGGCACCCGCGAGCCAACCCACTTCGGTGAGAAGGCGACGCGGGGCATCGTAAGCGCGCTCGTCGAGCGCGGTTGGAGCATCGTGAGCGGACTTGCGCTCGGGGTCGACGCGCTCGCGCACGAGGCCGCGCTGGAAGCCAAGGGTCACACGGTAGCAATCCTCGGGAACGGCCTCGACGCCGTCTACCCGAAGAAGAATGCCGACCTCGCGGAGCGCATCCTGGCCGCTGGCGGCGCTTGGATGAGCGAGCAGCCATTCGGCGCCCCCGCCGTTCCACGCAACCTGGTGCAGCGTGATCGGCTTCAGAGCGGCATGTCGGTCGGCACCGTAGTCATGCAGACCGACATCGTCGGCGGCTCGATGCACACCGTGCGGTTCACGCTTCTGCAGGGGCGCCTGCTGTTCGCGCCCGTCCCGCAGGGTCCGCACGCGGCGGAACCAAAGAGTCGCGGCATTCTGGCACTCACGCAGCGGACGGGAGTGGAGCTGGCCCGCCTCCTAGAGACGCAGGGCGAGTACGCGGAGCTCCTGCGCCGCGAGTATGCCACGCGCCCGGTCGCCACTCCGATCGTCGGCCGCGAGGACTATGACAAGCTCCTCCAGACGCTGGAGGCGGTCGTCGAGGGCCGTCGCCCCGCCGGGCGTCGTGACCCACAGCTCGGCCTCTTCTAGCCGCCGCAACCCGGAAAAGACGCGTGCCGCCGACGGCCTTCCTGTTCGACCTCGACATGACGTTGGTGGATTCTTCGGCGCTCGACGATTGGCGTACGCGTCAATTGTGGCAGCACGTCCGCGCCAACATGGGACAGGTCAAGCCCTTCGCCTTCAGCACCGTCTCCGCGCACGAGCTGCCTGGCCGGTTGAAGGCGCTCGGGCACCGGGTCGCGGTGGTGACCTCGTCGCCCCGGTGGTACGCGGAGCAGCTCCTGTCACAGTTCGGCGTGACCTACGACGCGCTCGTAGCCTACGGGGATACGACGCAGCACAAGCCCGACCCGGAGCCCATCAACGCTGCTCTTGCCACGCTCGGCGCCGCGGCGGAAGACGCCTACCATATCGGCGATGCGCCCATCGACGTTGAGGCGAGCTATCACGCCGGTGTCGCCTCTATTGGCGCGGGCTGGGGGGTTCGGGACCTCGAAACCTTCTGTTCGGCGGCGCCTGACATCCTCGTGCTCAAGCCGAGCTCGTTGCTCAAGCTCGACACGCTGGAGCGCCGAGGCTACTTCGCCGAGGTCCTTTCCGACGGCTTGGAACCGAAGGCGCATCGCGGGTCCATCCTCCCGTGTGGTGGCACTCCGGTGCGGTACGCGCTCGGGCGCTACTTCACCGCCTCCGACCCACGGCACGCGACGAGCAAGCTGTCATCGAATCTGCTCACGCTGAAGAACGGCGACGGTCCCGCATCCGTGATGGGCCGCGCGCTCGGTGAGTTCCTGAAGAAGATCGACTGGACCCCAGATTACATCGTCCCAGTGCCGCCCAAGCCCAGCCAGCCTCGGAACCGCTTCAAGGCCGTCCTTGAGGCCGCAGAGCCGTGGATTCCAGAAGAGACCAACGTTTACCTCGACGGTCTTGCGTGCGTGAAAGAGGTTCAGGGCTACAAGGCCATGGGCCCGCTCGAGCGCGCGGCGGCCATTCGCGGTGTTTTCGCATCGAAGTACACGTGGAACAACGGGCGCGTGCTGCTCCTGGACGACGTCCTCACGACCGGGGAGACAGTCACGGAGTCTGCACGCGTGCTCATGGCCAACGCGGTCGCCGAGGTCCGTGTCGTGGCCCTCGGCAAGGACCAGCAAGTCTTCATGCACAAGCAGTGCCCGAGCTGCGGGCGCACGATGAAGGTGCGGACCAACAGCTACACCGGCGAGAAGTTCTGGGGCTGCTCCGGCTATCCCGACTCCTGTCAGTACAGCGAGAACCTGTAGCCCCGACTGTTGGTCAGGCTGACTGGGTTCGAATCGCATTCCCGCCGATGCTCCAGCCGGAAATTGCGCCGTCCTTGATCTGCTTCCAGAGGTCGTTGTCCAGTACGCGCGCGGCGAGGAGCCACGTCCCCTTCTTCACCCGCTTGCCGTCGACCTCGAAGTCGACGGGCGCCAGGTACGACTCGAGGATCTTGACCTGGTCGCCGAGCAGCTCCCGGTGCATGAGGCCGATGTTGCGGTACTCCTCCATGAACCGGTGCGCGGCATCCCGGACCTCGGCGCCCGAGTACACGTCCTTCTGGGCGTCCACGGTCTCGGGCTCGAGCACGATGCCCAGCACGTAGCGCTCCTCGCCCGTCTTCAGGAGCGGGATGCGCTTGGCGAGCGCGGCGGCGAGCATCTTCTTGAACTCCTGCGGCTGCGCCAGGTGGATGACCTCCTCGGGGGACATCGGCGGCTCGGCGGTGCGGTCGATGACGACCGGCGTGAACCACGTGATGCTCTGCTTGCCCCCGGCGCGGTCGATGAGAAGCTCGGTCACCTCCACGCGGATGACGTCGCCCACGTTGGCATCGAGCTTCGCGTTGAACGTCTTCCCGACCGGCGCGTAGAGCTTTCCGCCGACGTCCACGGTCTCCTTCCAGCGGTCGGCCTCCTCGCGCGGGACGGGGCCGACGGCGCCGAAGAAGTTGTAGACGTCGGGCGCGTCCTTCACGGGGTGCCGGTCGTAGACGAGAGCGCGGACCTCGCGGACGAGCTTGAGCTTCGCCCACGCGTCGTTCTCTCCGCCGAGCGAGTAGGTCGAGGAGATGAGCTTGAGCATGGCGCCCTCGGAGCCCGGGATCTTCGCCGCGCGGTCGATGGCGCGCCGGAGCGCGTCGATGGTGCGGGCAGTCGAAGTCTCGACTTCCTCCAGGTGCTTGAGTCGCCGTCCCTCGAAGAAGAGATCCAGGACCTCGCGGCGACGCACGTAGGGCTCGAAGGTGAGGTTGCGGTGGCGCCAGTAGAGGATGTCGAAGACCTGCACGCGCGCGCGGGAGTCGTCGCGCGCCTCGTCCGTGCGGAACTCTCCGAGCTCGCGCCGCGGCACCGGGTCGCCCGCCTCGTCGAAGTCGAAGAACTCGCCGTCGAGGATGAAGTCCCCGGGGAGGGCGGCGAGCTCGGCGGAGAGGTTCGGCAGCGCCGGCGAGATGTCGCGCTTGGTGTCCTCGGTGAAGACGAGGACCTTGTCCCCGGCCTTCTCCAGGACGACGCGGAAGCCGTTGAACTTGGGCTCGATGGCGATGCCGCCCTTGAGCATCTCGGGCGTGGCCCACGCGAGGGCGGCGTCCACCTCCCGGAACTCGTTGGTCGCGCGCGGCGCCGGCTTCATCGGCTGGAAGATGGCGAGCGGCCGGAGCTGCGCGCGGTCGACGTCGGGGTCCTTCCGCGCCGGGTCCCAGATCTGCACCCCGTCCCGCACCGGCACCTCGGCCTTGGCCTCCGGGATGGCGCGGCCCGGGTCCTGGCCCCGCGCGAGCTGCCAGATGTCGCTGCCCGCCTCCTCGGCGGTGAGCGTGAACACGCCGCGGAGCTTCTGGCCCTCGAAGCGGACCTTCTTGAACGTCCGCTGGTCGTCGAGCAAGACGGCGCGCCCCCGGTCCTGGATGCGGATGGTCGAGGGCGTCTCCTTGGTGTCGTTCAGGACGTCGCCGCCCACGCCCTGGCCGGGGGCCACGTCGCCGTCGAAGGCGAGCAGCTCCTTGGACCGCCGCGGCGTCGCCACCGCGGTGATGCGCTCCTCGCCGGAGAGCGGGTCTGCCTGCAGCACCCAGGTGTCGAGCCCTGCGCCCGCGCGGTCGAGGGCCAGGTGCCACACCTGCCGCGACGGCGCGGCGCGGATGACCGTCTGCCCCTTCCAGAACTGCCACGAGAGCGTGAAGTCGACCTCGCGCGGCTGCTTCTCGACCTCCGCGGGCACGTCGTCGTCCACCCACTCCACGTCGTCGAGCTTGCGGAGCTTGCACGAGGCGACGAAGAGCCGGCTGCGCTTCTGCCACTGGCCCGCGCTCCGTCCCTCCGGAATGCGCATCGTGAAGGGTCGCCCGACCTTGGCGAGCGCGCGCCGCGCCCGGGCCGAGTCCGTGTACGCGATGACGTAGTCACCCTTGAGCTTGGACACCGCGGCGGCGATCTCCTCGGGCGCGATGCCGTCGCCGACCGCCCACTCCTCGGTGTAGGGCGGGTCCAGGAAGAAGAGCGTGCCCGGTCCGTCGCACTCCCCGAGCGTCTTCTCCCAGTCCTGCGTCACGAGCCGCACGCCCTTCAGGCGCTCCTGGAACTTCCACAGCTCGCCCAGGTCGTAGGTCTGCCCGTCGTGGATGGTGGCGAAGCCGCTCATGTTCGGCTTCGCGCCCCAGGTGCAGAGCCGGCCGTAGATGAGCTTCCAGACGCGCTCGGCGTCCGAGCCCGGCTCGCTCGCCCGGGCGCGCTCGAACCCGGTTCGGGAGACCTTCCACGGATACCGCTCGAGCGCCGCGAACGACTTCTTGCTCAGCCGTTGGATGTAGCGGAGCGCGAAGACCACCTCCGGGTTGGCGTCCGCGAGGACCTCCTCGCGCGCCGGCTCCTTGGCGAAGAAGACCGCCGCGGCGCCGCAGAAGGGCTCGACGTACCGGGCGTGCTCCGGGAGCCGCGCCGCGAGCTTCCGCGCGTACTTGGCGGACCCGCCCCACTGCTGGAACGGGATGACGCGGGCCTTCTCCACCTCGGCATCGGTCGTCGGGGCGGAGAGGAAGAGCTTCTGCACGACGCGCCGGAACTCGCCATCGACGAGCCTGATGTTGTCCGCGGTGAAGAAGCCCGACTCCACGAGCGCGTCGCGCATCCCGCGGGCATCCTCGCCCTTGGCCTCCCAGTAGCGGTGCTCCTTCGGCGTCACCCGCTCGAGCGACAGCGGCAACGCCGAGTAGCCGTCGGGCGGCATCGAGCGCGTCTCGACGGCGCGGGGCTTGACGACCGAGGGCAAGAGCTCCTTCGACAGGAACGCCGTCCAGAACGCCTCGCCCTCGGGCGAGCGGCGCCCGGCCTCGATTTCCCCCTGGGGCTCGCCGGGCTGCCCGGTGAGGAGCCTGAAGTAGAGGATGCCGTTCAGCTCCTGGCCGCCGGAGAAGAAGTACTCGTGGGAGAAGGGCTTCTGCAGGCCCCACTCGACCTTGGGGTGGTCGATGGCGACGATGACGCCCTTCTCGTTCGCGGTCGCGCCCACCTCGCCCTCGCCGAAGACCTCGCCGTCCACGTCGAGCCAGACCACGGGCTGGCGGGCCTTGGGGGCGGCGAAGACCTTGGCGGGGGCCACCAGCGGCTTCGCGTAGCGGTCGCCCTGGACGGAGAACGACCGCGCGATGCGCCGCGCCTCCTCGACGGTGTCGACCGCGTCCGCGATGGCGCCGGGGCGCTGGAGCGAGAGCGTCCAGCCGACCAGGTGGTCGTCCACGCGCAGCCGCAGGTCGCCGTGCACGCTCCTGCCGCGGAAGTGGTACTGGAGCACCGCCGGGTGCGGGCCGCGCTCCTTGGGCAGGTCGAGCAGCGGGTCATCCTGCTTCTCGACGAGCCGCATGCGCTTGACGTCGAGCTTCGGCCGCACCTCCACCACGAGGTCGGCCAGCTCGACGTGGCTCGTGAACGGCCCGGCGTACTCGTCGTCGAGGAGCTGAAGGCGCGACGACAGCTCGGGCGGGAGCATGCGGCCCAGGCGGAACTCGATCGCCTTCCGCAGCTCGGGCGGTAGGTCGCCGCGGACGAGCACGTCGACGTCGTTCTTCGTGGCGCCGTTGTTGGCGAGGCCGCCGACCAGGTAGAGGAACGGCGCGCGCAGCTTGAAGGACTGGAAGTGGGGCAGGACCTCGGCGAGGGTGATCTCCGGCCCCATCGCCTGCCCGGAGGGGTGGACCGGCGCGAGCGCGCGCTTCACGGTGCGCCGCAGGGTCGCGGCCTCGCGGGCGAGCTCGTCGTCGGCCGCGTGCTCCATGCCGCGCCGGTGCAGCTCGTCCTGAACGAACAGCTCGGCGTTCACGAGGTCCTCGCGCTTGAGGTCCGCGGCCGACAGCCGGTCGTTGCCGGCGAAGTTGCCGCCGAAGAGCTGGTGCAGCCGGCGGTGGATGGACAGCAGCTCCTCGTCGGGCACGCCGCGCAGGCGCTCGGGGTGGACCTCGGCGACCTCGAGCTTGCGGGTCTCGACGGCGAGCGCCGCGACCCGTGCCCTGACGACCTCGGGCACGTCGCCGGCGTCAGCCTCGACGTCGATGACCTCGAGCAGCTCGTCGAGCTCCCACCCGCCCCCGAGGGACTTCTCGGTGATGGCGTAGTTCGCGATGAGGAGCTGGGGCAGCGTCTTCGGGCCGCCGACGCCTCGCATCGCCCGGATGCTGCGGGGTGTCCGGATCTTCCGGACGTGAAAGCCCTTCGTGTCGAGCTTGCCGCGCGTCCCGTAGGTCACGAGGAACCGACCCTTGATGCCGTCGAGCACCTTGCGGAACTCCATCTCGTCGAAGATGTCCTCGCCGATCTCGACGTCGTGGCCCGGGTACGGCGGGTCGAGGAAGAAGAACGTGTCCTTGCCGTCGAACTCCTTCACGAGCTCGGCGTAGTGGGCGTGGCGGACCTTCGCCGCCCGGAGGCGGTCCCGGTGCAGCTCGATGCGGTCGATGGTCCGCGCCTCGACGCCCTCGGCGTTCGGGTTGTAGCTCTTGCCGCGCAGCTTCCCGTAGGAGAAGTGCGAGAGGTACAGGAACCGGTAGAGCTTCTCGACCTTGTTCCTCGGCCGAGCCTCCTGCAGCGCCTTGAACGTCGTCCTCCGGCCGACCCATTCCTTCTTGCGCAGGGCCTCGAGCTCGCCGTCGGTCAGCGTCTTGATGGCCTTGAAGGCGAAGGCGATGTCGGGGTCCGCGTCGCCGAGCACCTCGACCTCGACCGGCTCCTTTTCGAAGAAGACGGCCGCGCTGCCAGCGAACGGCTCGACGTAGACCTTGTGCGGCGTGATGAGCTTGACGAGGCGGGCCGCCAGCCGTTTCTTGCCCGCGGGAGAGCCCCAGATGGTCTTCTCCACGGGGTCGGCCGCGGTGATGTTCGGCAGCAGCATCTGCCGCTCCTGTGGCTCGGCGGCCTTCTCGAGGCGGTAGTTGGTCGCGACCAAGGTCACGCTCTTGCCGAGGCCTTGGCCTTGGTGCGCGCCGACGCCCGAGGTGTGCCGCCAGCGCGCGACGTGGAAGCCCTTGAAGAGCTGGTCCGTGCCCTCGGAGCGCGTGCCGTAGGTGACGAGGAACTTCCCGTCGATGCGCCGCAGCGCCTTGCCGAAGCGCTTCTCGTCCCAGTCGTCGTGGCCGACCTCCGCCTCGTACCCAGGGTACGGCGGGTCGAGGAACAAGAACGTGTCTGGTGCGTCGAACTCGTCGACCACGTCCTCGTAGTCGGCGCACCGGACGACGACGTTCTTGAGCCGCGGCGCGAACTTCTCCAGGCGGTCGATGAACCGGGCCTCGACGCCGATGTGCTTGTCCGGCATCGTGCCGCGCCGCAGCTTGTTGAACGAGAAGTACGCGAGGTAGGCGAAGCGGTAGAAGCGCTCGACATCGTCCTCGGGCTCGGACTCGTAGAGCTTCCTGAACCGCTCCGCGTCGCCCACCCAGGACCTGCGCTTGAGGCGCGCGAGCTTCGCGGGCGTGAGGTTCTTCACGAACCGGAACGCGAAGGCGATCTCAGGGTCGCGGTCGGCGAGCACCTCGACCTCGGACGGCTCCTTGGCCCAGAACACCTGCGCGCCACCCGCGAAGGGCTCCACGTATACGCGGTGCTTCGGGATGGCCGCGACGATGCGCTTCGCCAGGAGCTTCTTCCCGGCGGGAGAGCCCCACAGCGACTTCTCGATGTCACAGTCGCCGCGCAGGAGGGCGAGGAGGGAGCCCGCGCGGGCGAGCGCCTCTTCGGCCGCGACATCGGGACGCGACGCCTCGACGAATGCGCGCGCCCGCGCGAGCGCCGCCTCCACGGGCTCGGCCCGCTTCGCGATGGGAGCCGCCTCTTCCACTACGCCCCCGGGTTGCGCACGCCGGCCGGGTCGGCGCCCCACGCCGGTCCGTCCTCGGCCTTCCGCACGCCCTCGCGGAACTCCGGCGTGTTCATATCGAAGGGCCACGTCGCGTCCTCGCCCTTGGCCACCTTGCCCTCGCCGCCCTTGTCCGCCTTCTGAGCCGGGGCGCGCAGCGCCTGCAGCTCCGTGCCGAGCCGGGTGAGCGCCTTGTTCAGGTCCTCGGGGTTCGCTGCGAAGGCCGAGCTCCCGAGCGCCGCCTCGAGCGCGACCGGGGACACCTCCTTCTCCGACTTGTCCGCGGCCGCGGTGGTCTCCTCCACGAAGACCTGGACCTCGATGGCCTCGCTCTCGCTGTCCACGAACGCCTGCTTGGCCGCCTCCACCGTCTGGCCGAGGGCGCGCAGGCGGCGGACGGCCTTGTCGGGCGGCTCCTTCGCCGCCTTCTCGAGCTGCGCGATCGCGTAGCCGACGAGGTCATCGGGTCCCATCCGCTGCGTCTTGGCCACCGGGCGCGTGTCCTTGAGCACCCGCTCGACCGCCGTCGAGACCTTCTCCAGCATCGTCATCGCTTCCATGTGCCTCTCCTTCTTGCCGGCCGCGCCGGCGTCTGTGGGTTCACGTCTCTCCGTCGCTCGGCACCCAGACCGTCCGGGCCTCGGGCCTCCACGGCACGCCGTCGAGCTCGCACCGCAGGTACTTCGGGAGGTGGTCGAGGACCCGCTGCAAGCCCCAGCCGAGGTCGCCGCGAAGCTGGCGAAGCAACCGCTCGCAGAGGGCGAAGCGCCGCCGAACCTCGTCGCCGGTCGGGCGCGAGCCGTCCTCGGCGAAGCTCCCCGAGATGGCGCGCTCGACGGCGAGCATCACCCGCGCCACCTGGTCCCGCGTCACGAGGTCGAGGAAGGGGCCGGTCATGCTGCCACCAAGGTGCTGCGACAGCGGCCGTGCAAGGGCGGCAACTGCAAGCCAGCCGCCTCGATCTGTCGCTCCGAGAGCGCCCGCGAGTAGTCGCCGACCTCGTCGCGCCTCCCCACCGCCGGTTCGTCCACCTGGGCCACCGCCCGCCGGCGACCGCCCCGCTCGTAGAAGAGCACCTGGTTGCCGTCGCGGTCGGCGCCGACCTGCACGAACGGTTGCACCTCGCGGATGAGCTCCGGGTCGCGCGCCCGCTCGACCTCGCGGAACCGGTCCGCGGCCTTGGCGACCATGAACACCTTGCCGTGCATGAACCGGCAAACCTCGCTGGTCGCCTCGTCGAGCACCGCCTCGAAGCGGTAGCGCTCGATGCCGGCCTCCTCGAACGCCGCGACCTGGGTGAACGTCCGGGCCCGGTTCGTGAAGACCATCGACACGACCTCCCAGTAGTCGCGGCCGCGGTCGAAGGCGTCCCGCGACATGGCGCCCGAGAGCTCGGCCACGATGTCGTCGCGCCCGAGGCCGCGCTCGACCCCGGACGTCACGATGTCCTTCGCCTTCCGCGAAAAATCCTCCCGGCGCCGGCCGTACTCGTCGCGGACGAAGTTGCCCTGGCTCTCGCGCACGAACTTCGCGATCCGCTCGTCGGTGGAGGTGAGGTCCGCCCCGATGCGCAGGCCGAAGCGGCGCACGGCCGACTGCCTGGCGCGGCCGACGACGCGCTCGGCCTCGGCCTCGAACTGCTGCTCGACCACGGGCAGCACCTGGTCCTCGACGCCGCGCAGGGCCTGCCGCGCCGCGCGCACCACCTGGTCCCGGGCGGCGGGCGCCAGGTTCGGCCAGTCGACGTCGAGCCGCTCGAGCGCGTGCCGCAGGGCCGCGTCCTCGGCGGGCCGGGCCACGCCCCGCAGCGCCCGCGACAGCCGGCGGACGATGGTCATGAAGTCGCCCTGGTCGAGCGGGTCGAGTGCCTTCTCGACGCGGTAGACGTCCCGGAGGAGGTCGTCCGCCGCATCGGCGCCGGCGCCGAGGAGGTCGAGGGCTTCAGCGACCATCGGTGCCCCCCGGCTCGAACCACGAGCGCATCTCCTCGGCCGGCACCTGCACGACCTCCGCCTCGAGGTCCGCGGCCTTCGTCTCTCGGAAGGCTCGCTCGCCCGCGTGCGCCTCGGCCTCGCGGAGCGCGTCGCGCAGTCGAATGAGTCGCTGCGCCTCGGCCGCCAAGTCTTGCACGGGCACCTGCCTCCGCCGCGTCGCCGCCGCTGGCGCAACGAGCGGTCCCGGCGCCGGCTTGTCGCTCGGCACCTCCGGGCCCACGAGCGCGCTCTGCTCCTCCGGACCCACGGGGACGCCGGCCAGCGTCAGCGACACCGGCTGCTTCACCCAGGGCGCCGAGATCTTCTTGAACTCGCGGTTGAACACCTCGCCTGCGAGCTGCCGCGCCTCCTCGGGCGTGAGCACGTTGGCGTTGACGAGGTTCCGGATGATCTCGGCCATCGTGGCGGGGTCCCGGTTGACCGGCGACTTCGACGTGAAGCGCCAGAACCGGATGCCCATGTCGGCGAGAATCTTCCGGTTGACGATGAAATCGAACTCCTGGCGCTCGGGCTCGAACACCTGGCTCTCGGCGAAGTGGAGCGCAGCGTCGGCCGTGCTTCGGTTGAAGTCCCGGATGTCGCCGCGCAGCATCCGCGGCAGCCGGAACGACTGGCCGACCTTGTCGATGTTCCGCTCGTCGTAGTTCTGGAAGAGGGCGTCGTTCTGCTGCGCGCTGGTCAGGGGCCGGAGCTCAATCTTCAGCCGCCCCGAGTGCTCGATGCCCCCGCCGCCACCCGCGGGCTCCGCCTCGAGGATGAGGATCTTGTGGAAGTTCCGCTTGCCGCGGATGTGGTTCTCGATGAAGTCCTCGATGCGCGGGATGGACTGTGCCGAGAGGCGCCCTCCCGAGACGAGGATCGCCAGCGGCGGCACGCTCTTGTTCTCGAAGTAGAGGAAGTTCACCTCCTCGGCCTGGCGCGAGCCGAGCACCGCGAGGAGGTTGCCGACCCAGCGCGGCACGCCGTAGGCGCTGCGCGGGCTCATCACCTTGAAGTGCAGCAGCTCGGTCGCCGGACCGTCGTTCGGGTCCGCGGCGAGCAGCGCGTCGACGCTCGGGAAGACGCGCCCGTTCCTCCGCGAGAGCACGCGCGGGTCGCCGAACTCCTTGAAGAAGACCGTCTCGACCTCGAAGACCTGCACGTACCGCCGGAAGCGGCAGCGCACCTTGACCGTGTCGAACGAGAGGTCGGAGATCTTGACCTTGTGGTCGATCTCCACGAGCTCCGGGTCGAGCGGCAGGAGCCGCACGGTGAAGCCCGGCACGTAGACGAACTGGACGAGCTCCCCGGCGCCGTTGCGAAGGACCTCCCAGTAGCCGTTGCCCAAGAGCTCGATGTCGAGCCGCGTCCGCCGCCGCAGCGTCACGAAGGAGGAGTCGACGCAGCAGTATTCGAAGAAGTTCTCGATGCGGGACTTCTCCATGCGCATGAGGTCGGCGACCTCGCGCTTCTTCGCCGCGACCTCCTCAGGGGTTGGCAGCGGGTCGAGCGCGCGCACCGCGGGCTCGTCTCGCCGGCGCGGATCCTCCTTGAGCTTCAGCCGCTCTATGTAGATGGCGTTGGCGACGCGCTGGTCGGCGTCGGCCGCGTCGAGGTCGATGATGGGCTCGAAGCGGTGGCCGAAGGCGTCGATGTTGGTGACGTAGGCGTCGATGTTCTGGCGCAGGGAGTTCGAGTTCTCGAGGAGCGCGCAGAGCGTGTCCGGATCATAGGGTGGGGCGATGGCGCCCGTACCCATGAAGACCCGCTCGGCGTCGTCGACGCCGGCGACGACGTTGGAGTCGGCCACACGGTCGCGGCCGACGAGGTGGGCCTTCACCAGAGGCACCACCTTCCCGAGCTCCGCCGCCGCGCTCTCTACCGCCCTGGGGTCCATCACACGGCCCTCTCGTCGAAGCCGGCGAGCACGGCCTTCGGATCGCCGGACGTGTAGGCCGCCGTCCGCACCCGAACGAACTCCAGCGTCTCCGGCACGGGCACGACGCCCGGCGCGCTCTGCGCGGCGCCGACGGCGAAGTAGTCGCTGCCGTCGATGCTGCCCTCGACCTGCACCGTCGCGACGAACGTGCCGTGGATCTGGACGTACTTGTCGCGGAAGCGGAACACCTGCTCCGCGCGACCGGCCTCGACCGCCTGCTTGACCTCGAGCCGCACCTTCTCCGGGCGTGCCATCAGCGTCCTCCTCTCTTCCGCCTGCTGGGCTGCGCGGGCGCCGGCGTTGACGGTGGTGACTCCGCCGGGAACACCACCGCGGCGAGGCCTCCGTCGGCCGTGAACGACAGCGACCGCACCCGGCGGCCGTCGGCGGCCAGCCGCGCGAGCGCCGCCCGGCGCGCGTCCTCGAGCGTCTCCGCAGACACCGCGAAGTCGCTGGCCGGCACGGCCTTCGCCTCCGGCTTCGCGTCGCGGGCAATCTCCAGCACCTTGACCGGGAAGTTCACTGCGCCTCCTATCCGATGATCCGCACGCCGACCTCGATGACGTCGCCCGGCTGCGGGCCGCGCTCCTTGCGGCACGCGAGCATCACGGCCCAGGCGCGGTCGGCGTGGCCGCGAGCCACCTCGTCCCGCTCGACCTCGAACGACGGTTTGCCGCTCGGGGTGAGCCGCCGCTTGATGCTGTGGACCTGGGCCACGAGGTCTCGGTCCTTGGGCAGCACGACGTCCTTGCGCTGCAGGAGAATCTTGAGGTCGTTCGCCCAGGTCTCCTTCGACTCGTTGGTGAACGTCTCGGGAACCACCTGCGCGAAGTCGCGGCGGAGGTTCTCCGCAAGGTGCATGCCGAGGCCGTTCTGGTCGATGGACAGCCGGCCGATGGGCAGCGTGTTGAGCAGCCTGCGGAGGTCCGCCTCCTGCTCGGCGAACGGTACGCGGTCGTAGCTCCGGAGCAGCCGGCACTCCTTCTTGCCGTCCAACTCCTCGAACAGCGCCAGCTCCGAGAGGTCCCGCTTGCGTCCGACGTCGAAGCCGGCGACGAGCCGGCCCTTCACGACCGGGAGCCCGGCGAAGTCGTCCGCGAGCACGAGGTCGTCGCTCGTGCACGGGAGGATGAGCTCGTAGGGGAAGAACGAGTAGCTCTCGTCGCAGTACTGGCACTCGAACTCCTGCTCGAAGTCCTCGAGCAGCAGCGAGTCGAACTGGTCCTGGATGTCCTTGGTGCCGAAGGCGCGCACGCGCTGCTCGGTGGGCATGAGCACCGCCTCGCGCGAGGCGCGCTGGACGTCCGTGCTGAAGAACCGGCACAGCCACCACGGCGCCCGCAGCCGCCAGTAGGTCGGGTAGCGGCGCAGCTCCTGGCGGGCAATCTCCCAGAACACCCCGCGCCGGCCAAGCGGCGACGAGCAGCCCGTGAGCTGACCGCGGGAACGGAGGATGAGCGCGGTCGAGCCCTTGTAGACCTCGCGGTCGTTGGCGTAGTGGGCGAGCTCGTCCAGGTACAGGTCGCCCTTCTTCCCGCGCGGCGCCTTCGACGGGTTCGAGATGATGCGCGAGACGCGCTTCGAGGCGCTGTTGGAGAGGAAGGCGAGTTCCGTCTTCGAGTCGGTGACGAGCTTCTTGCGGAAGGCGAGCGGCAACTCCTCGGCGAGCTGGCGCGCGTAGTTCACCTTTTCTTTCGCATCCTCGAGGTTGTAGCTGACCATCACCGAGGTGTGCGCCTCGCGCAGGTGACAGCGCGCGATGGCTTCGCACGCGAACAGGAACGAGAAGCCCACCTGGCGCGCCTTCTCGACCCACCTGTACTTCTTCGCCGAGCGCAGGAACGCCACCTGGTACGGCTCGAAGACCAGCGGCTCCTCGTTGTAGTGACCGACGCCCGTGAGGAACCCGAGCTCGGTGCCGAGCCAGTCGAGGAGATCCTGCTCGTCCCTCTTCACGACCACGAGCGGCCCGCCGCTCGCCTTGCCTTCCTCCGCGACCCGAGCCTGAGTGTGTGGAAGACACTCACCAGGAGGTTCGCCATGTCCGCCTACGCCGCCGCCATCCGCCGCCCGCCCCGCACGCTCACCGAGGTCGAGCAGGCCCTGCTGCTCAAGGTCACCGGGGAGCACCGGGAGGGCTTCCGGGACCACGTCATCCTGGCAGTCGCCCTCGGCACGGGGCTGCGCGAGCATGAGATCTCCGCCCTCGACGTGGGCGACGTCCTGCACGACGACGGCCGCGTCCGCCGGCGTGTCGCGCTGCGCGTCTTCAAGCGGGCGACCGACGACCCCGCGCCGCAGGAGGTCTTCCTGCCCGACAGCGTCTGGTACAAGCTGGGCAAGTTCGTCGCCTGGAAGAAGGGGCGCGGCGAGAGCCTCGAGCCCGGGGCCCCGCTCTTCGTCTCCCGGCGTGGGGAGCGGATCGCCACCCGGACGCTGCGCCACCTCTTCCGCGTCTGGCAGCAGCGGGCAGGGTTCGACCGCCTCTTCAGCTTTCACTCCTTGAGGCATTCGAGCCTGACCAATGCCTACCGGTCCACGCGCGACATCCGCCTCGTCCAGCGCCTCGCCCGGCACAAGAGCGTCGACACGACCACCGTGTATGCCGCGCCCAGCGACGAGGACATCCTCCGCGCCGTCCGCGACCTGCCTTGCTAGATCGAGCGCGAGAGCGGGCTTCATGCGACTCTCCCTCGAATGCGCCGCGGGCGGAACTCCGGCAGGAGCGCCTCGATCAAGAACGTGAACTCGGCCGCCATCCTGAGCGTGCGCTCGATCGCGGCGAGCCGGTGCGGGCTATAGAACTCCTTGGGCGAGCGCACGCCCTTGCTCGCGTTGCAGGCGCGGCAGAGCAGCACGGCGTTGCCGGGCTCGATCGGCACGCCCTCGGCCGCTGGCCAGTGGTGGTCAATGGTCAGGTCATCGGGCGAGTTGCAGGACGCACAGCGCTCGCAGAAGAGCTTCCAGGTGACACGGTACGCAATGAAGGAGAAGCTCGGTTCAAGCCCGAGAACACGATCCTTCCGCCGCTTCTGCTCTGCGGAGTTCCGGAGCCGGAAGAGGGCTCCGGGTGCGCCCGCATCGCCGCGCATCCGGCACTTCCGCTCTTGCTTGCGGAGTCTGCACACCGGCGATCGCGGGTAGCAGGCCCCGCAGTATCCGCGCATGCAGTGCTGTACGTGGCCGCGACCGCAGCCCAGACACTCCAAGGCGTAGCGCGACCACCGCGCTGGAGGAAGGACGTCATCTTGGGGGAGCGTCCCGCCGCGGTATCTCGCCTGGTAGCAGCGCGCGCAGAATCCCTGGCCGTAGTGAGGCCGATTCACCGAAGAACAGTCACGGCACTGGTCCCAACGAAGCGACCAGAAGGCCGGTCGGCTATCTGTGCGGCTTCCAGAGACGAGGACCTGCTGCGCACCGTCCGCGACCTGCATTGTTGACGGAACTTGACGCCGTCCATATCCCTCGGCGCTGGTTTCCAATTTCGGGAACGCGCCTTCTCCGGCACCTTTGGCTGCGTCCATTTTCGCCTCGGCTCCCCGGTGCGAGACGGCAGTAGGAACGGCCGGCGCGCGTGGCGAAAATGGGGGATCGCCCCCCGGGGGGTGCGCCGCGTCGTTGGCCGCGTCGCGCGCCACGTTGGCCCACGTCGCGTCGTCGCCGGGCCCGGCGATCTCCGGCGCGACCTCGTTCGGCGGCGCGCCCACGGGCGCGACGGGCGCGCACGCCACGACGGCGCCCGCGGCCTGGCCCGGGTCAGGAAAGCGGCAATCCGCTTCCGGACCTGGCGCCGCAAACGCGCGTGCAACCTCGCGAATCTCCGAGGTGGCCGGCTCGCGGATTGCCGCTTTCGTCACGAAGCGGCAGTCCGGAGCCGCGTCAGTGGACCGCGCGTTCGCCATCGGGGGCGCCCTCGTCGATGGCCGTGCCCTCGAGCTCCGGCGTGAGAGTGTCGAGCTGCGCGCGGAGCCGCTGGTGGCGCTGCTGGATGCTCTCCAGCGTCAGCCCGCCGCGCAGCTCCTGGCGCGAGTCCGCGTTGCCGACGAGCAGCTCCTTGAGCCGGACCAGGCGGTCGAGATCCGCGGGGCTGTCGAAGCGGACCTTCCCCCCATCGACCGCCTGCTGGAAGCCGCGGATGTAGTCGTCCACAACCTGGACCACGTCCGCGGTGGCGAGCGCGCGCGCCTCTGCCACCTTCTCGACCACTTTCTCTTCGAAGCGGGCCTGCGCCTTGAGCCGCGCTTCCTCGCGCCGCTGGTAGCAGCGGGCCTTCGAGGCGTACTGCCAGACGCGGTTGCGCGAGACGCCGTAGCGCGCGCCCAAGTCCGCGAGAGACGGGAACTTCACCGCCTCGCGGTCGGTGTCGGGGTCCTTCACCACCTCGCCGAAGACGAGCAGGCGGTCGACCTCGTCCCAGGGGACGATGGGCGCGTCCGCCTTCTTCGGCCGACCTCGCGGTCGTGCGGGCTTGGCCGTGGGTTCGGTGGGGTCCATCCTCTTCGAGTATATGGAACTTCCATATCAGCGTCAACGAGAGGAGCGCGGGCGGCTCGACGCCGGCGAGAGGTTCGACGGCGCCGTGTCGGAGCCCGCCTGGGTGCGCGGTTGCGTCGACGCACGTGCCAGATGCGATGCTTGGGCCACCAGCCAGTCGGGGCTCGCCGCTGGCAACGGGTTCGCACATCAGCTCGCATTCTCGTCCTCCGGGTCGTCAGGGTCCGCGGGCTCGAACCCCAGGCAGCTCGTGATGGTGACGAGCAGGTTCGGGTCGAGCGCCTTCGCCATGCCGCAGACCAGGTGGTGGTCGCACTTCAAGCAGAGGTGCTGCTCGCGGTGGCGGGCCTTCAGCTCGCCGAGAGGCAGCTCGTCGAGGGCGGCGTGTCTCGTCTCGTTCAACGGGCACCTCCTGTGGCGCGCAGCATGGGTAGACGGCAGGCGTGGGTGATGGCGGCGGCGAGCGCGTCGGCCGCATGCTCCGGCTTCGGCAGCTCAGCCATGGCGAGTTGGAGCTTCACCATCTTCTGCACCTGCACCTTCTCGGCGTTCGCGTAGCCCGTGACCGCGCGCTTGATGTCCTGCGCCGAGTACTCGGCCACAGGGACGCCGTGGGCGCGTAGCGCCTCGCGGAGCATCCCCACGACGTTCGCGACCTGGAGGGACGAGGTGACCGCCTTGCCGTAGAAGCGGAACTCCTCGATGGACGCGGCCTCGGGATGCTGCTCGTCGAGGAGTGCCTCGAACGCGCGGGCGAGCTCGCCGATCCGGATGGTGAGGTCCCGGCCGACGGAGAGGCCGGGGCGGCGCTTCGTGCGAAAGACGCCGTGCGTCCGCGCGGTCATGCGCTTGCCCTCGACGGTGATGACGCCGTAGCCGAGCGCCGCGAGGCCAGGGTCCACACCGAGGACAATCACGGCGTGGCCTCCGCCCCCGGCCGGAAGAGCCGGTTGACGACCGGGATGCCGCGCTCCTGCGCCGCGGAGATCTCCCGCTCCATGCCGGAGGTGATTGCCGTCCCGTAGAACCAGAGCGCGTCGCAGCAGCTGACGAGCTCGACGCAGAACCGGAGCGCGAGTTCGCGGTCGGTCTCCTCGTCGAGGAAGGCCGGCAGGTACAGGTGGGGCGCGATCGGCAGGTGCCCCTCGGCGACGACGGCCTTGCAGATGGCGCGGACGCGCTTGACGTTGGCGGCCACATCGCCGGCGAAGGGATGGGCGACGTAGACCTTCATGGCGCATCCCCGGCTGGTGCCGTGGTCGCTCTCTGGGCGTTGAAGCGAGGAGACACCGATTTCTCGGCTATGGCTTCGATCCGCGCCTTGAGCATCCGGGCATCGGCCGGGGCCAGCGACTTGGTGAGGTCCTTGACGAGGGCGTCGACCTTCGCCTTCTCGACCGAGAGCAGGAGCGGGACGAGCTCGTCCTCGTTCTTGCCCGTGAGCTCCCGGAAGACGGTCAGCGTCGGCTCGGTGGCGTAGCTGACCTGGGTGGTCTTCCCGATGGTGTAGACCATCCCTCCGAGCTCGAGGCGGTCGACCTCCTGGAGCTGCGCCTTCAGGATCTTCTCGAGCGCATCCTTGCGGGCGTAGAGGATCTTCGCCATGCGAGCGACCTCCTCGCGCTCGCGGGCGACCGCCTCGATGTCCTTCTCGTCCTGGCAGACCGACTCGACCTTGCCGAGCAGCGCGCGGTGGTAGGTCGGGCACTGCGCGCTGTGATCGCACCAGACGCAGTTCTCGTTGAGCCGGGCAGGGAACTCGGTGGCGCTCTCCGTCTCTTGCCCGAGCATCGCGATGTACTCCCGGGCGGCGGCGAGGTCCTCCTCGGTGCGCGTCGTCTCCATGAGGATGCCGTGGCGCAGCAGGTAGAGGCCGAGGCGGACGTTCTTCGCCCAGGGCCAGAGCATCCGCGCGGCCATCGCGTAGATGGAGAGCTGGAGGTCGTAGTCGATCTCCTCGCGCGTGAAGATGGCCCGGTTCGACTTGTAGTCGACGATGGCGACCGTCTCGTCGTCCACCTTGTCGACGCGGTCGATGTACCCGAGGACCTGGAACCGCTCGACCGACAGCCGGAACTCCTGCTCGACCGAGAGGATGCTCGTGTGGTCGACGAGGGCGTGCTGGCGGGCGAAGTTGCCGAGGATGGTGAGTCCCTCCTGGAACACGGCGAACTCGCTCAGGCCCGAGCGGCTCCACTCGTCCTTGTACGCGGCGAGGAGCCGGTCCTCGGGGAAGCGGCCGGAGAGCTTCTCGGCGACGATTTCCCGGTAGACGCGCTCGAGCGCGGCGTGCAGGAGCGAGCCGAACAGGAGAGACGCGTTCGGCGTCGAGGGCGCCTTCTGGATGTAGTGGAGCTGGTAGCTCTTCGGGCACTGCGCGTAGCGTTTCAGGCGGCTGAATGACAGGTAGTCGTTGGCGAAGCTCATCGAGCACCGTCCTTGCTGTCGAAGAGGGTGGTCTGGGCGGGCGGTGCCGCGGACTCGGGCGCGGGCTGCGCCGTCGTCCGCTCGCGCAGGCGACGGAGGTGTTCACGGGCGTCGTCGGCGCTCGGTTCGGCCGGAGCCACAACCGGACCAGGCAGACCCCGCGGGCCTCCGGTTGTCCCAGCCAGCCGGGCCTCGTGGGCCTCTGCGCGACTGTCTGCCTGGGCCGGTTCTGACTCCGAGAGAAGAGACGCCGCTTCGGCGATCGCCGCCGGGCTGGCGTCGGGCAGCGGCTTACCGTCGCGGGTGAGCGAGGCGATGCGACCGCCGAAGGCGTGGACGACGTTCGCGAGCGTCACCGCCTCCTCGACGGTGAGCTCCATCCGGTCCTGGCCCGTGCGGGCGGGCACCAGCCAGAACGTGCCGAGCGGCGACTTGAGCTCGACCTCGACGCTGAGCTTCCTGAAGCTCTCGACGTCCTCGCGCGTGAGGAGCTGGCCCTCCTTGAGCGTGGGTGTCACCGCGCCGATCGCGTTCGAGAGGGCGGTGCCGTCGG
Source organism: Myxococcales bacterium (assembly GCA_016191815.1). Taxonomy (GTDB): domain Bacteria; phylum Myxococcota; class Myxococcia; order Myxococcales; family Myxococcaceae; genus JACPVI01. The sequence goes on from JACPVI010000063.1 coordinate 24,568, forward strand.
TCTTGGGGGCGTTGCGCTTCATCCACTCCACGCACATGAACTCGTCGGGGCGCGCGCACGCCCCGTTGTCCACGTAAGAAACGCAGCGCTTCCCCTCGCCTGGGACGTACTTCTCGCACGTGATGCCGGCCGGGCGCTCCAACGGCGCCGCGGGCGCGGTGGGCTCTGGCTTCAGCAGATCGGTGAGGGGCATGGGGCTGGTTCCTCGTCACGAGCGCTTCGTGCGCGCCGTGAGAGAAACGCAGCCTGTTCACGTGCCTGGGACAGCCGCTGGCGAACGGGACAGCAAGTGGCCCCCATTGGCCCGGAACGGGACAGCATGTTGTCCCGCAATCTTGTCAGTCAGCCCGGGACCTTGCCCTTCAACAGGACAGACGGGACGTCTTCTTTTCAGTAGGTCTATTAAGGAGATGAGGTTCGCGTTTTTCGTGAGAGAGGATAGAGGCGAATTCGCTTCTCCATACGCATGTCCTATGTCCTCCAGAAACCCGTCCCGTCTGTCCCGTTCGCCGTAACCCATTGATGCGGCTCTGGAAAACAGTGGACACCGATCCGTCCCGAACCCAGGCAATGAGGGCCACTTGCTGTCCCGTTCGAGCGCGAGGACCCAGGTCCGACGCTTCTCAGCGGGCGCCGGTAGGTACGTGGTGAGCGCGGACTCCCCGCGCCGGCAACCACGGAGGCCGCATGCGCCACGACGTCTACCGCTACACGTTCGACGAGAAGACCCCGCAGGCTGAAGTCCGGGACTCCCTCTTCCTCGCCGTCTTCTGTGCCGAGGGACTACATGGTCGGGCCCAGGTGCGCCTGGACGCCGCCTTCTCCCTCGACGAGAAGAAGCGCGCCTGCGTGATAGACGCCGCCACGCCCGTGGGCCGGACCATCGCGCAGATCTTCACCGGCCTGCTGTCGCGCGAGTTCGGCGAGGACGCCTTCACGGTCGAGCGTGTCGGCGAGTCACCTGAACGCCGGGCATGACACCAGCGCGCCGTTGGCGCCGAGCGGTGCGCCGCTTACAGGCCTCGGGGGTCGCCGCGGCGAGGAGAGGCCCCGAGCGCCTGGACCTGGGCCCAGTCGAGGACGACCACCCGGCGCCTGCCACGCACGCCGTGGAAGTACACCTGCATCCGCGTCCCCACCACGAGCCCGGGGCGTGTGTCGCTCGCCAGGACCAAGGCGCGGTCGACGTCCGCGCGCGGGAGGGAGAAGCCAAACCGCGCCACGGCGGGGAGCGCGGACTCGAGGTGGACCGCGAGGTGGCTGCACTCGTCCAGAGAGGCGTGCCGGAACCCGGGCAGCGGCGCCTGCCGAAATCGCGTGGTCTTGCCGCGCAGGGTCGCCACGTGCTCGCCGTCCCGAAGGACGTTGCTGTGGACCCCTTGCGCGATGGAGCGCATCAGCCAGCAGAGGTCGTCCGCCCACCAGGGTCGCGAGAGGTTCGGTTGGTCGAGGCGGGCGTCGCGCAAGAGCGCGGCGACGGTGGCCCGGTACTCGTCGGGAGCAAGGGCGCCCTGGCGCTTCCGAAGCGTGAGCGCACGGATCTCGCGGAGGGCGGCATCGAGGCGCTTCGCCGGCGTGTCGTGCGGGTCCATGCCGTCAGTCTCCGTACCGAGGGGAGTAGCTGGACCCGAAGCCTCGATCCTTCTCTTCTTCCTGTGGCCAGCTCTCGGGGTCGATCATCGGTGTCTTCGTTGGATCCACGCCGAAGGCCCGGCGTCGGTTGGAGTTCACGCCGAAGTAGACGCGCTCTCCTTCGAGCGTCACGTAGCCGCCCTGGCGTTGGTTTTCGTGGATGAGCCGGCGGAGCGCCTTCAGGTCCACGAGCTCGCCCTCGTACCCGATGTTCTTGCAGTGCTTTCGGAACGAGTCGTAGGCCGACTCGAGGTGGATGAAGAGGACGCCGTCGTTGAAGACGTAGTGCACGCGGTGCCGGAGCTCGCCCTGGATGGCCATCACCTGGAGCATGTCGATGAAGTGGTCGAGCGCGTTCTTGACGCCGTGGTCCGTCTCGAGGACGTCGGCGAGGACCGCGTCCACCGCCTCCCGCACCCCGAGGTCGGCCGGCAGCGCGTGGCCGCAGGCCTCCGCGAACTGCTCGAAGAGGTAGACGCCAAGGAGCATGGCGGTGACGTTCTCCGCCACGCGGATAGGCACCTTGCGGTCGGCGAGGAGCTTGCCGGCCACCGCGCGCGCCACCGCCAGGTCGGCGTCGAAGTCGCGCCCGAGGCAGAACTGAATGTAGCGCGGCGCGAACACGCCAAGCTCGAGCGCCTTGAGCTCGCGGAACGCCGCCCGGAAGTCCTGGCGCTCCTCGAGCGTCGTCTTGGCCGGGTTTGTTGTCAGGATGCGCTCGAGCAGCGCCGCCTCGGTCGGCCGGGTCTCGCCGGCGACGCAGAGCGGCGCCTGCAGGTGGTAGGTGTTGACGGTCTGGTCCGGCCGCCCGCGCTCCTCGGTCTCGCCCCGGTACAGCCGCCGCAGGTAGCGGTGCAGCGTGTTCAGTCGGTGGCGGGGCATGTCGAACGGCTTGTACTCGTCGATGAAGATGGGGATGGAGCGCGTGGAGGTGAGGATCTTGAGGAGCGCGAACTCCGTCTCCGTGGCGCTGTAGGGCTCGGCATCCCGGATGCCAGAGAGGGGCCAGAAGACGTCGCTCACGAGCGAGCTCTTCCCGGAGCCTTGGGTGCCCCAGATGAACAGCGTCGGGAACGAGCCGACGCGCTCCATGAAGCGCGGTTTCACCGGCGCGGCGAAGAACCAACCGAGGACGGGCACGATGACCTCGGGGATGTTCACGCGCGGCAGGAACTCGAACACCTTGTCCGCGACGGCCTTGAACGCGTCGTCATCCGCGACCGGGTACTGCACACGGCCGTCGAGCGAGCCGCCGCTCGGCACGTAGATGACGGGCGACGGGTTCATGAACCCGTCCTTGGTGATGGCGCCCTTCGGGCAGAGCCACAGGTGGTGCTCGCCGTGCTTGTAGTCGCCGAGGACGGTGGAGCCCGGGCGCCGCGGCACTGGGTAGCGAGCGAGGACGCGCAAGAGGCCCTGGACGTTGTTGTCGCTGCCCGTCCACTGGAGGTCGGCCGACGGCAGGTGGCGGATGAGGTCGCGCTTCGAGTGGAAGGCCTTGAGCGGCAGACGCAGCGCCTCGACGGTTGTGCCCTTGTCCGTCCGGGCGCTGCCGAGGATGATTTCGGTGTCCTCGGTCTCGACGCGCATCTGCGGGGTGATGTTGAACGAGGAGACGTACCGCGTCTCCCCGCGAGCGCTCATCGTGTAGTAGCAGCTCGTGTCCTCCCAGACCTCTCCCTCGATGGTGTCCTCGGGTTCGGCCTTGTTCGGGGCGCGGCTCGCGTCAGCGCCGTTCTCGTGGGGCCGCTCACCCGCCTGGGTGACGGAGCGCCGCAGGTCCTTCTGCTTCAGCCCGAAGCGCTTCCCGAGCAGGTCGATGTAGCGGCCCTGCATCGAGGGGTCGCGGTGCGCGATGGCCTCGAAGATGGGCTTGAGGCGGTACTCCAGCTCTCGGGCGGGGGAGTCCTCGGGGATGGCCTGCACGGCCTTCTCGATGTCGAAAACGTAGTCGTAGATTTCGCACCGCGCGCCAGGCTCGCGGTTGACGCGGCAGTAGCCGAGCTTCTGCAGCGAGTGGCACGGCGGCGCGACGGTTCCGTCCTCCCGCACCGTGCCGATGACCTTTTCGTAGCACTGGCGGATGTACGCCGGCCCGTCGCGGCCTGCGAGCTTGCCGAGCCCGCGCCGGTCGTACTCGAGGACGAGCTCGGTGATCTCGTCCAGGCCGAGGCCCTTGTGCACGAAGAACCGCACCATGTTGAAGATGGCGCGGCTGCGGTCGTCTTCGCCCTGCTCCCAGAGGCGCTGGACGGGGCCGCACATCTCGACGGGTGACTCCCAGTGGTACTCGCCCTCCGGCGTGCGGTGCGCCTTCGCCGTGGCCGCGGGCGACTGGTTCAGCACCGGCAGCCGGTGCGCGCCGTTCGAGGTGGTGGTCGCCGCCGGTGGCGGCGCCAGCAGGCGCTTCGCCAACGCGCCGTCCTCAACGCGGTCGATGTGGTCGAGCGCCACGCTGGTGCGGTGCGGCCTCTCCGCGCTCGGCTCGCCCTTGAGGCTCACCGTGCCGATGACCTTGATGATGCGCGCCAGGTCGTGGATGGAGTCGACCTTGATGGCCTCCGACTCGACGCGCGAGCGCACCTCGGCCTCGAACGCGCGCAGGTTCGCCTGCACCGCCTCGCGGTTCTCCTCGGTCAGCGCGGTGGGCGGGACGGCGAACCAGAGCTGGGCGCCGTTGCCGCTCATCATGCGGCGCGGGCGCAGGAGCCCCTGGCCCTCGCACCACGCCGCCGCCGCGTCGCCCGCGGTGATGGCCGCCGCGAGCTCGGCCTCGGTGCTGGCGGTGTCCTTCGGCCGCACCGGGTCGAGGTCGATGACCGTGGCGGTCACCACTTCGACGTCCTTGCGCCCGGCGCCGGTCTTGAGCGGCCGGATGGCGTTCGCGGCCATCTCGAGGAGCCGCCTCGGCCGGGGCTGGATGCCCACGTAGACGTTGGCGATGGCGTTCGCGCGGAGGCACTCGCGGACGAACGACTCCTCGTCGTCGAAGAAGCCGATGCCGAGGATGCCGGCCCCGCCCGGGCGGATGGCCCGGACCTCGCTCACGCCGTGGGGTGCATGCGCGAGCCAGCGGTAGGTCGCACGGATGACTTCTCCGTCTGGTCGGGGCGCCTCCACTCCGCCCTACCCCTGTCCACCGGAGGCCGTGGACAACCTGTTGACACCCGGTGGATGGGCGCTCGTGAGCGAGGCCCTGACGCCCAGCACCTCCGCGTAGAGCTTCCGCCGCTCGACGTGGTGGCGCCGGAGGATGGGGACGCGCCGGTCGACGAAGTCGAACAGCACCGCGCTCGCCTTGTCGGGGTGCGGGCGCATGAGCCGCCCGAGGCGCTGCATCGTCCGGCCGCGCGCCCGGCCCGGGTAGGCCAGGAAGACGCGCGAGAGGCGTGGCAGGTCGAGTCCCTCGTCGGCCAGGCTCGTGGCGACGAGCACCGCGAGCCGGCCCGCGCGCGCCTCGTCGAGCAGCTCCTTGCGCCGGTCCTTCGGCACCTGGCCGGTGAGCAGCGCCGCCGTCACGCCCGCCGCCGCGAGGCGCCGGACGAGCGCCTCGCAGTGGTCGATGCGGCCCGAGAGGACGAGGCACGTCTGGCCGGCGTGCGCCTCGTTGGCCACCGTCTCCGCGATGAGGGTGTTCCGGGCGTCGTCCGCCGCGAGCGCGGCGAGCATCGGGGCGTAGTCGTCCGCGCCGCCGTAGGCGTAGGTGAACTCCGTCTGGATGCTGCGGATCTCCGGCAGCGTCAGCACACCGGCGGCGACCAGCTCCTCGTGCGACACGACTGCGAGCGCCTCACCAAGGTACAGCTCGAGGAGCGGGGTGAGGCCGTCCTCCCGCTCGGGCGTGGCGGTAAGCCCCAGCCGGTAGCGGGCCGGGCAGCGGCCGACGAGCTCGCGGAAGGTGCTCGCGGCCACGTGGTGGGCCTCGTCGAGGATGAGCAGGCCCGAGTTGCGCAGGAGCACCTCGAGCGCCGTCGGCGTCCAGCGGCTCAGCGCCTGGATGACGCCGACCGTGACGCGGCCCAGCCGCGCCTCGCCGTCCCCGATGAGGCCTGCCTCGAGCCCCAGGAGCGACCGGAGCTCGCCGCGCCACTGCTCGGCCAGGTCGAGCGTATGGACCAGGATGATGGTCGGCGTGCGCAGGCGGGCGATGGCGCCGATGCCGACGCGCGTCTTGCCGCCGCCGCACGGGATGACCGCGGTCCCCTGCGTCACCGCGGCGAGACGCGCGACCGCCGCGTGCTGGTAGTCGCGCAGGGGCGGGCTGGGCAGCTCCAGGAGCCGCTCCGGCGGCAGCACCCGGCGGTCTTCGCACTCGATCGCCGTGTCCTCGATGGCCGCCAGCCGGCGCAGGACGTGGATGGCCCCGCGCGGCAGCCGCACCTCGCGCTCGTCGTCCTCGACGAGGCAGAGCAGCTCGGGCTCGCCGCCCGGGTGAAGCCCGAGCCGGAGCCGGTCGAGGTAGGCCGGGTTGGGGAAAGACAGCGCGCGCCGCAGCCGCTCGAGGAGCTTCTCCGGCACCTCGCCGCGGCCCACGTGGAGGCAGGCATCAACCCGCACGCGCATCGCCAGCCTCCTCGAGGAACCGCGAGATGTTCTCCAGCCGCCGGGTGGTGAGCATCGGCGGCAGGCTCTTCAGGAACTGCCGGCCGTACGCCTTCTCCGCGATGCGCCGGTCGAGCAGCACCACCACGCCCACGTCCTTCTGGCTGCGGATGAGGCGCCCGACGCCCTGGCGCAGGGTGATGATGGCCTTGGGCACGAGGTAGTTCTGGAAGGCGCGCGGGTCGCGCTCGCAGATGGCGTCGATGACCGGGTCCTCCGGGTGCGGGAAGGGCAGCTTGTCGATGACGAGCCCGGTCAGCGCCTCGCCCGGCACGTCGATGCCGGTCCAGAAGCTGTCGGTGCCGAGCAGGACGGAGGAGATGTCCTCCTTGAAGATGCGGGTCAGCTCGGCACGCGGTAGCTCCCCCTGCCGCAGGACCCGGTGGCCGTTGCCCACCACGCGCTCGTACACGGCGTTGAGGTTCTTGTAGGAGGTGAAGAGCCCCAGCGTGCGGCCGTTGCACAGCTCAATGACGCGACGGACGACTTCGGCCACGGCGCCGACGAAGGTGGGCTCCCGTGGATCCGGCAGGCCCTCGGGCACAATCAGCAGCGCCTGGCGCTCGAAGTCGAACGGCGTCTCGGCCACGACCTCGAGCGCGCCGTCGGGCACGCCCACCTCCCGCCGGACAAAGTCGAAGGTCCCCGCCGCGGTGAGCGTCGCGGAGACGAGCGTCACCGAGTCCGTCTGCTCGAACAGCTCGGCGCGCAGGACCGCGCTCACGTCGACTGGCTTGGCCTTTAGGCGCGCGCGCCCCTTGCCGTCGAGGTCGATCCAGTAGACTTTGCCCGGGTCTGCCTGTTGAACGGCCTCCGTGATGCGCTCCGCCGCGGTCGTGGCGAGCCGGTAGGCGTTGCGTGCGGTGGCTCTCTTCTCCCGCTCGAGTCCCTCGTCCTCGACCCGCGCGAGCGCCTTGCTAGCGAGCACCCGCAGCTCGCCCACCACCGTGGTGGTGTCGGCGAAGCCCGGCGTCTTCAGCCGGCGGCGGTACGCCGGCGAGCGGGCGAACGAGGCCACGCGGGAGAAGAACGCCTCGGCCTCGCGCCGCAGCCGGTCCGCGAGCTTCTTGTCTCCGAAGTCGGCCGCGTAGCGCGCGAGCCTGCCGACGCTGTGCTCGGAGACGCTGAAGCCGAAGAAGTCGCGGGCGATCTCCGCCGCCTCGTGGGCCTCGTCCAGCACCAGGAGGTCGAACGAGGGCAGCACCAAGTCCTGGCCCGTCTCGCGCCGCACCGCGAGGTGCGCGAAGAGCAGGTGGTAGTTGGTGACGACGATGTCGGCCGCCTTCGCCGTCTCCTTCGCGCGCTCGGAGAAGCACGTCTCCCGAAAGCGGCACTCCTCGCCCTTGCACTCGTCCGAGGTGACTGAGACCTTCGACCACACCTGCGGCAGCGGCACGAAGGAGAGCTCGGACATGTCGCCGGTCGCCGTCCCCTTCGCCCAGGCGAGGACGGCGTCCATCTGCCGGTCCTGCTCGTCGTCGTAGAGCCCGGAGAGCTCGCCGCGCCCCTCGGACTCGGCCGCGCGGTCGCTGCACCAGTAGTTGTTCCTCCCCTTGAGGAGCGCGAAGGAGAACTTCCACGGCAGCACCTCGGCGAGCATCGGCAGGTCCTTGGTGACGAGCTGCTCCTGGAGCGCGATGTTCGCCGTCGCGATGACGACGCGCTTCTTGTGGTGGTGCGCGTGGTAGACGGCCGGGACGCCGTAGGCGACGCCCTTGCCGGTGCCGCACGGCCCCTCACCCAGTGCGTGTCGCTCCTCACGCATCGCCTGGTCGACGATGCGGGAGAGGGCCACCTGGCCGTCCCGCATCTCGTAGCCGGGGAAGCGCGCGGCGAACAGGCCGTCCTTCCCAAAGACCTCATCGAGGTAGTCGCTCATGGAGTCATCTCCCGGCCACGGGAGCTCTCCGGTCGGCGGACGCGCGGACCTGCGGCTTGGCCGCCCGGCACGCGCCATCCGCCGCCGGAGAGATCCGACGCGGCGCCGGCGTGCCGGCTCAGCTGAAAGGGTCGACGTCGCCGCCGCTCTTGGTCGCCTTGAACTCCCCCTCGAGCGTGTCGAGGTAGGCCACCGCCTTCTCCACCTGCGCGGCCGGGAGGTCCTTGATGCGCGCGACGCCGAACTTCTTGCAGAAGCGGTCGACGGCGTCCTTGGGCAGCGCCTTCAGCACCACCGCGATGGACTGCGCGGTCTTCGGCTCGACCGTGTCACCGCCCTTCTTGTCGTAGCTGCCGAGCGCGCCGCCCTCGCTTCCGCCCCCGCCGGCGCTGTCGCCGTAGAGCTTCTCGAGGTCGTGCTGCGGCAGCGCCTGGAACTCCTTCTGCTGCTCGGGCGTGAGCTGGTGTTCGGGCAGGAGGGAGTACGTCGTCTTCGGGTCCTTGGCGGCCCCGTGGCGCTGCACCTCGAAGGCCCACTTGTCGAGGCCGTACTTCGCCCGGATCTGAACGAGGTCCTTGAAGAAGACCACGCCCTGCTCGAGGACCTTGACCTCCTTGGTGTCGTAGAGCGCGACGTTGAGCGCGACGCGGAGCGAGGGCTTGAGGCCCTGCGCCTTCAGCTTCTCGTCGAACGGCATGTACTTGCCGTCGACGAAGCAGACCTCGCGCGGATACGGCTCGCCGAGGAACACCACGACGGCCTTGTCACCGTCGCCTGCCAGCTTCACCCACTGCCCTCCGCCCTGGTCGTGCTTCTTCGCCAGCTCCTCGGTCTGCTGCCACATGTTGCTCGGTGCCATGGTTCACTCCTCCTTCTGGTTGGGCTCCCGCCGGTACACGGCGAAGAGCGGGGTTCCGTCGGAGGCGTCACCGGCCTCCTCGATGTGAAAATCCGAGCCGGGGACGAGCACCTGCTCGATTTCCCAGCGTCGGAAGAGCCCCGGCAGCCGGATGAACTGCTCCGGGTCCGACTGCGGGGTGGGGGTCTCGTTCTCGTTCATCGCGGGTCCTCCTCGGTGTCGATGAGCCGGAGGAGGCCCGCGATCGCCGGGTGCGGCGCGAGCGCCGTGCCCGGGCCCGCGGCGCTCGCCGCTCCACCGCCGGACCGGTTCTTCCGGGCGCGGCGGTAGGCGCGGTCGAGGCCCCGGGCGACCTGGCAGACGGTCTCGTCGTCCGTCTTCCGGACGGCGAAGACGCCGCCCAGGACGAGCACAACGTCTCGGAAAAGCTCGGAGAGTTCGTCGTTGGGTCGGGCGGCCATCAGGGCTTCCTCCGTTTCGGTCGACCTTGAAAACGCAGCCTCGGGTCCGAACTGGGACAGGTCGCCGTTCACCGCGGCCGGCCCAGGTGGCGCCGCAGCCGCTCGAAGGCGCGCTGCACGCGCTTACGCGCCGCCTCGTGCGTGAGCCCCAGCCGCTCGCCGAGCAGCCGCTGGCTCTGGCCGTAGATGGCGGCGCCGATAACCAGGTCGGTGTCGTCGCCGACGATGGGCAGGAGGTGCCGCCGGATGACGGCCACCTCCTCCTCGTCCGGGAGGTCGCCCTTCAGGCCGAACTGCGAACGCGGAGGCGGGTCCTCCGACTCGATGGGACCGACCGCGCCCAGGGCGCTCTTATCCGTGAGCTCCGCCCGGCGGGTCTGGTCCGCCCAGACCCGCCGACGGCGCTTGACGACGTCACGCTCGGTGCCCCGCGCCAGCCATGCAGCGACGCGACTCACGCGGGCGACATCGAGGCGTTCGATGAGCGCGGTCAGCGCGTCGCCGATGTCCGAGACGAGCTCGTCAGCGGCCTCCGGGTAGAGTCGGACGCGACGGCGGAAGATGCGGTCGAGCACAGGCCACAGGCCCAGCCACAGGAGGGACGACGCGAGCTCCGCCCCGTTCCCCCCGGCCTTCACCGTCTCGACCAGCGCCGCGTAGACGGCGTCCTTCTCGTCGAGGTCCCCGTCCTTTCGGTGCAGGTGATCGACGAACGAGACCGGATCTTCGAAGGCGCGCAGCACCTCGTGGCGCCGCTTCATCTCGTTGAACTGCTGCTCCGCTGCCAGGGTACGAACCGAACGCATGAGGCTCGCGTGAAGAGCCTCCCAACCGGCGCGCATGGGCGCCCGCCTTTCCGGCCGGGCGTCACGCGCTCACGGAGGGCCGAGCTAAGGCGTCATGCGCTCTGGTTTGAAAACGCGGTCTGACCGCGCGAACTGGGACAGCTACGCGGTCGCCACCTCGGGCCGCGCCGTCGTGGAGAGCCGCAGGACGTTCAACTTCCGGCAGCTCCGCCGGTAGCAGACGAGCGCGGCGTGGAACTCACCGTCGAAGGTGGCTTGCAGCTCGCCGCGCCGGATGGTGAGGCCGCTCTCGTCGACGGCGGCGAGCAGGATGCCGCACGCCTTGCAACGGACTTCTCTGGGCTGGGTTCGCATCGAAGACCTCCGTGGCCCGCGGGAAATCCGCGGGCGTTACGGGGGCCAGGTTCGAGGCGAGAGGGAGGGGGGAGTCGAAGGTGGGAAAGGGGCGGTTGTCCCCCATCCCTACGGCGGCTGTTCCCCTATCCCCTGGGAGCAGTCGGGAGCTGGGTCAGGCCGAGCTTCCTGATGCCGTCGACGAGCTTCTTGGAGACCGCGCGCGAGTGCGCGAGGTTCTTCTCCAGCACGGCCGCACCGGGCGTCCGCCGTCGCTCGCCGGACTTGGTCGTCGTCTGCTGCTCGCCGACGAAGCGGAAGTCGGCGAGGCTGGCGTCGAAGACGATGTGATGCGGGTCGAGGGCGAGCCGGACAGTCGAGTTCCGGTCGGGCGAGGTCTTCACCAGCGCCGCGCGCTCGGCCTCGTTGAGCTGCGGGTGGTCGTGCTTGCGTAGCTCCTCGCGCAGCTTCTCGAGGCCTTTGGCCTTATCGTCCGCGACTTGGAGCTTCACCATCTTGGTCCACCCGCCCTCCTCGACGTCTTTGTCGAAGGCGCGCACGGTCGCGAGGTAGAGGAGGCGCAGGAACTTGAGGTCGCTCTTCTGGAAGCCGCCGAACTCGTGCCCGTTGATGCGGACCAGGTGGCGCTGGCCGGGGACGGTGGAGAACTCCAGCGTCACCTCGTCGAAGATGGCCTTGGGGTCGGTCGGGCGTCGCTCGCGGTAGCGCGGGTCCAGGATGTCGAGGGCGCGCCAGAGCTCCAGATCGCCGCTGGCGTTGTCCGGGATGTCGAGCACGGCCACGCGCGCGCTTGCAGGGAAGCTCGTCGCGGGCTGGTCGAGGAGCACCACCAGTCCGTCGCCGCCGAGCTTCTGCCGCAGGCCGAGGCAGACCTCGTTGAGTGCGGCCACCGGCTGCAGCATGAGCACCACCGGCAGGCGCATGCCGCGGCGGGAGAGGGTGCCAAGCGGCAGGATGGCGCCGCCCGCGGCGGCGTCGAGCTGCTCGAGGATGTTCCTCTTGCGCAGTGCTGCCGCCACGTCGCCGAGCCATGCCGGGACGTCCAGGTGGTAGACGACGAGGTCACGCCTTTGCAGGCGGAGCGGGGGGCACTCGGCCGGGCTGTTGCCGCACACCGCGACGATGTCGTCCGGCGCATGGACGACGACCCTGCGTGGGCAGTGGTCGCCGCCCGGGCTCGGGCACGGGAAGGCCTCGGCCAACCTCTGCTCCGGCTTCAGGAAGCTCCGGATGCGCTCGAGGTCTGGGCCGAGCCGCTCCCGCCACTCCGCTTCGACGCCGGCGGGGACCGCCGCCGACTCAAGCGCTCGCCACAGCCGCCTGAACTCGCGCATCCTCTTCGACCGCCTCCTGCGTGTAGCCGCGCTTGCGCATGAAGTCCTCGAACACCACCGCGTCCCCGTCGCGGGTGTAGCTGGCGACGTTATTGGGCCGGATCGTCGCCCTGCGCGGCGTCTTCGAGTCCGTGAACTTCACCAGGAAGCCCGCGCGCAGGATACGCGACATCTCCGGGATGGCGCGGCCCCGCCGCTTGAGGACGGAGAAGATGTCGCTCGCCTTGCGGATCTCCACCTCGCCCTCCGGGCCGCCCCAGTAGTAGTGAATCTCGACGAGCCGGATCCACTCCATGCCCTCGACGTCGCTGCACACGAGCGCGGCCTCGCCGAGCTTCTTGAGCGGCTCGAGCGTGTACTTGGCGGTGCCCGGGAACTGGCGGGCGTCCCCGAAGAAGTGCAGGCCGAACTTCTCCCGGTAGAGGGCGCAGATCTTCTTGTTCTCGGCGTTCAGGCACAGCTCGCCGAGGTGAGGGTCGTACTTCAGGACGTCGTACCGCTCGGGGCGGTAGTAGACGCTCGATGAGCCGCCGTCGTCGATGGCCCCCTCGCGCTTGCACGGGTCGCCGTGGCGCACGAGGAACCAGATGCCGTCCTCCTTCTCGTAGACGAAGACCTTGGAGTTTCGGCCGCGCTTCATCTCATCGAAGCGGTCGTCGAGCGCGGCCTCGATCGCGGCGAACGCCTTCGATGACGGTGTGCGGAAGGTCCAGTCCGCGCCCTTCTTTGCCTGGAAGTACTCGAACGAGCGCTTCGAGGTGAGGAAGTGCTCGGCGTGCTTCCGCTCGAGCAGGTCGGGGTCCTTGAGGCGCACCTGCACCGCCACGTCGGCCGGCGTCGGGTCTGGCCCGAGGTCGAGCCTGATCCGGTCCTTCGGCGGCTGGGCCGCGATCTCCTCTCGCAGGGCGTCCATGGCCTCTACGGTGGCCATCTCGTGGACAAAGTAGAGGTCATCGACAAGCCCCTTCGGCGTGTGCTCGTCGGGCGTCATGAGCACGCGCACGATGCCCTCGTAGTCGAGCCCGCTTCCGTTGACGGGCGAGAGCGCCACGCCGCGGCCGCGGAAGTGGTCCCCGTGCCGCTCGAGCAGCGCGATGAGGTTGTGCTCCTGGATTGCCTTCAGCGCTTCCGGACTCGAAAATCTCCTCAACGTAAACGTGGCCATGCTGGCTCCTTCGTCTCCACGACAAGTTTCACCCCGACGACCGTGCCGTGGAATCCCATGGCGACGAGGCCCTGCGCTCTTCTACTCTGTGGGTCTGATCCTCTTTCTCTCCACACCGTTTCCTAAACCGTGAACGCCGAGGGCGAAAAAAACCCGGGCCTCACAGCAGCGTCCCGCTCACCTCCGACTTGTCGCGCACCAGCTTCAGGTCCACCAGACGCCGGCGCATCGCCTCGTTCGAGACGTTCGAGAAGTTCCCCTGGGTGATCATCGACGACGCCAGCCCCCGCAAGCGGTCATCCTTCTCGTCGGCCTCGAACTTCTTCCGGAGCCCATCCCACACCGGGGACTCACCGCCGCACAGCGCGCGCATGGTGGCGATTACGTCCGAGGCCGGCATGAGCACGCGCGCCGCGAACTGGTTGGCCTGCCACTCGGCTGGGGCCTGGCGCTGGCTCGAACGGCACACCACGGCCGGTTCGGCCGCCTTCGCGCCCGGCCCCTCGGCGAAGAGCGGCCTCGTCACCTTGTCTGCCTCGTAGAGCGGGCGATGAAGCACCCAGTGGCCAACCTCGTGGGCGAGCGTGAACGAGAACCGTCCTTCTTGGCCCTCGAGCGACTCGTCGACGCAGACGCGCTTCTCGTCGAACCAGGTGGCGCCGAGCACGTCCGGGACGCCGAGTTTTTCCTGGAGATTGACGACCGCGAACTCGAGCTGTAGGTGGCCCTCGACGATGTCGTCGATGTCGATGGGCGGCCTGGGGATGGCGCCTTTCCACTTGGAGTACTTCCGCAGGAGCTCGGCCGCGGCGCTGTCGAGCTCCTGCGGCTTGAGGAAGGGCACGTTCAGCTTGAGCATCAGCGCCCGTCCTTCTTCTTCGACTCGAGCAGCTGGCGCAGTTCGTCGCCGGTCACGTTATGCTTGCGGGCCGTGCGCAAGAACTCCGGCATCGTGGGGTCCCCGGTGATGACCTTCTTCACGTCCTGCGGGATGCGCCCCGCAAGCGTCATCAGGATGTCGGAGTCGTCGCCGAGCACCTTGGCCAGCGCGCGGATCTTCTCCTCGTCCGGTGGGCTCTTCTCGTCGTTGCTCTCGATGCGCGAGAGGAAGCTGGCCGACATGCCCGCCTTCTCCGCGGTCTCGCGCAGCCCCAGCTTGCGCTCCTTGCGCAAACGCCTGATGCGTTCTCCGAGTCTCTCGCCCATGTCCTGGTGGTTCCCTCTCCTTGTTGCCTAAACGGTAAAACACGGGAGAGATGAGCCTGTCAAGAGGCTGACGAAATCGGCAGGCGCCGCATTGACTTCGGCGTCGCGATGGCGCGCCGGCCATGTCCCAGTTCGAGGGCGAGGCTGCGTTTCTTCTCCGAACCCACCGGAGAGCAAGCGTGGCCACGACGAACGACGAGAGCAGGCGCGAGCGAGGGACGGAAGCCGATGCTCGCGCCCGGGCAGCGGTCGCCCGCGCCGAGCTCGTCGACATCCTCTCCGGCGCCGTCTTCACGCTGCTTCTCGAGGGCCGCGTCGCCGGCGCGGGAAGCTCTCCGGCTGAGAGGGCCCAAGAGGCGCCCAGCTCGGACTCGCCTTGCCTTGTTCACCAGAGACCGCCCTCATGTCCTCGGACGGCGGCACCTACCAGCCGCCCCAAGGAGGCAGCGAAATGAGCGGCAAGAGGGCATTGGCGTCGAGCGCGGAACGCGCGGCGGTGGCCAGCACGGCACTCCAGCTCGCGGCGCTCGAAAAGATGAGCGTGGGCGAGCTCGCGGAGAAGTACCGCGAGGTGTTCGGCGAGCCGACGCGCACCAGGAACAAGGAGTACCTGCGCAAGCGCATCGCCTGGCGCATCCAGGAACTGACCGAGGGCGGGCTCTCCACGCGCGCGCTCAAGCGCATCGAGCAGCTCGCCCCGGAAGCGCCCGTGCGCTGGCGGCAGCCGGTTGCGCGGAAGGACGGCGCCGGCGGCAAGGTCGTCCCCATCACGCGCCCCGCGCGCGATCCGCGCCTTCCGCCAGCGGGGACGGTCATCACGCGCCTCCACGACGGCGTCGAGCACAAGGTCACCATCCTCGATGACGGGTTCGAGTACGGGGGCGAGCGCCACCGGTCGCTCTCGAAGGTGGCCCGCCTCATCACGGGCACCCCGTGGAACGGGTTCCTCTTCTTCTTCGGTCGCGCCAACGGCACCCGGCCCCAGGCCGAGGAAGGTGCCGCATGAAGCGGGCGAAGAACGGCGGTCAGAAGGCCGCGCCTGAGGTGAAGCGGTGCGCGGTCTACACGCGAAAGTCGACGTCGCAGGGCCTCGAGCAGGAGTTCAACAGCCTCGACGCGCAACGCGAGGCCTGCGTCGGCTACATCCAGCGGCAACCGGGCTGGACGCTCGTGGACGAGCACTACGACGACGGCGGCTTCACCGGCGCGAACATCGAGCGGCCGGCCTTCCAGCGCCTCCTGGCCGACGCCGAGGCGGGGAAGATCGACGTGGTGGTCGTCTACAAGGTCGACCGGCTGAGCCGCTCGCTCCTCGACTTCGCCAAGGTCATGGAGCGGTTCAACGCCGCGGACGCGTCGTTCGTCTCGGTGACCCAGAACTTCTCGACCGCCGACGCGATGGGGCGGCTCACGCTCAACATGTTGATGAGCTTCGCCGAATTCGAGAGGTCCATGATCGCCGAGCGCACGCGGGACAAGATCACGATGGCGCGCCGGAGGGGGAAGTGGACCGGCGGTCCCGTCCCGCTCGGCTACAAGGTCGAAGAGAAGCACCTCGTGGTGGACGAGCTCGAGGCGGTGCTCGTGCGCGAGATTTTCGCGGTCTACCTCGAGCAGCGCTCGGCCCTGGCGGTCGCGCGCATCCTCAACGAGCGTCATCGCTCGACGAAGCGCCACCGCGCCGCCAACGGCAACCTCCGCGAGTCGCGGGGCTGGAACAAGGCCGACGTGCTGCGCGTCCTCAAGAACCCCGTCTACGCGGGCTACATGCCCTGCGGGGGCGAGCTGCACGAGGCCGAGCACGCGCCGCTCATTCCCCGGGAGACCTTCACGCGGGCGACGACCCTCCTCGAGGAGGCGACGCTCTCGAAGGAGGACCATGGCCGGAACCCGGACTACCTGCTTCGCGGGCTGCTCCGGTGCGCGTGCTGCGGCGCGGGATTCACGCCGGCGTCCACCCGGAAGGGCCGAAGGGAGTTTCGGTACTACCGCTGCATCACGAGGGACAAGGAAGGGAAGGACGCCTGCCCGTCGCGCCCGCTCTCGGCCGGCGCCATCGAGGACTACGTGCTCGAGCGGCTGCGCGCGGAGGCCGCCGATGGCTCGCTCGCCACCGAGGTCGTCACGGGCGTGAAGCAGCGGGTCGCCGCCCGGCGGAAGGACATCTTGACGGAGCGCCAGAAGCTGCCGCCGGAGATCGCCTCCCTCTCGGACGAGGGCAAGCGCCTCGTCGAGACCATCGCCAGCGTGAACGGCGCCGGGCGCCGGCTGCTTGACGAGCGCCTGCAGGAGGTCGGCGAGCAGCTCGCGCGGTGCGAGGCGCGCCTGGCGACGGCTGAGCGCGAGCTCGCGAACCTCGACGCTCTGGAGGTCGAGGTCACCTGGGTCGCGCAGTGCCTCGCGGACTTCGACAAGGTCTGGGACGTGCTGACGCCCGAGAACCGGGGCCGCGTCCTTCGCACCATGGTTGAGCGCGTCGAGGTGAACGAGCCCGCCAACCAGGTGAGCGTGTTCGTCACCGACCTCACCGCCGGGCTGCCCGGCGAGACGCCGACATCCGAACCCAAGCAGCAGGAGGCCCGGCCATGACCACGACCGCCAAGGTGTTCACCGGCGCCCTGCACCGCATGCAGCGCGGGCACGAGCAACGCTTCGTCGCCGAGCCGCCTCCGGGCCCCGTGCGCCGCCCCGCCCGTGTCGCCGTGATGCTCGCGCTCGCGCACAAGATCCAGGAGGCCATCGCGCGGGGCAAGGTGCGCGATCAGGCCGACGTCGCGCGCAGGCTCGGCTTCACGCGCGCGCGGCTGACCCACCTCCTCGACCTGCTGCTGCTCGCGCCCGACGTGCAGGAGAGCGTGCTGTTCCTCGAAGCGGTGGACGGCGTCCAGCCGATCAGCGAGCGCGCCCTTCGAGCGGTGGCGCACCTCCGGAGCTGGGAACAGCAGCGGACCGCCGCGGATGCCCTACAAGGCGAGAACGTCGATGGGCTTCGTGGCCACCGCGTCCCATGAGCCCGAATTAAGGACCGGCGACCAGCCCGCACCAACCGCGCGGACGCCGGCCGCCTGGTACGCGCGCAGGTCTATCTCCGCATCGCCAACGCCGACGACTTCCTCCGGGCGGAGCGACAGCCTCTTCAGGGCAAGCGCAACGGGCGCTGGGTTCGGCTTCGGCGGGGCGTCGTGATAGGCGATGCAGACCCCGCCCTTGAACCCGTGGTGCGCGACCACCTTGTTGGCGTAGTAGGACACCGAGGTCGTCACGATGGCCCACGGGAGCTCGCGCACACCAAGCTCGCGCATCAGCTCGTCGATCCCCTCGAAGAGCCGCGTTTCGTGAAGACGCGCTACCGCTTCCTTCCAGCGCCTGGCCTCGCGGAGAGCGCGCAGGATCGCCGTGTCCACCAGGGTATCGTCGAGATCGAAGACCACTCCCTTCAACAAGACGCGCTCCTCAACGACGGCGGCGCCGCCACGTGGGCGGTGGCAGGTCTACTTCCAGTTCACGAACTCGATGTCCTCGGACGGTCGCCACGCCCGCTCTTTCTGGCCTTCGAGCCACACGATCAGGCTTTTCGCCGATACGACGTCCTGCCCACCGTAGTCGGCGCCGACCGTGTGGGTCGCCGTCATGACCCGAACCTCAGGGGTGAAACCGCCACGCCGGAGCGCGACCATGGCTCCCATCACGTTGGTTCCCGACGACACGACGTCGTCGAGGATAGTGATCGCACAGCCCTTGGGGACCATCTTCAGGTCTACGCTCAGCGAGGTCGCGTGCGTCTCGACGGAGGCGCGCTTGTCGGCGGAGACCGCGTGGGACTTCTGCACGGCGCTGTTGCGCACCAAGACGGGGCCGGCGCCCGCCACGACCTTGGCCTCGGCCCAGCGCATCGCTACGTCGAACATCGGCCAGGCCCCGCGAGAGGGCGGAGTAGGAGTCACGGCCGACGATGGCATCGGGACCACGAACACATCCTTGCCGAGGAACTCGCTCGGGACGTGCTTTCCCATCGCGTCACGGACCAGGTCGGCGAACCACTCCGTCGCGTCTTGATGCTTGCCCGTTCCGTCGGTGACCTGCCTCCCGTCCTTCAAGGCGTACAACAGCCCCTGAAGGCGTTTCTGCTTCTCGGACTTCGCGTTCGCCTTCGTGAAGTAGGGGAACATCGAGAACGCGTCCAACGTCTGCCTGCTCATGTCGCTCGCCTCCCGGTCATCCCGGTCTTGATGCTGTTCGGGCGCCGCCTCGCCGCTCTTCCTCGACGCCTCGGATGGGGTTCTGCCGATCAGCGAGCGCGCGCTTGCGTCGGTGGCACACGCGGGGAAAGTCGGGGGGCATAGATGCCTCTTGGAACGATCGCCGCTGTACCTGAGGCCGCGCCATTGGATTGAAAGCCTGTCGCCCTTTGGTATAGTCTAGCGACTCTTGGCAACGCCTGGCAAGAGTTGGAGCCGACGCCACCATGCCCGACGAAATCCTGACCCTACCCGAAGTCGCCCAGCTCCTGAAGGTGGCGGAGAAGACCGTCTACACGATGGCCCAGAATGCGGAGATCCCGGCATTCAAGGTCCGTGGCCAGTGGCGCTTCAAGCGAACGGACATCGATCGGTGGATCGAAGAACGCAAGGCGGCCTCGCGTGACGACGAAGGGGGCAGCGATGAGAAGGGCCCGACGTCGAAGAGGCCGCGATGAAGGTCAGCGATCTGAAGCCGGGGATCATCGTTCGCGGGCCAATGCTCCCGGAGGCCATCGAGGTACTCGTCGTCACGCCGCTCGGCGACGTCGTGAAGCTGACGGGCGCTGGTCAAAAGACGGGACAGGTCCATCAGCGCGTGCTCCACCCCGACCAGCTCAAGCTGCTCGACGCGACGCCCGAGACCGAGCCGTTCGACGGCGACCCGCTTCACTTCAAACTCGGCGTCGAGGCGGCGCGCCTCGGCCTCGCCTACGAGTACGACCCGTACTTCTCGCTGTCGATCGCTCGCGTCGATCCGCTCCCCCACCAACTCGAGGCCGTCTACGACTACTTCCTGAAGCTGCCGCGCATCCGCTTCCTCCTCGCCGATGATCCAGGCGCCGGCAAGACGATCATGGCGGGGCTGCTTCTCAAGGAGCTGAAGGTCCGCGGCCTCGTGACCCGCACGCTGATCGTCGCGCCGGCGAACCTCACGTTCCAGTGGCAGCGCGAGCTCAAGGACAAGTTCCGCGAGCAGTTCGACGTCATGCGCGGCGAGGTGCTGCGGACCCAGTACGGCCAGAATCCCTGGCAGGAGCGGAACCAGGTCGTCACCTCGGTCTCGTGGATCTCTCGCGTCGAGGATGCCAAAGAGAGCCTGCTCCGCTCGTCGTGGGACCTCGTCATCGTCGACGAGGCGCACAAGATGAGCGCCTACAGCTCGGACAAGAAGACGCTCGCCTTCCAGATAGGCGAGGCGCTCTCGCAGCGCACCGACCACTTCCTGTTGATGACCGCGACGCCGCACAAGGGCGACCCGGAGAACTTCCGCCTGTTCCTGAGCCTGCTTGATCGCGACGTGTACGGCGACGTGAAGAGCCTCGAAGAGGCGATGCGCCGCCACGAGGCGCCCTTCTACCTACGTCGCCTGAAGGAGGCTCTGGTTTCGTTCCCCGACCCCGAGACCGGCGAGGTGAAGAAGCTGTTCACGAACCGCGACGTCCGGACGACAAAGTTCGAGCTCGACGGCGACGAATTCGACTTCTACGACGCGCTCACCCGCTACGTCGAGGACCAGTCCATCAAGGCCGCCGCTGCCGAGAACGTGCAGGCGAACATCCTCTCGTTCCAGATGGCAATGCTGCAGCGCCGGTTCGCATCGAGCATGTACGCCGTCCGGCGGAGCCTCGAGCGCATGCGCGACAAGCGAAAGCGGATCCTCGAAGACCCGGAGCGCTACCGGCAGGAGCAAATCGATCGGCGGCTGCCCGACGACTTCGACGACCTGCCCGAGGACGAGCAGTCGAAGATCATGACTAACGCCGAGGAGACGGTCCTGGCCGTCGACCCGGTTTCGCTTCGTGACGAGATCCAGCGGATCGACAAGCTCGTCGACCAGGCGCGCGGGCTGGAGAAGCGCGAGATCGAGTCGAAGCTCAAGAAGCTCCGCCAGGTGCTGAACGAGCAGCACATCTTCAAGGACCCGCGGATGAAGCTCCTCGTTTTCACCGAGCACAAGGACACGCTCGACTACCTCGCGGGCGATGGCCGCGACGGTCGCCCCCTCGGGAAGCTGCGAGAGTGGGGGCTGAGCGTCACCCAGATTCACGGCGGCCTCCCGATCGGCGATCGCGACACGCCGAACACGCGCATCTACGCCGAGCGCGAGTTCCGCGAGGACTGCCAGGTGCTCGTGGCCACCGAGGCGGCCGGCGAGGGCATTAATCTCCAGTTCTGCTGGCTGATGATCAACTACGACATCCCATGGAACCCTGTACGCCTCGAGCAGCGCATGGGCCGCATCCACCGCTACGGGCAGCAGAAGGACTGCCTCATCTTCAACTTCGCTGCGGTGAACACGCGCGAAGGCCGCGTGCTCGAAAAGCTCCTGATGCGGCTCGCGGAGATCAAGGAGGAACTCGGGACGGACAAGGTCTTCGACGTCGTCGGTGAGATGCTGCCGTCGAACCTGCTCGAGAAGATGTTCCGCGAGATGTACGCGAAGAGAATCAGCGAGAGCAACATCGCCGATCGCATCGTGCACGACATCGATCCCGAGCGCTTCAAGCGCATCACGGGCTCGACGCTCGAGGGGCTCGCGAAGAAGGAGCTGAACCTCTCGGCGCTCGTCGGCAAATCGGTGGAAGCGAAGGAGCGGCGACTCGTTCCCGAGGTGGTGGAGGACTTCTTCACCGTGGCGGGGCCCATCGCGGGAGTCCACCCATCGCCCGTCCGAGGGAAGGACCATGTCTATCGCGTCGGGAAGGTGCCGAAGACGCTGAGCGCGATCGGTGAGCGCCTCGAGCCGCGGTTCGGCAAACTCGGGCGCGAGTACCAGCGCGTCGTCTTCGACAAACGGCTGCTCGGTGACGACGCCACGCTCGAGTGGGTGACGCCGGGACACCCGCTGTTCGAGGTCGTTCGCAGTGACGTCTCCGATCGCGTCAGCGATGATCTTCGCCGGGGTGCCGTGCTCTGGGACTTGCACGCCAAGGCGCCCTACCGCCTCGACCTATACGCCGCGTCGATCAAGGACGGTCGCGGCAACACGCTGCACAAGAAGCTCTTCGTTGTGCGAGCCGATCCAGACGGGACGCTCACGCTCCGCCAGCCGACGCTGTTCCTCGACCTGATCCCGTCCGCGAAGGGGACTCTGTCACCGACCCTGGCCGCGCTTCCCGATCGCGATGCTGTCGAGGTCCACCTCGTGAATCAGGCGCTCAACCCGTTTCTCTCCGAGGTCGCGGACCAGCGCACGAAGGAAAACCGGATCGTGCGCGAGCACATCGAGATCTCGCTGCAGGAGCTCATCAACCGGCAGCAGATCGCGCTCGCCGAGCTGCTCAACCGCCGCGTCGGCGGCGAAAACATCCCTGGGCTCGAGGGCAACATCAAGCAGGCGGAGGACCACCTCGACGAGCTCAACGCCCGCCTCGACAGGCGCCGGCAAGAGCTCGAGATGGAGCGCCACTGCTCGATCGGCGACGTCCAGCACATGGGTCGGGCCTGGGTGATGCCGCATCCAGATCGCGGGGCGCCTGGCATCGCGCCCATGGTGAGCGACCCCGAGATCGAGAAGATCGCCGTGCGCATCGCGATGGAGCACGAGCGGGCGCGCGGGTGGGTGGTCGAGAGCGTCGAGAACGAGAACCGCGGCTACGACCTGCTCTCGAAAAGGCCGCACCCCTCCGAGCCGGGCGTCTTCGTGCAGGCCCGCTTCATCGAGGTGAAGGGCCGTGCCGGCGTCGGCGAGGTCGCGCTGACCGCGAACGAATATCGGACCGCGCAGCGGCTCGGTGAGGACTTCTGGCTGTACGTCGTCTTCGACTGCGCCAGGACGCCGGCCCTGAACGCCATCCAGGACCCGGCCAAGCTCGGATGGGAACCGGTGGTGAAGGTCGAGCACTACCACGTGACGGCGAAGGCGATTCTGGAGGCAGCGCGTGGCTGAGGCTCAGAAGTACCCGAAGCGGCTGATCGAAGTTGATCTGCCGATCCGCAAGATCTCAGACAACGCTCGATCTGAGCGTTCGACCGGACCGATCTCGACCCTCCACCTGTGGTGGGCGCGCCGCCCTCTCGCCGCGTGCCGCGCTGTCATACTCGCATCCGCTCTCCCTGACCCCGCGGACTCGCGTTGCACCGACACGTTCCGCACATCAGCCGCTGCCATCCTGCGCGAACATGGCTTTATGCGTGAGAGTACCGATGGTACCGATGACGTTCACGCGCTACGGGCAGGCCTGCTCGAGTTGGTTGGAATCATTTCGGATCGGAAGGCGGCAGAAGACCAACGCTTCCTCCGGCCGGCACGGCTGCTGATCGGCGCGGCAGCGAAAGAGCTCGGGGAGGAGAACCTCGTCCTTGCCGACCCGTTCGCTGGAGGGGGCGCCATTCCCGTCGAGGCTGCGCGCCTCGGGGTCCGAGCAATCGCTTCTGATCTGAACCCCATCCCTATCGTGCTCAACCGTCTTCTCGTCGAAGCGGTGCCTCGCTTCGGCGCCCAGCAGCTCTCAGCAGCAATTGAGGACGCATCTCGGCAGGTCGAACAGCGAGCGAAGGCACGGCTCGCAGAGGTACATCCTGCGGAGAAGAATGGGCACGCTATCGCCTACCTGTGGGCCCGCACGATCCGTTGCGAGGGGCCTGGCTGTGGGATCGAACTACCCCTCGTGCGATCGTACTGGCTGGACAAGAAGTCGGCCAGCAAGGCTCGGTTGCAGCTGGCCTCGAAGACGGGAGAGCTTGTATTCGCCGTCGCTCAAGGTAGTGGCGCCGGCGAGGGAATCATGCGTGGCGGCTCCGCGAGCTGCCCCGCATGCGGATTCACCACCGCCAACACTGCTCTCCGAGCGCAGCTTGCAATGCGTCGTGGAGGGGCTCGGGACGCGCGTCTACTTGCTGTGGCCACAACTGACGCGTCGGGACGTGGGCGCCGCTTCCGTACGCCGACCGCCGCCGATCATACGGCATTCGAGCTCGCAGCCGAGCGCCTGGCAAACCTTCCCGATGGAGCACTGCCTACCGAGTTGGTGAGCGAGCTGAGGCCGTCTCCAAACGCACGGGGACTCTCGGCAATCACGCGCATCGGAGTTCGTGAGTTTCAGGATCTCTTTACGGCCAGGCAGGCGTACTGCTTGGCCGTATTCCTTGACGAGATTCAGCGAGCAGAGGGTGAGTTCGCGCAGCGCCACGAGAAAGTCCTCGTCGATGCTGTTGTCCTGGGCCTCGCGGCCGCACTCGGGCGATGCGCCGATCACTGGAATTCCTGCTGCACATGGAACCCTACCGGGTTGAAGCTCCAGCAAATGTTCAAGCGCCAGGCGATCCCGGTCGTCTGGGACTTCTGCGAAGCAAACCCATTCGGTGGCTCCGTTGGCTCTTGGGACTCCGCAGTAGAGTGCGTCACGAGTGCCCTGAAGAACGCAGGGCATGCCGCCGTCCAGGGAACGGTTCTTCAGGCTGACGCCGGGAAGCACCCACTGCCCGACGACGCGGTAGACATCCTCTTCACCGATCCCCCGTACTACGACTCCGTTCCTTACGCGGACCTCTCCGACTTCTTCTACGTCTGGCATAGGAGGCTGCTGCGCAGGCGCTTCCCGGACCTCTTCGACCGGGAACTCACGCCCAAGGACGAGGAGGCAATCTGGAACCCGTCGCGGACGCACGTCCCTTCGGGACAGCCGAAGAACAAGGAGTTCTACGAGGCAAAGATGCGCGACAGCCTCGCTGAAGCGAGGCGCGTCACGAAGCCGTCCGGCATCGGCATCGTCGTCTTCGCGCACAAGTCGACTGCGGGCTGGGAAGCGATTCTGTCGGCGCTGGTAGATGCAGGCTGGGTGGCCACTGCATCGTGGCCCCTCGATACGGAGCTTGGCACCCGGATGAATGCCATGGGCACGGCCTCGCTCGCTTCGTCGGTTCACATCGTTTGTCGTCCGCGTGAGACGGAGGACGGGAATCTCGACAAGACGAGTGTTGGGGACTGGCGCGAGGTATTGCGAGAGCTGCCTACCCGAATGCACGAGTGGCTTCCGCGCCTCGCGTCCGAGGGGATCGTCGGAGCTGACGCAATCTTCGCGTGCCTTGGCCCTGCCCTGGAGATCTTCTCGAAGCACGCCCGTGTGGAGAAGGTGTCCGGTGAAGGCGTCGCCTTGAAGGAGTATCTGGAGCAGGTCTGGGCCGCAGTCTCGAAGGAAGCGCTGTCGATGATCTTCAACGACGCCGATACCGTTGGCCTCGAGGAAGATGCGCGGCTAACGGCCATGTGGCTGTGGACGCTCGTTGCGGCGCGGTCGCCTACTGCGACGGAAGACGTGTCGGGCGAGGACTCCGACGAGGAGGCGGAAGAGAGTGACGAGGACGTCAAGGCCACGGGTGCAGCGTCTGGCTTTTCGCTCGAGTACGACACCGCTCGCAAGATCGCGCAGGGGCTCGGTGCGCGTTTGGACGAACTCCACCACGTCGCCGAGATCAAGGGCGACAAGGCGCGCCTCCTCGCGGTTGTCGAGCGCACCAAGCACTTGTTCGGCAAGGCGGAGGGTGTGCCGACGGCGAAGAAGGCCGCGAAGAAGAAGCAGATGACGCTCTTCGCCGAGCTTGAACAGGCCGCCGAAGTGCAGGGCTGGGGCGAGGTCGGGGCACCGAAGGCCGCCACGACTACGCTAGATCGCGTCCACCAGGCGATGCTCCTCTTCGGTGCCGGCCGCGGCGAGGCGATGAAGCGCTTCCTCGTCGAGGAAGGCGTTGGGAAGCAGGCCCAGTTCTGGAAGCTCGCGCAGTCTCTCTCCGCGCTCTACCCGAGCGGATCAGACGAGAAGCGCTGGGTTGACGGCCTCCTCGCGCGCAAGAAGGGGCTGGGCTTCGGATGACAGGACTGGCGACGAAGTGGGCGTCGCAGTTCTACGCGACGCTCGGAGACGACCGGCCAGCAGCCGAGGAGCTGCGGGATGCATCGCTCCGTTCCGATCTCATGCGATGGACGGCGACGCTCACCGGGATCGTGGTCCGTTCGTTCGAGCAGCTCGGACTGGCTGCTGCGGGGAAGGGATATCGGTGCTCAGTTCTCCCGGTGAAGCGGAACGAGTACCTCGCGCAAGACGTGATGGCGTTCCCGTCGGCCGGCAACGGATGGCGCTTTCCGGCTGCCGTTTGCGAACTCGAGAACTCGGCGGACGGCGACCTCGTGGCCTACTCCCTCTGGAAGGTGCTCTGCGTTCGCTGCGGGCTTCGCGTCGTCTTCTGCTACCGCCCCGACCCTGCTGCAGGCCCGTCATTTGTCTCGGCGCTCGCGAGCAATGTCGTCGATGCGATGCCCATCGCCGAGCGTGCCGCGCTCGACGGCGAGACGCTTGTCGTCGTCGGCTCGCGCAACGAGTCCAGCACCTTCCCCTACGGCTTCTTCCAGGCGTGGAAGCTCAACTCCAACACGGGGCGTTTCGAGCGCTTCGCGCGGCAGTGAAAGGCGAGAACAACATGGCCATGAAGCCCTGGTACAAGATCGTCACCCCCCGCGAGGACCTCCGCGATGGGAAGCCGCTCGACGCATCCGAGTTCGCGGTCCACCTAGACCACGTTCGCGACGGCCGCGCGCCAGCGGTGTACCAGAACCCGGCCGAGTTCTTCGAGCGCACGTTCCTGACGAAGAACCTGCGAGACCTGACCGCGCAGGTCGTTCGCCGTCTCTCCGGTGTGAAGGTCGAGACCTCAGCGATCTTCAACCTCTCCACGCAGTTCGGCGGAGGCAAGACGCACTCGCTGACCCTCCTCTACCACCTGGCGCAGAATGGCGATGCCGCGAAGCCATGGAAGGGAGTGAATGGCATCCTCCAGGACGCCGGGATGACGTCGGTGCCCACGGCGGCGACCGCGATCTTCGTGGGCACGGAGTTCGACTCCATCACGGGGCGCGGTGGCAACGACGGGACTCCAGTCCGCAAGACACCCTGGGGCGAGATCGCGTTTCAGCTCGGAGGTGTCGACGGGTTCCGTCTAGTCGAGGAGCACGAGAAGCTGCTGACCGCGCCTGGCGGCGACGTCATCGAGCGGATGCTCCCGAAGGGGAAGCCGATCTTGATCCTTCTCGACGAGCTGATGAATTACGTCAGCCGCAGCCGGAAGAGCGGCCTCGCGGCCCAGCTCTACAACTTCCTCCACAATCTCTCGGAGGTTGCGCGCGGACGGGACAACGTCGTGCTCGCCGTTTCGATTCCGGCGTCGGAGCTCGAGATGACGGCCGAGGACCAGTCGGACTTCGAGCGCTACAAGAAGATGCTCGACCGGCTTGGCAAGGCCGTGATCATGTCGGCTGAAACTGAGACCTCGGAGATCATCCGGCGGCGACTCTTCGAGTGGAACGGCCTGCCCAAGGACGCGCTTGGGACCATCGAGGAGTACGAGGTCTGGCTGCAGTCCAACAAGCAGCAGCTCCCGAGTTGGTTTCCCGTCGAGAACGCGCGCGAAGCGCTGAAGGCATCGTATCCTTTCCACCCGTCGCTACTCTCGGTCTTCGAGCGCAAGTGGCAGGGGCTGCCGCGCTTCCAGCAGACGCGCGGCGTCCTACGGCTTCTGGCTCTTTGGGTCTCGAAGGCGTTCAGCCAAGACCACCAGAAGGCGTACAAGGACCCGCTGATCTCTCTTGGGTCCGCGCCCATCGAAGATCCGCTCTTCCGCGCAGCTCTATTCGAGCAGCTCGGCGAGGCCCGGCTCGAGCCGGCGGTCACGACCGACATCGCGGGCAAGGACCACTCGCACGCTTTGCGCCTCGACGCGGAGGCGACTCCCGAAGTGAAGAAGGCTCGTCTCCACCGGAAGGTGGCGACGACCATTCTGTTCGAATCGAACGGCGGGCAGCAGCGTGGCGAAGCGACGCTTCCCGAGGTGCGTCTCGCTGTGGCCGAGCCGGGGCTGGATATCGGCAGCGTCGAGCAGTGCCTCGAAGCGCTCTCTGACAGCTGCTACTTTCTCGCCGCCGAGCGCAACCGCTACCGGTTCAGCTTCCAGCCGAACCTGAACAAGCTCCTCGCGGACCGTCGCGCGAGCGTCAGCGCCCCAGCCATCGACGAGTACGTGCGGAAGGAGATCCAGAAGGTCTTCGCCGCAGGTAGCGGGGTCGAACGGGTGCCCTTCCCGCGCAAGAGCAGTGAGGTCCCGGACCGGCCCGTGCTCGCGCTCTGCATCCTCGCTCCGGAGAATGCGGCCTCGGATCCGGCGACGAAGAACTTCATCACGACGATGACAATAGAGAGCGGCTCCTCGTCGCGAACCTTCAAGAGCGCGCTCATTTGGGTCGCAGCGGAGGATCCGACACCGCTCCTCGAGGAAGCACGTAAGCTGCTGGCGTGGAAGGACATCGAGGGCGACGCGGCGGAACTGAAGCTTGACGAGACGCAGCAGCGGCAGCTCACCGAGAACGCGAAGCGCGCCGAGCGCGACCTGCGCGAAGCCGTCTGGCGCGCGTACAAGAACGTGTTCCTGCTGGCCGACGATAACTCGCTCCGCAAGATCGACCTCGGCCTCGTCCATTCGAGCATGTCCACGGTCGGACTCGTCGACGTCATCCTGTCGCGCCTCAGGCAGGAGGACATCGTCGTCGATGGCGTGAGCCCGAACTTCCTCACCCGGTACTGGCCGCCCGCTCTTCCGGAGTGGAGCACCAAGTCCGTGCGCGATGCCTTCTACGCGTCGCCGAAGTTCCCACGTCTGCTCAAGCCGGATGCCGTCAAGGACACCATCTCCCGAGGGCTCGACGCGGGAAGCGTGGCCTACGTCGGCAAGGCGGCAGACGGCAGCTATGAGCCGTTCATCTACAAGCGCTCTCTGGCCGCCGCGGACATCGAGTTCGCCGACGACGTCTACCTCATCGCGCGCGAGCGCGCGGACGAGTACCTTGCCAAGAAGGCTGTGCCCACGGCGCCCACGGGCGCGCCACAGCCGACGCTCACGTCCGGGGGCACAACGGGCGGAACGGTGCCAGCCGGCGCGCCCACGGGCACCACGACGGAACCTACGGGCGGGACTTCGGAGCCGCCGCCACCCGGGTTGGAGATCGCCGGCTTCCGCTGGACGGGCGAGATCTCGCCCCAGAAGTGGATGAACTTCTACACGAAAGTCCTGTCCCGGTTCGCCACCGCAGGAGGCTTGAAGTTGACGGTCACGGTCGACGTTACGCCTCCGGGGGGCGCGACCATCTCGAAGATGGACGAGACCAAGGTCGCCCTTCGCGAACTCGGATTGCCGGAGGACATCGTGGTTCAGAGGCGGGAATGACTGTACCTGAACGCATGACCAGTGTACCCTGGGAAGGTGCCTGAGAGGGGAACTCAGACCCATGGCAACGCCGAAAGAGACCATCTGGGAACTCGACCCGCACACGACGGCGAAGCACGAGATTCTGCGCCGATACCTCGGGGCCTGGTTTCCGATTCTCGGCACCTATCACGGCCGCATCCTCTACATCGACGGTTTCTCCGGGCCGGGTCGATACCAGAACGGCGAGCCCGGGTCGCCGATGATTGCGCTCGATGTCGCTGTCAACCATCGCAAGTCGACCAGCGGCGAGATCGTGTTCTGGTTCATAGAAGAACGCGACGACCGCCTCGCGCACCTGAAGCAGGAGCTGGCCGCGCTTCACTTGCCAGCGCATTTCAAGGTGCGAGCCGAGGCAGGACGCTTCGACGAGAAGTTCGGCAACGTGCTCGCCTCGATCGAGGCCGACAAGAACACGCTCGCGCCGACCTTCGCGTTCATCGACCCCTTCGGCTTCTCGGGCATCCCATTCTCGTTGATCCAGCGCCTGCTCGGCCACAAGCGGTGCGAGGCGTTCATCACGTTCATGGTCGACGCCATCAACCGCTTCCTCGAACACCCCGAGGACAAGGTCGTCCAGCACATCGCGGAGGCGTTCGGGGGCGACGAGGCCGTCCAGATCGCCAAGGGACCTGGCGACCGCATTGTGAAGCTACGGGAGCTGTACCAGCGGAAGCTCTCGAGCGTCGCGAAGTACGTCCGGTACTTCGAGATGCGCGACCGGCAGGATCGAACCCAGTACTACCTGTTCTTTGCGACGAACAATGAGCTGGGCCACCTAAAGATGAAGGAGGCGATGTGGAAGATGGACCCCGACGGGGACTTCCGCTTCTCCGACGCGACCAACCCCGGTCAGTTGGTGCTCTTCGAAGCCGACCCGACCAAGGTCCTCGCTTCGCAGGTCCGCGAGGAATTCCGCGGGAAGGGCACGGTCACGGGGTTCCAGGTGCGCACCTTCGTCGAGAACCGAACCGCGTACCTCAAGAAGCACATGACCGGCGTGCTCAAGCAGGAGGAGGAGAGCGGGCAGCTGAAGGTCGATGAGCTCAAGACAGACGGGAAGAAGCGGCGCGCGAACACCTTCCCCGATGAGGCGAGGCTCACGTGGGTTTGAAGTCGGCCATCGAATGGACCGAGTCAACGTGGAACCCCGTCACGGGCTGCACGAAGATCAGCCCTGGGTGCAAGCACTGCTATGCCGAGCGGATGGCGGAGCGGCTTCAGGCGATGGGCCAGGAGAACTACCGGAACGGCTTCGAGCTGACGCTCCAGCCGCACATGCTCGAGCTGCCGCTGCGGTGGAAGAAGCCGCAGACGATCTTCGTCAACTCGATGAGCGACCTGTTCCACAAGGACGTGCCGCTCCAGTACATCCAGCGCGTCTTCGATGTCATGCGGCGCGCGAGCTGGCACCGCTTCCAGATCCTCACAAAGCGCTCCGAGCGACTCGCCGAGCTCGATGCGAAGCTGGAGTGGGCGCCCAACATCTGGATGGGCGTGAGCGTCGAGAACGAGAAGTACCGCTCGCGCATCGACGACCTCCGCACGACGCGGGCGACCATCAAGTTCCTGTCGCTCGAACCGCTCCTCGGACCCCTGCGCGACCTCGATCTCAGAGGAATCGACTGGGTGATCGTGGGCGGCGAGTCGGGGCCGGGGGCGCGCCCGATGGACCCCGAGTGGGCACGCGACCTGCGCAACCAGTGCCGCCGCTCGAAGGTTCCATTCTTCTTCAAGCAGTGGGGCGGCAAGAACAAGAAGCAGGCCGGGCGCGTGCTCGATGGCCGGACGTGGGACGAGATGCCCACAGATCCGGCGCCACGCGTGAAGCGACTGCGCCAGGTCTCGCTCGCGGTGGTGTCGTGACCGCGAGGCTGTTAACCAGCCCCTCTCGGCCGGCCGAACCTGTTAACCGCTCTCTGCCGTTCTCTACCCGCGGGCGCCTTCAGAGAGCAGAAACGGGCGCCAGCGGACCGCTCGTCGGGCGCGCCGGCGTTCTCAGGATCGTCGCCGCGATCGCGCCCGCCGCGGGCCCCTCGCGCAGAACGCCGCGAACACTGGCGCTTTCAAGGCGAAGCCCCGCGAGTTGCCTCGCGGGGCTCCTGTTAACTGCGCCCCCACCTTCGGTTGGTGGTGGAGGAAGAATGGCTCCCCGATGACTACTCATGGCAAGTCAACGATTTCGGCCTCTTAGACCGCTTCTCGTTCCACGCCCTGGGCCACGACCTGCGCCCGGGCTTTCCGCCGCCACCCCCCGACCCGCACCCGGCGCCGATCGTCCGCTACCTGCGGTGGGCCCTCCAGATCCAGAAGGACATCGACGAGAAGGGCTGGACCTTCCGCCAGGCGGGCCGCTTCCATGGCATCAGCTACGCCCGCGTCAGCCAGCTCCTGGAGTTGACCCGGCTCGCGCCGGACATCCAGGAGAAGGTGCTCGCCCTGAAGACCAGCACGCCGTGCCATCCAGTCACCGTGCAGAAGCTCCGCGGCGTCGCTCGCGAGCTCGACTGGAAGCGCCAGCGGGAGCAATTCGCCCTGCTGATGGTCGGGGAGCACGAGGCGCCGGCCGGAAGGGACGTCAGCGCAGATCGCGGAGGCGGCGAGCTGGGCCCTCGCGCGGAGACCCTCCTTCCGGCCGAAGGTGCGTGATACACAAAGTGCACGATGCCGGACGTCGTCGTCTTCAACATCCTCATCCCGTGTACCGAGAACGCGACGGGCATCGTGCATCCGCCGGCGAAGTTCGATGCCTGGCTGCTGGAGACGGTGGAGCGCTTCGGTGGGGCCACCGTCATGGGCGTCGCGCTCCGTGGCCTCTGGTTCGACCCCGAGTTGCCGCGCGAGGCGAACCCGATCGAGGACCACAACAACTGGTACAAGGTCGGCGTGCAGCCTCACCGGGTGGACGAGCTCCGCGAGCACGTCCAGGAGACCGCCCGCTCCTTTGGCCAGAAGTGCCTGTACTTTGAGCGAGCTGGCGAGGCCGAGTTCGTCTGGGACCCTGCGCATAGGCCCACGGCCTAGGTTGACAAATTTCAACCGAGGACTATTCTAAGAGTGTCAACCACGCGAGGTGGAACATGGCCAAGGCACCTTCAAGGAAGTACACGCTGCTCGATGGACGACGGCTGAAGCTGGCCGGCGTGGACGCGCGCGAGCGGGCCTTCCTGGCCGACATCGAGAAGATGGTTCGCCAGGGCATCAGCTACTTCGAGGTCTACCGTGCCGCGGTCGGACCCGGCTCGGTCGCGCTCGGCGGGCGCAACCGAATCGACCGCAAAATCGCCGAGAGCCCGCTGTACCTGGTCGCTGTCGACCTCGCGACCCGAGCGGGCATCAAGCAGGGCCTCGTCCTTGCGCCGGAGCATGAGCACGAACGCGCCAGCGCGCCGAAGGACGGCTCGATGATCAGCGTCGCGCAGGCGGCCGACCTGATCGGCATCTCCCGCGCCGCTGTCTACAAGGCCATCGAGAAGGGCGCTCTCCGGACGCGACGAATCGGGAACGTGACGATCGTCGATCGCAAATCAGCCGCCGAGTACCGGGAGCGGCGCTCGGCGGGGGAGTCACCCGAAGCTGCCAAGCACGCGAGCGGTTCGCGCGCCGCGGAGGATTCACGGGCGTCGGCCTGACGTGGAACGTTCAGTGACGGTGGCATCGGGCAAGACGACATGGAGCGGCGCGCTGATCGGCATCCAGCCGCGAATCTGGCTGACGAGGTCCTTCGACCAGCGGAGCCACACGTACCAAGGCTACGTGCTACGCGTGCGGGGCGCGGTCGGCGACGAGGATCGGGAGGTAGTCGTCGCCATCGGCGAGGCTGCGCACGCCGAGCACCAGTTCCGCGTCGGCGATTGCGTGAGCGGCGAAGGAGTGCCGGTCGCCGATCCACGCACCGAGACCGCCGCGCTCTACAAGGTCAGCAAGCTCAAGCTCCTCGAACGTGGGTCCGACGCGTCGGGCAGCGCCCCCCGGATTCGGTCAAGGCAGCGCTTTGGATCCTTCGCGAGTTGGCATTCCCAGACGCGCACGACCGTCCATCCAGCCTGGCGGAGGCGCTGGGTGGCTTTCCGGTCGCGCTCTTTCGTCCGGCGGATCTTCTCCGCCCAGGCCTCCACGTTCGTCCGTGGGCTCAGGTTCCTGCCGCAGTCGTGCCCATGTCCATGCCAGAAGCAGCCATCGACGAACACGGCGACCTTGACGCTGCGCCAGGCGAAGTCCGGTCGCCCGGCCACTCTGAAGTGGCGCCGCCACCCGGCCAGCCCCGCGTCTCGGAGCAATGACGCCAGCCGCTGCTCGGTCGTCAGGTTCCCGGAGCTACGGATACGCGCCATCAACTCACCGCGGGACAGCGCGCCGAAAGTCGTCCGCTCCCGTTGCGCGTCCCCAGGCCACCGACCGTCTGTGCCTCGAGTCATTTCGCTCCAGCGCATCTGCTCCGTAACAAGTTCACCTGAGTGCCTTGAGCACCTTCCGGCCAACAAGTCTCGCGTAGGGCGGAGGGACAGCGTTCCCGATGAGGTCGCAGACCGCGTCCATTTCGTCGGTGACGAAGCGGTAGTTCTCGGGAAACCCCTGAAGAAGTGCCGCCTCGCGCACGGAGATGGTGTATCGACGCCGGTCGGGGTGTCCGAATCTGCCCTTGCAGGGAGTTGTGCATCCGCCGGTAATCGTCGGCGCTGGCTCATCCCAGGCCATGCGGCCGTAGACGTTGGTGAACCCGTTGTAGCCGCCCTGGTGGCACTCGGGACGCAGAGCTTCATCGACCCCAAGCCAAGTCTCGCCCGGCTGCGCCGCCCGGAGCCGCGCCTTCGTCTGAGGCTGAAGGTCACGCACCACGTACCAGTTGTGCGCTTCCGGGCCCCCGTTTCTGAGCGCGCGGCGCAGCGTCACAGGCGCGCACGTCTCTCCAATCGCTTCCCGCACGGTCCTCCATTCCTTGAGGCCAGAGTTGGGATTCGGAACTCGCGCGTGCGTTGGCGAGGGGAACGTGACCGGGAAGCCTCGACCAGCCAACAGGACCAGGCGACGCCGAGACTGAGCAAGGCCGAAGTTGGCCATCTGCTCGACGCGCCAGTCGTACAAGTATCCATGGCCGCGCAGGATCCGGAGGAACTTGTCGAAGATCGGCTTACCCCGAGCAGCGAGCCCCGGCACGTTCTCCATCATCAACGCCTTCGGTCGGAGGCGTTCGATGAGCGACCCCATGACGAGAAGCAACTCGTTGCGCGGATCTTCACGCTCGCGCCTCGCGGTGAGTGAACAAAACCCTTGGCACGGCGCGCATCCCGCTAGCAGTGAAATGTTCCCGCCGCCGGCGGCGCGCCGCAGCTCATTGGCGGACACCTCTCGAATGTCCTTCTCAATTAGCCTCGTCCTCTGGTTGTTTCGTCTGTACGTGCGCGCGGCAATCGGGTCGATCTCAACCGCGGCCGCGACATCGAACCCTGCGTCGCGGAGCCCTCGAGTCAGACCACCGCATCCAGCAAACAGGTCGATAGCGATTGGCCGCTCGGACCTCACGACCTCTTCCTCTGCCTTCGCGTGCGCGTCGGCTTTCGTCCTTTCGCAGCAGCGACTGCCTTCGGGCGACCCGCCCGTTTCGCCTGCGGCGCGTTGTCGATCCCGAGGTCCTGCATGCGTGGGTCATCGGACGGTGCGCGCAGCTTCACGACGTCAAGGAACTCCTTGTGCATCGTTTCCGTCGTGGATAGGAGGTTCCCCCACGCGCGGATGTCGAACAACGCGGCGTCCTGATAGGTTTTTGCATGCGCTTCATCCCCAGAGCGCACGCGATCCGCGATCAACAGCCCGCGCACCACGGCCCGCTTGTGAGCTGGATCGGTCGACTCCTCCTGCAACTTTCGTCGAAGGAACAGGACATAGTCTCGCAGTTGGTCGAATTCCTTCCGCCCGACCAGATCTCCTGGACGCTTCGCTTCGACAACATGCGCGGTCTGGTAGCGATCACCAAGGCAGAAGAAATCGAGGCGACGGGCACCCTCGGCGTCTCCTGCCGAGTCAATCTGGAA
Organism: Myxococcales bacterium; assembly: GCA_016191815.1. GTDB lineage: Bacteria > Myxococcota > Myxococcia > Myxococcales > Myxococcaceae > JACPVI01. The sequence goes on from JACPVI010000063.1 coordinate 59,387, forward strand.
CTCGTCGGCAACCAGCTTGTCGAGTGACTTCTCGTGGACGAGCATCGTCCACTTCGGATCGATCAGCCACGGGTGCTCTCGGAGGTAGTCCTGCATGTCGGGCTTCTCGGGGACCTTGTCTCGGATCATTTGCGCGAATTTGCGGATGATCTCCACGCGGCCCTTCACGAGGTGGGCCGTGTTGACGGCCTCGAGGATGTCCCACTCCGACAGAACCTCGGCCAACTGGGCAACGTCATCTGCGGAGGCTGCGTTCAGGCGACGAATGGTGTCGAGGAAGGACCGGTTCGTCAGCGCGTTGTAGGCGAATTCGACCAGCTCGTCGGCGATGTCTTTGCCTTCCTTGTCCTTGTCGAGCTGTGGGATCGCGACGATGCGGTCGACAACGGCCTTGAAGATCTTCCGATCCTTCTCCGGCAGCTTCTCGGCGAGATCTAGGTATCGCTGGATCTTCGGGCTCTTCGCCTTGGCCTCTCGTCGTTTGTCGGTCCAGCTTTCAAGGAGCTCGCGGATTTTCTTACGGCCCCAGTCCTTGAGCGGAACGGCCTGCGGATCTTCCCACCGAACCGTGCCGCGGTCCGTCGCGATCAGGTCGACCGCGTCATCGAGAAAATCCGCCTGCACCTCGCCGGTGAGGTACTGCATGCCGTGCTGGCCCCAAACGCCCCCGCTCAGATCGAAGAACCACGGAGTCTGCGCCAGCTTGCCGCGGACATAGACAACGAAGCCACGTTGTTCTTCATCGGGGATCGTGTCCTTGCAGAAGCCGGCCCACCACTGAATCTGCTGGCCGTTGCCGAGATCGGCCGTCTGCCACTTGCCGGGCTTCGAAGGAAAGCGGAACTGGAACGGGATTTCCTGGCGCGAAATGGGCTTGCCGTTCACGTGCACCGTGAAGTCCTTGGCGAGCACGAGAAGCCTGCGGGCGAGACCGCGCTTGAATTCTTCCTCGTCGATCGCGCGGCTTATCTTCAGCTGGGACAGCGTAACCGTCGTCCCGGCCTTCTCCTTGACGCCGGAGCCGTCGTCGGAAAGCGCCTCGGGGCTGTAGCCGTTGGTGTCGGCAAAGCTCTGGCTCTTGGTGAGTGCGGCGAAGTCGAGCGCAAAGTGGGCGAGCTGCTTCTCCTTGACCGTGCGGATTTCGAGTCGGTCGGCAACGCCAAAGCCGGCAAGCTTGCCGATCCCCTTGCGGCCCTGGACCTTCCGCGGCTTGATCCCGTTGTACGCCTTGGTCCATTCACTCGCGCCAGCGCGCCGATTCCGTCCGACCGCCAGGTAGGACGCGTTGCACTCCTCGAACGTCATCCCCTGGCCGTCGTCCATGACCACGACTTCGTCAGAAGCCTCGATGGGTCGACCCGTTGGAATCGTGATCCAGACGTTCCGTGCCATCGCGTCGTACGCGTTGGAGATGAGCTCGGAAATCGCCGGCACCGCGCCCGCATACATTTGGAGGCCGAGGTGCTTGAAGAGCTGGCCTGCCACCGTCATCCGGTACGTTCGCGCCTGCACGGTGCCTCGTGTCTTCCTGCTGGCCATGATCACGGCGCTCTCTCGTGAAAGTTCCTGCCTCGGACCCTCAACAAGTAAACGTCTGGAACACGGTCGTCTGGGGACATCCTGAACGTCGGGAGCGACGCTCGCTCGGGTGTGGTTCGGCGGCCGCTCATTCGCTCTCAAACCCGTGGGTGTCGAACTTGAGCGTCCGGCTGTTCTCGGTGACCGTTCGGACGACGTTCTCGGGCACCCCGGCGGGCACCTCAGCCTCGATCTCCAGGGTGACCTTGACCTGCGCGCCCACAAGACCGCCGAGGTGCGTGATGACCTCGTCGGCTACCTTGCTGGCGTCGCGGCCGACCCTCGTGGCGTCGAGCGTCACGGTGCCGTGGAACCGCCTGGGCCGTGCCGGTGTGGGCGATGCTCCGGGCGTCCCCGGCGACGCGCCAGCGGGCTGACCGGATGGCGGACCCAACACGGCGGTGGAGGCACCGGCGGCTTGTCCCGCCGTACCGGCCGGCGCCGCGGCGCGCTCGGCATCGACCTGCCGGCGCACCGCATCGGGCTTGACCAGCAAGCACTGCGAGTCCGCCTCGACCCTGTTGACGTGACGCCCGAACTGGAGCCCGCGGTACCGCGCGCCGGCCTCGTCGTAGCTGTCGGCGAAGGCGAAGGAGTCGTGCTCCCAGGTGAGCAGGCCGAGACCGCTCCGGATCGCCTCGACGAGCACCGAGGGCTCCTGCAACCGCGGCAGGTAGAGGTAGCGAGAGAAGTCGTCGACGAGCTGCTTGATCGTGACGTGGTCGCCGCGCCACAGGGGCACGCGGTCGAGCTCCATGCGGAGCCGTGAGGCGGCGAAGCTCGTGACCAGCAGCTCGTCGTTCTTGAGCTTCTTGCTGGCGCGCACGGCGAGCGCGTCCTGTCCCGAGAGACGGAACGCTTGCCACTCGACCGACGCCTGCGGGGTGCTCTGCGTGGGAACGAGCAGCCACTGGTAGGCTTCGGGAAGCCTAGCGTCGACGACGCCGTCGGCGGCCCCCTGCTGCGTCTCGGCCTGCTTCACCTGGTGAGGCGATAGGTCCAGGTTGTTCTGCTCGGCGACGATGGACTCCCACGCGAGGTAGCGGCGCACCGCTTCGTCGAGGTCCTGCAGGCGCGTCTTGTCCACCGCGAGGAAGACCAGCGTGTTGCCGAAGAGTCGGGGCGCGCTGCCCCGCGAGGCGAGGATTGCCTTCGCGGCCGCCTCGGCCGGGCTGTTCGGCTCCTTGCTGTAGGGGTGATCGACGCCGAGCACGACCAGGCGCGCGTCGAGGTCGTCCGGTACGTCCTGACCGGACCGGGGCAGCGGGTGGACCCGGCTGAAATCGCCCGTCTTGCGAAGGTCGGCACGCAGGCGTTTCTCGAGCTCCTGCACCACCTTGTCGGGATCGCGCTTGAGCTGCTCGGCGCGGTCCTCGGCGAGCTTCGTGACCGTGGGCTGCGTCGAATACCAATAGCGGGGGCCGTCCTGGTACAGGTACGTGGCAGCCCCGGCGAGCCGCCGCAGCGCGTCGCCGAAGACCGCGGGCGACTCGCCCGGCATCACGCACCCGAGTCGCACGCGCCGATCCTCGATGCCGCGGTTGGCAGCGGTGGGCGTGGGCGCCGAGCCCAGGTAGATCGCGCGCGCCACGCGCCGGCAGGCAGCGAACTTGCCGAGATTAGGGACCTCGCCATCCAGCCGCAGCGGCAGCGAGTTGGGGCCGTCCACATCCTTCTCGATGACCGGGATCCAGTTGTCGGAGAGGTAGCGCGTGAGCTCGAACAGCACTCGCGGATCGTCGATCGGGATGTTCGACGGCAGAATCAGCGGGTTGCGGTCGCCCTTCTCCCACAGGCTGTGAATCACCGCCGCCATCAGCCGCAGCACGCCGCGGGTGCGCTGGAACTTCACCAGCGTGGACCAGTCGGTGTAGAGGCGGTCGAACACCTCGGGGTGGATGGGGTACGCGGCGCGCAGGCGCTTCTCGTAGTCGGCATCGCGGCACTCGATCGGGAACTCCTGGTGCTGCGTGCGATAGATCTCGTAGAACTCGCGGGCCACGGTGTCGCGGGCCACGAACTGCGTCTGATCGATGAGAGGCTCGAAGAGACGGCGGCGCACGATCTCGAAGCCCTCCTCGGCGCTCGCCGGACGCCACGAGGACTCGACGCGTCCGATCACGTTGCGGAGGCGATCGAGCGCCTCGCGGCCACGCTGCCCGCCGACCTCCGAGTCGTCGGCCTGCGTGTGCGGCGAGCCCACGGTGTCCGAGGCGGGCAGGCTGATGACGAGCAGGCAGTTCTTCGCGAGCTTGGCGGACTCGGTGAGCGCCTGGGCGAAGGAGAACTGCGTCTCGAAGCTCCCCGCCGGCAGATCGCTCTGGTCGTGGAGCTGCCGCGCGTAGGCCACCCACTCGTCGATGAGCACGAGGCACGGCCCGTACTCCTTGAACAGCTCGCGCAGCACGTCCCCGGGGCTCGTGGCCTTCTCGTCGTCCGCACGCACACGCTCGAAGGCCTTCTTCCCGCCGAGTTGCCAGGCCAGCTCGCCCCACAGCGTACGGACCACGGTGCCGTCGGGCTTCTTCACGGGGTTGCCCGGTGAGATCTTGTTTCCGACCAGGACGACCCGCCGCGCCGTCGGAAGCTTCGACGCGCCGGCATCCGCCAGCACGCCATCGACGCCCACGAGCTCGCCTTGCGAGGTGCCCGAGACGAGGTGGTAGAGCGCGAGCATCGAGTGGGTCTTGCCGCCGCCGAAGTTGGTCTGGAGCTGCACGACCGGATCGCCGCCCTTGCCCGCGAGGCGCTCGACCGCCCCGACGAGCAGACGCTTCAGGCTCTCCGTGAGATACGTGCGACGAAAGAACTCGGCGGGGTTCTTGTACTCATCGGTCCCTTCGCCCACGTGCACCTGCCACAGGTCGGCCGCGAACTCGGCCTGCTGGTAGCGCCCGCTCGCCACGTCCTTGTGCGGCGTGATCACTTCGCGCCAGGGCTTCAGGTTCCCCGTGGCCTGACTCTCGATGGCAGTGCCCGCGCTCTTCCGCTTCTCGGTCCGCACCTGCTCGTCGAATCGCACGCGCAGGAGCTCCATTTTCAGCTTCTCGGCTTCCTGTGCCTCCGGCGCAGAGACCGCGGTCAGGAGCCGGCCACCGGAATCGAGCGCCCGGTAGGCGTCGTCGCTCGAGAAGGTCTGCTGGTGCGCCCACTTGTTGCGCACGTCCTGCAGCTCTCTCACGAGGGTTCGCTCCGCCGGCCCGAGCGTTCGCCGGAAGACATCGTTCCATGCCTCCCACATCAGTTTCAGCAGCGCGGCCGCGTCCCACTTGGCGAGGGGCTTGTCGGAGAGGAGCCGGTCCTCCCCCATCAGCCGCGTCGCCTGCGCGCGCGCCTGGTCCTTGTAGACGTTCTTGAGCTCGCGCTCGATGAATGGGGCCAGACCCAGCTTGACCAGGTCCATGGCCTTGCCGACGCGCTCGTGGTTCGTCATCGCCATGGGCTATTCCTTCCCGAACATGGTGGTCTGCTCGGCTTGACGGGCGCTGCCCTCCCGGGCGAGCCGCGCGACCTCGGGCCAGCTCTGCACGAGCGCGTTGTACCGAAGCGCCTCCTGCGCGCGCTTCTTGCGCTCGCAGAGCGTGTAGAGCCGGTAGGCCAGCTCGCGGGCGACCTCGGCTCGGCTGCCGAGCTTCGCCGACAGCGCCGCCGCTGCGCTCTCGCCGCCGGCCTCGAGCACACGTATCAGGTGATGGACCATCTCCCACGCCGTGAGGCGCGGGTCGGTCGCGGGGTCCCATTCGGCGGGCAGTTCGTCGGGGCGAAGGAGCCGTACCTTGCCGCGTTTCGAGGCCAGGATGCCGGCGTCCACCATGCCGCCGACGCTGGTGTTCTTGGCCTTGGAGAGGGTCTCGGCTACGCCGTACTCGCCTTCATCGAAGCCCGACTGCTCGAACCACGCCAGCGCCCAGCGGCTGTCGGTGTCGAAGTCGCCCTCCTGCTCGGCCAATGCCTCGTCGAGGGTCTGGTTGATGAGCGCAAGTGCATCGCGCACCGGAAGCGGCTTGCCCTCGGCGTCGAGCACACGGGCGTGGCGGGTGTAGATGGCCATGCCCGGGCCGATCGCTGCCTGCGCCAGATCCACCGGCGCGATGTTGCCGCGCTGCAAGTGGGCGAGCGCGGCCGGTAGCTCGGCCTTGAGCGCTGTGACGAACTCGCGGCGCGTGGCAGTGGCGGCGCTCGCCGCGCGCGGGCGGCAGACGAGGATGATGCTGGAAGCGAGGGCGTTAGTTCCGATGCTGATACTGCGGATGGCCCGCTCGGTGCGAATCGGCCACGTGCCTGTGATGGCAAAGCCAGCGAGGATGACCGCATCGAGGAAGGTCTCCCAGCCGGTACTGGCGGTTCCGTCTGCGCCGTCACTCTCGGACTGCTTGAAAGCGTAGTAGATGGTCACCGGGAAAGCGGGGTGCGCCTGCTCGGCGAGGCGGTGCATCGCCTTTGTCATGCCGTCGAGAAAGAACGCTTCGGCCTTGTCCCTGCTTCCATGGCGGTAAGGGGTGGCGACCAGCTCTTGGGCCTTAGGGACCGCAAGCGTGGCGAAGATGTCGGGGAAGACGGGCTTCAGCGAGCGGCGTAGCCAGACATAGAAGAAGTCCGACAGGTCGGCGTAGCCGATGTTGTCGTAGTAGGGCGGGTCGGTGGAGATCAATTTCTCGGAGGCGATGTCTTGAGTCATCGCGTCGGTTTGCGTAGCTACACCGAAGCTCGATCCGTAGCCGGCTGCGACCCCTTCGATGCTCTCGGCGGTCCATGCGACGGACTCAGACAGCGAGCGCGTGCAGTCAGCCAGAAGGTTGACCTCGGCGAAATCCCAGGTCATCGGTAGGGCTTGGCGACTGAACGTGCTGAATAGCGAGTCGCGCTGAACCATCCAGCGACAGATCGTCGAGCTGCCGTCTACGGACTTGCTGAGGGCGAACGCCAGGTATGTCGCGACCGCGTCGGCATAAGCGGCGAGGCCCGTGCCGCCAGCGGCGAGACCGTTGCCGTCGTCAGGGAATGCCGCCGCTGGATGCGCGTCGGCTTTCACACGCGTGCGCGCCTCCTGCACAAGATCGGAGAAGGTCGTCAGCGCCACGAGCTGGCGAAGGGTGAAGAGGTCGCGCCATCTGGTCATCCCATATTCCTGGACGCGAAAGCCGAGCGCCTTCTTCGGGAGATCGGTCTCCGGTACATCCTGCGGCTCCGCGCTTCGGGCGATCACTTCCATTTCTGGTGTCGGCGAGAGATACACACGCCCACGCTGGCCCTCAGCGACCATAGCCATCAGCCGTGCGCCCATGCGCCCCGCCTTCGCCTCCGGTCGGATGTACTCGAACGGCATCGGCGTTCCCGACATCAGGCAGAGGAAGCTGCTCCCGCTACTACCTGACTTGGTCCCACGCTCCGCCGCCCCGGCGTCTTTCGGCTTGCCGACCTTCACCGCGAAGCGGAAGCCGCCGTCTTCGACCACCGGCGCAACGTAGGCTTCCTTGCCCGACTTGGTAGACAGCATGAACGTGGAGGCGAGCGGCACGTCCACCTGCGCAAAGGCTGGGTTCGGGCTCTTCACCGTGCGCGCCCAGATCCAGGCGATGACGGTGAGCTTCTTGCCGACGAGCGGCTTCAGGTCCGGCCGCCCCTTCGCCATCTCCGCCGTCACTTCGACCTTCGGGTAAAGGTGGCCGATGCGCTTCTCAGCCTCGTCGCGCATCCACTTCCCGTAATGGCGCACATCCTCGGCCAGGCCCTGCGCCCCACGCCACTCGCGCGCGAGGAGCGTCTTCTCGTTCCGAGAGTCGGGGTTCACCGGCGGCTTGCCGGCGAACCTCGGCGGGATTTCGATCATCGCCTTGTTGATGAGTACCGCCACCGGGTTCAGGTCGCTCGCGTAGGACTCGAGCCCCAGCCTCTGCGCCTCGAGCGGCAGCGCCCCGCCGCCGGCGAAGGGGTCGTGGAAGGCGGGCAGCTTCTTGCGGTCGAACAGCTCCTTCGCCCGAGGATGGTCCACGTTGTCGGCGCACGCCCGCCGCCAGCTCTGCCAGATCTCGGCCCGCGCGCGCTCCAGCACCTCCTCGTTCGTGGTGTTCTCCCACGTGACGAGGTCCTCGATGATCTTGAAGAGACGCTGGCGCTCCTTCTCCTGCTTCTTCTCGGTCGTGAAGAGGTCCGGAAGCGCCGAGGGGTCGTCCACCATCTGTGCGAAGATCACCGCCCGCGCCGCGGCCAGCGGCCGACGCGCCCACCACAGGTGCAGCGTCGACGGGTGTCCGTGGCGGATCGACTTCTCCCGTGCCGAGGCCTTGTTGATGGCCTCGAGCGGCAGCGCCACCTCGATGAGCTTCTTCTTGTAGCTCATGCGCCTCGCGCCTCCAGGTACAAGAGACTCCTCGCGTCCAGCCCGCGCCGGATCTCTTCCAGCATGGCGGCGGTCGGTGCGTTCAGACGACGATCACCAATGAAGGACTCGAAGTGCTCTTCGTAGAAGCGGGAGATGCTCCGCGAATAAAGCTCATGCGGATTGCGCTGGCCCGAAGAGACAATCGCGATGGCAGGCACTACTGCCACGCCGTCACGGGAGTACAGGAAGACGAACGAGTCGGGCGTTTGCTTGAGCATCAGATCGCACTGCGCCTGCATCCGCTCGAATTCCACCTTGGAGATGGGCTGGCCCGGCTCGATCAGCTTCGCCTGCGCAAGGAAACCCTTCTTCACGTTGAAATCTGGAAGGTCCACCGATAGTACGCCTGCGAAATCAGCGCCGTGGCGGTGTTCCTGCGCGTTGCGCCCTCGGTCTGTGAGCGTCTTCGCCGTCCAAGTCACACCCTTCACCCTGTAGTCGCGCATAGCTTCTTCGATCGCACCGAGCATTCGGTCGGTGAAGGCGGGCTCCTGCTCAACGCGACCCTCTCGGAGCGCCTCAGAAGCACGTTCAACCGCGCCCCCTACGTGAGCGGCTGCGGCGCGGACGATCGCCAATTCGCGGATCATCGTGGCGCCTCCGCTCGCGCGAGGAGCTCGGCGAAGTCGTAGTTCACGCTGGTCACGCCGAAGTCTGGCTCGCGCCGGAACGGGCGACGCACGTAGTGGACTCGGTGCGAGCCATCGGTGATGAACTCGACGATGGCGAGGATGAAGTCGTCGGGCTTGTTCAGCGAGTAGAGGATCTCGTTCTTGGTGACCGTGATGGTATCCGCGCGCTCGTCGCGGCCCTTGACCTCGAGGAAGCGGAGCTTCCCTGTCCGGCCGTCGGTGCTCTCGATGTCGTAGCCGAGCTTGTCGAACTCGCGGTCGACGGGATTGAACCCGAGCCGGCGTTCGACTTCCATCACGATGGCGCGCGCACGCGCGGCGACTGCCTGCAAGTCCACGGTCGTCGCCGATTTCCCCGGCAGCGGGCGCCCCGTCATGGCGGTGACGAGACCCATCGGCACGACGATCAGGCCACCGAGCGCAACGGGCGGCAGGGCCGAGACCTGCGCTTCCAGGTCGAGTTGCTCCATGCGCTTCTGCAGCCGCCCCTGGAGATCGTCGGCCCGGCGACGCGCTTCCTGGGAGTTGAGGCGCGCGTTCGGCTTGCCGGCCTGCTCCTGGAGCCGGAGCTGTTCGGCGCGGTGGTCCCAGTAACCGATCTCCTTCGTCAGCCGGTCCTTGACCGCGGCACGCGCCTTGTCGATCCACGTGAGGCGCCGGCCACGGACCTCTTGGAGGTGCTCCGGCACCACGTGCGCGATCGCGTGACTGAGCGCCTTCTGCTCGACCTCCCGGGTGATCCAGCCGGACTCGGTCCGGTCCAGGATCGCCTGGACGGTGGGCTCGTCCTCGCGGAGCGGGCGGTAGTCGAGGTACGGCGCGTAGTTCAGGTGGCGCGCGGTTCCCGTGGCGTCGAGTTCGACGTACAGCATCCGCTTCGAGATGGTCCGCCGGTCTCCGGTGCGCGTGACGCTCGCGTCCTGGATGGCGTGCTCCAGGTAGAAGAGCACGCGAGGCTCCGTGCCAGGGTCGCGCTCGTCGACCAGCACCGTCCCCCGGCGCAAGAGGTCGCGGTGTCGCTCCAGCGTGAGATCGAGCGTGGCGTCGAGGAGCGGGTGGCCGGGGCAGACGAAGGCCGCGAGCGGTTGCCCCTGCGGGGCGATGACCGACTTCTCGAACACGATGCGCTCGTACCGCGCCAGGACCGGCTCGCCCATGCCGACGAGGCGGTCTCGGGTGCGGACCGGCGCAGGAACGTGCCCCACCTCGAAGCGGCGTGGCTCGCGCTGCTTCACGGTGCCACCGAGTTGCTTGAACGCCTCGAGGAAGAACGACTCGATGTAGTGGGGCTGCAGGCGGCGCGCTTCGGCGCGCTCCATGTCCTCGCGCACGCGCTGGAGACGGCTCGCGTCCATCCCATCGTGCACGAGCGCCCGCTCCTCGAGCAGGTCCTGGATCTTCCCGCGGTCGACCGCGTTGGTGATGGCCTGCGTCAGGCGCGCGCGCACCTCCGGCTTCTCGCCGTAGCGGACGGCCTCGATGAGGAGCTCGCGCAGCGGCCTTCCCTCGAACTGAAGCTTGCCGAGCACGTCGAACACCTGCCCACCGAGGGCCTTGCGGGCCTCCTCGATCTTCTCGAGCAGCGTGTGGTAGACGTCGCCTTCGCGCGTTTCCGCGGCGACGAGGTTCCACAGGTGACAGACCTCGGTCTGGCCGATGCGGTGGATGCGTCCGAACCGCTGCTCGATCCGATTCGGGTTCCAGGGCAGGTCGTAGTTGACCATCAGGTGGGCGCGCTGAAGGTTGATTCCTTCGCCGGCGGCGTCGGTCGCGAGCAGCACCTGAACCTCGGGATCGTGGAGGAAGGCCTCCTGGGCCTTGCGGCGCTCTTCGCGGCCCAAGCTCCCGTGGATGACGACGACCGCTTCCTTGCGACCGAGCAGCGTGGTGACGCGGTCCTCGAGGTAGTTCAGCGTGTCCCGATGCTCGGTGAAGACGACGAGCTTCTGCCGCGGTGAGGGCGTGGGCTTCGGGATCACGTTGCCGTAGGGCGTGGTCGATTCGGCAACGCGGAGCCCGAGTCCGGCTGGGGTGAAGATCTCGGAGAGGAGGTTCGCGAGCTCGCGCCACTTGCGATCCTCAGCGCCGCGCCGAACCGAGATCGCCAGCGACTCCAGGCGGCCGAGGGTCGCGATCTCCGCCTTCAGCTCGTCGATGGTGCGCGCGGCCGTCGCCTGGTCGAGAACCTGCTCCTCGGCGGCCTCGACCTCGTTGTCCGGCGCCTCCTCGAGGTCCTCGAAGTCCTCGGCGTCGAGCGCAGGCGCGGCCGCCGCGAGCGCCGACGCCACCGCGCCCCGCTGCAGGACCTCCATCTCGCGCAGGCGCTTCTCCAGCCGCTCGCGACGCCTGCGCAGGGACTGGTAGATCGCCTCGGGCGACGAGGCGAGCCGTCGCTGGAGGATCGTCAGCGCGAAGCCCACCGTGCCCGCGCGCTTGTCGTTCTCGAGCGCCTCGGCGCGGTTGAATTCCTCGCGCACGTAGTCGGTGACTTCCTTGTAGAGCCGCGCCTCCGGGTCGGAGAGCTTGTAGGGGACCGCGTACGCGATGCGCTCGGGGAAGAGCGGCGTCCCGTCGAACTTGACCAGTGTCTCCTTCACCATGCGCCGCATGAGGTCCGAGACGTCGGCGACATGGACACCGTCGCGGAAGCGCCCCTCGAACCGGTCGCCGTCGAGCAGCGCCATGAAGAGCTGGAAGTCCTCCTCCTTCCCGTTGTGCGGCGTCGCCGTCATCAAGAGGAAGTGGCGCGTCGTCCCCGAGAGGAGCTGGCCGAGCTTGTAGCGCTTCGTGTACTTGATCTCGCCGCCGAAGATCGTGGCCGACAGCTTGTGGGCCTCGTCGCAGACCACCAAGTCCCAGCGGCAGTCGGGCGCGTTGAGCTTCGCCTGGACATCCTCGTTGCGCGAGAGCTTGTCGAGGCGGGCGATGACCAGATTGTTCTCGAGGAACCAGTTGCCCGTCCGCGCCGCTTCGAGCTTGTCGGTCGTGAGGATCTCGAAGGGCAACTGGAAGCGGCGGTAGAGCTCGTCCTGCCACTGCTCCGCGAGGCTTCCCGGGCACACGACGATGCAGCGGTGGAGATCGCCTCGGGCGATGAGCTCCTTGATCAAGAGGCCCGCCATGATCGTCTTGCCCGCGCCCGGGTCGTCCGCGAGCAGGAAGCGGAGCGGCTGGCGCAGGAGCATCGACTCGTAGACGGCCATGATCTGGTGCGGCAGCGGATCCACGAGCGAGGTGTGGACCGCGAGGACGGGGTCGAAGAGGTGCGCGAGACGGATGCGGTGTGCCTCCGACACGAGGCGGAACAGCGCGCCGTCGCCATCGAAGCTCCACGGGCGCCCTTGCTCCACGACCTCGAGGCGCGGCTCGTCGTGGCGGTAGAGGAGCTGGTTGGCGATGCGGCCCGCCGGGTCCTTGTACGTGAGCTCGAGCGCCTCGGAGCCGAACCACTGCACGCCGACAATGGACACCATGCAGTCGGGCAGGATGCCGCGGACGACGGCGTTGGGCCGAAGGTCTTCGAGCTTGATCATGCCGGGCGGTTTCCTGGCGTTGGCATCAGATCGCTCGCGTTCACTTCGCATCCTTCCGGCCTGGGGTCTCCGTGGGCGCAGCGGCTCCACGCTCATCACGGGTGGCGAGCTTTCGGCGCTCGATCCACGCGTCGATGTCGTCCTTCTTGAACCGCCACGTGCCGGCGACCTTGAATCCGGGCAGCTCGCCCCGCTGGGCGAGGCGGTAGACAGTCTTCTCGTCGACGTTCAAGTAGCGCGCGACATCGTGGACCGTCATCGAAGGCGAGGTCACCGCCACCTCCTCTGCGTGGGCAGCTGGCACAAGGCGGTCCAAGATCGGCCAAACTGGTCCAGGCGTCAAGACCGGTTCGCCGAGCCGACCGCGCACGGGGCGCCGGTGGCCCGCGGTCGGGCGCCAGGCTGGGCAACGTGGCAACGGGCAACGGGCGCCGCCGTCAGCGGCGGGCGCGGAGACCGAGATCGGCCGGCGACGCGCCAGCCCTCACGAGCGACGACTGAACTGAAGTCCAGACGCTTGACGCCGAGGTTCTGGCGCGGCGCGCCACAGGCGGAGGGGTCGCCGTGGAGCACGATAGCCGAGACGGCTCGCAGGCGTCCGAGGCGGGGCGCTACTATGACTCGACAAAGATAACGAATACCGTTACCTTTCACGAGTGGCGTCTATGAAAGGGCGTAGATTCATCGCCGACCTCGCAGCGCGCGGCAGGTACCACTTCACGACGGAGGAGGTGGTGCGGTCACTCGGTCTCTCCGTCCTCGCCGCCCGGGCGGTCCTACGCCGCTTGGCGGCCAAGGGCGAGATCGCGACGCCCTACCGCGGGTTCCACGTCATCGTTCCGCCCGAGTACCGGGCACTGAACTGCCTGCCCCCCGAGCAGTTCGTCCCTCAGCTCATGGAGCACCTTCGAGAGGACTACTACGTGGGCCTGCTCAGCGCGGCTCAGCACCACGGCGCGGCGCACCAACGACCGCAAGTCTTCCAGGTGATGACAACGAAGAACCGACCCGACATCGACTGCGGACAGGTCCATGTGGTCTTCGTCGCTCGACGGAACGCGAAGAAGGTACCTACGGCCTCGTTCAACACCCCACGAGGCACGATGCGCGTGTCGACGCCGGAGGCGACGGCCCTGGACCTCGTCCAGTACGTGGGGCACTGCGGCGGCATCGAGAACGCGGCGACGGTCTTGGCGGAGCTCGCCGAATCCATCGATCCCGAACAGCTTGCCAGGCTCGCTGCGGTGCTCGTCGCGCTTCCGATCGCGCAGCGGCTCGGCTACTTGCTGGAGAAAGTGGGGGCGGGCGACCGCACGGAACCGCTCGCCAAGCTGGCAGCAAAGCGCGCGTCCCACGTCACGCCCCTCATTCCCGGCCGGACGATGCGCGGCGCTCCGCGCGACCGCCGCTGGCGCGTGGCCGTGAACGCGAAGGTCGAGCCGGAGCTGTGATCCCTGCCGACTACATCACCGAATGGCGTACCCATGCTCCCTGGGTTCAAGACGTTCAGGTCGAACAGGATCTGATCATCGCCCGCGCCGTCGTCGAGATGTTCAACCGCGACGAGCTGGCCAGCGCACTGGCTTTTCGGGGCGGAACGGCGCTCCGACGGCTTTTCGTCCGACCGCCGGCCCGTTACTCGGAAGACATCGACCTGGTGCAGCTTCGCGCTGAGCCAATCGGGCCGACGCTCGATGCGCTGCGGGCTGCTCTCGACCCGTGGCTCGGGCCACCGAAGCGAACGCTGAAGCGCGGCCGGGTCGTTCTTCTCTACCGCATGCGGTCCGAGGGACCGCCGCCGCTCCCCATGAAGCTCAAGGTCGAGATCAACTCGGAGGAGCACTTCACCGTGTACGAGCACCTCCATCAGCCAGTTGAGATCTCGTCGCGATGGTTCTCGGGCAGAGCAACGGTGACGACCTATCAGATCGAGGAGTTGCTCGGTACGAAGCTCCGAGCGCTGTACCAGCGAAGCAAGGCGCGCGACCTCTTCGACCTGTGGAAGACGCTGGCCACGGTGAAGGTGGACCCTCGCCGCGTCGTCGAGGCCTTTCTGCGCTACCTGGAACACCAGGGCCGAAAGGTCAGTCGCAGGGACTTCGAGGCCAACCTCGACGCGAAGCTCGCCGACCCGGAATTCCCAAAGGAGGTGGTACCACTCCTGGCGCGCGGGACCACCTGGGATGTGCATGTGGCGGCGGACTTCGTGCGGCGCGAGCTGCTTTCGATGATCCCCGAGAGAGAGTCGCGGAAGTCGAAGCGAATGCGCTGACACGGCGAACGGTCAAACAGAGGCGGCATGGGACAGCACCTACTCCCTAACCTTCCGAGAACGCGGAAGTGGAACGAGGTCGTCGAGCTCATCAAGAGCGACGCCGAGGTCCAGGCCGTGGCCGCTGCCGCCTTCGAGGCGGCCCATCTCGGCCTCGAGGAGGCGGCGCGCGACCCCGCGCTGGCGAAAGCCACCTGGCTGCTGACACAACTTCCTCTTGCCGCCCGGGCGGCCGACTACCTGGCTCGTCTTCGTGAACTCGGTCTAACCACCCGCGAAGCGCCGAGCGTCATGGAGCTGGTCGGGGCGTTCAGCGACGCAGTAGACGCGCACCTGCGAGGCACCGGGGGCCGCACCGACCTTGGCGAGATGGCCCAGATGGCTGCGGCCGAGACGCTCACGGCATCACTCGCACAGCGCACGCAAAGCCTCTTCGGTTCGACGGCCGCAGACGTCAAGCGTGAGCTCGCTGCCCTCGCGACCCCGAAGCAGTTCGGCGATCTCTCGCGCGATTTCTTCGCCAACCTGACGCGCCGCTACCTGGCTTCCTTCCTCGGCCGCGAGCTGTCGAATCACGTCGGTGCCGGCCGTCGGTTCGCAAACCTCGCTGAGCACACGGAGTTCAACGCCGCTCTCGACCACCACTGCCAACAGGCGGCGCGCATCGTCCAGGACTTCGCAGGCACCTGGTTCTCGAAGACCAACTTCGAGGGCGGCATCACCCCAGAGAAGGCGCAGGGCTTCGTCCACGTTGCGCTGAAGAAGCTCCGCACCGAGCTGCGCAAGCACAAGGGAGGGGCCGAGCGATGACGCGATCCAGCGTCATCCTCTGCGGGGGCGCCTCCGCTCCCGGGCCGAACGCCTCCGGCAGCATAGTCAGGCTGGACCTGCGCGGAAGCGATCACAACGTGAACCTGAAGATCTCCGACATCTCGCAGGTCATGGCGTCGAACATCCCGAACGTGCTGGTCGATCTACTCGAGGTGGCGGCCTACGTGTACGCGGCAGACCAGGCGGTCAGCCGAACCGGCGCGGAGGATACCGGCAAGCGGTGGCACCGGCGCTTCGAGTTCCATGTGCCGGTTCGGTGCCCCGACCTCTGGGCCAGCGATGCGGTCACCTCGGCCCTGCTCGATACGCTCACCCTCCTTTCGGAGGACGAGTACGAGTTCCACTTCACGAAGTTCACGCAGTCGGTTTGGGTTCAGGGGTACTTCGAGAACTTCGTCACCGAGTTCGACGCTGACGAGGTCGTCCTGTTCTCGGGTGGCCTGGACTCGCTCGCCGGCGCCATCCAGGAGGCGCTGGTCAATCAGCGGCGGGTTGCGCTGGTCAGCCATCGATCGGCACCGAAGCGTTCGAAGAAGCTCGATGACCTGGTCGAGAAGCTGCGCAAGCGCTGCCCCAAGAACAACGTCCTCCCCGTGCCCGTGTGGGCGAACAAGAGCAGCGCGCTGGGACGCGACTACACGCAGCGGTCCCGCTCCTTTCTCTACGCGGCGCTCGCCTCAACGGTGGCGACGATGCTCGGCCGTTCGCGGATCCACTTCTACGAGAACGGGGTCACGAGCCTGAACTTCCCGATCGCTCCACAGACTGTAGGTGCGCGGGCAACACGCACGACCCATCCGCAGGTGCTCGAACGGTTCGGGCAGTTCTTCTCCGCGCTGCTGGAGCGCCCGTTCCAGGTGGAGAACCCGTTCATCTGGAAGACGAAGACGGACGTGGTGCACCTCATCAAGGAACACGGCTGCAGCGATCTGATCCCGCTGACGGTGAGCTGCAGCCATACGAGACCGGCGAGCAACCTGCTCACGCACTGCGGCGAGTGCTCCCAGTGCGTCGACCGACGGTTTGCCACCCTGGCTGCGGGAATGGGTGAGCACGACCCGCTGGAGATCTACAAGGTGGACCTCTTTGCGGGGGAGCGCAGAGCGGGCGGAGCACGCACCATGATTGAGTCCTACGTCAGAACGGCCACGGAGGTCGCGAAGATGTCGGACGTCGAATTCTTCTCGCGGTTCAGCGAGGCGAGCCGTGTGGTGCGACACTTGGGCATTCCGTCCAACGAGGCTGGGACGCAGATCCTCGACCTGTACCAACGCCATGCGAAGGAGGTTTCGCGCGTCCTCGTCGAGGGGCTCGCGGCGCACGCTTCAGGGTTGAACGACGGAACCCTTCCGGAGTCGTGCCTGGCCGTGCTCGCGGTCCACCAGCGCTACCGCGCGTCGGCTGCTGCTACCCCATCGAGCCCGACATTTCGGTTGGAGACCGACTTCTGGCGGATCTGGTTCGAGAATGAGGCCGCCCCGCCGCTCAAGAACAGCAAGGGGTTTCGGCACATCGCCCATCTTCTGTCTTCACCGGGGCGCGAGATCCACAGCATTCAGCTCCTGGCGCTCGAGGCCGGAGTCACGGACCCACCACTTCCGACCTCCTCCGGCGACGTGGTCGACGAGAAGACGATCAAGGACTGCCTCAAGGCCCTCCACGATGCCCGCGAGGAGCTTGAGGAGGCCGAGAAGAACAAGGACCTCGGCAGACTGCAGTACTTCCGGCAGAGGGAAGAGGCGCTAAACGACTACCTGGCCAGCGTGGCCGGGCAGGACGGGCGCCCTCGCCGCGACGGCGGAGACGCGGAGCGGGCACGGAAGGCGGTTACCAACGCCATCAACCGTGCCAGGGCCAGGCTACGGAAGCACCATCGTCTGCTCTGGCAGCACCTCGAAGGTGCCCTGACCACGGGCATCTCCTGTTCGTACAACCCCCACCCACCAGTCGACTGGACCGTCTGACGCCGCCTGTGGCCGTTCCGCTACGCGAAATGTAGCGGCGCTACGCGATTTGTAGCGCGGCCTCTGTAGGCGACGGTGCCGACCTGATGGCGCCGCCGCCCGGAGGCCCGGGTGGCGACAGAAACCAAGAAGTGGCGGCGTTTTGGCGACGCTTCGGCGACGCCGGCGACGTTCTGGCGACGCGCGGCCGCAGCAGCGCCTCGAGCGGCGACTTTTCGGCGACAAAAAAGTGACCCGCAGGCGACGTTCTGGCGACCACAGGCGACGCCGGCGGGTGCACTTCTTCTGAGCCCTCTCCGGTCGGGCGTCGGGCGCGTGCTCGACGCCATGAACCATCCTCGTAATCCCAACGCCTCCGCACAAGGCCCTCCGCGCTCCGGCTCACGAAGCCGGAGTCCAGGTCAACCCGCGCCCGCTGGGCGCTCAAACGCGGAGGAAGACGTGAACCAGACCCAGAACCCAGAAGTGAAACGCACCGTGGAGGTGCGCTGCCCGAACGACCAGTGCGGCTGCTCGCCGCGCGGAAAGTTGCTCGCGACGTTGATCGACTTCCCGCCGGTGGTGTTCGGCAGCGGCGCGGTCCTCCAGGTGGCGTGCCCGAGCAAGAAGTCGCGGCTGCTGCGCATCCGCCTGTAGCCGCGGAAGGCAACCACCAACCCTAACCAGGTCCGCGTGGCCCCCGTGGCCCGAGCCCCTCGACGGAGACGTCGAGCAGGCCCGGGCCGCCGGAGGCCCGCATGTCCTATCGGGACGAAGCTCGCCGCGACCTCGAGTCGAACGCGGCACGGAAGGTCCAGAACGAGTACCTGAACGAAGCGAAGACGAGACACGAGGCGCTGAGGCAGTTCGAGACGGTCGATGACCTCCTCGTGCTGCTGCGCAACCGCGACGCCGACCCAGACAAGAATGACAAGAAGGATGTGGCGCTGCTCGCGCTGGTGGTCGAGCACCAGCAAGGCAGCGGCGGCCGGGCGTTCGCGCTGCTCGCGGTCGCGATGTTCCCCAAGCTCGACCGCATCTACAACGCGCGCCGCCACGTGCTCGACAAGCGCGAGCACGACGACCTCTGGGGACGCATCGTCGATGCGTTCGCGGACGCGCTCGAGCGCTACCCGGTTGCGCGTCGGCCGGCTCGTGTCGCCGCGAACATCGAGGGCGACACACTGGCGGCCCTGCGGCGGGCGCGGGAGCGCGAGGACCGGATCGGCATAGCCGCGACCAACTTCGCCATCGAGGCGGTGGAGCTGCAGAGGGAGCTGGAGCGCACTCCTGATGCCGACGTGGCTCGACAGCTGTCGCTCGGCAACCTCGTGCAGCAGGGGCGCGAGGCGGCGGCGGCGCCAGATCCGAAAGAGTTCGCCGTCGCGGCGCGGAAGCTCGACCGGTTCGTCGCCGCCGGTCTCATCGATAAAGACGACCGCGCCCTCATCCTCGGCGTCCACCTCTACGGGCGCACGCTGCGCGAGGTCGCGGCAGAGCTGGGCATCAGCCGCGAGACGGCGAAGAAGCGCCACCAGCGCGCGAAGGAAAAGCTCCGGGAAGTTCACGGTGCAGACCCGCTGAAGGACTGAGGGCCGCACTCGATGTCCCCACCCGGGGTGCGAGGAGACGTTTACCGGGCGGAGCGGCGGAGAGCAACACGGGGCCGACCGACCTCGCGCTCTCTACGCCTGGCTCGACAGACCGTGAGGCCCAAGAGGCCAGCGACCGCCGGGACAGCCGGAGTCGCCGGTGGTCGAGCCCGGCGTAGAGGGCGTGAGGGGGTGGACCCGCGGGCTCTCCGACCGCTCCGGAGGTCGATGTCCCCACTGGCAGGGCGAACAGACGTTTACCGGGCGGGCAAGGCGAGACCCGGCGAAGGCGCCGGCGATCAGGAGACGAACGATGACGGACGCACGAACAGCGACAGCCGCCGAGTTGGACCGGTTCTTCCGCGAGGTGGTGCTCTGCCTGGGCGGCATCTTCGCCACCCAAGACTGCGCGGACGACCTCGTCTGGCAGGCCATGAAGAGCCTGGACCGCATCTACCAGCGAAACCGCGCCCGGCTGCTCGAGCGCGAGGCCGCTGGCGACAACGAGCCCCCGACACGGCGCGTGGAACCGCACCCCGCTGTCGAGGACGTGCTCTCGCGGATTGGGCGGTGAGGCCAGCCATGCACGAATGGCTCAAGCTGCCCGGCCTCTTCCTCGTCGAGGAGCTGGTCCAAGTCGTCGAGGTGGACGGCGCGCACGAGTACCTCTTCGAGCCGGCCGGCCGTGACGACCGGGGGCGCGCGCTCGTCGCCGTCTACTGGCGCGACCACGAAGCCGCGCCCGGCTCTCCCCAGCTCGACCTGAAGCCTTCCAACAACAGCCGCTGCACGCCCCCGACGGCGGCGGCGACGTCCTCGCAGGCGCGGGCCTGCGGGGACGTGAACACCACCCGGGAGTGAACGGAGGAGAAGTCATGTCAGACAACAGTTGGGACAAGTCAAAGGAGCTGGCCGACCGCCACAGCGAAGGCGCGGGGCCGTGGTTGCGCCTCGCCAACGACGGCGACAAGGCCGTGGGGGTCTTCCTCGGAGACCCGTACCCGCGCGAGGTCCACTTCGTCGAGCGCTACGTGAAGTGCGCCGGCACGTCCTGCACCCACTGCGCCGACGGGAAGAAGCCGTCGCTGCGGGTCTCGATCAACTTCTACACGGGCAAGGAAGTGAAGGTCTTCGAGATGGGGACCGTGGCCTTCCAGAGCCTCCTGACCGTCCGCGACAAGTTCGGTCTCGACAAGTGGTCGTTCGAGATCCAGCGCCACGGTGCAGCCGGCGACCCGAAGACGACCTACACGCTGCTCCCGGAGGAGCGGCTGGGCGACAAGCAGCTCGCGGACCTCAAGAAGCTCGAGCTCCAGGACCTCGAGAAGCTCTACGAGTCGTCCGAGGCTGCTGCCGGCGGCTCTGGCCGCGAGGACCTCAAGTCCTTCGACAAGGCGCGCGGCGGCGCCAAGGGTGGCACCGTCGACGCGAAGACCGCCAGCAGCATGGTGGTCATCCTGAAGTCGCTGCCGAAGGAGTCGACGGAGCGGTTCCTCAAGACGTTCGGCGTGCAGCGCGTGCGCGACCTGCCGGCGGCGCGCGTCGAGGAGGCCGTCGCGTTGCTCGACCGGCTCGAGGCGGAGGCCAAGGGCAAGCCGTCGTCCGGTGAGGTTGACCCTTTCGAATGACCTCTGCCGGGGCCCAGCCCCGAGGACGGCGTCATGAGCTACCTCGAAGACGTCTTCGGGGAGGGCGGCGCGTTCGCGCGCGCCTTCCCCGGCTACGAGCGGCGCGAGCCGCAGGTGCGTCTGGCGATGGCCGTGGATGCGGCCATCGCCAACGGCGGCCACCTGCTCGCGGAAGGGCCATGCGGGACCGGGAAGGCGTTCGCCTACTCGGTCCCCGCGGCCTACCACGCGCGCCACTCGGGCCGGCGGGTCGTCATCGCGACCGCCAACATCGCCCTGCAGGAGCAGCTCGTCGTCAAGGACCTGCCGGCCCTCCAGCGCGCGCTGCCCTGGCCCTTCACCTTCGCGCTGCTCAAGGGCCGCAACAACTACGCATGCTGGGACCGGTACTACGAGGCCCAGGCGCGGGCCGAGCTCGGGGAGCTCTTCGGCGAGGAGGAGGCCTGCCGGCGCATCGTCGAGTGGATCAAGGAGACCAAGACCGGCGACGTCAGCGAGCTCGACTTCGTGCCGGCACCTGCCGTCTGGTCGCGCTTCTCCATCGGCGCCGAAGACTGCAAGGGCCAGGATTGCTCGAGCTACGGCGACTGCTTCTCCGTCCGGGCGCGTCGGCTTGCCGCCGAGGCCGACATCGTCGTCTGCAACTACCACCTCTTGTTCGCGCACCTGCAGGTGAAGTCGCTCACCGGCCAAGACATCGTCCTACCCGAGCACGACGTCCTCATCTGCGACGAGGGTCACCGGATGGCCGAGGTGGCGCGCGACTTCCTCGGCTACCAGGTTTCGTTCCACGTTGTCCGGCGGGTGGCCTCGGCGCTCGGAGACCTGCGCCAGAAGGAGCTGGCCGGGAAGCTGCGCGAAGCGGGCGAGGCCTTCTTCCGCCGTCTCGCCGACCATGCGCGCTCGCCGGCCTACCGCGTCCGGCTGCGCCGCCCGGGCGAGGTGGACGCCGGCCCTCTCCCGGCGCTGCTTGGCAGCGCGGAGTCGCTCCTCGAGGCAGCGGCGCTCGCCGCCGAGGACGACCCGGATCGCCGTGCGACGTTGCGACGGGCTGCGCGACAGGCCCGCCAGGGCCGCGAGCGCATCGGCGACGCGCTCGAGCTGGAGGACGGCAACGCGGTCTGCTTCATCGAGCTCGACGACCGCGGCCACGCGCGGCTGTGCTCGAAGCCCATCGACGTGAGCGGGCGCCTGCGCGAGGAGCTGTTCGGCGCCACGCGCACCGTGGTCGTCACCTCCGCCACGCTCTCCACCGACAGCAACTTCGAGTTCGTGCGGCGCGAGCTGGGCCTGCCCGAGGACGCCGATGAGGTTATCGTCGAGAGCCCGTTCGACTTCCCGTCTCAAGCGCTGCTCGCGATTCCAGAGGGGCTGCCGGAGCCGAACGATCCGGGCTTCCCCAAGGCGGCGGGCGAGGTCATCCATAGCGTCGTTGAAGCGCTCGACGGCCGGACGCTTGGCCTCTTCACCTCGTACCGCGTGCTGAACGCCGTCGCTCAGTACATCGCGGGCAACGGCCGGCGGGTGCTCAAGCAGGGTGACATGCCGCGCAACCGGCTGGTCGAGGCATTCAAGGCGCAGCCGGGCACGGTGCTCCTCGGGACGGAGAGCTTCTGGACCGGCATTGACGTGCCCGGGGACGCGCTCCAGGCGGTCGTCATCGACCGGCTGCCGTTCCCGACCCCTGACGACCCGCTCATGGACGCCATCTGCGAGCGGAATCCCCGCTGGTTCGCAGACGTGAGCGTTCCGCGGGCGATCATCGCGCTGAAACAGGGCTTCGGCCGGCTCATCCGAAGCCGCGCCGACCGCGGGGCCGTCGTCATCCTCGACCGGCGCCTGGCCGACAAGTCCTACGGGCGGCGCTTCCTCCGGAGCTTGCCCCCGGCGCTGCGCACGAGGGACTTGGGCAACATCCGGCTGTTCCTGGACGAGCCCCAGGCGGCGGCCGAGGAGGCGTCGTCGTGATGTGGCTCCGCGCGGTCGTGGACTCCGCCATCCGGCTGCCGTCGGAGACGCCCCCGCGCCTTGCGGAGCGACTGCGCCTCGCGCTGCGTTTTCGCAATCCGGCCTTCGAGGCGCGGAGACGATTCGCCCGCTCGGTGCGCGGCGTGCCTGAGCACATCGACTGCGTCGAGGGCGACCCGCGCAGCGGCGAGCTTGTTCTGCCGCGGGGAGCGGTGGACCTCCTGCGCAAGCTCGCCGCCGAAGAGCGCGTCGACCTCGTGTTCGAGGACCGGCGACTCTCGCTTCCGAAGCTCGACCTGGAGCCGTTGCAGGGCCTCCGGCCGTACCAGAAGAGGGCGCTTGTTGCAGCGGTTGACGGGGTGCAGGGCACGCTCGTCATGCCGTGCGGCGCCGGGAAGACCGTCGTCGGCGCTGCCCTCGTGCGTGCGGCACGGCAGCCGGCGCTCATCCTGGTGCACACGCTCGACCTGGTAGGGCAGTGGGCGGCGGCGCTCGCCGGAGCGGGCGGCCAGCTCGGCGTGGTGGCGGACGGCAGGCTGGACCCGCAGCCCGTCACCGTGGCCACGGTGCAGAGCCTGGTCGCATTGCCCCTGCCGACGTTCGAGCGCTTCGCCCAGGGCTTCGGGGTAGTCATCCTCGATGAGTCGCACCACGCGCCTGCGGAGGTCTTCCGTGGCGTCCTGCATCGGCTGCCAGCGCGCCGTCGCGTCGGCCTCACCGCGACGCCCGAGCGCACCGATGGCCTGACACCGCTCCTCACCCTCTACCTCGGCCGCCCACTGTTCGAGGTCGGCTACGACGAGCTCGTCGCTGGAGGCTACCTGCTGCGACCCGAGGTCCGGCCCGTGGTGACCACGTTCGCGCCGGACCCGATGCCCGAGAGCTGGGACGGCCTGATGGACATCCTCGTGGAAAACGCCGAGCGCAACGCTCTCATCGTCGACCACGTGGTGCGCGAAGCCACCGAAGGGCACCTGTGTCTCGTGCTGTCCGGGCGGGTGGCCCACGCCAAGCGGCTGCGCGACCTGCTCGTGGGACGCGGGCTCGCGACCGAGCTGCTCGCCGGCGAGGTCCGGCGCGCCGAGCGCGAGCGCATCCTCGATGCCGCGCGCGCCGGGCGTGTCCAGGCGCTCGTGGCCACGACGGTCGCCGACGAGGGGCTCGACATCCCCCGCCTGGCGCGCGTCTTCCTTGTGTACCCGACCCGGGCCGAGGGACGCGTGCGCCAGCGAGTCGGACGGCTCTTGCGCATCCACCCGGAGAAGGGTCGTGCCATCTGCTTCGACCTGGTCGACGCGGCCGTACCCGCGCTCCGGCGCCAATACAGCGTGCGCCGGCGCATCTGCGCCGAGCTGACGGGACAGGCGCCCGCAGCGAGAACCGCGCCGGCGAGGCCCTGACCCATGGGCGAGCCGCTGGTCCTCATCGAGGACATCCTCGCCACGTACCGGTTTCTGGCCCACGCCGGGCGCGGCGTGACCGAGGTGCGAGTCATCCACCCGGGCCACGGCATCGCCGGCATCGGCTGCTTCGACGACGAGGACGAGTTCGTCGCGGCGTGCGCGGAGCACTCAGGCGAGACGAACGTCTACGCCGGCATCCAGCCCAGGCCGGTGCGGTTCCTCGAACGCGCTCCGAACCGAATCGCCCACCTCAAGCAGGGCGCCAAGGATGAGGACATCGAGTGGTTGACCGCCATCGTGGTGGACCTCGACCCGGCGCGGCCCAAGGACACCGCGAGCACCGACGCCGAGCTGGCGCTCGCCGTGGAGCGCGGGGAGGCCATCTCGGCGTGGATGGAGTCGAAGAAGTTCCTCCTGCCCGTCCGCAACATGAGTGGCAACGGCTGTCAGCTGTGGTTCGCTGTCCCGCCCCTCGATCTCGCGCCAGACCGGCGGGACGAGGTGAAGGAACGACTGCGGCAGTTCGAGGCGCGCATCCGCGAGCGGTTCGGCGGCAACGGCGTGACCGTCGACAGCATCTTCAACCTGTCGCGCATCATCAAGGTCATCGGCACCCGCAGCGTGAAGGGCGAGGACTCTCCCGAACGGCCGCACCGGACGAGTCGAGCCTCGTCGCCCTTCGTGCGGAACGAGGACGCGGCCCTGCTCGATGCCATCCTCAAGATGCCGATGCGGGTGGCTCCCCCGCTGACGTCGGCGACGCCCCTGGAGAGCCGAAATGGCGGGCACAAGCGCGGGCCGGCACCGGAACCGCCCATCGACATGTGCCCGCCCGCGCGCAACCTCTGGGAAGAGGGCTTCCCGGACCGCTCGGTGGCCATCTTCACCATGGTCCGTTACCTCATGCACCACGGGCTTTCGCCCGAGCGGCTTGTGCCCGCGGTGCTCGAGTGGGACGCGCGCGTGCTCGGCAAGCTCGACGGCCGCGACGGGCGCAAGTACGTCGAGGACTGCATCCGGAAAATCGACGCGACGCGCGACCCCGGCGGCACCATCGCGCCGCCGTGCCGGTGGTTCAAGGCCAACGGGCTTCTCTCCGTCGAGAACCCCTGCGACCGCTGCCACGTGCTGCTCGACGTCGAGAAGGCCATCCTCGACATCGCGGCCGACCTACCTGGTGCTGAGCTGGAGGTGCGCCTCCGGCCGGTCCTCGACGCCATCGCTTCCGGCGATCCGTCCATGGACCGGCGCTACATCGAGCTGCTGCAGAAGCGCTTTCGCCTGGGGCTGCGGGACCTCAAGCGGTCAGTGACATCGCTGCGCGCGCAGCGGCGGCGCGAAGAGGAAGCGCCCGACGGTCCGCAGACGGTGATGCGCGGCGAGGTGTACGAGGACCTCAAGGGCTACTATGTGGAGGACCGGGACGGGAACGCGGTCTTCCTGTCGTCGTTCTGCGTCGAGCCCACGATGCGCATCCAGGTCGAGGACGGCGAGATTGTGGTGGGCGACGTCACCACCGACCGTGGCGGCGTCTTCCACGAGATGCGCTTCGAGCCGGAGGTCTTTCATTCGCGCCGGAACTTCCTGGGCTCGCTTCGCAAGCTCGACCTGCAGTGGACCGGCTCTGACGAGAACATCCAGGGCGTGCAGCGCATCCTCGCCGCGCGCGACGTCCCGAGGCGGCTCGGGACCCGAAACCTCGGCTATGTCGAGACGCCCGATGGGCCCAGGTGGGTGGCGCCCGGCGTCGTCGTCGCGTCCGACGGCCTGCGCTCGGCCGACGAGGTCCTCTACGTGCCCAACGGCAGCAGCCTGCCCGGACGCCTCCGCTACGCTCTGCCCCCGCCGGACGAGACGCGAGCGCTGGCGGCCGAGGTATTGCCAGTTCTGCTCGAGCTCAACGAGCCGGCGATTGTCCTGCCCGTTCTCGGTTGGTTCTTCGCGGCCCCGCTACGCCCCCGGTTGATGCAGCTGCTCGAGCGGTTTCCCATCCTGGTCGTCTGGGGCAGCCAGGGCTCGGGCAAGACGAGCCTCATCCGCGGCGTGTTCTGGCGTCTCTGCGGCATCGCCGACACCGAGCCCTACAGCGCCACGGAGACCGAGTTCGCGCTCATCCGGCTCTTGTCGTGCACGAACTCGGTGCCCGTCTTCATCGACGAGTTCAAGCCGCGCGACATGCCGAAAGCGCGGTTGCTCTCGCTCATCCGGTTCCTGCGGCGCATCTACGGCGGCGAGACCGAGGAGCGCGGCCGGCCCGACCTGCGCATCGTGAGCTACCGCCTGTCGGCGCCCGTGTGTCTGGCCGGCGAGGCGCGCCCCGAGGGCGACCCGGCGTTGCTCGAGCGGCTCATCAGCGTCAGCCCCAACCGGAACCAGCTGCGAGTGCCGAAGCACAAGAGGGCCTTCAGCCGGCTTCGCGGGCTCGAGCTTGGGAAGCTCGCGGTCCCGTACATCCAGTTCCTCCTGGGCCGCGACACCGCGACTGACCTCGAGGCCGCCACGCGACTGACCGACGTGCTCCTCGCCCGGGCGTGCCCCGAGATGGAGGTACCCGACCGGTGCCG
The DNA here is from genome assembly GCA_016191815.1 of Myxococcales bacterium. Classification (GTDB taxonomy): domain Bacteria; phylum Myxococcota; class Myxococcia; order Myxococcales; family Myxococcaceae; genus JACPVI01. The sequence continues at coordinate 85,713 of JACPVI010000063.1, forward strand.
CGACAACCTGCGGGTCATGGTGCTGGGGCTGGTCCTGTTCGAGCAGTTCGCCGCGAGCCTCGGCGTGGGCCTGCCGGACCTCGAGGCCGAGGCGGCCGTCGGTGCGTGCCTCGGCGAGCTGGTGGAGGGAGAGCACGGCGTCAAGAGCGCCCTCGACTCGTTCGTCGAGGCCCTGAGCGTGCTCGCCCACAACGGTGAGCTGGAACAAGATCGGCATTACGTCTACCAGGGTGGCCGGCTACTCCTGCACGTGCCGTCCTGCTTCGACAAGTATCTCGAGGAACGAAGGCGCACCGGGCGCGAGGACGAGACCAACGGGCTACGCGCCCTGCACCGGCTGGTGCGCGAGAACCGCGACCGCGGCGGCTACATCAAGGAGCTCGAGCGCCAGGTGTGGCTCGGTGGGCGCAACGTCCGCATGGCCGAAATCGACCTCGAGCAGGCCAAGAAGACGCTCGACGTCGACGACTTCCCGACGAGCAGCAGCAGCGGGGCGGCCCGGTCGTGGGGCCAGAGCCACGTCGACCGCGATTGAGCATCAGCCGAACTGATAGCCGCCGCCGGAACGCTGCGGTCGAGGACCGCGGCCTGGGAGGAACACATCATCCTGGAAGACATCGAGGAACCCATCTGCGGTCGCACGCCGGACGAAGTAGAGCCAGGATGGATCGTCGGGATCCGGCGGTCGGATTGCGGCGGCACCGTCAGCCTGCCTGAGCACTTTTCGGAGGGCGGACACCGCCTCGATGTACCGCTGCTCCTCCTCCAGCTCGACCCTCTTCGCTTCGTTGGCGTCTTCCTTTTCCTTGCGGCTCTTCCGCACGTCCCATAGCTGCTTCACGAGACCAGCCACGGTCGCGATCGCTGTCACGGGCTCCATGTGAGCTTCCTCCTCGACGACAACGGGAACATCGGCGGTTCGTGTGCCTCCGATACGCCCAAGCCCGCGCCCAAGCTCGGCTTTCGCGTCCGCACGCTACGTGCTGCATACCAACCGGCCGGAAGCATTCGGCTTCTTCGCGCTCCCGACACAGGACGAGATCTCTTATAGCAGAAAGATTCTTTCTTCTTCTAGGACGCAACCCTTCGTAGGCACGGCGTTTCTCAGGGGCGTCGTCACGTTCTAGCGCACCTAGCACGGCGCGCGATGGTCTACGTGGGGGAAGACTTCACATTTGAGCAGACGACGGCCCTCGGCTCGCGTGAAAAAAATTCACGCGCTCCTACGTAGGGCTACTCGCGCCGAGCCGCTAGAAGCCGATTTTTGTGCTTCTCCACGGTGCAACCGCCCGAGCCTAAAGCGCTTTCCTCCAGGAACGCGGCGCAGGCGCTGCTGCTAGAGACGCTAGACGCTGGCAGCGGATTTGTGCACGCGTCGCGGGCAACCTCCGAATTGCGCACGCATTTCGGCGGTCGACGTGCTCGGTGACTGCCCGGAGGCCAATCTGTGCCTTGGCCGGCAGAATTCCCCGAGCTTGCGGGTAGTTCGACGCTCGGACGCGGATGTCCCCGCTCCCCGCCCAGGGAGACGTTTACCGGGCGAGGAGGACCATCCGATGCCGCTCACTGACCTATTGCTCGCAGACCCTCTCCCCGCCGTCCCGAAGCGCCGGCCCGATACGAGAGCCGCGTCGCCGGTGCCGCTGGCTCGCAGCACGCGCCGGCGCGCGGATCGCTTCGACGACTTCGCCTGCACGGTCGCCCTGCTCATCAGCGACCGCAAGTTCGTCGACGGCCAGCACTTCGAGGTCTCCGGCGGAAAGGTCGTCCTGCACCTTCGCGCCGCGTACGCCGCCTACCGCGCGTTCACGCGCGAGCGGTACCCATCGACGACGCCCATCAGCTACTGGGCCGTCCGGGCTCCGCTCGCCAAGAACCGCGCCCGAGCCGGTTCGGTGGTGGTGCTCGGTTCTTCCGCGACGATCGGCGGACGCCGGGTCCGAGGACTGACCCTCGACCTTCGCAGGGCAATCAAGGGCGGGTCGTGCCTTGCGTGGATCGCCAGGGCGGTCCTCGAGGTGCGGGAAGGCATCGGGCCACGCCAGCGCGAGTCGGCCGAGGTCAAGCCGTAGGAGCTGGACGCCGGTCCTGTCCCCACCGAGGGGTCGAGGAGACGTTTACCGGACGAGAACGACGGAGGACTCGCGGCAATGCCGCTGCTCGACCTACTGCGCCAGACGGATGCGACGCCGAAGCACAGGGAGATCTCGTGCCCGAAGTACGAGCCGCAGCCCGGCTCCCGGAGGTGCCTTCACTACCTCCCCAACGGCGCCTGCTCCCGACCCGACGAGTTCATGTGCATCGAGTGGCTCGCCATCAACGCCGGAGTCGACCTCCGTCCCGCTGCTGACGGAGGCGGACATTGAATCGTTCAAGGCGCTGGGTGTCGCGGTCCACCTCACCAACCCCGAGTGGGGCGAGTTCTGGCTCGTCCCCGAGTACACCGGCGAGAGCCGCGTCGAGCTCACGCCGGAGCACCTCAACAAGATCCTCCTCGTCATGCGCACGCTCGGCGGACGGGTCCTCCGCATCGGTCGACCAGGCGACGCCCCAGAAGACGAGCCGCCGTCGGTCGAAGACGCCCGCGCGCACCTGCGTGGCCTGCTGAAGGGAGAACGGCGATGAGACGCGTCTACGTTGCACATCCATTCTCGGGAGATACCGCCCGCAACGTCGAGAGCGTTCGCGGCATTTGCCGGCGCCTCGCTCGCGAGGGTATCGCTCCCGTCGCTCCGCACCTCTACCTGCCGGCGTTCGTGGACGAGGCCAGCGAGCGAGACCTCGCGCTCCGCATCTGCGAGGCGCTGGTCGCAGCCTGCGACGAGGTGCGGGTCTACGGCGAGCAGGTCACCCCCGGGATGGACCGCGAGCTGCGCCTGGCCCGAGCCCTCGACATCCCGGTCGTCCGCGACGACGCCGCGCCCGCCACGCCGCCGAGGGCGCTCGCCTTCCTCGATGTCGAAACCACGGGGCTCGACCCAGAGGTCCATGCGCTGGTCGAGGTGGCCGCCATTCGCGTCGACGCCCGGACCCTGGCGGTGCTCGACCGCATCGAGGCCCGCGTCATCCCGCCCACCGACGCACCAGTCACGGCCGAGGCGGCACGGCTCAACGGGTACAGCCCCGAGGCGTGGGCCGATGCCTCTCCGCCCGCGGAGGTTCTGCCCCGCCTCGCTCGGGTGCTCGGCGGCTCCACGCTCGCCGGACACAACGTGGCGTTCGACTGGGCGTTCGTCCGCGCAGCCTGTCGCCGCGCTGGGTTGCCTCCGCCGGCGGTCGACTACCACATGGTCGACACCGTCTCGCTCGCCTGGCCGCTGTTCCAGCGGGGCGAGGTCGCGTCGCTCTCGCTGCGAGACCTTTGCCCGCGCTTCGGCGTCCCGAACGATGGCGCCCACCGCGCAGCCGCCGACGTTGAGCGATGCCTGCGAGTCTACGCCGGGCTCATGGAGGTCTGGCGCTCGGCCCTTTCCCGCGCCGCACGTCTGGGAGGTCAGGCATGAGTTCGGAGCGCCCCTACCTGTCGTTCTCCCGCTTGTCGCGCTTCGAGGACTGCCCGAAGTCCTACGAGCTGCACTACCTCGTGCGCGAGGCGGCCGAGGAGTCGGACCCACTGCGCTTCGGCTCGCTCCTCCACGGCGTCCTCGAGGATGTCTACCGGCGTGCGAAAGGGAGCGCTGGCGAATTCCGCCTGACCGAGGCGCTCGTCACCGAGGTCTTCACTCGCGAGTGGCCGAAGTCCGGCCTCATCGGCCAGGAGCACTTCACCGACGGACTCCGCATCCTTCACGACTACGCGCGCCAGCACGCGCTGGTTGATGGCTCCGCGGTTCTCGGCATCGAGCAGGAGTTCCGTCTTCGCATCGGCGACCGCGAGGTCCGCGGCTTCATCGACCGCGTCGACCGCCTGAGCGACGAGGCCATCGAGGTTGTCGACTACAAGACCAACCGGGTCATCTTCACGCGCGAGGAGGTCGACTCGAGCCTGCAGCTCTCCATCTACCACATGGCCGCGCGGGAGCTGTTCCCGTGGGCCAAGGAGATCAGGCTCACCTTCTACCTGCTGCGCCACGGCATCCGGCTCGTCACCAAGCGCAGCGACGAAGAGACGGCGCTCGCTCGCGAGTACATCCTGGCGCTGGCTCGCCAGATGGATGAGGCGAAGGCCTTCCCGCCCCGACTGGGGCCCCACTGCCCGAGCTGCGACCACCGCGGGAGCTGCCCCGCGTACCACCGTGCGCTCCTCGGCCGGTTCGAGGTCGTTGCGAGCGATCCCACGGACCTCGACGCAGTCGCCCGCGAGCGCGAGCGAGTCGCCCGGCTGGCGAAGATTCTCTACGCCCGCAAGGATGAGCTCGAGCGGATTCTCAAGGCGCGCCTCAAGGACGTCGACATCCTCGAGCTGGCGGGCGTGGCGTACTCCTTCACGAACACCACGCAGGTCGACTACCCGCGCGCCCCCACCGTCGCTGCCATCGCGGAGTTCGCTGGGCAGAGCCAAGAAGAGGTCGAGCGCCAAATTCTGGTCGTCGACAAGAAGCGCGTGGACGACCTGGTGCGGGCCCTCGGGAAGCAAGCCGAGCCCGCGAAGGTCCGGCTGCTCAAGGCGCGGCTCGACCATGTTGCCGAGAAGGCCTACGTGCCGCGCTTCAACGCGAGGGAGGTGCGCCGATGATTCTCCTCGGCGTGGACCCCGGCCTCGCAGCGCTCGGCTACGGCGTCATCGCCGTCGAGGGCAAGCGCATGACGGCGCGGACGCACGGCGTCCTACGCACCCGGCGCCAGCGAGGTCTCGCCATCGGACGGGACCTCACCATCCGCGTTGGCGAGCTCGCCCACGCCTTCGAGGCTCTCATCGGCGAGCACCGGCCCGACGCGGCGTCCATCGAGGAGTTCCGCTTCTACGGCAAGGCGGTCACCTCGTCGCTCCAGATCGCCAACGTCGTCGGGATGCTCCGCGAGGCCCTGCGCGCCCGCGGCATCCCGGTGGCCGAGTACTCGGCGCAGGACATCAAGCGCTCGGTGACGGGCTATCCGAACGCCGAGAAGGCGCAGATCCAGAAGATGGTGAAGCTCCACCTCGGCATGGCGGAGCTGCCGAAGCCGGAGCACGCGGCCGACGCGCTCGCCGCCGCCATCACCCACGCCTGCCGGCTGCCCTTGTTGCGCGCGACTGGAGGTGCCCGTTGAACGACACGCGACCCACTCCCCTGGACGAGCTGCCGCTCGGTGAGCTGAAGGCCCGCCACCGCGAGCAACACCTTTGCCTCAAGTGCGACCACCACCTCGTCTGCGGCATGGCGAAGGCGCTCGACCCGAACCTGCTCGTGACGATCGCGCACTGCCTGGCGTTCGAGCCGGCCGAGAAGGAGAACGCCGATGACGCGACGCAGGTCAGGTAAGCGCCCAGTCACCGGCGGCATGCGGGTCCGCGCCTACGAGGTCCTGAGCCGGGCCGTCGATGAGGGCGTCGCGTACGGGTGGCGGCGTGCCCACAAGCACACCGACGCGCCGGGCGAGGACGCCATCAAGGACCAGGTCACCCAGGCGGTGCTGAGCGAGGTCTGCGAGTACTTCGACTTCGCCGACGAGTCGGACCCGGCGCCGTGAGGAGAGCATGAAGACCACGACGGCACGGCTTCGCTGGAAGCTGAACAGAGTCGGCATCGAGCTTCTCGATGCGTCGCGCGTGCGCCTTCGGTGCCGGGCGTGCGGCGAGCGGTGGAGCCCGCAGATCCAACCCGGCGGACGTTTGCCGCGTCGCTACTGGCAGTGCCCGCACGGCTGCAACGAGACGCCATCCCCGCATTGACGTGAATATGGAGCTTCCATATACTCAGAGGCATGGACGGCGATGCGGACAAGAAGCCCAGGCGCGGGCGCCCTCGCCGCGGCGACAAGCCGCCCATCCCCTGGGACGACATCGAGAAGGCCTATGTCTGCGGGGAAGTCGTGCGCCAACTCGACGACGGCACGTTCGAGCGCAGCTACCCATCCATCCGCGACCTGGCTCAAAAGTTCAGCGTTCACCGCTCGCTCGTGGGCTACCACTCGCGGCGCCATAACTGGCCGAAACAACGGCGAGATTACCAGGACCAGGTCAAGGTCGAGCTGCGCCGGGTGCAGGCCAAGGCGCGCGCCCTCTCGACAGAGGACGGCCTCGCGATTTTGGACGCCTACCTGGCGAAGTTCCGCGAGGCGGTGGAGACGGGCCACGTGCGCGTCGACTCCATCGCGGACTTCAACACCGCCATGCGGCTGCGCGAGTTCCTGCTCGGCGGCGCCGACAGCCGCCAGGAGATCCAGGGCTCGCTCACGCTCCAGGAGATGCAGGACCGTCACCGCCGGCTACGCGAGGCGCTGGCGACGGTGGACGCGGAGCTCGCGGGCGTGGTGCCCGGCAACGGCGCGGCGGAGGGCGGCGATGCGCCTCTTCAGTAGGCCCGGCGAACCGCCGGTACTGTCCAAAAGTGGCGGCTCGGTGCCCGACGCCGACGACGTGTCGCGGACTTGCGCGTGCACGTGGCGCGCCGAGCACGGAAACGAGCCGCCGCTTTCCGCGACTGGCTGCCACGCGGGCGCCGCCCAGAGCAAGAGGTCGCCGGCGAGCTGCGCGGGGGGGAGCGCGGCCGACCAGCGACCAGACCCTTGCTGCGAGGTCCAAGCCAACCCTACCGCACCCGAGCGGGCCGCACGAGGGTTCGCCGTGGCGCCACGGGCGCGCGCGGCCGTCGTGCACCAGCCCATGGCTGGGCCGGCGCGGCCCTCGCGCACGTGGGCCAACGTCGCGCGCGTGGCGGCCAACCCGGGCGCGGTCGCCGGGCGCGTCGTGCTGAGGGGGGCCGGCCCAAACGCCCAATCTTCAGCCGCCGCCGGGCCGTGCCTACCAGCGCGTCGCACCCCGGCCGGATTTGACGAGGTGCCGCTTTGAAACGGGAAGAGGCAATGCGAACCGGGAACGGAAAGGGCGCGGAAGCCGGGGGCCTCGGCCGGGGAATTGGACTCGGCGCCGGGCCCTCAGCTCATGAGCCCGCGCACGGCGCGGAGCAGATCCTCGTCCGAGGGCACGGCGTAGATGGTGGTCGTCTGGATGTTCTTGTGCCTGGCCTGTCGCTGGACGACACGGATGTCCTTGGTCTGCCGGTAGAGATTCGTGCAGCTCGAGTGGCGCATGCTGTGGAAGGTGTACAGGCGGTCGAACCCGGCGCGCTGCTGCCAGAGGCGGAAGGCCTCGCGGAGCATCCGCGTCGAGAGACGGCGGTGGTTGCGGCTGACGAAGAGCGGGGCGTCGGGCGCGAGGCTCTCGCCGCGCCTGGCCTTCCACCGGAGGTACTTCTCGATCTTGTAGAAGGTGCCGTCGGGCAAGAACACTTCCTGGGGAGCGGGGTCGTCGCTGGCGCGCTTGAAGACGCGCAGCGTGACCCGCCGGCGGACCTTCTTGCCGTCCGGCGAGACGTCGCCCACGTCCAGGGCCACGAGCTCGGACTCGCGCAGGGCCGTGCCGAGCGCGAGGCTGAAGATGACGCAATCGCGGAAGCCGTCCCGGTGTTCGCCCGTGACCTTCAAGAGTCGGGCCTGTTCGACATCCCCGAGGGTCCTCGGTGGCTTCTTGGTTCTCTCGGCGTAGCTCATGTGGCGCTGCCTCCTGTGAATGGAACTTCCATATCCACCATGTTGGGCAAAGCGGCACCTGAAAGCAAGGTCCGCCAGACGATGCCCGCGATGACGAGGCGCTGGTCCGCCCGCTGCGATGCCTGTCGAGAATGTGGGACGACGAGCTCTTCGCACTACGCGACTGGCCTCTGCCGACGCTGCTACGAAATTCGAAGGCGGGCCGGAACCCTTGACGGGAAGGACAGTGCGCCGCCGAAGCGCTGGTGCATCTACTGCGACGCCTGTCAGGGTTGCGGCACCATTGAGGTGATCCACGAAGCGGACGGACTATGCGTGCGGTGCTACGAGGATTCGCCCGCGCGCGCAGCGACCTACCAGCGGTATCGCCGGACAGAGGGGCGTCGCCGCAGTCGCAAGGCATGGCTTGAACGGAATCAGGAGACCGCCGCACGAGATTCGCGTTGGCGGACACGTCTCCGCCGCGGAGCGGCCTATGGAGTCGTCGACGAGTTCACGCCCGACGTCGAGGAGATCGTCTTCGATGAGTTCGGTCGGCGGTGCGCCCTCTGCGGTGCGACCGATCGGCTCTGCCTTGATCATCACGAACCCCTCCAGGACCGGCGGTCTCTGATCGACAACGCGGTCGTGCTGTGCCTGGCCTGCAACAGCGCCAAAGGCACCACCCGGCCAGGAGATTTCTACCGCTCGACGGTGCTCAAGTGCATCGAGGGCAAGCTCGCGTGGTGCAGAGCTCGGCGGCTGGCGCACGAGAGCGCAGACACGGCAGCGGAGGCCGCCTGATGCTCGCCATCGTCAAGCGCACCGAGCAGGAGTTCGCCGACTGGGTCTCGACGGAGCTCGGCTTCATCACGACCATCGGCCGCTACCAGGATGAACCCATCAAGCTCGAGGCCTACCAACTCGAGGCCCTGGCGACGCCGGCGAGGTATCGCTGCATCGAGAAGGCGCGCCAGGTCGGGTTCAGCTGGCTGTTCTCCGCGGAGGCCATCGCACGCGCGCACCTGCGCGAGGCGCACACGTCGGTCTTCGTCAGTTACGCTCTGTCCGACTCCAAAGAGAAGATCGCGTATTGCGAGCAGCTTCACGAGGAGTTGCCGCTCGCCTACCAGAAAAAGCGGGTCGTCGACTCGAAGCTCGAGATCGCCTTCCAGTCCAACGGCGCGGCCAAGCGGATCTCCAGGATTATCAGCAGTCCCTCGAAGGCGCCGCGCGGGAAAAAGGGAGACATTCTCCTCGATGAATTGGCGCACTACCCCTTCGACAGGGAGGTGTACCAAGGTTCGACCGCGCTGATTCTTCGCGCCGGCGGACAGCTCACCGTCTGCTCATCGCCCCTCGGAAGGCGGGGTGCGTTTTGGGAGATTGCGCGGCAAGAAGTGCGACCTTACCCAGCCTACTGGCGGCAACGCGTGCCGTGGTTCTTGTGTTCGTTCTTCTGCACCGACGTCCGGCGCGCGGCGAAGGAAGCACCCGCGATGCCGACCGAGGAGCGTGTCGAACGCTTCGGCACCAAGGGCATCAAGGATCAGTTCGCCTCGCTCCTGCTTGAGGAGTTCCAGCAAGAATTCGAGGTCGTCTATTGCGACGAGGCGCAGTCCTACTTTCCCTACGAACTCATCCTCCCCTGCACCGACGACGAGCTCGTGCTCGCGGAGGACTTCGCTTCGTTCGGTGAAGTGCGCGGGCGGCTCGTGGCCGGCTTCGATGTCGGTCGGAAGCGGGACCTGTCCGAGCTGGCCGTCTTCGAGGAGGTCGACGGCCGGAAGCTCTGCCGCATGCTTCGGAGCTACGACCGCGTGCCATTCGCGGCGCAGGAAGCGGACCTGCGCTCCATGCTCAACATGCTGCCGGTCGCGCGTCTGTCCATTGACCAGAGCGGTCTCGGGATGCACCTCGCGGAGAACCTGGGGCGCGAGTTCCCCCAGGTCGTGCCTGAGAACTTCACCAACGAGTCGAAGGAGATGTGGGCCGTGGACTTCAAGCTTCTGCTCCAGCGGCGCGATGTTGTGCTCCCACGCGACCGCGAGCTGGTCGCCCAGATTCACTCCATTCGCAAGCACGTCACGCCCTCCGGCCGAACGTCGTTTGATGCCGAGCGCGACTCGAGGGGTCACGCCGATCGTTTCTGGGCTGTGGCCTTGGCCTGCCGCAAGGAGCGGGGGCCGCAGCCGGGCGACGTGGTCGAGGTCGGCGTTCGGATCATCGGATAGGAGGCGACGTGAACTTCCCGGTCAAGGTGCTGGAGATTCCCCGCGACGCGAAGCCGGAGGCGAAGGCCGTGCCCGGCAGCGACTTCGCGGTGTCCGCGGAGACGCTCGAGGACGCGCGCCGGGCGGCGTTCGCGCGGCTCGCCGCCGACGGCCGCTCCGTGCGGTCGCTGTCGTTCACGGCGGACGGCGGGCTCGCCGCGGTGGTGTTTCCGGCGGAGCCACCGGCGTCAACGCCGGCGCCCGCGCAGCCCGCCAAGCGGCGGAGAGGAGGACGCTGATGGCACGCCCGGAGAAGGTGCGGCTCGAGGTCAAGCAGACGGCCGAGGCCGGCCGCGCGGAGAACGTGTTCAGGTTCTCGCACAAGCACGTCCAGGTCCACGGCACGTTCGTCGCGACGGTGCAGGTCGAGGCGACCATCGACGGCAGCGACTACTTCTCCGTCGGCGGCCCGCAGAGCGCGCCGGGTGTCGTGCCCGTGCCGGAGACCGTGGAGTTCGTGCGGGTGCGGACGGCGGCCTACACGTCCGGCGAGCCGAAGGCCGTGCTCGCCGGCTTCGATGAGCGGGCTGTGTGATGGACCCCAAGGCGATCGACAGCGCGGCGGCGGAGCTCGGGAAGGTAGTGCCTCTGGTGAAGGCGCACCTCGTCGGGCGGGAGCGCGTGGCCGACTCGAACGTCGTCGCCGGCGTCGACGACGCCGAGCGGGTCTTCATGGGCACGGGGGCCATCGCTCCGCCCTACGACCCCGACACGCTCTGCGCCCTGCTCGAGAACTCGAACTCGCTGCGCCAGAACATCGACGCCTACGTCACCAACATCGACGCCTTCGGCCATCGCTTCGAGCCCATCATCGACCTCGACGCGGGCGACGCCGACCAGCGCGTGGCCAACGCCATCTACATCGAGCGGCTGAAGCTCAAGGAGGACCCGCGCCGGCGAGACGAGCCCGCGGTGCGCGTGCTCGACCCGCTGCCGACGCCCGAGGAGGTCGCGGCGAAGAAGCGCGAGGTCGCAGACCTCATGCGCATGGAAAAGTCCCGCATCGAGAACTTCTTCGAATACTGCTGCGTTGATTCCTCCTTCGTGACGCTGCGGCGGCGGACGCGGCTCGACATCGAGCTTTTGGGCAACGGCTACTGGGAGGTCCTTCGCAATGGCGCCGGGGAGCTCGTCCAGTTCGTCTACGTGCCTGGCTTCACCGTGCGGCTCCTGCCGCTCGACCCGGAGCTCGTGGAGATCGACCACAAGGTCAAAATCTCCGACCTGTCGTTCGACACGGTGAAGGTGCGCTGCCGCTTCCGGCGGTACGTGCAGGTCTTCGAGGTCGAGACGGTCTTCTTCAAGGAGTTCGGAGACCCGCGCGTGCTCTCGCGGAAGAACGGCCGCGTCTTCCCGAACGTGGAGGCGCTCTTCGCCGCGGACCCGAACGATGGACCCGCGACGGAGCTGCTGCACTTCAAGGTGATGAGCCCGCGCAGCGCCTACGGCGTGCCGCGCTGGGTAGGAAACCTCCTCGCGGTGCTCGGCTCGCGCCAAGCCGAGGAAATCAACTTCCTCTACTTCGAGAACAAGAGCGTGCCGCCGCTCGCGATTCTCGTCTCGGGTGGGCGCCTCTCGGCGCAGTCCATCCCGCGCATCGAGGACTTCATCGAGAACCACATCCGCGGCAAGCGGAACTTCCACAAGATTCTGATTCTTGAGGCCGAGCCCGCGGGCGGCAGCGGGGGCATCGAACACTCGGGGCGGCTGAAGATTGAGCTGCGGCCGCTGACGAGCGCGCAGCAGAACGACGCCCTCTTCCAGAACTACGACGAGCGGAACATCGACAAGGTCGGCCAGTCGTTCCGGCTGCCGCGAATGCTCCGCGGCGACATCCGCGACTTCAACCGAAGCACGGCCGACGCCGCCCTCCACTTCGCCGAGAGCCAGGTCTTCGAGCCGGAGCGGCAGGAGTTCGACTTCATCGTCAACCGGAAGATTCTGGCCGACATGGGCATCCGGTTCTGGCGCTTCACCTCGAAGTCGCCGGTCAACCGCGACCCCGCGACGATGGCGGAGATCATCCGGAACCTCGTCAACGCCAACGTGCTCACGCCCGAAGAGGCGCGCCAGCTCGCCGGCGAGGTGTTCAACCGGGAGTTCAAGAAGATCTCCGCTCCCTGGGTGAAGCAGCCGGTGCCGCTGACCTTGGCCGGAGTGCCCATTGGTCCCGAGGAGCAGAGCCCGCTCGTGGGGCCCGAGCTGCCGAGCGGCAAGCCGGCGCCGGGACCGCTCGTCCCACCCGAGGCGACGAAGCGCCGCCGGCAGGTGCCCGTGCAGGACCTGGCGGCCGAGGCCCAGCGGCTCATTCGCCTGCGCGACGCGCTCCGCGAGGCCGAGGCCCGGGCGGGCGACCGGTCCTTCCGAGAGACGAAGGCCGCGGAGCCCGAGACGGAGGTGGTGCAGGTGCCGGCCGAGGAGCTGCGCTCGTGGTTCTCGCCTGGGGGCGCCGATGGTCGCTGAAGCACTCGACCTCTTCGGCGCCGGCGCCGACGCCGCGGAGGACATCCTCCGGGACGTCTACCGCGTCGAGAAGGCGCTCGACCCGCTCGACCAGGGCGACTTCATGACCATCGTCCGGCGGCTGTCGCGGGCGCTGCGCGGCGTGGCGGTGCCCGCCGAGGACGCGGCCTTGCGGCACGCGCTCGAGCGGCTCGACGTCGACTGGCCGAACCTTGCGCCGGCGGCGCGGGACCAGGTCGTGCGCGCGGCGCGGCAGGCCCTGCGCGGCGTCGAGGATCAGGTCCTGCCCGTGGTCGAGCAGCAGTTCGAGGCCGAGGCCGAGCGCGTCGTCGGCCGCGCCAGGCAGTCGGCGGTGCGTCGCTTCGGCCTGCGCATCGGGGCGGACCTCACCGCCACGGACGAGCGCATCGCGAAGTTCGTGCGAGAGAGCCAGGGCAACTTCGTCCGCGACGAGTACGGCCGGCGCCGCGAGGATTTTTCGCGGAAGGCGAAGGACATCGTGACCTCCGGGGTCGAGCGTGGCCTCGGCCGCGACGACATCGTGGCCGAGCTGTCGGGCGCGATGTCGCGCGACGCCTTCGACCGCACCCGCGACTACTGGGAGGTGGTGTCCATGGTCTTCACGAACCGGGCCCGGACGTTTACCCAGGTCGCGGCGTTCGAGGAGGCCGGCATCGAGCGCTACCGCTTCGAGGCCGTACTCGACGAGGCGACCAGCGAGGTTTGTCGGTTCATGCACGGCAAGGTGTTCACGGTCGGCAAGGCCGTGGACCGGTTCCGCGAGGTCGAGCGGGCCCGGGACCCGGAGCTCATCCGCGAAGTGCAGCCATTCGTCCAGGTCGGCGCCGACCGCGACGGCAACCAGGTGCTCCTCTACGAGCGGGGCGGTCGCCGGCGGGCGGTGGCCCATGTGGACGAACCGGCAGTGGGGCGCCGCGACGAGGTGGGCGACTACTCCCGGGCGCTCTCGGAGCGCCAGCTCGAGGCGGCTGGCCTGCAATTGCCTCCCTTGCACGGCCGCTGTCGCTCCACGGTCGTCAGTTCGGAGTAACCGAGATGCACAACACCTTTCTCGACCTCGTGAGGCAGGACCAGGTGGCGCGGGTAACGCTCGCCATCGAGCGGGCCATCACGCGGAGCTTCGCCGAGGACGGCTCGCGCCCGACCGGCGACGAGGTCCGCCGCCGCTTCGCCCTCTGCGAGCGCTTGCTCCGCCAACTTCGCGGCGACCTCGGCTGGGGCTTGCAGCGGGTCCTCGACCACCTCCCGAATTACCTGCGGTGCGAGCTCGACGGCGTGCCGTGGAGGCCCGAAGCCCGGACGGTCTGGGTGCCGAGCGATGGAGAGACGTGAACCCACAGACGCCGGCACGGCCGGCAAGAAGGAGAAGCACATGGAAGCGATGACGATGCTGGAGAAGGTCTCGACGGCGGTCGAGCGGGTCCTCAAGGACGCTCGCCCGGTGGCCAAGACGCAGCGGATGGGCCCGGACGACATCGTCGCCTACGCCATCTCGCAGATCGAGAAGGCGGCGAAGGAGCCACCCGAGAAGGCGACACGCCGACTGCGCACCCTCGGCCAGACGGTGGACGCAGCGAAGCAGGCGTTCGTGGACAGCGAGAGCGAGGCCATCGAGGTCCAGGTCTTCGTGGAAGAGACCACCGCGGCCGCGGACAAGTCGGAGAAGGAGGTGTCCCCGGTTGCGCTCGAGGCGGCGCTCGGCAGCTCGGCCTTCGCGGCGAACCCCGAGGACCTGAACAAGGCGCTCGCCCGGCTCGGCACGGAGATGCAGGCGCTGCGCGCCCCGGCTCAGAAGGCGGACAAGGGCGGCGAGGGCAAGGTGGCCAAGGGCGAGGACGCGACGTGGCCCTTCGACATGAACACGCCGGAGTTCCGCGAGGGCGTGCGGAAGGCCGAGGGCGGACCGGCCTGGGGCACCGACCCCGCCGGCGTGCGCAACCCGGGGGCGTAGTGGACGAGGCGGCTCCCATCGCGAAGCGGGCCGAGCCCGTGGAAGCGGCGCTCGCGCGGGCGCGCGCGTTCGTCGAGGCGTCGCGGCCCGAGGCTGCGGCCGAGCTCGTGCTCGGACGCGCCCGCTCGTTCCTCGCCCTCGTTCGCGGCGAGGAGGACGTCGAGAAGTCGCTGTGGGGGTCACCCGCGGGCAAGCGCCACCTGGCGCCTCGCATCGTTGCTGCCATCCCGAGGCACCGGGTGTACGTCGAGCCGTTCGCGGGCGGCGCGCAGGTGTTCTGGGCGAAGGAGCCGTCCGAGGTCGAGGTGCTCGCGGACCGCGACCCGGAGATCGCCTTCGCGTTCCGGTTCGTGAAGGGCCTCACGCCAAAGAAGCTCGACCGGCTGAAGCGCAGGTCCTGGGTGGGCGACGCGGAGCGGTTCAGGAAGCTCTACGAGTCCGAGCCCGACGACGACGTCGAGCGCTTCTACCGCTTCGCCTACCTCGCGTACTTCTCGTTCAACAAGCTCCGGCGCGGGACGATGCCGGACAAGCACGCCGGCGTCGAGGCGCGGTTCATCGACCGGCTGGAGAAGTTCGCGCCGCGGCTCAAGGACGTCGTCGTCCGATGCGCCGATTACGAGGACGTGGTCGAGGAGTTCGACGCACCGGACGCGTTCTTCTTTCTCGACCCGCCGTACCCCGGTTACGACGCCGATGTCGGTCACGAGGACTGGGACGAGAAGCGCTTCGGCAAGGTACTCCGGCGCATCGACGGGAGGTTCCTCGTCACCTACGGCATTCGATCCGAGGGAGCGGCGGAACTCTTCAAGGGCTTCCACGTTGATCGCTGGCGACACACATCGAGCGTCGGCAGCGGTCCTGGCTCGGGCGCGCGAAAGAGCGTGACGCTGGTCGCGACCAACTACCGCATCCAGAAAGCCGCAGAGCCAGAGGACCGACAGATGCAGCTCCCGAATATCGCCTCGGCCCAGGCCGTGGAGAAGACCATCTGGGGCTCGCCCGCCGGCAAGAAGCGGCTGGCGGCGCGCCTGGTGAAGCTCATCCCTCCGCACAAGGTCTACGTCGAGCCGTTCGCCGGCAGCGCGGCGGTCTTCTTCGAGAAGGAACCCGTCGAGCTCGAGGTGCTCGGTGATGCGGACCCGGAGATCGCGTCCGCGTTCAAGGCCATCAAGACGCTGACCGACGACGAATTCGAGGCGCTGCGTGAGAGAACTTGGATCGGGAGCGAGCGCACGTTCAAGGCGCTCCTCGACGCGCGGCCGCGGAGCAAGGTCGAGAAGCTCTACCGCTTCCTGTACCTCGCTCACTTCTCGTACGGGAAGATGCGCGGGAAGAGCTTCAATACCAACGCCACGGGCGTCGAGGCGCGGACGGTCGAGCGCATAGAGACGTTCCGCGGCCGGCTGCGGGGCGTGAAGGTGCGCCACGCGCACTACGCCGAGATCGTCAAGGAGTTCGACGGCAAGGACACGTTCTTCTACCTCGACCCGCCCTACATCGGGCACAACGTCGAGATCGGCGAGGACACCTTCGACGAGGTCGAGTTCCGCAAGGTCCTCGACGGCATCAAGGGGAAGTTCCTCGTCACCTACGGGACGCGCGGCGAGCTCGACACGAAGGGCTTCCACGTCCGCAAGATCCGCCCGCCGCGGATCATCCGCGCCATGCGCGGGGTTGGAGGCCCCAAGACGCTGCCGACGCTCCTCATCGCGAACTACGCCATCACCGAGAAGTCGCTCGGCGGCGGCTGGGACCTCGACGATGTGCTCGATGTGATCGATGTCGACGGCACCGATGCCGGCGATGTGCCCGAGGTCGTCAAGGCACGGGTCGAGGCGCTCGCCGTCGAGACCAGCAAGCTCGAGATCGCCGAGGTTCACCCTGAACGCCTACGCGCCGTGTCCGACGAGGAACTCCTGTCCGTCCACCGCCGACTGCACCAGCTCTTTGGCGGCAATTTCGCCGGCAACGACCGGCTGTCGGCCGGGGACCTCAAGCGCGAGGACATCGTCAACGCGGAGGTCTTCGTCCAGGACGAGATGGCCCGGCGTGGGATGCGCCACGAAGTCGGTGATGAGCTCGCCGTGGAGGCGGATGTACTTCGGAAGTACGAGCCGGACCAACCGCGCGACGAGGGCGGGCGGTTCTCGGAGACCGGCGGCGGCGCGGGGCTATCTCCCTCGCCTGGCTACGCGGCGAAGGTGCGGACCGAACTGCGTGCGTCCAAGCCGGTCTCGCAGATGGGTCCTGCGGAGAGCGACCTCGCGTACCGCTCCAGCGACCCGCTGACCTTTGCGATGGCGGAGCGCATGGAGGCCGCGGCCGGTCGGGACGCGATGTTGGCCGGGCTTGAAGCACAGGCGACGTGGAACACGAACTACGACAGTGACACGAAGGACTGGCTCGCGGCGCAGCGGATGGGGGCGAGCGATTCGGTATCGCGTACGACGGCAGACGCGGTGAAGGCCGCGACTCTCGACGAGGCCAACTTCCGCGCGATTCAAGAGCGCGTGGGATTCACCCAGGAGTGGGTGCGGCAGACCTACGGCGAGCGTGTCATCGCCTATCGTGGCATCAAGGGGAGGCAGGCCGGTGCTGTGCAGAAGGCCCTGGAGGAGGCCGAAGCGGCAGGGATCACGTCCGACCAGATCAACCTGGCCGTGCATGGCCTGTCGAGCTTCACGACCTCCAAGACCAAGGCGTTCGATTTCGCAGGCCGTGGTGGCGTCGTCGTCCAGACGAGTATCAGTTACAAGGAAGTCTTCCTCGCCAACGACCTCGGCGCGAAGGGGATCATCAGGTACTCGGACGACCACGGGGAGCTGGTCGTCCTCTCGCGCAAGCCGGCTCGGAGAGTCAACGTGATCTCGGGGCGCAAGAAGTCCGTGGAAGCGAGTTTTGTTGCCGTGACGGGCGCCGTGCCGTTTGTGCCGATCGTCGACGAGAACGAGCTCAATGAATGGCACCGCAGGTTCCAGGGAAGGCTTCCCGAGACGACCAAGCGCGACGGCGACCTCGCTCCCATCCATCCCTCGGGCGAAGTTCAGGGGCGTGAGATCACCCTCGAGGAGGTGCTCCCCCACTTCGAGTCGTTCAAGCTGCGGATGCCATTCCTCTACCTGGTGGGGGGCCTCGCCAACAACGGCCGGACGCGCAACGACATCGATGTCCTCGTGCGTGGGCGGCTGCCCGAGGAGATGCGCAAGGTCATCGAGTTCCGCCTGGGCCGCATGCTCCCGCCGGAGCTGTCGGGCCGTCTCCAACCCCTCGACGACGAGCACGCGGGACCGTTCACGAGCCACGTCGAGCTGGCCGACCTCGTAGTGGAGGTGCGCCCGAAGCTCGACGTCAAGCGCATGCGCCTGATCGAGAAGCAGGACGACCCGCTGCTCGACCTACCCCAGGCGCGGGGCCCGCAGCCGGCGGTGCTCCAGTACCACTTCCGCGGCAGAAGCGTGCACGGCGACCTGCGGCTGCGCGTGAATGACCACCTCGTGGGTTGGACGCTCTCGCTCCAACGGCCGGGCGCCATCGCCGGCGCGGTCGACACCGTGGAGGAGGCGCGGCGCATCGCGCGGTCGTTCACGGTCGAGGGCGACCGCTACGCCAAGCCGCTCGTGGCGCCCGCGAAGGTCTTTGCCACTCCCAAGGCACGCCAGCCCGTTGTCTGGCTCGACATCGACGGCGAGGTCTTTGGCGAGGGAGAGGTGGGCGCAACTGCCGAAGAGAAGGGCGTCATCGTGGCCATCGACCACCCCAAGGTCGAGTGGGGCCTCCAGAAGCCGTTCTCCCACGAGTACTTCTTCTCGGGCGGCCGCGAGCTCGCCGGCATCATGCACTTCCGGCTGCTCACGGGTCAGCCCGGCGAGCCGGAGGAGGAGATCGAGGCCGGGCGCCGCTCGCCCGAGGGCGAGGCCTTCTGGACGGCGTTCCTGTCGAAGGATCTCCTGCCCTCGGTCCTCAAGCCGCGCGCGGTCGAGACACGCTCGATGCCACCAGACGGGTACTCGGCGATTCCGGTCTCCCTCGAGCGGGTGACGCCGAAGGAGCACCGCTACTGGGAGGCCAAGGGAGAGGAGGCCCGCGGAATGCGCGACGCGCTCGTCGAGTCGGGCTTCTTTACCGCGGACAACATCCGGCTCGTTGACGCTGAGTTTCGGAGAGTCGTCGAGAAGCTGTTTCTGTTCGAGGCGCCCGAGGAGCCCGAGCCAAGCACCGACGACATCGAGAAGGCCAAGGAGGCGCCGTTCAGCCAGTGGGGCGGTTCGTCGAAGTACGCCAAGAAGCTGGCCGCGCGGCTGCCGGACCACGCCCGGTATGTCGAGCCCTTCTGCGGCAGCGCCGCGGTGTTCTTCGCCAAGGAGCCGGCCGACGAGGAGGTGCTCGCCGACGCTGACCCCGAGGTCGTCTTCGCGCACCGCTACATCCAGCGGCTCGACAAGCGTGCGTTCGCGGCGCTCGAGCGGTTGATCTGGAAGGTGTCCCGCGCTGGCCTCAAGCGGGCGCGGGAGTGCGAGCCGCGCTCCGACGCCGAGCGCTTCTGGAAGCTCGTCTACGGGCGCCTCTGCGCGTGGGGCGGGAAGTCGAACATGAGCGGCTTCTCCACCATCCACGAGGGCCAGACCTACAAGCTCGATGAGCTGTGGCGCTTCCAGGAGCGCCTCAAGGGCGTCCGCCTGGTCACGAAGGACTGGAAGAAGACGCTCGCCGAGTGCGACGGCGCCGGGACTCTGTTCTTCATCGACCCGCCCTACGTCGAGGAGTGGGACATGGAGAATGGCATCCCGCCCGAGGACATTGCGGCGGAGGTGGCGAAGCTCAAGGGTGACTACGTCATCGCCTACACCGACTCGGCCCGGGCGCGACGCGCGCTTTCGAAGGTCGGCCGCCCCTTCAAGATGCGCTTCCTCGAGGCGCGCCACGCGGGGCTTTGGAAGACGCGCAGCCGGCTCTTCGTGTCGTCCTGCAAGCTCCGCAAGCTCGACGATGTGGAGTGGCTGGACGAGGACCTGGTGGGACTCGAAAAGCAGCGCGAGGTCGACTTCACGCTCTCGTGGCAGTTCTGGAAGGGGCAGACGGTCATCCGCGCCGCGCCGTCGCGGCAGGTCTGGCACCTTGCCCTCGACCGCTCGGGCGACGGGCTCGACACCTGGGTGCTGCAGGCCGACCCGCTGTCCGGCGAGGAGCGTATCACCGCCGTGGCGATTCCGCGGCGGTCCAAGGAGCTGCTCGCCTTCGACGGCGATGTGGCGCCCGGCCAGACCATCGGCGGCGACGTCCTGAACGACACCAAGGCCACGCCCTCGACCATCCGCATCCAGGACCGGGGCCGCGCCGTGTTGATCGATGACCAGCGGACGTTCAAGAAGGTCCGCTTCGAGGGCCAGAAGCTCCGCGGCGTGTTCACGCTCACCGCCGAGGAGGCGGGCAGCGACATCTGGCAGCTGGCGCGCGGGCAGGACCCGGGCCGCGTCATCCCTGAGGCCAAGGCAGAGGTGCCGGTGCGGGACGGGGTCCAGGTGTGGGACCCGGCACGGAAGGACCCCGACGTCGACCGCGCGCAGCTCCGGCCGCTCGCCATCTTCCAGCCGATGAAGCCGGCGCCGCGCTCGACGAACGAGTTCCGCGAGGTGGAGGCGGCCCTCGCATGGGCGACGCCGGAGATGCTGAAGGGCGGGGTCGCCGTCGAACCCAAGTTCAACGGCTTCCGCGTCGTCCTGGAGAAGGCCGGGGACAAGGTCCTCGTCTTCACCGAGGACACCAAGCGCGACATCTCGCCGGCGCTGCCGAACCTCTCC
>JACPVI010000064.1 GCA_016191815.1 Myxococcales bacterium
AGGAGGCGGTGTCCACGTCGACCGCGAAGGTGGAGAGCTTGTCCTGGCCGGTGGCGACGAAGCCGTTGACGCCATAGTTCCGGTAGCCCTCGCTCGAATTCGGGTCCTCGAAGATGTTCCCCACTGCTCCTCCGCCGACTCCCGCGCTGTCGAAGGAAGCTCCCATTCCACCGCCGCCCGCCCCGGTGCCGCGCGCGCCCAGGCCGCCGTAGCCGTAGGCGTGGCCTACCGTTCCGCCGCTGAGGTTCCCGCTCGCTCCGGTCCCCAAGGACCCGGTGCCACCCGCGCCGATGTTGCCGCCGAGTAGGCCGCCCACCTCTCCACCAGCCTTGGAGCCTCCCAACACGCGCTTCGCCACCACTTTCTTTGGTTCGGGAGCGTCTCGCTTGCCCTCTGGCGCGCCGAGCACCACCGGCTGCTCCTGTCGAGTGAGTTTCGCAAACCGTTCGACCGGCGGGGGCGGGAGGGGTTGGACCCGCTCCTGTTGGGCGCCGCGGTACGAAAGGAACGCGATGCTCCCCACCGCCGCGCCGCACACTGCCGCCACCGGGATCCAGATCCGCCTCATGAATTCCTCCCGCTCAGGTGTACGAGGGGCTTCGACAACCCCGGTGCAGGCCAGTTCCGCGATGCCCGACGAGAGTCGGTCTCCGTCGTTGGTCCAGCCGAGCAGTCCCGCCGGCATCCCCGGACTGGCCTTCGGGCTCTCCGCCGTGCTAGGTGCGCCTGCGCCCGACAGGCCGAGGTGCCCATGAGCCGCCGTCACATCCGAGTGGTGGGAGCGATGCTGGAGAAGCAAGGAGGCCGCTACCTCATCACCCAGCGGCCCCCCACCGCTTCGCTTCCCCTGTTGTGGGAGTTCCCCGGTGGCCGGGTCCAGGAGGGCGAGAGCGATCCGCAGGCGCTCGCTCGCGAGTTGATGGAGGAGATGGGCATCGACGTGGAGGTGCTGGAAGAGGTGATGCACACCCAGCACGAGTACCCGCACTACGACATCGACTTCCGCGTGTACCGTTGCCGCCTCCGCTCACCGGAGAGCGCCATCAAGCACCTGAGAGTGCACGACCACCGCTGGGTGACCCTGTCGGAGATGAGCCAGTACAAGTTCCCCGACGCTGACGCGCGTACCCTCGAGAAGCTGCTCGACCTCGACCACTAGCGCGGCTCCCCGCCTCTGGAGAGAGCATCCTGGCCGCTTGCTGGCCGGCGCGCGGCGCCTCGCTTGAATCCGGGCCCCCGGTGCACATGTTTGCGCCATTCGTCCAGGGGAGAGTGTGCGCGGATGAACCCGGGCCCAGCGAGCGGCAACCCCCGAGGGAAGAGACCCGACAGGCCAGCGAACTCGAAGCTCCCGCGGCTGGGCTCGCCGCTGGCCTACGTGCTCCTCTTGGTGCTCGGGTTCCTCCTCTTCCGCAACGTCTTCGAGGACGCTGGCGTTCGGCGCGTGCCCTACAGCCAGTTCAAGGAGGCGGTCGCCCAGGGCCAGTTCGCGCGCGTCCAGATCGGCTCCGACTGGGTGAAGGGTTTTCTCCCGCCCGAGCGCGTGGCCGCCCCGGAGCCCGGCGAGCAGGCGCTGCGCACGCCGCCCTCGTCCCTTCCGTGGATGGCCCATCGGGTGGAGGGCGACGAGCAACTGGTGCGGCTGCTCGAGGAGAAGAAGATCCTCTACGAGGCGGTTCCCTCGTCAGGCCTGGGGGAGGCGCTGTGGATCTGGCTGGTCCCACTCGGCCTCGCCTTCCTCTTCTGGAGCTTCATGATGCGGCGGGTCAGCGGCGGGATCGGCCAAGGCCCCCAGAGCGTGATGAGCTTCGGCAAGACGCGCGCGAAGATCACCTCCGAGTCCGACACCGGCGTGGGGTTCAACGACGTGGCCGGGATCGACGAAGCGGTCGACGAGCTGCGGGAGATCGTCGAGTTCCTGAAGACGCCGGAGAAGTTCCGCCGGCTGGGCGGGCGCATCCCCAAGGGAGTGCTGCTGGTTGGGCCACCGGGAACGGGCAAGACGCTCCTGGCCCGGGCGGTGGCGGGGGAGGCGGGGGTGCCGTTCTTTTCTCTCTCGGGCTCGGAATTCGTGGAGATGTTCGTCGGGGTAGGCGCGGCGAGGGTGCGAGACCTGTTCGCGCAGGCAGCGGCCAAGGCGCCCTGCATCATCTTCATCGACGAGCTGGACGCGATCGGCAAGAGCCGCAACTCCGGCTTCCCCGGAGGGCACGACGAGCGCGAGCAGACGCTCAACCAGCTCCTCGCCGAGATGGACGGCTTCGACGCCAAGGCCGGCCTCATCATCCTCGCCGCCACCAATCGGCCGGAGATCCTGGACAGCGCGCTGATGCGCCCGGGCCGCTTCGACCGCCAGGTGCTGGTGGACCGGCCCGACAAGAGGGGAAGGGAGATGATCCTCGAGATCCACGCCCGCGAGGTGAAGCTCGGGCCGGACGTGGACCTCAAGTCGATTGCCGCGCGGACTCCTGGCTTCGCCGGGGCCGACCTGGCCAACGTGGTGAACGAGGCGGCGCTCCTGGCCGCGCGGAAGAACCGGGTGTCGGTCACCCGGGCCGACTTCGAGGAGTCGATCGACCGGGTGGTGGCCGGCCTGGAGAAGAAGAACCGCCGGATGAACGAGCGGGAGAAGGAGATCGTCGCCCACCACGAAGCGGGCCACGCGGTGGTGAGCTGGATGCTCCCGCACAGCGAGCGGGTCCACAAGGTGTCGATCATCCCCCGGGGGCTCGCCGCGCTCGGGTACACCATGTCGCTCCCGCTCGAGGACCGGTACCTCATGTCCCTGGAAGAGCTGAGGGACAAGCTGGCCGGGCTGATGGGCGGCAGGGCGGCGGAGGAGATCTTCATCGGCGCGGTCGCCACCGGAGCGGCGAACGACTTCAAGCAGGCCACCGAGATCGCCAAGCTGATGGTGCGCGAGTACGGGATCAGCTCTTTGGGCCCTTTGTGCCTGGCCGAGGAGCGGAGCGTCTTCTTGCGCTCCTCGGGTGGGCCGGAGGTCCGCAACTATTCCGAGCGCACCGCGGAGATGATCGACGAGGAGGTCCGCCGCATCGTCGACGAGGCCCTGGACCGCGCGCGCAGGCTCCTTTTGGAGCACCGGGAGAAGGCGGAGGTCCTCGCCGCCCACCTGCTCGCGAACGAGCTGATCGAGGAGGAGGAGATCCGCGCCCTCGTCGGCCCAAAGGCCTCGGCGCCGGTGCCCCTGCTCTCCCACCAGCACGGGGAGCACGCGGCCACAGAGGCGGAGCCCGTGCCGCCCACCGCCCTGCCCGGGCACTGGGGAGGGCATGCCTGAGGGTTCCCCTGCGCGGAAGGAAACCGGCGATTACCTTCCCGTGGACGGTGCGATCGTGAACGACCAGATTGGCAATGCGTACGGGGCGAGAAAGGCGCTCTTCGCGAAGGGGATCCGGGAGGGCCGCCTCTCGGTCCAGGAGATCGAGCGCGCGCTTCCTCCGGGCAGCCTGACCGCCGCGGAGCGGTGGCTTTTGTACTTCTCGCTCAGAGCCGCGGAGGTGGACATCGTCGACGAGGCCACCGGGGCGGTGGATCACGGTTTCCACCCCTCCCACCCATCGGCCTCTGAGTGAAAGGTCCCGTCCGCAGGCCGGTTTGACAGGGTGGGCTCCCTGGTTAGCTTTGCGCGGCCTCGAGGGGAGACGCGATGGGTGCAAGCGGAAGAGGGCCCGGGGAGAGCGAAGTGAAGGTCTACGACCGGCGCCGGTTCGACCGGGACGGAAACCCGAGGGTGGAGCGGGAGCCCGAGCCTCCCAGCCCCGCGCCCGAGCAAGCCGGGGTAGCGGCGCACGCCGCAGGAGCTCCGCCCGCCCGCGGACTGGCGGAGGAGCAGGTCCACGCCGAGGTCTTCTCCGAGCTGTCGGCGGTGCGCGCCGAGCTGGAAGCCTCGCGCAAGCGGGTGGACGAGCTGGCCCGCGCGTACCAAGCGCTGGACCGGGACCGGGAGGACTTCAAGGCGCGGCTCTCGAGGGAGCGCGAGCGGATGCTGGACATCGAGCGGGGCAACGTGGCGCTGGCGCTGCTCGAGGCGGTCGACGAGCTGGACCTCTGCCTCACCGCGAGCGGAGACCAGCACTCGCCCCTCGCCAAGGGCGTGCGGCTGATCCGCGACAACATCCTCCGCCGGCTGGAGTCGGTCGGCATCGAGCGGCTGGAGGTGGTCGGCCAGCCGTTCGATCCCAACCTCGCCGAAGCGGCGGACATGGAGCTGACCGCGAATCCCGAGGACGACCAGAAGGTGATCGCCGAGGTGCGCGCGGGCTACCGGCTCAAGGACCGCGTCATCCGGCACGCGACGGTGAAGGTGGCGCAGTACGTGAAGCCGGCCGAAGCCTGAAGACCCCTCTCCCCGCGAGCGGGAGAGGGCACGGTGAGGGGCCAAAGCTTCGCCCGCGCGGTGGAAATAGGTAGCCTCCGGCCGTGTTCGACCCCTCGATGCGGCCCGCCTGCCTGCTATCCGTGCTGGCGCTATCGCTCCCGCCGTCGGGCGCCGCCCAGGGAGCCCAGGTGGAGGAGTGGGTCCGGGCCCGCGCCCGCGAGCAGGAAGCCCCGCTCAGGGCGGAGGCCCGCGAGCAGCCGAAGTCGGAGCAGCTGTGGCGCGAGCGGCCGGCCAACGATCCCGGACCGCCGGATTTCGTGCCCCCAACGACCCTGGCGCCGCTCATCCGCGCGGTCCGCCCGGGGGTGGTGAACATCGGCACCTCCAACGCGCGCGGCTCCTCCGGCGGGCCGTCCCGATCGGCCGGCTCGGGTTTCATCATCAGCCCCGACGGGCACGTGGTGACCAACAACCACGTGGTGGACAGGGCGCGGCAGATCCGGGTGAAGCTCGCCGACGGGAGGGAATTCCTCGCCGAGGTGGTGGGGCGAGATCCGTCGACCGACTTGGCCCTGCTCAAGCTCCAGGGCGAGGTGGGCCAATTGCCCTGCACCTACCTGGGCGATTCCGACAACCTCGAGGTGGGCGACTGGGTGGTGGCGATCGGCAATCCCTTCGGCCTCGACCACTCGGTGTCCCACGGGATGATCTCCGCGAAGGAGCGGGTGATCGGCGTCGGGATCTTCGATGACTTCATCCAGACCGACGCACTCATCAACCCGGGCAACTCCGGCGGCCCGCTGTTCAACATGCGCGGCGAGGTGGTGGGGGTGAACACCGCGATCATCAGCCAGGGGCAAGGCATCGGTTTCGCGGTGCCGATCAACATGGTGAAGGAGCTGCTCCCGAACCTCCTGGTCAACGGGCGGCTGGCGCGCGGGTGGCTCGGGGTCAACATCCAGCAGCAGGGCGGGGCGGGGGCGCAGAAGGGCGCGGTGGTGATGGACGTCTTCAAAGGGAGCCCCGCCGCCTCCGCGGGGATCCGGCCCGGAGACCGGGTGACCGCGGTGAACGGGCGCGCCATCGAGTCCTACCTCCAGCTCCTCCGGCGCATTGCGATCCTGGCGCCCGGCACCGAGGTGAAGCTCACCGTGCACCGTGAGAGCAAGGGCCGGGAGGTAGCGGTGAAGCTCACCGAGAGGCCTTCTCCCCAGTCGCTCCAGGCGCTGGCCGCCGCGGGGAGGCTGGACGAGCTGGGGGTGGTGGTGAGGGACCTGACCCCGGAGATCGCCCAGAACCTGGGCAGCGGCCCCACCAGCGGAGTCCTGGTGGCGGGGGTGCTCCCGCAAGGCCCGGCGGAGCAGGCGGGGCTGCAGGCGGGAGACCTCATCACCGAGGTCAACAAGCGGCGAGTGCAGGACGTGAAGGGGCTGCGCGCCGCGCTCGAGGCCAGCGGCCAGAGCCAGACGGCGCTCGTCCGCTTCCAGCGCGGCGACGCGGTGAGATACGTCGTCATCCGGCTCGCCGGCTGAACGCCACGCGGCGTTCCTCCCCGTCACGCGGCGTTGCATTCGTCCTGGCGCAACTCGCTCCGACGCCGAGGAGGAGAGGTGGGCACCGTCTCTGCAACAGGGAGGGCCAACTCCAAAGGAGGAGCCCATGAAGAAGCTCATCGGAGCAGTCCTGGCAGTGTCGCTCATGTCCGCCCCCGCCCTGGCAGGAGGCCGACTCACCGATTCCAAGGCGACCGCGCGCGTGAAGGTCCGCGCCCCCACCACCGAGCAGGTGGAGAAGAAGGAGGAGTCGCGCGGCACCGCGGGCCTGGGAGGCCTGGGCACCCGGGGAACCTCGGTCAAGCCCGCGCCGTCGAAGAAGGCCAGGTAGGATGGCCGACGTGTCGAGAGTCGTCGCGATGTTCGGGCCGAGGCGGGGCATCGTCCGGGAGCTGGACGGGCGGCTCGTCATCGGCCGGGCGGGGGAAGCGGGCCTCCAGCTCATCGACGACAAGGTCTCTCGCGAGCACTGCGCTCTCGATCCGGATGGGGATGGACACGCGGTAGAGGACCTCGGCTCTCGCAACGGCACCTTCGTCAACGGCAGGCGGATTGAGGGGCCGGTCCCGCTCCGGCCCGGAGACCAGATCGCCGTGGGCGAGAGCGTGCTCGTCTACCAGCCCTCCTTCGAGGCGATGCGGGCCAGCGACGGGGATTCCACCCTCATCCTCACCGGAGGAGGCACCAGCAACCCCCGCGGCGCAGGGCCTTTGGGGACGGCCGCGCTGGAGCAGGCAGGGGCTTTGGCGCTCTCGGCGGCCATGGCCTCCGATCCCGATCGGGCGGCGGAGCTGTTCGCCGAGGCGGCGGCGAAGGCGCTCCAGCCGTCGGGGGTGGTGATCCTGCGGCGATCGAAGGGCGGCGCGCTCAAGCCGGTGCGGGGCTTTCCCGCCGGAGCGCACGTCTTCGTGAGCCGGGCCCTCGTGGAGATGGCGGTCCGCGAGGGCAGGCCGCTGTCGGCGCCAGAGCCGCAAGCGCGCACCGAGGCCGACGCCCAGACCACTCGGGTGCGCCATGACGAGGCGTACGTGCTGTGCGCGCCCATCCTTGCGCAGGGCGTGGCGGCGGGGGCCCTGTGCGCGGTCCGCTCCCGGCAGTTCGACGAGCAGGAGATCGCCCTCGCCGGAGCGCTGGCGCTGGCGGCGGGGCCCGCCTTGAGCGCGGAGCGGGCGGAGGCGCGGCCGACACTGGAGCTGCCGGTGGCGAAGAGCGCCGCGATGCGCGAGGCGATGCGCGTCGCCGAGGCGGCGGCGAAGGTCTCGTCCACCGTGCTGATCACCGGGGAGACCGGGACCGGCAAGGAGGAGCTGGCGAGGGCCATCCACGCGATGGGCGCCAGGGCGGCCGGCCCGTTCGTGGCGGTGAACTGCGGCGCGATTCCCACCGAGTTGGCGGAGTCCGAGCTGTTCGGCCACGAGAAGGGCGCCTTTACCGGCGCGGTGTCCTCGCGGCCCGGCGTCTTCGAGCAGGCCGACGGCGGCACCTTGCTCCTGGACGAGGTGGGGGACCTGCCGGCCACGTTGCAAGTGAAGCTCTTGAGGGCGCTGCAGGATCGCACCGTGCAGAGGGTCGGGGGCCGCTCTCCGATTGCGGTGGACGTCAGGGTGATCGCCGCCACCCACCGCCAGCTCGAGGCGGCGGTGAAGTCCGGTGCGTTCCGGGAGGACCTCTACTGGCGGCTCAACGTGCTCCGGGTCCACCTGCCCCCGCTCCGGGAGCGCAGGGAGGACATCCTGCCGCTCGCCGAGCGTTTCTTCGGCCGCATCGCCGCCTCGCTGGGGAGGCGGGCCGAGGGCTTCACCGCGGAGGCGAGGGGGGCGCTCGAGGCGTGCCCCTGGCCCGGCAATGCCCGTCAGCTCGCCAACGCGCTCGAGCGGGCGCTGGTGCTCAAGAGCGGGGGCGCGATCGGGCTGTCCGACCTTCCCTCGGAGGTGCTCGCGCCGGAACGAGGGGAAGTTCAAGCCGCCGCCGGAAGGACCTTGGGGGAGCTGGTCCGGGCGCTGGAGCGCGAGCAGGTGGCGCTGGCGCTGCGCCGGGCGCGTGGGGTGAAGACGGCGGCGGCGGAGGCCCTGGGGATCTCGCGACCGACGCTGGACCGGAAGATCGAGGAGTACGGGATCGACATCTACGAATGACGTGAGGGAATGAACTTCCTCTGCCCGGCTTGCCGAACGCCGCTGCCGGCGACTCCTCCGCTGGCGGTGGTGCCCTGCTCGCAGTGCGGGGTGGAGGTGGACCTCGCACGGGTGGAGACGGCTCCGGGGACGGCCAAGCTCTGGCCGGACGTGGACCTGAGCGGCGAGCAACTGGGGGAGCTGCGGCTGGAGCGTCGCATCGGCGCGGGCGGGATGGGAGCGGTGTACGAGGCCCAGGGGCCAACCGGCCGCTGCGCGGTGAAGGTGCTCTCGGCCCTCCTGGCCGCCGAGCCCGAGCTGCGGACGCGCTTTAGGCGGGAGGCCGCGGCGCTCCGGGCGATCGAGCACGAAGGCGTGGTGCGGATCCTCTCCGAGGGCGAGGAGAGGGGCTTTTGCTACTACGCCATGGAGCGCGTCGAAGGGCAGGACCTGCGCTCGCGGCTTTTGAGCGGGCCGCTCGCTCCCGCAGACTTGGAGCAACTGGCCCTGCGGCTGCTCTCGGCACTGGAGCGCGTCCACGAGCGCGGCTTCGTCCACCGGGACATCAAGCCGGGCAACATCCTCCTCGGTTCGACCGGGGCCAAGCTCTGCGATTTCGGCATCGCGCGGTTCGACGGCTCCACCACCCTGACCGAATCGGCGGCGATGCTCGGCTCGCTCAGGTACATGGCTCCGGAGCAGCGCTACGGCAAGGCGGGGCCCCGCTCGGACCTCTACTCGCTCGGAATGGTGCTGCACGAGTGCGTCGCGGGAGGCGTCCCCGGCGAGGCGGAGCTTCCGGGCGGGATCCCGGGGAGGCTGCGGCGGCTCATCGAGCACCTGGTGGCCGAACGGCCAGAGGCACGTTTCCCCAGCGCGTCTTCGGCGCTCGCGGCGCTTCGACGGCGGCGCCGGTGGCCGGCAATTGCTGCCGGAGCGACGGCCTCGGTGCTGCTTGCCGCCGGAGGCCTCTACCTCGGAGGCACGCCGACGCAGGGGCTAGCCGCGGTGGAAGACGGGCGCGAGTCGGCTGGCGGCGGCGGCGCTTCTAGCGGAGCGGAAACGCGTGGCCCGCCGGAACCAAGCGGTCTGCCCGCGGCGGTGAGCCCGACCACTCCGCCGAAGGGTGGTGAGGCCGAAAAGAAAGTGGTCGGGGCTGCGCCCGCCGTGACCTCCCGGACCCCGAAGGAAGACAGCCTTCCGTACAAAGGCCTCCTCCGAGCGATGGGCTCGGGATCGCCCCCGACCGGGGCACCGACGCCCACCGCGAAGAGCTCGGGCTCCAGAGAATCAGAGTTCGAACCCGACGCGCCCGGAACCCCCCCAAGCAAGCCGACCCGCACCGAACTTGCGCGCGGTACGGTGACGGCCTCGCCGAATGCTGGCAGCGGCGCCACACTCACCGGCGTCGGCATCGGCTCCTTCGGTACGGCCGGAAAGGAGTCGACTGCAAAGCGGTCGAAGGGCGGCAAGCGGCTCATCAAGTGACGGGGTGTTGCAGCTTGCATCGGGCCGTGGCGGGGAATCGGCGTCACGGGCGGAGCTTGGCTGGAACGCGATCTGCAGCAGGGCTGTCGAAGGAGGCCGCCATGATCCTCGCTCCGCTGCTCACGCTGGCCCTTTCCCAGGTGCCCCCACCCTGGCTCACCCGTGCCCTGTGGGATCGGGAGTCGATCCCTCGGGCGGGAGAAGCGAATTGGGTGCAGCGCCTCGCCGGCCTGGAGACCGCGGAGCTGGACGCAGTGCTCGAAGGTACGGTCGTGGACCGCCTCCACCTAGTCCGGGTGGACCCGCGGCGCTTCGCCTTCCGGGTGTTCCACGACGCCGAGCGCCCGGCCTCGGTCGAAGGCTGGCTCGAGCGGCTCGGCGCGGTGGCGGTGGTGAACGGCAGCTTCTACCTCATGGACCAGACGCCGGAGACGCCGGTCAAGGCGGGGGGCATCCGGCTAGGCCCTTCGCGCTACCGCTCGCGCCACGGCGCTTTCGTGGCGGGGGAGGACACGCGAATCATCGACCTGCGGGGGAGGGAAGTGGACCAGGCGCTCTCGGATTATTCGGAGGCGATGGTGTCGTATCCGCTGCTCATCGATCGCGCCGGGAAAGTGAGGGCGAGCACCAACCCCACCTGGCTCGCCAACCGGACCTTCGTGGCGACTGACGCGAAGGGGCGGGTGTTGCTCGGCACCACCGAGACCGGGTTCTTCGCGCTCACAAGGCTGGGCCGGTTCCTGAGAGCGGCTCCTCTTGGGCTCACCGCCGCACTCAACCTGGATGGCGGCCCCGTCGCCTGCCAGGCGGTGAGCGCCGGCGAGTTCCGCAAGGTCATCTACGGGCAGTGGGAGACCAACGACTCGACCGGCGAGGTGCGCGTCTTTTGGGGCTACGGGCCGCCGCTAAGGTGGCCCCTGCCGATAGCGCTGGCGGTGCTCCCCAGGTAGTCAACCGGAGGCGAGCCACAGCCCGACCTGCTCGCCGGTCCTCCCCACGGTGAGGAGGATCGCGTCCATCCGGGCGCGGACGCCGGTGATCTTTCCTCCGCCCTTCTTGTTGAGGGTCCAGGTGCCCTGAGGAGTGAACACTACCTGGAGCCTCAGGGCTCGCATCGAGACCCACCGCGACACGGATTGCGCGTTGCCGCCCTCCGGGGTGATTCCCTTGATCCGGATGTACGGGAGGATGGGGTTCCCCTCGGCGTCGGTCCGGGAGGGCGCGCCGTGAGTCACCGCCGAGCCTGAGGCGCCGAAGAAGGGAGTCACGTTCAAGATGAACTCCCCCGCCGGGTTGTAGGGCCCCATGGAGATCATCCCCGCCGATTCCTCGGTGACGATCATGTAGAACTTCTTCCCGTTGGCCTTGCGCCGGTAGGCCTCGGCGACCTGGCGGCACTCCACCGCCCCGGGCTCGCAGTCGCCGACGTACTTCTCGAGGAAGGAGCCCAGGCCCCCCACCGGCTCTGCCTGATCCCTCAGCCTGGCGAAGCGGGCGTCCGCATCGGCCAGGACGAGGCTCGGTATCAGCGCGCCAGCCACAGCAAGGGCTCGTTTCAAGGGCGGTTTCTCCTCTAGGGAAGGCCGACATCTTGCCATGCGGGCAGGCAAGCCCCCATGTGGCCTGAAGTAGATATTTTGACTACATGGGCCCACCCGCTACCCTTTGGGCGATCGCGCGGGAGGAACGCTTGGGAGATCGCCGCCAGCACCTTCGATTCGACAAGGTCTTCACGGTCTACCTGACGACGCCGGACGGGATGATGCGGGGGATTGGGAGGAACATCAGTGCGCGGGGGCTCTTCGTGGAGACCCGGGAGCCGGTGGCGCTCGGGGGGAAGCTGAAGGTGACCTTCGCGGGCGAGGACGGCACCGAGATGACCTGTCTGTGCGAGGTGCGCTACCAGGTGGCGCTCTCGTACGGGAAGGGCGACGGAGCGGAGGGCCACACCCGGGGCATCGGCCTTCGAATCGTGGCGTACGAGACGAAGGAAGATCAGCCGCTGCTTTTGGTCGCGCGGGAGCGGGTGCTGCACTAGCGGCCTACTGGCTGAAGCCCTCGAGCTGGTAGTGGGCGGCGATGCGCTTGAGGGCCAGCACCATGGCGGCGCAGCGGGTGTCCACTGGCCTGCCGATGCAGAACGGCCGGCTGTCGTGCATCTCGGTCTTGCGGGCGGTGCCCCGGGCCACGTCGCGGATGATGCGGTAGTTCCGCTTCATCGCGTGCTCGAGCTTCTTGTTCACCTCGGCCTCGCTCCAGCGTTCCATTCGCTTGTTCTGGATCCACTCGTAATAGCTGACGGTGACGCCACCGGCGTTGCAGATGATGTCGGGGATGAGGTCGATGCCCCGCTTGGCCAGCACGCGGTCGGCCTCGGGGGTGGTGGGGCCGTTGGCGCCCTCGGCGATCAGCTTCACTTTGATCTTCTCCGCGATCTCGGCGGTCACCTCGCCTCCGAGGGCGGCGGGGAGCAGGATGTCCGCCGGGACCTCCCAGAAGTCTTTCTTGGAGATGGTCTGCGCGCCCGGGAATCCCAGCACCGAGCGCTTGAGGTTCTTGGGGTTCTCGTGCACGTAGGCGAGCAGGGACGGAACGTCGACCCCGTCGCCGTTGTAGATGGTCCCATCGGCGTCGTTCACCGCGAGCAGCCTGGCCCCCATCGAGCCCAGGATCTCCGCCGAGGCGGAGCCCACGTTTCCGAAGCCCTGCAGGGTAAAGGTCTTGCCGCGGATGCTCTCGCTCTTCTCTGAGAAGTAGTCCTCGATGCAGTAGACCACTCCCTGCCCGGTGGCCTTGGTGCGGCCCTCGGAGCCGCCGATGCGGACGTCCTTCCCGGTCACTATCCCGCGCATCTTGTGGCGCTCGCGTTCCCCGTCGGTGAATTGCCGGTACATCAGCGCCATGATCTCGGAGTTGGTGCCGACGTCCGGCGCCGGGATGTCGAGGTTGGGGCCGATGAGGCTCTTGAGCTTGTACATGAAGCGGAGGGTGACCGCCTGCAGCTCTTCTCGGCCGTACTGCCTGGGGTCGAGCTGGATGCCGCCCTTGGCTCCGCCGAACGGCACTTCGGCGATCGCGGTCTTCCAGGTCATCTCCGCCGCGAGGGCCTTGAAGAG
This sequence comes from Myxococcales bacterium, assembly GCA_016191815.1. GTDB lineage: Bacteria > Myxococcota > Myxococcia > Myxococcales > Myxococcaceae > JACPVI01. The sequence continues at coordinate 12,614 of JACPVI010000064.1, forward strand.
GTCCAGCGAGACTTCGCGGTGGTAGCGGATGCCGCCCTTGTAGGGGCCGCGGGCCTGGTTGTGCTGGACCCGGTAGGCCTTGAACCGCTCGTTCTCGCCGGGCACGAGCTGGTACACGCCTCCGCTGGGGAGCCTGAGGTGCCCGGAGCGGATCACCACATCGGAGCCCAAAAGCGCCCGGCCGTTGAGGATGATCTTCCCGTCGGCGAGCAGCTCCAGCCCGGCCGGGTCTCGCACCTTGGTGACGGGCAGGTCGGAGAACGGCTTGGTTGCCTCCTCGGAGAGCGGGACGAGCCGGTCGCGGAGCTTCACCGTGACGTAGAACATGTGTTCGTAGTCCGGCTGCTCGAGCTCCAGGCGGATGCGCTTGTCGAGGCCGATCAGGTCGCCGGCGCGGTGGAAGATCTCCATCGCGTCGGTGTAGAGGGTCCGCTTGGCGGTGGGCGCCGGGGCTCGCATGAAGTTCTCTTCGGTGGTGGGCATCGGAGGTCCTCGGGGTGGGGCGCGCGTACCGTACGAGCTTGGTTCCATGGGGTCAACGCCGGCAGACCGGTGGGCGCTCGGCTCGCTTGACCGCCCTCGGGATTGTGGTAGCACGCCCGCCGCTTCAAAACTGGCAGCAGGCCGGAGTAGCTCAGCGGCAGAGCAGCAGTTTCGTAAACTGCGGGTCCCCGGTTCGATCCCGGGCTCCGGCTTTTGGCGGCCTTCCCCGCGCTCGCTCGCTAGGCGGCCCTTGCCGTGGAGCCCGAGCCGCCTGACGAGCCCTTCGAGCCGCCGCTCGCCGCTGGCTTGGCCTCCGGCTTCGCCTCGGACTTGGTCTCGGACTTGGTCTCGGACTTGGTCTCGGACTTGGTCTCGGACTTCGCCTCCGACTTCGAGTCGGCCTTCCCCTTCTCGCCCTTCTTCGGCGAACCATACAGGTCGGCGTGCCAGCCGCCGCCCTTGAGAACGAAGGAGGTCCGGCTCACCACCCTCCTCACCCCGCCCTCGGCGCCGCACTTCTCGCACTTCTCCGGCGCCGGGTCGGAAACCTTCTGCAACAGGTCGAACGTCTCACCGCACTTCTCACAGGCGTACTCGTAGATGGGCATCGCGCGCTCCTCGTCTTCAGCTCTGATGCTCAGGGCGCCTCCGGCCGGGAGTGGCCACGGCCTTGGCGTGAAAGGATTCCCAGCTTCCCGGCAGCGCGCTCCAAAAGCTCAGGCGATACCCCGACCCTCCGCGCCGCCTGAGCCACCGCAGCCTCGCCCTCCGCCCGAGACTCCTCGAGCAGCGCGCGGACCTCGGCCGCCAGCGAGGCCTGGAACTCTCGTTCGATTCCCAGGTCCGCCAGGTAGCGACTCCGCCCCAGCAGATCCAACCTGGTGCGCAAGTCGGCGGAGGAGAGCGCCTCGCGCCGAAAATGCTCCCGCAGCTCCTCGACGTCACGCGACAGCCCCGCACTCTCCACCAGTTGCTCCAGCTCCCGCAAGCTCAACCCCATCGCCCAGGCCGCGCGCCCCGAGGCGCCGCGGTGCTCCCGGTACCTCGACAGCACCACCTCGCGCTCCCGCCGCTCGAGCCCAGGACGCAGACCATGGCGATCCGCCGCCGCCATCAGCTCGGCCAACGACGGCGGACGCCCTCCGCGGGACTCGAACTGCCCCGCGATCGCCTTGAGCACCCCCAGCCGATGGCCGTGTTGCTCGAACAGGCCTTCGAGGGTCCCGCGGGAGGCGGGCTCCGACAGCTCCCTCACCGACCGCTTGGGCGATGGCAGCTGGCTGAAACGCCCCCTCGGCCGGGGCAGTGCCTTGCGAGCGTCGGCCTCCCGTTCCTGGGCGTGGCGCTTTCTGGGGGTGATCTTCTCGGAGATCGTCGCCGGCTGCTCCGCCTCTCGCCGCGGGGCCTCCATCTGCCTGCCCTTCTCCTTCGGCTTGTCGGAAAGCTCGGCGCCCGCCCCCCGCTCTTCGACCAGCGCCTGCACCACCTCGTAGTAACCGCACCGCTCACGCCTGCCTGCCAGCTCCTCCGGCGCGCCGGAGATCACGTCCACCGCGGCGAACGGACCGAGCGGCGCCGAAGGCTCGGAGTCCGCCAGGGCCCGCACTCGGAAGTCGTCTGCTTCGCCCAGGCAGGAGAGCGCCTCTCTCATTGCGGCGGCACTGGCGGCGACCCCCGAGCGGCGACAATAGTCGGAGAGCGCCGCTGCCACCGCGGCGGGGACCTCCTCCGGCTGCCTTCTTCGGCTCCACTGCACCATTCTAGGGACCTGCCAAATTCCTCGAATCCAGGGGCCCTGGCCTCTATCTTTCCGGCGGACCCGGTGTCAAATGAGCCAGAGACAGCCAAACCTAACGGGCGGAGGGCCACCCAAGCCCGACGAAATCCCCCACCTCGGTTCACTCCAGGTGGGACCCGCCCTCGCGGGAGCGCTGTACGTGTTGCTGGTGTCATCTGCGGCGCTGGCCCTGTGGGTGCGGCGCTTTCCCGGAGCGGCCCCGCGGCAGGTGGAGGTGGCGGCGCCCTGGCTCTTCCTCGCCTTTCTGCTGGGATTTTCCATCTACCGGCTCGCGCTGGTGCGGGCGAAGAAGTACCCGGTGGGGAAGGCCTTCTTCCAGGTCGGGGCGGGAGTGCTCTTCTTCATGCTGCTGTTGCCCGGCACCCGGGGCCGGTATGCGGCTCCGCCCGATCCGCTCTCCGGCCTCTTCCACGATCCCAACCCCGACGTCCGCTCGCTGGCGGCCGAGGTGGTGCGCTGCCGTGGAGGGGGAGAGAAGTACGCCCCGCTGCTGGTGAGGGCCCTCGAAGACCCTGATCCCGTGGTCCGTCAGGAGGCCCACCGCTCGCTGGTCGGGCTTTCCGGCGAGGATCTGGGCGGCCCGGACGACGAGCGCGCCGTCGAGGCCTGGCGAAGGAGGTACCCGTGACGGATCCCTTCAAGGATCAGGTGCTCGCCCGCTTCATGGCGCAGCGCGGGTTGAAGAGCACCCGCCAGCGAGGGCTGATCATCGACGCCTTCCTGCAGACCCCCGGGCACCTCTCGGTAGAGGACCTGTGGGCCAAAGTCCGCGCGCTGGACCCCAAGGTCTCGGTGGCGACGGTGTACCGGACGATGAAGCTCTTGCTCGATTGCGGGCTGGCGCACGCCCGCAACTTCGGGGACGGGCAGACCCGCTACGAAGCGGCGGTGGGCAAGCACCACCACGACCACCTCATCTGCACCTCGTGCGGATCGATCCTCGAGTTCGAGAACGACCGCATCGAGGCCCTGCAGGACGCGGTGGCCAGCCGCCACGGCTTCCGCGTCACCTCGCACAAGATGGAGCTGTACGGCCTGTGTCGCAGCTGCCAAGGCCAGCTCGAGTCCAGCGCGGAGGAAGAGCGCTGAGCCTGGTCGTCCCAGGCCCCCCTCGAGCATCCACGCGGGGGGAATCCCCGCGGCGGGCGGCACCACGGGCTTCCCCGTGGCACGGGGGGCCGAAGGCGGCGCTCACGGCGTTGCTCCTGCTCGCCGGCTGCCGCCATGCCGCCCCGCTGCAGCCGCCTCCGGAGCGGCTCTACGCCGCGCTGGATCTCCCCGCGGTCGGGCCGACTCCGCACTCCGGCGGCGCCCTCTCGGGCAAGGTGGTGCTGGTCAACTTCTTCGCCACCTGGTGCTTCCCTTGTCTGGCGGATCTGCCGGTGCTCACCGAGCTTCAGTCGCGCCACTCGCGCGACGGCTTCACCGTGGTGATGGTCGGGCTGGATCAGGAGAGAGAGCGCGTGCTCGCCCCGTTCGCGGAGCAGTTCGCGCTGCCCTTCCCGGTGCTGGTGGCGGACCAAGCGATGCGCGACGGCCAAACACCCTTCGGCGGGGTGAGCGTCCTGCCCACCAGCTTTCTGCTCGGGCGCGACGGCAGGTTGCTGATGGCCTTCGCCGGGGTGGCGGCGCCCGAGGATCTCTCGAGGGCGATCCGCTCGGCCCTGGCCCGCTGACTGCTACAGGCCTGAAGCCGATTTCTTGCGGGGAGGCCCGCCGCTGGTACCGTGTCCTGGGTCGCCAATGTCGCTACGCCGAAAGCTTTTGTGGGGGGCGGTGGCGGTCGCGGGCTTGCTCGCGCTCGTGTCAGCCTCCGACCCCAAGGGGTTTCGGCGGTACCAGCGGCTTCGGGCCGAGGTGGAGTCCCTCGAGGAGCGAAACCGCCGGGTGCTGGAGGAGAAGCGCGCGCTGGCCAGGGAGATCGAGGCTTTGAGGGCCGACCGCTGCGCGCTGGAGCGGGCCGTCCGAGAGGAGTTGGGGTTCGTGAAGCCGGGCGAGGTGGTCGTAAGTTTGGAGTCGCCATGACGTCGGGATTGGCGCGGAGGTCGGCACGGCTTCTGGGAGAGGGCGCCAAGCTGCTGCCTGGGCTGCCGGTGCTGGTGGCCTTCGGGCACCTGGCCCGAGGCGGGTTCAAGGGTCTTGCCTCGCTGGGCTGGTGGGAGGCGGCGGTCGTCACGCTCTTGCTCGCGGGCGTGCTCTCCGCGGCCTGGCGGAGGGCCCGGCGGGAGGCGGTGGGAGCGCCCTCGCTTTTGAGGAACGAGCTGGAGCTGGGCGGAGGCCTGGTGGCGGCGGCGTACGTGTTGGTCGCGGTGGGAGGGTCGCCGCTCTACCCGATCGTCTACCTCTTGATGGCGTTCCTGGTGAGCTTCCTCTCGCGCGCGGCAGGGCTCACGCTGCTCGGGGTGGCGCTGGCCTTCGACGCGATCTCCTCGCTGCCGGAGGGGCCGTCGACCTTCGCAGCGCACGCCGCGTTCATGGTGCTCTTCGCGGTGCTCTATCACGTGGTGCTGGCGGCGCGGATGGCGGTGGCGCGGAAGGCGGAGAGCGAGGCGGTGGCCAACCGCATCCGCGAGGCGGAGGAGCGGGCCCGCACGTTCCGGCTGGTCAGCTCGGGCACCTCGGAGAGCCAAGGCGGGGCGAAGGAAGAGGAGAAGTGGCTCCTCGCCTCGGTGAAGGAGGTCGAAGGCGCGGTGGGCAGCGCGCTGGAGATCGCCGAGCTCGCCCTGCGCACCAACACCTGCGCGGCGTTTCTTCTCAGCGCCGACGAGCGCTTGCTCAAGCTGCACGATTGCCGCTCCGCCTCGGACCGCGTCCAACGGGAGCGCTTCGCCGCCGGAGAGGGGATTCTGGGCGGGGTGCTCAAGCGGGCCGTCCCGGTGCGCATGAACGCGCCCACCGGCCTGCGCGGGGTCACCTACTACGACGGCGGTGCGGGCTCGGTGTGCTCGCTGCTCGCAGTGCCCATCGTGGACGGATCGGGGATGGTCCGCGGCGTCTTGGTGGCGGACCGGATCCAGGACGAGCCGTTCTCCGAATCGGACGAGCGCTTGCTCGCGACGGTAGCCTCCGAGGTCCACCGGGCGGCCGAGGTGGAGCGGGTGATGGGCTACATCCGCAAGGCCCGCGACGAGAAGGACCGGTTCTTCCGGGCCATCGAGGAGATGAACCGCGCCGGCTCTCCGGAGCAGGTCTTCAACGCGGTGCTGGAGAGCGCCCGCCAGGTGGCCGCGCTGGACTTCTGCGCGGTGACCTTGGTGAGCGAGGAGACGGGCGGGCGCACCCACCGGATCGCGCGGATCAGCGGCGTCACGTCCCAGGGCCGATCGATCGAGGGGCGGACCTTCGCGGACAACCACGGGCTGGTGGCGAACGTGGTGCGCTACGGCGCGCCGCTCCCCGGGAGGGAGCTGCGGGCGATGGACCGGCAGGTGATCTTCGACGCCGACGTGCAGGTGCGCGGGCTCTCGGCGCTGAAGATCTTCCCCCTCGCGGCGGCGGAGCGGATCCTGGGCACGCTGGTGGTGGGAAGCCGCAAGCGGGCTGCCTTCGACGGCGACTCGCTGCGGATGCTGGAGGTGATCGCGCTGCAGGCGGCGCAGGCGGTCTTGCGGGCGCAGCTCTTCGAGCAGATGGAGCGGATGGCCACCACCGACGGCCTCACCGGGCTGGTCAACCACCGCACCTTCCAGACCAAGGCGGAGGAGGCGATGGCCCAGGCCCGGCGCTACGGCCGGAAGTGCTCGCTCATCCTCACTGACATCGATCACTTCAAGAGCGTGAACGACACCTACGGGCACCCGGTGGGGGACCTGGTGCTCAAGGGGGTATCGCGGGTGTTGCGAGAGAAGGCGCGGGACACCGACGTGGTGGCGCGCTACGGCGGCGAGGAGTTCGCGATCATCATGCCGGAGACGGACGCCAAGGGAGCGCAGGCGATCGCGGAGCGGATCCGCGAGGCGGTGATGGCGGAGGTGTTCCAGACGGAGGTGGGGCCGCTCAAGGTGACGCTGTCGTTGGGCATCGCCACCTGCCCGGAGCACGCGGCGGAGAAACAGGCGCTGATCGACCTGGCCGACCAGTGCCTCTACCAGGCGAAGCGCCGCGGGAGGAACCAGTCGGTCGCGGCCGGGCAGGTCGGCGGCCGGAAGCTGCAGGTCGCTTCGGGGTAGCCACGGCTCAACCTCTACTTCGAGATCCGCCAGCGGGGGCAGGCCGTCGACCCAGCTCCCAAGCTCGCCGCCGAGGCCCGCTGACTGAACAGACGAGGGTCCGGTGCGGTTCGCACTCCGGTATCGACTTCATGAGGCTCAGCGCCGCTGGAGCTCCTCCAACGACTCGGACAGGAACGCGTCGAACCCTGACAGGGCCTGTTCGATCTGGTCGGCGACGGAGGCGAACCGGCGCAGCTCGCGCTCCAGCCTCACCGGGTCGAGCTCGACGCGGTAGGCATGCCGGAAGAAGTGCCGGAACTTCATCAGCTCCCTCAGGTCGTCGAAGAGCGCCCGGGGTACGATGGCGGGCCGGACGTTGCTCAGCGGCGTCGAAGCGAGCTTCACCAGCTCCAGGTGCGAGTCAGGGCCGGTCGGAACGAGGCGATCGAGCGTGCGGCACACCCGCTCGAAGCAGGCCTCGAGAGCGTTGTACCAGGCGTGAAGCTCGACTGCGGCCACCACCAGCAGCGGCCGCTGGCCGACCACCTCCTCCCACCGGGACAGCAGCCGCTCGAGCTCACCCCGGTGGCGGCGGACTGCGTCGAGGTCGGCGCGGTAGTCCACCAGCAGCCGCTCGATGATGGTGGCAGCCGTGCGGGCATCTGGGTTCATGCCAGCTCCACTCCCTGCTCGAGGACCCGGCGCCGGAAGCTCTCGGGCAGTGACTCGATCGACAGCAGATCGACCTCGCAGCACAGCTCCGAGACGAGCTCCGCCCAAATCCGGCCCTCCTGGTCGGGGGCGAGCCCTTCCACCACCAGGTCGACATCGGAGGCCGCCCCGAACTCGCCCCAGGCCAGGGTGCCGATCAGCCACGCACGGTGGATGAGCCCCTCGCTCCTCGCGCGGGTTGCCCAGGCCTCGACCAGCTCGCGCAGTCGAGTCGCCCGTGCTTCGAACCGCTCTCGCTCCACGCGGGCCCGCCCCACGAGCAAGTCTGCGAGCTGAGCGGGGCTGACGCCCATGGTCGGACGGTAGGGCCGAAAGCCGGCCCACGCAACGGCCATGGCCCCATCGCCACAGGCCGCACCGAAGGTAGCGCCGCACCTCCTCGTGCACGCGCCTGGGAAAGCCGCCACGACTCTCCGCCGCCGAAAGCACCTTCGGCCAGCCTTCGCGCACCGCCTGGTAGAGCAGCGACGCTTCCGGATTCCGCCGCTGAAGCTCTGCCCCGCTCTCCACCATCGCCGCCCTCTCTCGCCGCTCGCCACGGAGCAGCCTGCCCGCTCGTTCCGACAGCGGAGCCGGCGCCAGCCTGCCTCCTGACCCGCATCGCGGATTTCGTTGCCCGAATCGGCGCTCTGGTGGGACATGGCCCGCCGGATCTGCCTCCGTGCGGACCTCGTGAAGTCCAGCTAGCTTGCCCCCGCCTTGACGTACCTTCGTGGCCCACTTCTCGTTGCCGCCGCCCTCCTCGGCTTGGTTCTCGCCGCGTACCCTCGGGTCCTGCTGCTCGGCGACACCTTCGCCGCCCGAGATCACCTGGTCTTCACCGTCCCCGCGCATCACTATCTGGCCACTGCCCTCGCCGCGGGTCGCTTCCCACAGTGGTGCGAGGCCCTCGGCCTGGGAGTCCCCTTCGCCGCCAACCCGAACAACTTCGCGCTTTACCCGCCGGCCTGGCTCTTCGCGCTGATTCGGTCGGGCTTCGGCGCGGACCTGTTTCTGCTGTTCCATCTGCTCGCCGCCGGCCTGGGGACCGCTGCCTTCGCGCGGCGCCTGGGGGCCGATCCCGCCGGGGGCACGCTCGCCGCCGCCGCCCTGATGACCAGCGGCTACACCGCCTCCATGGCGGTCTACCCGATGCCCTTGCCCACCCTCGGGTGGACGCCCTGGATCGCCTGGGCGGCGGACAGGGTCGCCCGAGCCGACAGCGGGAAGCATGCGCGCCTCCGCGACGGCGCGGTGCTCGCCGCGCTCCTCGGCGGCCAGATTCTCTCGGGAGACCCAGCCGGGCTCATCACCTCCTGGCTATTGGCCCTGGCGGTGGTCGTCTCGCGGGCGGAGCGAAGGCTGCCCTCGCTCGGGCTCCTCGCGGCCGCCTTCGGAGGGTCGCTGCTCCTCTCTGCCGCGCAGCTGTTGCCGGTCTGGAGCGTCCTCCAGCAGAGCGAACGCGCGGCTGGGGTGGGCCTGACCGAAGCGGGCGCCTGGTCGATGCACCCCTTTAGGCTCGTCGAGCTCTTCTGGCCGCGATTCTTGGGAGATCCGACCATCGACTCGCTCGACCTGGCGCGGGTCGCCGCGGACTCCAGTGGAGGAGTGCTCGTCAACCCGCAGTGGTCGCTGAGCGTCTACCTGGGCCTGCCGGTGCTGCTCGCGGCGGCGCTGGGCGCCAAACAGAGGGGCGCTCGCGGCCTGGCCATCGCCTCCCTTGTCTTCCTGATCATCGCACTTGGGACCTACACGCCGGCGTACTCGCTCTTCCGGTTGCTGGTGCCTCCGGCCCGTTTCATCCGCTACCCGGAGAAACAGCTCGCCGGCGCGCTGCTGCTGTGGTGCGCCCTCGCGGGTGTGGGCTTCACTCGGCTGCTTCGAGAGCGGTTGAGCCGGCGCGCCGTGTGGACGGCGCTGGTGGCGGCGGGAACGCTCGGCGCCCTTGTCCTCGCGGCGTGGCTCTTCGAAGAAGAGTTGGCCTCGGCCCTCGCGGCGCGCGCGCGCGCGGCGCACCTCTTCGCCGACGTCCACCGCGCCATCGGCATCGCGCTCGGCGACGGAGCAACAGCCTTCGCGGTCGCGGCCGCCGCGGGTGTCCTGGTCTTTTTGCTCCGCTTCCCGAGGCTACGGAACCTGTCCGCCGCCGCTCTTGCCACCCTCGCCGTCGCCCACTCCCTTGCGCACGGCTGGGCGGTGGTTCCGCTGGTGAAGCGAGAGTCGGTGGAAACGACTCCCGCCCTCTTGGAGCCTGCCCTCGCGGACGCATCGCCCGGAGAAGGCTTGCGCTCCCGGCTGTACCCACGCGACGTGGAGTTGCCTGCCAGCGCGTCCTCGGCCGAAGGAGCCGCCGCCGTGCACGAGAGCGTGGGATGGAACACGGCAGTGCGCTACGGCTTGTCCGCCGTTCCCGGGCTCGAGCCCGCCCACAGCGCCCGCTTCTGGTCGCTCTGGAACGAGGCGGTGGACGGCGTGGCCTTGGGGCTGTTCCTGGACCTGTTCGACGTGAAGTACGCGGTCATCCCCACAGGCGCAGCCGCGGCTCCGGGACTGGCGGAACGGGCGCGGGGCCGTCTTGGCAACTCGCTGGTGGAGAACACCGGGCGCAGGCCGAGGGCCTTCGTGGCGCCGCGATGGAGCTGGGCGGGAACGGACCAAGAATCCCAGGCGGCGCTGCTGGCGACAGGCCCTCGCGACGTCGCCCGGGTGATTCTCACCGGCACCGGCGCTCCACCTCCCCCAGCGCGCGAGGGGGAGGCAATCGCGCCGTGCGCCATCTCGGCGCCTCGGCCCGAGCAGTTGGAGCTCGCCTGCGACTCCGTGCCTGGCGGCTACGCGGTGGTGCTCGAGGAGTGGGCACCCGGCTGGAGCGCCACGGTGGACGGAGTGCCGGCGCAGATCGAGCGCGCCGACGTCCTGGCGATGGCGGTGCCGGTCGCACCAGGTTCGCACCGCGTGTCCTTCAGCTATCGCACGCCGGGCCTTCGCGCGGGACTTGGCGTCTCCGCCGCCGCCTGGCTTGGGTGGGGCGCGTCGCTGTGGCTGGCTCGCTCGCGCCGCAGGCCGGATCGAGGCCCGCCCGCAGTCTCCTCGCCGCACGGAGGCACGCCGGGGCCGGCGCCGGTAGACGCGAGGGCGGTGCCTCAGGGCGTGAAGCCGGCGGCCCGCAACAACTCGTGCACGCGAGCCCGAAGGCGGCGTGCGGCGTCCATCTCGGTCGCCAGCAGCGTTGGATCCGCTACGAACCCGAGTGAGTAGTCCGCTTCCTCGCGCCAGGTCTCTAGCCGGGCGATGAGTTGCTGGTATTCGGGCTCCAGCTTGGCCGGCTGGACGAAATTCACCCAGAGCAGCGACTTCATGCCGCGGTGGCTCTTCGCCTCAAGGCCCGCGGAGGCCAGAAGCGCGCGAGAGAAGTGGAGAGCCGCGAAGTACACCCGGCTGAGCGCACTCCGCACCAGCGCGGCCCGCTGCAATGTCTCGGCTGCGCGCAAGGCTTCCTCGGCGAGGACAAGCTCGTCCGCCACCACCTTCTCGCGCGCCCTCTCGGTCATAGCGGCACTCCCTCGCGAGCCACTTCTCGATAGAGGAGCCGGTCGTCTTGGCGAAGTTCCTCGTAGTAATCGGCGGTCATCCCCAGCGGATTGATCTGAAGGTTGTACTGGACCGAGATGCGGGCCGACTCGCCCACCAGCTCCATCAGCTCGTCCACGGTGAGCCCGCGCACCACCACCAGGACGTCGATGTCGGACTCCAGAGGATCCGCGTCGCCGCGCGCCCAGGAACCGAACAGCACTAGCTGCTCGAGCCGCTCGCCGAATCTGCGGCGCACGTAGGCCGCAAACTCCGCCAGCGGCTTCTCGATCATGCCTGGGAGGCCGGCCACGCCCCCATACTCGGGAGCCGACGCGGTGGTGTCAATCGTCGCCGCCCAGGGCGGTGCGCGGCCCGAGCCCCCCCCGGTGCGAGCATGCCGGCCCCGGCGGGATACGCGATCCAAGCTATTCCCCTCCCGCCCAGCGCCGCCGCCACAGCTCGAACATCATCAGCGCCCAGAGGGGCTTGCGGTGGTCCGTTTCTCCGCTCAGGTGCTCCGAGACCAGCCGGCGGATCTCCCCGGGCTCGAAGATGCCCGCCCTCCGGAGCGAGCCCTCGGCCAGAAGGTCCAGCATCAGCGGCCTCAGCGGCCCGCGCAGCCACGCCGCCACCGGGAAAGCGAATCCGTGCTTCTTGCGGAAGATGAGCTGGTCCGGCACCAGTCCCCGCAGCGCGCGCTTGAGCAGCCACTTCCTGGTCAGGCCCCGAACCTTGAACCGCAGGGGAAGGCCGAGCACGAACTCCGCGAGCGCGGTGTCGAGGAACGGCGCTCGAACCTCCAGCGAGACCGCCATCGAAGCCCGGTCGACTTTCACCAGGATGTCGTCGGGGAGATAAAGGGAGAGGTAGTACCGGAGCGCCCACTCCATCCCGCGCTCGCCGCAGCGCCCGTCGAAGTCGTCGATGGGCCCGTAGGCGTCGGCCACCGGGTCGGTCGCCCTCCAATCCGGAGCCAGCGCCTGGTCCGCTCGCTCCGGGGTGAAGCTGCCGATCCACGCCTGGTGACGGTAGCGATCTGCGAACCGCGCGCCGGAAAGAAGCGTGCGGAGCCGGTAGTCGAAGCTCATGTAGCCCGCGCGGTGGGGGAGGCGTGAGGCCGCCCGCTCGAGCGCGCTTTTCAGCACGTTGGGCATTGTCCCCAGGGCCATTCCAAGCGGATGCGCGAGGAAGGTGTCGTAGCCGCCGAACAGCTCGTCCGCGCCATCTCCACCGAGCGCCACCGTCACCCGCCCGCGGGCGAAGCGGGAGAGGAGGTAGGTCGGCAGGAAGGATTGGTCCGCGAACGGCTCGTCGAGCTGGTCCGCGAGGCCCGGGACGAGCGCGAGACAGCGCTCTCGGGAGAGGCGCTCCTCGAAGTGCTCGGTGCCGAAGGCGCGCGCGGCCAGGCGGGCGTGCCGGCTCTCGTCGTAGCCCCGGTCCGCCCCCGAGCTTTCCTCGAAGGAGATGGTGAAAGTCTCGAGCCTCGGCGTCTCCGCCGCCGCCATCGCGGTGATTGCGCTCGAGTCGATTCCTCCGGACAGGAACACCCCCAGCGGCACGTCCGAGACCAGCCGCTTTCGCACCGCCGCCCGAAGCAGCTCGCGCAGGTTCTCCGCGGCGCCATCGGCCGCCCTCGAGGGCCACCCATGCCCGCAAGCGGCCGGCGGAAAGCGCCAGTACGGCGCGACCCGAAGGCCCTTCTCCTCCCACACCAGCCGATGCGCCGCGGGGAGCTTGCTCACTTTGCCGAAGATGCAATCGGGCCCAGGCACGTAGTCGAACGCCAGGTAGCGGCGGACCGCGCGCGGGTCGATCTCCCGGGGACAGCCAGGGTGCCGCAACAAGGACTTCAGCTCGCTGGCGAAGAGGAGCGCGCGGCCGACCTGGGCGAAGTAGAACGGTTTCTTGCCGAACCGGTCGCGTGCGGCGACCAGCTTGCGCCGCGGGGCGTCCCACACGGCGAAGGCGAACATCCCGTCGAGCCGGCTGACGAAGCCCTCGCCCCAGCACAGGTAGGCTTGCAAGAGCGCCTCGGTGTCCGAGTTGGTGCGGAAGGCGTGGCCCCTGGCCTCCAGCTCGCGCCGCAGCTCCCGGAAGTTGTACACCTCGCCGTTGAAGACGACCGTCGCTCCGGAAGCGGTCATCGGCTGGTGGCCTCCGGCGAGGTCGATCACCGATAGCCGCCGGAAGCCCAGACCGCAAGGGCCTTCGAGGTGAACCCCCTCGTCGTCGGGGCCCCGGTGCGCCAGCGCCGAGGTCATCTGCGACAGATGGCCGGGGTCGGGTGGGGCGTCGAAGGAGACGACTCCGGCGATCCCGCACAAGAGTCGCTACTCCCTGGCGAGCTTGGCGGGCGCGGGCTTCTCCCGGCCAGCCTCGATCACGGTGGCGGCGAGGTAGGGCCGCTTGCTCTGGCTCTCGTAGTAGGTCCGCACCATCACCTCGGCGAGCAGGCCCATCAGCATCGACAGGCAGCCCACCAGGACGAACATCACCGTCGCCAGCGGCAAGGGCGTCTCCACGAAGTCCTTCAGGCCGGCGAGCTTGTAGTACGCCGCGAGGCAGAAGCTGAGCACCGCGAGCGTGAAGGCGAACAGGCCGAACCCACCGAAGACGTAGATGGGCTTGGTCATGTAGTGGAAAAGAAACTTCACCACCGCCAGGTCCAGCAGCACCTTGCCCACGCGGCTCAGCCCGTATTTCGAAGCGCCATACCGCCTCGGCCGGTGATTGACCTTCAGCTCGGACACGCGCGCTCCCTGCCAGGCGGTGAAGATGGGGATGAAGCGGTGCATCTCGCCGTACAGGCGCACGCCCTCGATCACCTCGCGCCGGTAGGCCTTGAGCGTGCAGCCGTAGTCGTGGAGGCGGACGCCGCTGATCCACGAGACGAGCCGGTTGGCGACTGCCGAGGGGAGCCGGCGGGTGATCGCCTTGTCCTTCCGGTCCGCGCGCCAGCCAGAGACGCAGTCGTAGCCCTCGGCCATCTTGGCCAGGAGGTTGGGGATGTCGGCGGGATCGTTTTGCAGGTCCCCATCCATCGGGACGATCACGCTCCCGCGGGCGTGCTCGATGCCCGCCGAAAGCGCCGCCGTCTGCCCGAAGTTCCGCCTGAAGCGGATCACCGTCACCCGAGGGTCCGCCCGGGCGATCTCCTCGAGCGCGCGGAAGGTCGAGTCGGTGCTGCCGTCGTCCACCATCACCACTTCGTGGCTCACCCGGAGCTTCTCCAGCACCGCGGAAAGCTCTCCGTACAACTCGCGGATGCTTTCCTCCTCGTTGTACAGCGGGATGACGATCGAGAGGTCGACGCTCACCGGCGCCCGGTCATAGCACGGGCGGGACGCGCTGCGGCTCGACTGGAGGGAAACCGATCCGTCGGGCGGCCATCGAACCGCCGGCCCTCGGGCCAGCTTGAGCGGCGCCCGGCGCTGCCCATCTTTCCGCGGCTGCGTCCAGCAGCAGACGGGAGGCAGGATGCCGAGGAAGGAACTGTGGGCAGCGGCAGCGCTTCTGTGCATCGCATGCGGCCCCGGTCGCACCGAGGGTCCGACCGTGGAGCTGTTCGGCGCCACGGTCACCTCGTACGCGGTGATGGACGGCGACGACGTCTCGCGACTGGTGACCAACATCCCGGTGCGCGCGTTCGAGAATGCTCCGCCGCAGGCGGCCTCCGGGCCCCTCATCCCCGCGCTGGTGTTGGTCTTCCCAGAGCGGGCCGGAAGGGCGAGCTTCGTCCAGCACCTGGAGCTGTTCTGGGAGGTCCAGGGGCACCCGCCGCCGGTCTACCAAACGCCGCACTTCGACTTTCACTACTACCGGATGACGCCGTCCGAGGTGGCGGCCATCGACTGCCTCGAGAAGACGCCGGTGCCCTCCCGGCGCTTGCCGCAAGGCTACGTGCCGCCACCCCCGACGGCTCCGGACGCGTGCATCCCCGGCATGGGATTCCATGCGGCACCGGAGGCCGACCTCGCCATGGGCGCGAGGTTCGACGCCACGCTGATCCTCGGCTACTACGGCGGGGATCTGACTTTCCTCGAGCCGATGATCACCCGCGAGACGCTGCTCGCCCGCCGCTCCTTCGAGATGGCCATCCCGCTGCCGCCGGAGATCGGCACGGAGTCGCGCCTGCCTACCCTGTTCTCGGTCGACTACCGGCCGGAGATGGACGCCTACGACTTCATCCTCGCGGAGTTCCAGCGGGTGAGCGGCCCGCTCCAGTGAGCTGGGAGCGCTGGCCTAGCCCGCCCGCGGTGCGCACTGTACCGGCGGCAGGCCCGGCGCTTCGATGGAGAAGAGCTATCGCGATCCGGTGTGCGGCATGCCCGTGGAGCCTTCCAGGGGCTGCTCCGCCCAGCATGCGGGCAGGCTTTTGTACTTCTGCTCCGACTACTGCCGGCGCGAGTTCTTTCGCACCGCCGAGCCGTCGCCGTCCGAGCAGCCGGGCGTGGTGAGAGAGGCGCGGCCGGCGCGGCGGATCGCCTACTTCTCGATGGAGGTGGCGGTCGACCCCGGCATGCCCACCTACGCGGGCGGCCTCGGAGTGCTGGCGGGAGACACCCTGCGCTCGGCCGCCGATCTGCGGGTGCCGATGGTCGCGGTCTCGTTGCTCCACCGCAAGGGGCACTTCCAGCAACTGCTCGACGCCGATGGCGCGCAGGTGGAGCGGCCGGTGGGCTGGAGCCCGGAGGAGTTCCTTGAGCCGCTCCCCGGATCGGTGGAAGTCGAGATCGAGCGCCGCCGGGTGCAGGTGCGCGCCTGGAAGCGCGACGTCCGCGGCCTCGACGGCTACACGGTGCCGGTTCTGTTCCTCGACACGGATCTGCCGGAGAACTCTAGCGAGGATCGCCGGCTCACCGACGTCCTCTACGGCGGCGACGAGCGCTATCGGCTCTCGCAGGAGATCGTCCTCGGAATCGGCGGGGTGCGGATGCTCGGGGCGTTGGGATACGGCGGGATCTGGAAGGTCCACCTCAACGAGGGGCACGCCGCGCTGGCGGCGCTGGAGCTTCTTCGCGAGGCGGCCGCCTTTGGCCGGGAGCGGGACTTCGAGGGAGTGCGCCGGCGCTGCGTGTTCACCACCCACACTCCGGTGGAGGCTGGCCACGACCGGTTCGACTACCCGTTGGTGCGGCGGGTGCTCGGAGAGCCCCTGCCCGATGAAGTCCTCCGCGCGCTCGGAGGTGAGGAGCGGCTCAACCTGACGCTGCTCGCCCTCAACTTGAGCGGCTACGTCAACGGCGTCGCCCGCAAGCACGAGGAAGTCTCCAAACGGCTCTTCCCCGGCCGGGACATCCAGACCATCAACAACGGGGTGCACTCGCTCAGCTGGACCGGGGACACCTTCCGCGCTCTGTTCGACCGGTACCTGCCGCATTGGCGGGAAGACCCGGCGATGCTCCGCAAGGCCTTGAGCATTCCGCTCGGGGAGATCTGGGAAGCGCACTCCGGCGCGAAGGCTGTGCTGCTCAAGGCCGTGCGCGAGCTGGCGGGAAGACAGCTCCGCCCTGACGCGCTCACCATCGGATTCGCCAGGCGCAGCACCGAGTACAAGCGGCCGGACCTCGTCTTCTTCGCGCTGGAGCGGCTCAGACGCATCGGCCGCGGGCAGATCCAGCTCGTCTCCGCCGGCAAGGCCCACCCTCAGGACAGAAGAGGCAAGCAGCTGATCCGCCAGATCGTCGCAGCGGGCCGCGCGCTGGGCGAGGAAGTGCCGGTGGTCTACCTCGCTGACTACGACACCGCCCTCGCCCGGACGCTCACCGCCGGGGTTGACCTGTGGCTGAACACTCCGCTGCGGCCGCTGGAGGCGTCCGGCACTTCAGGGATGAAGGCCGCCCACAACGGAGTGCCCAGCCTGAGTGTCCTCGACGGGTGGTGGATCGAAGGCTGCGTCGAGGGAGTCACCGGCTGGTCGATCGGCCCAGCAGAGCCGCCCGCCGGCGGAAGGGCGGAGGCGGATTCGCTCGATGCAGGCGATCTCTACGACAAGCTCGAGCGGACCATCCTCCCGATGTACTTCGGCTCACGCGGAGGGTGGATCTCGGTGATGCAGCACGCCATTGCCCTGAACGCCTCGTTCTTCAACAGCCACCGGATGGTCCAGGAATACGTCACCGACGCCTACCTTGCCTGAGCGGCGGACGGCCCAAAGAGGCCCCCCTCGCGCGGAGCGGAACTTTTTGCTAGTCGTTTCCCTGCCCTTTGCTCGGAGGCGACATGTTCCGGCGACTGTTTTCCATTGGCGCGCTGCTCCTCTCCAGCGCGGCGCTGGCGGGCGCGCCCAGCGCGCAAGCCAAGACTTCCTTCGAACGCGGGGAGCGAGAGCTCGCCGCCAACAACCTCGAGGTGGCCGCGCAGGCCTACCGCGAGGCCATCGCCGCCAGCCCGGATTACGCCGCGGCGCTCAACGGCCTGGGCAGTACCCTCTTCAAACAGGGAAAGAAAGAGGACGCCATCCAGCAGTTCAAGGCGGCGATCAAGGCGGACCCGAGCTTCAAGCTCGCCTACCACAACCTGGGCTACGCCGCGCGCAAGCTGGGCGACTTCGCCACCGCCGCCACCGCGTACGAGACCTACGTCAAGCTGGAGCCCAGCGACGCGGACGGCCTCTACGGCCTCGGAGAGAGCTACCGGCAACTGGGCGAAGCGCAGAAGGCGATCGCCGCCTATGAGGCCTACGTCCAGAAGGAGAAGCGCCCCTCGGAGCAGAAATGGGTGACCAAGGCTCAGGAGCACATCGCCGCGCTGAAGTCGGCGCCTCCCAAGCCCGCCGCTCCGGCGATCGCCGCCCCAGCCACCGGTGCTCCGCCCGCGACCGCATCTGCCACCGCGGCAGCGCCCCCGGCCGCTCCGCCCGCGGGACAGCCTGCCCAGGGCCAGCCTCCAGCCAAGCCGCCTCCCGGGACGCCGGTCGCCTCGGCGCAGCCTCCGCCGTCGGTGTCGCAGCCGCAGCCGCAGTCCACCGGACTCCCCGCGGGAGGAGCCGCGTCGCACGCCCTGGCGGTGAAGAAGATCGCCGAGGGCGACCGCTACCTCTCGGAGAAGAAGTACCGCGAGGCCTCTTTCGCCTACCAGGACGCGGCCAACGCGGACCCGAGCAGCATTGAGGCGCTCTTCAAGCTGGGCAACACCTACGCGATGCTCGGCTACTACGCGCAGGCCATCGAGCGATGGAATCGCGTGACGCAGATCTCCCCTGAGGCCTCGGTGAAGAAGAGCGCCCAGGACAACATCGCCAGGGCCCAGGCGAAGATGACCGCGGCGGGGGGAGGCTCACCGCAGGCGCAGGGCAAGCCGGCCGGCTCCGGGCCGGTGGCGGAGAGCACCAAGTTGCAGGCTCGCACCGCCTACGAGGAGGGAGTCCGGTTCATCAACCAGCGCGACTATTCCAAGGCGGTGGCGACGCTGACCCGCGCCATCCAGCTTGAGCCGACGCTGGCGGTGGCCTACGTGGCGCGCGGCAGCGCCCACATCGGGCTCAAGCGGTTCCCCGAGGCGGCCTCCGACTACCAGTACGCGCTCAGGCTGGACGACAAGATGGCCTCGCCGCTGTACGGGCTGGCCGAGGCGTACAAGGGGATGAACCGGGTGGCGGACGCCCGCACCTACTACGAGAAGTACGCCTCCTCGACCGCCGCGGACGCGAGGACCGACCTCCAGTCCGACGCGCGACAGAAGGCCGACAAGCTGAGGTAAAGGCCGCCTCGGACTGGCGCATTCTCGCGCCGAGCCATTGCGCCGAGTCGAAGGCCGCCTCACCGCTGCGCCTCGAGAGAGGCGGGAGCTTCGGCGGCATCTTCGCGTACCCCGTTTGGGCTATGCCCTTCGACGGGCAATGGAGGAGGGGGTCCCCGTGAGAGCCGAGCTGATTAGCTTGGGGAGCATGGAAGTCTTCCGCCCGCGCCGGGTGCTCGCCGTCGCTGTCGGCGTTTGCGCCGCGCTGTGGCTGCTCGCGCTCGGGTACCTGCTCTCGCTCGGCGGGGCCCCTTGGCCGACGCTGCTCTTTGCGGCGCTGTTCGTCGCCTTCTTCACGGTCGCGCTCGCCTACTACGGGCGGAGCGCCTTCTTCGTCGACTCGCGGGGCTTCATCTACCGGGGGATGTGGCGGTCCGCCCGCTTCGGCTTCGAGGAGGTCCGCAGAGTCTCGGTCTTGCCCGGGCCGGTGACGGTGTACTCGGTGCGCGCGCGCGGACGAATCCTGCATTTCACCAACCTGTTCCGGGGCCATCGGCGGCTGATGGAGCTATTGGTGCAGAGATCCGGTTTGGCGCCGTCAGCCGCCTGATTCAGGCCAGCGCCCAGCTGACCATCATCCCGAACACCGCCAGCGCGGCCCCGGTCAGGATGAGGAGCCACTCGAGGCGGCTTTCCCTTCGCCTCGGCTTCGCGGGAGGAGCGCATTCGCGCTCGGGCTCGCGCTCCGCGGCGGCCTCATCGGGCACGGTGGGCTTGGGGGGAGATTCCGGCCCCTCGAACCGGAGAAAGGAGCGACCCAGCTCGAGCACGTCGCCGCCTGCGAGCAGTCGCCCGCCCTCGAGCTTCCCACCGTTGAGGTAAACGCCATTGGGGCCCCCCAGGTCCTCGGCCAAGTAGCCCTCCGCGGTCCAGCGCACCCGGACGTGCCGCCGGGAGACCGCTTGGTCCCGGATGCGGATGTCCGCGCCTTGCGACCGCCCCACCACCGTCGAGGTGTACGCAAGCGGAAAGCGCCGCCCGGCATCGAGACCGGTCAGGCACAGCAGGCTCGCCGCCCGGCTTGCCGGTGCATCGCCCTTGGCCCCGAGCAGGTCCTTGAGCACCACCGCCGTGCCGCGGGCGCTCCGAGCCGCCTCTTGGTCCGGCAGCGGCGGCTGGACCAGCCGGACGCCTCCGGGAAGAAAAACCGCCTGGCCCGGGAGCACCAGCCGCGGCACCTTGGGAGGCGAATAGATGCCGTCGATCTCCAGGGTTTCTCTCGGCTCCACCATCAGCCGCCGGCCTTCCACCCTCAGCCGGAGCAGCGCCGGCGGCAGGCCCGCTATCCGCAGCCCATCAGTCTCCGAGCCGCCGACCTCGATGGTGCCCTCGGCGAGCTCGATCTCCTCGGGCTCTTCCGCCTGCCACACCTGGAGCAGCATGCTTCCGGGAGGAGCAACCTGGGGGCCAAGGCAACCATGCGAAATCCATGGCCGCCGTTGAGGCCGGGCGTCCGGCGGAAGGGAGGGGAGTCCATCGCCCTGGACTCCGGGACCACGAACTTCGGTTCCCTGCCGCTTGGGGAGAGGGTTAGGGTGAGGTTTCTCGGATGAACGCCCGCATCGCACTCCTCGCCGCCCTCGCGGCCATTGCCAGCTCCTGCCGGGACGAGCAGGCCGGCCCTCCGCTCAAGGCTGGCCAGGGAGCACCCGCGGCGCCGGTGCTCCACGCGCTCGACCGGGCGCCCGCGGATCTCACCCACCGCAGCGGGGCCACCTTCGGCGGCGGCAACATCATCTACATCGGCTCACGGGTGGAGCCTCCGAACGCGAGGCCCGGCCAGACCGTACGCGTGACGCACTACTTCTCGGCGCTGGCGCCTCCTCCGCAGGGTTTCCAGCTCTTCGCCCACCTGGTCGACGCCGACTCCGGCCAGATGCTCCTCAACGCGGACCACGAGCCGCAGAACGGAGCGGCTCCGCTCGGGCTGTGGCCGGTGGGGAAGGTGATCGACGACGAGCACACCCTCGCGCTGCCTCCCCATTCCGGGAGGCTCCGGCTGCTGCTCGGCTTCTGGCAAGGCGATCGCCGCCTCTCGGTGGACGATCCCTCGGCCCACGACGGGAGCAACCGGGTGCTCGGCCCGATCATCGGCGGCGAGCTGCCGCTGCCGGAGTACCGCGCCCCGAGGGCGGCGAAGGCTCCGGCCATCGACGGGATCGCCGACGAGCCCGCCTGGCAGAAGGCGCCGGAGGTGGAGCTGGTTGGATCCTACGACGGGCGGCGGCCGCAGCTCCGCACCACCGCGCGCATCCTGTGGGACGACGCCCACCTCTACGTGGCCTTCGACTGCGAGGATCCCGACGCCTGGGGAACCCTCACGGCGCACGACGACGCCATCTACAACGAAGAGGTGGTGGAGGTTTTCCTCGACGCGAACGCCGACGGAAAGTCCTACAACGAGCTGCAGGTCTCGCCCAACAACGTCACCTTCGACGCCAGCTTCGTCGCCCGGCGATCCGACCTGAAGGCGGCGATGGCCTGGGAGTCCGGGATGAAGACCGCGGTCAAGGTGCGCGGCACCGCCAATGACCCCTCCGACCGCGACCAGGGCTGGTCCGCGGAGATGCAGATTCCCCTCTCCAGCCTCACCGAGGTCCCCCATCCTCCGCGCCCGGGCGATCGCTGGAGGTTCAATCTCTACCGGCTCGAGCACCTCCAGCGGCTGCGGCAGGTGGAGGGCCAGGCCTTCTCCCCGCTGTTCGCCGGCGACTTCCACCATCTCCCGCGGTTCGGCTGGCTGCTGTTCGAGTAGCCGGTCAGCGGTGCGGCTCGATGTCCCAGTGCGACTCGGCGTGGGAGCGCTCGGTGGGATCTCCCAGGAAGTGCAAGAAGCCCTGGGCTTCGAGCGTGTCCACCAACTCCTCCGCCTCGAGGTCCGAATAGGCGTGCTCGTGCACCAGCAGGTCGCGCATCGCCGACTTGCCCCGCAAATAGCCCACCGGCTCCCCCGGAGGGAGTTTTTCCCGCAGCTCCTCGGCCAACTGCTTGAGGTCTATGTCCTCGGGGATCATCGTCTTCAACGATGCACAGCGGGACGATGGCGGGCAACGGCGGCCCGTTCCGGGCGGCGGAAGGTTTCCACCGAGACGGAGCGGCCGTCGCTCTCGAAGCGGATCGCCCCGTGCAAGTCCGTGCGCAGGCACTCCGCGCCCGCCTCCTGGTAGCGGTCCACCACCTCCTGGTGAGGCAGGCCGAAGCGGCCCCGACCGACGCAGAACACCACGTAGCGAGGCCGGGTGGTCTCCACCAGCGCCGGCGACGAAGAGGTGCGCGAGCCGTGGTGGGGTGCCTTGAGCACGGTCACCGGCGAGAGGGGGAGCGCCTCCTCACCTGCCTCCTCGACGTCTCCGGTGAGAAGGAAGCTGACCGCTCCGTGGCGGACCTGGATCACCACGCTCCGGTCGTTCACCCCTTCGAGCAGCACCCGATCCCTCGGCGGCCCGAGCACCTCCAGCACGGCCTCCCCCAGCCGGAAGGGCGCTCGGCCCAGCTCCACCTCTTCCACCTCCGACGAGCCCGCCGCCGCGCGGACCAGCGAGGAAAGCTCGCCCTCGGCGCTTCCCGCGGGCAGCCACAGCCTCCTCGCCGGAACCTTGGAGAGGGTGGAGGCGAGCCCCAGCGCGTGGTCCGGATGCGGGTGGGAGAGGACGGCGAGCTCCAGCCGGTCAATTCGCCGCTCCCGCAGATAGGGGAGGACGAACCTGCGGCCGGTGTCGGCGCCCTCGGGAGAGCCGCCTCCGTCCACCAGGGCGCTCTCGCCGCCGGAGCTGAGCACGATGGCGTCTCCGTGCCCGACCGAGAGGAACGTCACCTCGAGGCCCGCGCGGGGCCTTAGCGCGGGCAGAGCGAACGCCGCCACCAGGGCCGCCGGCGCGAGCAGCGAGAAGAGCCGCGCCCTCCCGCGGGCCACCGCCCAGGCCCCCAGCCCGGCCACGAAGGCCGCCGAGGCATACGGGCCGAAGGAGGGCAGATGGACCGAAGCGCCGGGGAGCGAGGCGAACAGGTGGGCGGCGCCGAGCAATAGCTCGGAGGCCCAGGTTCCCGCCCAGAGCAGCGGGCCGGACGCCTCGGGCGAGACGGTGAACAGCGCCGCACCCGCAGCCGCCAGCGCAGTGAGCGCGCCGCAGAGGGGCAGGCAGAGGATGTTGGAAAAGAGCCCCGCGAGGGAGACCCGGTGGAACGCCGCGGCGAGGAGCGGGGCGGAGGCGAGCGTCACCGCCAGGCTGGCGCAGAAGGTCCCCACCACCGCCTCGCGCAAGCGAGCGAGGGCCAGTCGCCACCGCGGTCGGAGCGATGGCGGAGGCCGCTCCAGCGGAATCGCCTGGCGGATCGCCGGGGCCAAGAGCAAAAGGCTCGCCACCGCGAGGAAGGAGAGCTGCATCGAGAGATCCGACACGCAGGAGGGGTCGGCCACCAGGACCACCATCGCCGCCACTGCGAGGGCGTTGAGCGGGTCGCCGCGCCTCCAAAGCGCGAGCCCGAGGAGCACCACCGTGGCCATCACCGCCGAGCGAACTGCCGGAGGCTGGCTCCCGGTGAAGATGACGTAGCCCCACAGCAGCGGGATGGACAGCGGCGCCGCCACTCTCCGCGCGTCGATCGACCGGGCCTTGCGCCACAGCCGCACCAAGAGCCAGCGGAGCCCGACGAGGGTGAACAGCGCCAGCGCGGCGACGTGCAGGCCGCTCACCGAGAGCACATGGGCGAGGCCGCTGCGGGCGAACTCCTCCTCGAGCTCCTCGCCCAGCTCGGCCCGCAGCCCCGCCGCCAGGGTGAGGTAGAGGTCCGAAGCCTCCTTCGAGGGAGCCAATCGGCGTGCGTGAGCTGCCAGCGCCGTCCGGGTCTCCGAGAGCCACTGCTCCATTGCCGTCGGCGGCGAGAGCACCGCCATCCTCTCTGGATCGAAGCTGCCCGAGAAGACGAGCCCTCGGCGTGTCCGCCAGCCGAAATAGCTCGCTTCCCCGGGGTTGGCGGGCGGCTCGCTGGGCTTGAGGCTCGCCTCGAGGAGCACTCGCTGCCCTGGGTAGAGCCGCCGGAGTGGCCCACGGGAAAACAGCGACGCCCGGAAGCGCACCGCTCCGTGCGCGGGGGATCGACTCGCCTCGAGGATGATCCTCGTCGAATCCCCTCGCTGAGCAATCGAATCGATCACTCCTTCGAGCCGAGCCCGGCCTCCTGAGGCTAGCTCCTGCGGAACCAGCGGCCGCGCCTCGAGCGTCGCAGCCCCGGCGCCGATCGCTGCCATCGCCGCCAGGACAGCCAGGTGGGCTCCGGAACTCCTCGAAAAGACGATGGAAATTACTGCGAGGGCAGCGCCCGCGCCGAGGAATATCGGCGCCGGAAGCTCCGTTTGCCCACCGAGCCACGAGCCAAGGGCCAGGCCCGAGGCAGGAAAGAGGACCGGGCGAAACCCCAAGTCAGCCCAGCGAAGACGCTCCAAGCCCATCCGCCACCTCCACCATCCAACCCGCCACCCGCCCACAACCACGCGACATCACTGGGGATGTCCGTTTGGAGGACGCTTGGCAACTAGAAGGACAAGAAGGCTAGCTAAAAAAGGGAGCCGAGGTCAAGGCCGAACAATTGAAGAAACATGTAGGTTGTGGTAGTTATAAATCCATCTCCAGCCCCCGGGCCGGGCGGAAGGTCCCCAACAGGAGGCGGCAAGAGTGCAGACCAGTTTCAAGACCGGTGACAAGGCCGTCTACCCTGGCCAGGGAGTCGGCGAGGTGATGGGAATCGAGCACACCGAGGTAGCCGGCCAGCGGCAGTCCTTCTACGTGCTCCGCATCCTGGAGAACGGGATGCGCATCATGATTCCGATCAACAAGGTGGGCTCGGTTGGCCTCCGGGAGATCATCAGCGAAGAGGATGTGAAGCAGGTCTACTGCATCCTCAAGGAGAAGGACATCTCGGTCGACTCCACCACCTGGAACCGCCGGTACCGGGAGTACATGGAGAAGATCAAGACCGGCTCGGTGTTCGAGATCGCCGAGGTGTTGAGGGACCTCTACCTGCTCAAGGGCGACAAGGACCTCTCGTTCGGCGAGCGCAAGATGCTCGACACCGCCCGCTCGCTCTTGATCAAGGAGCTGTCCTTGGCCAAGGAGTGCAGCGAGGACGAGATCGAAGCCGACCTCAAGAAGATCTTCAACATCACCTGAGCCCGCTCAGGTGCCGAGGGTTCGCCCCGGTTCCCCCACGGGAGCCGGGGCTTTTTCATGCGGCCAGAAGAAGAGCTCCGCGCCGAGCGAGAGGCGCGCATCGCCGAGCTGGAGTCGCGGCTCTCCCGGCGGAGCCCGGTGGGCGTGAAGGCGCCCGTGGCGGCGCTGGCGATCGGCATCGCCATCTATCTGCTCTGGGAGCAGCGGCTGGAGATCGCCTACCTGTTCGCCCCTCGGGAGCCCATCTCCCTCGGTACCGAGGGCGACTACCAGCTCGATCGGCTGGCGTCGAACCGCTACGCCCAGGTCCACGGCATCCCCACCTCCCGCGGCGCCTACTCGGTGGAGGGCGAACGGACCTTCGTGGTGGTGGGCCTCAGGGAGACCCCGCTCTTGGTTCGCCGCGAGGCCCTGCCGGGTGAGACCTGGAAACCGGGGTCGGTGCCCCCCCGGCCGAACCAGAGCCCGTTCGCGGTGCGGGGCCGCCTGCTCTCCCGCGCCGGCGCAGCTCGCTTCGAGGACGGCTTCAAGAAGCTCGAGGAAGCCGGGGAGGTCCGCCCGGCCTGGATTCTGTTCGAGGGCGAGCGGCCCGGCCGATCGGTGGCCGCGCTCCTGTGGCTGGGAGGGCTCTCCGCCTTCATCCTGGCCAACGCCTGGCTCCTCTACAGGGAAGCGGCGCACCGCCTCTCGGTCAGGCGCCGTGGCTAGTCGCCGAAGGCATCATCGATCGCCGAGCGCGAGGCCGGGGCCGAGCGCGCGGAGGCCTTGCGCTGCGGAGCGGCCGGCTTGGAGGCGGTCTTCTCCTCCTCGCCCTCGGTCTCTTCCTCCGCGGCGGGCTTCGCCTTGCCCTGCTTGGCGAGCTGCGCCTTGGCCTTTCCGTTCTCCGGATCGTAGGAGACCGCCTTGGCGAACGCCTTCTGCGCGGCGCCCTCGTCGTCGTTTTCCACGTGGAGGAAGCCCACCAGGGTCCACAGCCCGGACAGCTCCTTGCGGATCTCTCCGCCGAAGCGGCTCCAGCCCGAGGAGAGCTGCTCGTCGATCGCCAGCGCGGTCGAATAGCTGCTGATCGCCGCGGTGCCGTTGTTGGCCTTCACCGCCGCCCGGGCGGCGTCGTAGGCGCCCTTGAACTTGGTGAGCTTGCCGAGCAGCGGCTTGTCATTGGCCTTCCTGGCGAGGCTGATCGCCTTGTCGGTGTCACCCTTCTCGTAGGCAGCGAGGGCGGCGGCGTTCTTCGAGGAGCGCGGGGTGGCCTCTCCGTCGGACTCGAACTCCTCGTCGATTGCCTCGCTCACTTCCTTGACCTGCGGCGCCGCTCTCGCCGCCACCACGGCCTTGCTGCCCTTCTTCGACTTGGCGACCGTCGCCGCCGCCGGCTCCTTGGTTCGCTCGGGCTCCTGGGCCACCACTGGCGCGGACTCGACCGGCGGGCGCTGTTCCTCCATCGCGCGCCGCACCGCCTCTTCGACCTTCTTCTCCTCCTGGGCCCGCCTCACCACCGCCTCAGTGTCGATTCGCACGGCCGGCACCGGAGCAGGGGCCCCCCGAGGCTCAGCCTTCATCGCCGCCGCAGTGGCGGTCGCCAGCTTGCCCGCCGGCAGGTTCTGGTAGCTCGGAGTGCTCGGCAGGCGAAGCAGCGCGTACGCCAGCACCCCGGCCAGCCCAAAGCCGACCGCGCCCGCGAACACCGCCACGCGGAACAGCTTGCGGGACTTTCGCCGCCGCGGCTGCTGGGCGAGCGCCTGGGAGGCGTGGGCCTCCTTGAGCGGCCCTCGCAGCTTGAGCAGCGCGTTGCCGACCGCGATCTCATCGCCGGGGAAGATCTCCACCTCGGTCGCCAGCCGGGCCTTGTTGACGTACGTGCCGTTCTGGCTGCCGAGGTCCTTGATGTAGAACCGTTCGCCGACCCGGTTGAGCTGGGAGTGGCGCCGGCTGATCGACGGGTGCTGAAGCCTCAGCTCGGAGACCGAGGCGCGGCCGATCACCAAAGGGCCCTGGCGCACCGGCACCAGCTGACCCGCGCCCGGCCCTCGCTCCACATACAGGAAGGCCGGCTTGCCGCCGTCGGAAACCTCCGCCGGGTCGTAGCTCTGGGGCAACTCCTTGTCCTCGGCTTCGGTATCGTAGACCGTCGTCGGGATCGCCTCCTCGTGCCGGCGCACGCCCTTGCGAGCGGCGCCGCTGGGGAGCTGCGGCACCCGCTGGGGCCTGGGATCATCCACTCGCAGCGGCGTCAGCTCGTCATCGAAAGGCAGCTCGGCCGCCTTCCGCTTGGCTGGCACTTGCTGCATCGGTCGTCCGCGTGGAGGTGTACGCTTGGGTGTGGGCATAGCCTTCTCTCCCAAAGCAAAGAGGCGGCCACTTCGATTCTCGCCGATTTCTCCGAAAAGTTGCGCGAAAACGGCAGGTTGTTGAGCCATTTTCTCGCACTTCGAGACAACTTCCAACCCCCGGCCGCTCGAAAAGCAGTCAGGGGGGCATCCAATCGACCGATCGCAGGACAGGTTTGCGCTGACTGCGCGCGTCATTCAAGCCATACAAGTTGGGAGTGCCTGGAGGGCGGGTGGGGTCATACAGTGCGCGCCCTCACAGGGGTGAAGGGGATGCCGATCAGGGTCTTCAACACGCTCAGCGGCCAGAAGGAGGAGCTGGTCCCGCTGGAGGCGGGGAAGCTGGGGATCTACGTATGCGGTCCGACGGTCTACAGCTTCGTGCACATCGGCAACGCGCGGACCTTCACCTCGTTCGACGTGGTGGTGCGCTACCTGCGCTACCGGGGCTACCAGGTGAAGTACGTGCGGAACTTCACCGACGTGGACGACAAGATCATCAACGCCGCGCGCGAGAGTGGGGAGGACCCGATCGCCCTCGCGGCTCGCTACGTGGAGGAGTTCCGCCGCGACGCGAGCGCTTTGCACCTGCTCGAGCCCGACGTATCGCCGAAGGTCTCCGAGCACATCCCGGAGATCCTCCGCCTCATCCGGAGGCTCGAGGAGCGCGGAGTGGCGTACCGCTCGGACGGCGACGTGTACTTCGCGGTCGGGAAGTACTCTCCTTACGCCAAGCTCTCCAAGCGGAACCTGGAGGACATGAAGGCCGGCGCGCGGGTAGAGGTGGGCGAGCAGAAGCGGGAGCCGCTCGACTTCGCCCTGTGGAAGGCGGCCAAGCCGGGCGAGCCTGCTTGGGAGGGCCCGTGGGGCAAGGGCCGGCCGGGGTGGCACATCGAATGCTCGGCGATGAGCGCCCGCTACCTCGGCGAGAGCTTCGACATCCACGGCGGCGGGCTGGACCTCATCTTCCCCCACCACGAGAACGAGCTGGCCCAGAGCGAGGCCGCCTCCGGCAAGCCCTTCGCCAAGGTGTGGATGCACTGCGGCTTCCTCGACCTCGAGGGCGCGAAGATGTCGAAGAGCCTGGGCAACGTGGTGCGCCTCAGGGACGCCCTCTCGCGGGTGGACGCCGAGGCGCTGAGGTACTTCTTCCTCTCCACCCATTACCGGAATCCGCTCAGCTTCGGCGACAAGTCGCTCTCAGACGCCGAAGCGCGGATGGAGTACTTCTACGAGACGCTGCGGAAGATCGATGCGCGCCTGAAAGGGAAGGAGCCGGGCCCGGGGCCAGTGCACGGGGAGCCGCAGAAGTTCCTTTCCGATTTCGAGGCGGCGATGGACGACGACTTCAACGCCGCCGGCGCGCTGGCGGCCGTCTCCGGGATTTTCGCCGCGGCCAACGAGCTGATCGACAGGCCCCCGGTGAAGGACAAGGCGGTGGTGGAGAGGACGCTCTCGGTGCTCCGGGAGCAGGTGCGGCGCATCTCAAGGGTCCTGGGGTTGCTCGAGGACGCGCCCGAGGCCTGGCTGGCCCGCCGGAAGGAACGGCTGGTGAAGGAGCGCGGCATCGACCGAGGCAGGGTGGAGGCGCTCGTCAAGGCGCGGGACGACGCCCGGAGGGCCAAGGACTTCGCCACCGCCGACCGGCTGCGCGCCGAGCTGAAAGAGCTGCAAGTGGAGATCATGGACACGCCCTCGGGCACCGTGTGGTGGCCGGCGAGGGAAATCTCGGACTCGGTGCCGGTCACTGACGGCCTCAGCGCGCGCATCTCCTAGCCCATGGCTCCCGCGCTCCCGCTCATCCTGCTGCTCGCCGGCGCGCCTTCCGCGGCGCCGGTGGCCATCTCCCCCGCGGAGAGGGCGGCGGCCAAGTGGATCGACGCCCGCCTCATCCAGGCCCACACCAGGTTCCTCGCTTCCGATCTGCTCGAGGGCCGGGGCCCCGCCTCGCGCGGAGACCGGCTGGCCCAGGAGTACCTCGCCGCCCAGTTCGAGGCCCTGGGCCTGTTGCCCGGCTCGCCCGACGGCACCTACTACCAGCCCTTCGAGCTGGTGGGCATCACCGGCAACCCCGACCGGCTTGCCTTCTCCGCCGGACAGAAGCGCCTCGAGCTGCGCTACCACGAGGACTTCATCGCCGTCTCCGGGGGGCAAGAGCCGGAGTCTCGCATCGACTCGGCGGAGCTCGTCTTCGTGGGCTACGGCATCGTGGCTCCCGAGTACCAGTGGGACGACTTCAAGGGCGTGGACTTGCGCGGGAAGGTCCTGCTGGTGATGAACAACGATCCCGAGGACGACCCCGCGCTGTTCGCGGGCAGGACCCGCCTCTGGTACGGGCGGTGGGATTACAAGTACGAGACCGCGGCGAAGCAGGGGGCGGCGGGGGCGATCATCGTCCACACCACTCCGTCCGCCGGCTACCCCTGGCAGGTGGTGCAGACCTCCTGGTCGGGGGAGCAGTTCGAGCTGCCCCACCGCGGCGGCCACGCGCTGCAGATGAAGGGCTGGGTGACCGAGGACGCCGCGCGGAGGCTGGTGAGCTTCGCCGGGAAGGATCTGGACGCGCTGCGGGCGGCCGCCCAGGGCCGCAGCTTCCGCCCGGTCCCGCTGGGCACCTCGCTGTCCGTCGCGTTCAAGAACGCGGTGCAGCGGAAGAAAACCGCCAACGTGCTCGGGCTGCTGCCGGGTTCGGACCGAGAGCTCTCGAAGCAGCTCGTGATCTACACCGCGCACCACGACCACCTCGGGCGGAAGGAGTCCGCCCGGGCCGGTGAGGACGACATCTACAACGGCGCGGTGGACAACGCCTCGGGGGTGGCGGCGGTGCTCTCGGTGGCACGGGCGATGGCCGCGCTGCCCAGGGCACCCAGGCGCTCCGTCCTGTTCGCCTGCGTCGCGGCCGAGGAGCAGGGATTGCTCGGCTCGCAGTACCTGGTGGAGCATCCTCCGGTACCGGTGGGGGCGATGGCCGCCAACATCAACGTGGACGGCGTCAACATCTGGGGGAAGACGCGCGACGTCACGGTCATCGGCCTCGGCAAGTCCAGCCTCGACGGCTTCGTCACCGCCATCGCGGCCTCGCAGGGCAGGGTGACCAAGCCCGACCAGCTCTCGGACCGGGGCTTCTTCTACCGCTCGGATCAGTTCAACTTCGCCCGTGCGGGAGTGCCGGCGGCCTACTTCGGCAGCGGCATGGACTTCCTGGGCCGCCCGGAGGGCTGGGGCAAGCGCCAGCGCGAGCTGTGGGAGGCGAAGCACTACCACCAGCCCTCCGACGAGCTGAACGCCGAGTGGGATCTCTCCGGCGCGGTGGAGGACGCGCGGCTCTACTTCCACCTCGGGGTGCAGCTCGCCAACGCCCCGGCGATGCCCGCCTGGAACGAGGGAGACGAGTTCCAGGCCGCGCGGCTGCGCGCCCTCGAAGCGCTCGAGAAGGAGAGCTCGCAGTCCGGCCCCGCGGTCCGGCCCTGAGGGCGCCTTTCGGCCTCAGTCCGCCAGGAAGGCGAGGAAGTCGGTCTCGATCTCCTCGAGCACGAGCTTCCCGTGGCAGGTCGGGCACCGCCGCTCGGGGAGCTTCCTCGAGGCAGCCGACACTTCCTTGCCCACCTCGAACAGCAGCTCTACATGTCGATCGCACAGCTCGCAGTAGTAGGGCGCGAGGAAGGAGAGCGGCTTTCGACCCTGGAGGAAATTGGCGACCAGGTTCAGGTAGCCCACCATCACCGGCGAAAGACGGGTGAAGCGGACGTCGGCCCCCGCGGGGATTCGCTTGACGAAGTTGATCCACTCCCTCACCCCGCAGGAGTTCACCCGGCTCACCCCCGAGAGATCGAAGAGGATGCGGCGTCCCTCCAGCGGACCGACCTGGTCGAGCCGCGCGTCCTCGGTGATCTCGCCGCTCAACTGGACGGTGAGCCCCTCCTCGGACTCGTCACGTCGGATTCGCAGCGGCGTGCTGTGGCTGCTGGACATCGCCCACTCGGGTCAAGAGCGCGCAGCATACCACCCTTGCGCGCAATCCACCCGGGTGCGAGGAACCCGGGTATGCTCCGCCTCGCGGTGGACGGACGGGGAACGATCCTCCTGGTCGACGACGAGCCGATGGCCTTGGACCTGCTCGTCCGAACCCTGCGCAAGTACCAGACGGTCACCGCCGAGAACGGCGAGCTGGCCCTCGAGCTGCTCGAGCAGCGGCCGGTGGACCTCATCATCTCCGACTTCAAGATGCCTGGGATCACCGGGGTCGAGCTGCTCCGCACCTGCCAGGAACGGCACCCCGCCTCCAAGCGAATCTTGATGACCGCCTACTCCGACCTGCCCGAGGTAGTGCGCGCCCGCGCGGACGGGGTGGTGTCCTGCGTCATCCCCAAGCCCTCGCGGCCGGAGAACGTCCAGACGGTGGTGGCGGAGTGCCTGGCACAGTCGGCCCACTCCGCGCCCGAGCCAGCCAAGCCCGCCGCACCCGGCTGGGACATGGGCGCCGAGCTGTTGCGGTGGACCGGCGAGCGGGTGGTGAAGATCCGCGGGATCGTCATCCGGCAGCCCCCGCGCGATCAGGGCGAGCTGCAGCTGCAGTTCGTGCTCCCGAGGGGCGAGGCGTTCGAGCAGTTCCGCGCCGACGCGCTCAAGCAGTGGCTTTGGCCGCTCAAGCCCAAGGACGGCCCGGTGGGGCGCGGCCACAAGCGACACCCGGTGGTGCGGATGCTGGGCGGGCTCTCCGCGGACCAAGAGCTGTACGCCAAGCAGGTCGGGGAGGGCCTCTACGTCTACCTCGCGCTTTTGCCCTGGCGGCGGGAGGACCGCGCCACCGCGGCGCTGGGCATCCTCGCCCGCGCGCCCGAGCAGGCCCACCGCGACACCCTGTTCGACGTTCACCGGCTGGCGCTGGGCGAGCTGACCGAGCTGCCGCTGCCGAAGGTCCCGGCCGGCGGGGCGGAGGGCCCGGTCCGGCACGCCTTGGACTACGACTGGGTCGTCACCGAGAACTACGTCGGGCCCGACCGCAGAGCGCGGCCCACCTCGTTCCTGAACCGCTTCCTGTTCGTCGGGAAGCGGGCCGACGCGGCCGCCGAGCTGCGGGGCACTCCCGGCCTGTTCGTCGACCGGCTGAGCCCCGCCGTGGCGTGGTTCGCCGGGATCTACCTGGTGCTGTCGCTGCTGGACACATTGTTCACCTACATCTTCGTGCGGTCGCAGGTGTTCGCGGAGATGAACCCGCTGCTCAGGGGGCTGGTGCACGACTCTCCGGGCACCTTCCTGTTCGTGAAGAACGCGCTCTCCATCGCCGGCTTCTTCGTGGTGCTGCGCTTTCAGCTCTCGCGGCTGGGCAACGTGCTCCTCGCGGTGATCGTGGGCGGGTTCGCGGTGCTCGACGGGTATTGGCTCTGGCTCATCCTCCGGTGGCTCTATGGATGATCCGCGGCAGGCCGAGGGGACGGAGATCCCCGAGCTGGTGCGCACCGCGGTGTCCGCGCTGCCGGACCCGGCGGTGATCCTCGACGCCGAGCTCAAGGTGGTGCACTTCAACCAGGCCTACCGGCGGATGGCGGGGCTCAACGCGCTCGAGGATCCGGCGAAGGGCCGCGGCGCGCTCCTTTGCACCGATCTCCTCGAGCTGGAGATCTGCCGGACCACCTGCGCGGCGAGGGCCTGCATCCGGCAAGGGCGCAGCCTGTCGTTCCACGAGGTCCGCTGCGCCGCCGGTCCGGAGAAGGCCTCGACCTTCAACGTCCAGGTGACTTGCTTCCCGGTTGCCAGCGGCGGCGGCCCGGTGGGGATGGTGGAGATCTACCGCGACACCACCGCTGAGCGGCACGTCCAGGAGCGCTTCCAGCGCTTGCTCGACCTCCAGCGCCACGCCAACCTGGAGCTCGATCGCCTGGTGCACGAGCGGACCGCGGAGCTGCGCCAGTCGCTGGAGGAGTTGCAGAAGACGCGGGAGCAGTTGGTGCAGGCGGAGAAGCTGCGCTCCCTGGGCGAGCTGGTGGCGGGGATCGCCCACGAGATCAACAACCCGGTGAACTTCATCTACGGCAACACGCCTTTCCTCAAGGAGCACTTCGCGGCGCTGTTCGGCCTTTTGGACCTGGTGGGGGAGCTCAAGAGCCTCTCCTCCACCGACCGGGGGCGGTTCGAGGCCGCGGCGGAGGCGGCGGACCTGGCCTTCATCCGGAACGACGCGGAGAAGCTGATCCGCACTTTCCATGTGGCCGCGGAGCGGATCGCCCACATCGTCCGCGGGCTTCGCACCATCGGCAGGGTGGGCGGTGTGGAGATGGAGGCCACCGACCTCGGCGAGTGC
Organism: Myxococcales bacterium; assembly: GCA_016191815.1. Taxonomy (GTDB): domain Bacteria; phylum Myxococcota; class Myxococcia; order Myxococcales; family Myxococcaceae; genus JACPVI01. The sequence continues at coordinate 45,865 of JACPVI010000064.1, forward strand.
CTCTCCGCCACGGCGGCCATCCTGGCCCCGCTCTTCAAGGAGGAGGTCCGGCTGGAGCAGAAGGTGGAGCTGGGGGAGACAGTCCGCTGCAACCCCTCGCAGATCGGCCAGCTGATGACCAACCTCATCAAGAACGCGCGGGAGGCGATCTGCGGGCCGGGGGCGGTGGACGTCTCGCTCAGCCGGCAGGACACCCACGCACTCCTGGTGGTGGTGGACAACGGAGCTGGCATCCCCCCGGAGATGTTGCCGCGGGTGTTCGATCCGTTCTTCACCACCAAGCCGGTGGGGGTGGGGCAGGGCCTCGGGCTGGCCATCTGCTACTCGATTGCGAAGGCGCACGGCGGCACCATCGAGGTGGACTCGACGGTGGGGAAGGGAACTCGGGTCACGGTCAAGCTCCCGCTCGAGGGGCCCCCCGCTAGCGCGGAAGTTGCGGCGCCGGCCGCGACGGATTCAGATAGGCGTTGACTCGCCGGAGTCCCCGGTTGAACGTGGGGGTGAATGAGAGAGCGGATGCTGCGGCGGCTGGTGCCGGAGTGGGGACGCGTCAGAGAGGCCTGGGGCCCGTGCGAGAGCTTCCTCAAACAGCGCGCGCTCACGGCGGACGTGATCTACGGCCTCTGCATGGCCGCCCAGGAATTGCTCGAGAACGCGGTCAAGTACGGCAGCTACACCCGCGCCGAAGACAGGATCGAGCTCGCCGTCGATGCCGGGCAGGCCGACGTGATCATCGAGGTCAAGCACCCCGTGGCCCGCGACCCCAGCCAGCTCCGCCGATTCGACGAGAGCATCCAGTGGATCCGCGGCTTCCAGAGCCCCTTCGAGGCCTATGTGGAGCGGCTGAAGAACGTCTCCGCCCAGCCCTACGAAACCGGCAAGAGCGGCCTCGGCCTGGCGCGCATCGCCTTCGAGGCCCGCTGCATCCTCGACTTTTACGTGGACGAGAACGACATCCTGGCGGTCTCTGCCGTCTACCAGTATTGAAGGCGCCCGATGCGGAGCGAAACCCTGGTCGACAAGGATCTGGTGGTGGAAATCGATGATCAGGACCAGGTGCTCGAGGTCCGCTGGCGGGGGACCAGCATGGACCGCGAGCCCGGCCGGTTCCTGATGCCCTTGTTCAAGGACATGGTCGATCGCTGCCGTGGCGTTCAGAAGAAGCTGGTGCTGGATCTCGCCCGGATGGACTACATGAACTCGTCGACCTTTGCCCCGATCGTCAAGATGCTCGACGAGGCGGTGCGGGCGGGGGTGGGGGTCCAACTGCTCTACGACTCCAGCCGCCGCTGGCAGGTGCTCAGCTTCTCCGCGCTGAAGGTGTTCGAAACGGCAGACGGCCGTGTTCAAATTCGAGCCAAGTGACACCGCCGAAGCGCCGGTGATCTCCGGCTTTCTGGAGGGTGACGCCGGAAGGTTGCCGGTGAACGTCACCTTCGCCTCGCGGCTGTCGCTCTACGTGGCCTTCGCCTCGGGCCCCACACCGGCCGACCTGTCGGTGTTCAACAAGCTCGTCCTCGCGCTCAAGGGCGGAGAGGTCGATCTCTCCTCCTGCCGGTTCCACCTCGAATACACGCTCCGGGGATACGCGGGGCGCCTGGTGTTCCTCGAGGAGGTCTACGACTGCCACGCGCTCGTCTACGAGCAGAAGTACGTGGACCTCAAGAACTTCTTCCGAAACGTCGCCCTGGTGCTGGCCCAGAAGGAGGGCATCGAATCCGAGTTCAAGGAATACACCCTGCAGGTCCTCTACGATCTCGCCGTCTACAAGCGTTTCTTCAACGAGCAGGACCGCGTCCTGGCCAACGAGCCGGCGCACGTGGCCGAGGCGGCGCAGGCCTCGCTGCTCGCCGGCGAGGGCCGGGAGTTCTTCCACTTCATGGACGAGCTGGTGGTGCGGAGGCTGGGCGAGGTGGTGCACGGATTCGACCGCGAGCGCCACGAACGGCACGGCTACTACCTCCGCCGGCAGGTGTGGGAGCTGATCCTCGCCTCCGAATTCCTCAAGCGCACCAACCTCAAGCCTCGGGGCTACTCCGGCGACGCCGAGACGATGGAGATGCTGTACGAGAACCGGTTCGTCGGCCGGTACGTCTTCAACAAGCTGCTCCACAAGTTCCCGATCGAGCAGCCGGCGGCCCAGGCGGTCCGCAACCGGCGAAAGCTCATCCCCGAGCTGATGCGGTCGGTGATCGCCCGGTTCCGTCAGGGTGACGCTCCCTTCCGGTTCTTCTCCGTCGCGGCCGGCCCGGCGTGCGAGCTGCAGGACGTCTACCTGGGCCCCGAGGACTTCGAGCTGCTCGAGTGCTCGCTGCTCGACCAGGACCCTCACGCGCTCCAGCGCGCCCGGGCCACCATCGAGCGGATCGAGGCGGCGCGGGACCAGCGGATCCGCTACAAGACTTACACCGACTCCGTCCGGACCATGCTCCGCGACCGCTCGCTGAGCGAGCGCCTCGGCCGGTACCACTTCATCTACTCGATGGGGTTGTTCGATTACCTGACTCTGCCGGTCGCCCGTGCCATTCTAGGGAGGCTTTACGGGCTGTTGGTTCCGGGCGGGGCGATGGTGATCGGCAATTATCACGTTGCCAACCCCTCCCGGTATTACATGGAATACTGGGCAGATTGGGTCCTTCACTACCGAACCGAAGCGGACTGCCTCGAGCTGGCCTCGACCCTCCCGGGGGCGAAGGCGAGCATCACCTTCGAGCCGACCCGCTCCCAGATGTTCATGCTGGTCGAAAAGACCTGAGGGCCGTGCCGCCGCCCGCTCCTTCGCCGCCGGCCGTCGAGCCTAACGGCGGGTTCTCTGCCTACTGCGACGAGTTCATCCACTCGTGGGCCAAGACCCTCACCGCGCTGGGGATCGTCCTCATCCCCCTGTTCTACGTGCTCGATACGTTCACCATGCCCTCGGAGCTGCTGCCCCGGTTCGCGGCCGTCCGCACCGCGGCCACGGTGATCGCGGTGATCGAGCACATCATCCTCAGGCGGACCAAGCCGAGCCGCTTCTCCTACCTGCACGGGTACTTCTTCGGGCTGATGGTGGGGTCGATGATCACGGTGATGACCATCGACCTCGGGGGGTTCGACTCGAGCTACTACGCGGGGCTGAACCTGGTGATCGTCGGGGTCAACATCCTGCTCCCCTGGCGGGCGATCCACGCGACCGTCAACGGCACCGTCCTGGTGACGATGTACGTCGCCGCCAACGCTGTCTTCGGCGGGCCGTTCCAGACCGCGAACCTGATCAACAACGTCTACTTCCTCGGCTCCACGGTCGTGATCTCGGTGGCGATCTCCTTACTCAGGTACCGGTTGACCGCGCAGGAGTTCAGCCTCCGCGAGAAGCTGCTCGAGACGAACCAGAGCCTCGACCGCTCTCGGAAGGAGCTGGCCGCTGCCCGCGACGCCCTCTGGGGCGAGATGGAGGTGGCCAAGCGGATCCAGACTGCGCTCCTGCCGCAGAACCAAGGCCTCGGTCCGTACGAGATCCGCGCGGTGATGCAACCGGCCGCCGAGGTGGGAGGGGACTACTACGACATCATCCGGACCACCGCCGGGGAAGACTGGGTCACCATCGGAGACGTCTCCGGCCACGGGGTCGAGTCGGGCCTGGTGATGATGATGACCCAGACGAGCATCGCCACCACCGTCAACGCCATCCCCGGGCTGGAGCCTACCGACGTCTTCAACACGGTCAACGTGGTGGTCTGCGAGAACATCTCCCGCCTGGGCGCGATGCACTACATGACCTTGAACATCCTGAGGCTCAAGCCGGACCGGGTCACCGTGGCCGGCAAGCACCAGGACTTCCTGGTCTGCCGGGCTTCGAACGGCGAGGTGGACCAGATCTCCAACGACGGCTGCTGGCTCGGGGTGATCGCCGATACCCGGGGCGGGGTGGAGAACCAGGACATCCCGATGGCGGAAGGCGACCTCTTGCTGCTGTATACCGACGGCATCACCGAGGCGCGTTCGGCGAAGGGCGAGCTCTTCGGCGAGGCGCGGCTCAAGGCCACCCTCAAGCGGGTTGCCTCCCGGCCGCTGGACGAGGCCCTGCGCGCCATCCTCGACGAGGTCACTCGCTTCGAGACTCGTCAGGAGGACGACATCACGCTGGTGCTGATCCGGAAGAGCCGGGCGTGAGGGATAGGGCCGGGTAGATTGGTCTAGACGGCGAGCCAGATCGGAGGAGGAATGCCTTGAGCGCCCGGCCACCGCGCAGGGTCTCGGCGGCGGCCATCGCCGCGGTCCTCCTGTGGGGGGCGTGCAGCGTGGCGCTCGCGGTAGACGTCGCGCTCCAGCTCGCCGGGGTGCTGAGTCTCGATGCGCGCGCGGTGTCCCTCTACCTCCTCTGCGGCGCGGGGTCGGTCCTGGGCGGCTATTGTTGGCTCGGGGCCTGGCGCCGGGCCGCTCCCAAGGCAGAGCACTCCGCGGGCGCAGAGGTGATGGAGGCGCTCGAGCTGCTCGCGCAGGAACAGGCGGCGGAGGTCGCCAAGCAGAACGAAGAGCTGAAGGCACGGGCCTTGGTGCTCCAGCAGCAGAACCGCGATCTCGAGCGCGCCAACCGGCTGAAGCGAGAATTCCTCGCCAACATGTCGCACGAGCTGAGGACGCCGCTCAGCTCGGTGATCGGGTTCTCCGAGCTGATGCTGGCGGAGATGGACGCGCCCCTCGCCCCCGAGCACCGCGAGTTTGCGCGCGACATCTACCGCGCCGGGAAGCACCTGTTGGAGATGATCAACAACATCCTCGACCTGGCCAAGATCGAGGCCGGCCGGATGGAGTTCGCACGCGAGCCGGTCGACCTGGGCGGAGCGCTCCGTGAGGCCGAGGAAATCGTTCGATCGCTCGCGCTGAAGAAGGAGCTCTCGATGGAGGTCAACGTTGCGGATGTGACGATCTGCCTCGGCGACCGCCAGCGCGTGGTGCAGGTCGCGCTGAACCTCCTCTCCAACGCGGCCAAGTTCACTCCCCGGGGCGGGCGGGTCACCGCCTCCGTCCGGACCTGCGAAGATGGCGCCCATGCCGAGCTCGTGGTCCAGGACACTGGCATCGGCATCGACCCGGGGGACCAGGAGCTCATCTTCGAGCAATTCCGGCAGGTGGACGGCGGTATCGCACGCGAGTACGGAGGGACAGGGCTCGGGCTGGCACTGGTGCGCAAGTTCCTCGACGCGATGGGCGGCACGGTGTCGGTCGCCAGCCGGCTCGGCGAGGGCGCCACTTTCACGGTACGGCTCCCGCGGCTGGCCGAGGCAGGCGCGGCGGCGGAGCAGAGCGCCGCTGCCGGCTCAGACACGCCCGAGAGATCCGCCTGAGCACGGAGTCTCGCTTCGTGCTAGAAGGCCACTGGCGAGCGGCGGCCGCGACCTGACGCCCTCGCCAGGAACATGGGCGCGTTCGAGTTTCCGGAGACGATCACCCCCGACTTCCACATCCGCTCCTCCGAGTCGCCGGGGGCCTGGGCGGTCCGGTGCTCGGGCATCCTGGACGTCCCGGACGCCGCGGCGCACGTGCAGCCGCACCTGCTCGGTCTCCACAGCGCGGTGGTGGCCGCGAAGATCCCCTTGGTACGCCTCGACGTGACGGACGTCGAGTACATGAACTCGAGCGGCCTGAAGAGCTTCATGGCCTGGTTCCTGATCGCCTCCCAAAGCAAGGACCACCAGTACACCATCGAGGTCGGGTACGACCCGCACCGGAGCTGGCAGCAGGTTTCCCTGAGGCCGATGGAACGGCTGGCGCCGAAGGTGGTGCGGCTCAAGCCCGCCCCGGCCGCCGGCTAGCGCAGGCGCAACTGCCGCGGCCCGCGCCGCGGTGGAGAGAACGGGCGGCGGCTCCAGATGACAGCCGCGAGGAGAAGGGTGCGATGGGTCGACTAGAGATTCCCCCCGGAGTCGTTCCGGGCTTTCACCTCGAGGTCGAGGCCAGAGGCAGCCGGGTCACGGTGACCTGCTCCGGGACGCTCGATGTCAGGGATCCCTCCGGAACCCTCCAGCCCGAGCTCTTGCGCCTCCACCGGGAGCTGCTCGAGGCGAAGGTCAGCGAGGTGCGTCTCGACTTCGTCCGCGTCGAGTACATGAACTCCAGCGGCATCAAGTGTTTCATGGCGTGGTTTCTCAAAGCCGAGAAGCAAGAGCCTCGCCCCTACACCTTCGAGGTGGTCTACGACCCCAATCGGACCTGGCAATACGTCTCCTTCACCACCATGGGACACATCGCACCGAACGTCCTCCGGATGGCGCCGATCGCAAAGGCCGATCCGCAGTGAGCGAACCCCTGGCCGCCCCCGTTCCTCGGGAGGCAGTCGAGCCCAAGGCCGAGATGCAGCTGGTGATGCCGGCCGACTGGCAGCACATCCGCCAGATCCGCGAATTCCTCTACAACTCGGTGCTCTCCTTCGGAAAGGCCAGGGATTTTGCCGATCGGTGCGCGATGTGTGCGAGCGAGCTTTTGGAGAACGCGGTGAAGTACTCCGTGCCGGATAGTGAGATCAGCGTCTCGGTGCGGATCGACTTCAGCCGGTCGGCGATGACCGTCGCGGTCGAGAACCAGACGGAGCCGGAACAGGCCGCCGAGCTCGAGCGCATCTTCGAGCAGGTGAGCCTCGCCAACCCGCTCGAGTCGTACGTGGTGAGGCTGCGCCAGGCCGGAGATCGGGACGACTCGAGCAGCCAGCTGGGGCTCGGGCGCATCCGCGCCGAGGGCCAGGGGTGGATTCGCTGCGAGCTGGTCGCCGCCGACCGCGTCCGGATGACCGTCGGAGTCCCGGAGAAGCGCTCGATCCCCGGCGCCGCGCTGGGCGGTGGAAAGCGCTACAGCGATCCGCCCGCCCCTCCTCCAGCGCACGAAGGCGGTCCGGCCGCCGCCCGGCCGAGAAAGCCTCGTCGCGGCACGCGGACGAAGCCCCGGGGGAAGCGGTAACCTACCGCCGGAGGCGCCCGCCAGCGCCTCGGAAGAGGCTGGTGCAACAAGGTGGCAGAGTCGGCAAAGCTGGAGTTTTCCTTCAGTCCGGACTGGCGTTTCCTACGACAGCTCCGCCACTTCGTGCGCCACCTGGTGACGGCGCGGACCTCGAATCAGGAACTGGCCGAGCACATCGGGATGGCGGTCGCCGAGCTGACCGAGAACATGGTCAAGTACGCGCGCGGAGCCCAGGCGGTGGTCCGCCTGGAGATCAGCTCCGGTCGACCGGTGATCCGGGTGGAGGCGGAGAACGACGCCGATCCGGGGGCGATCGAAGAGCTGACCCGGGTCTTGGCGCAGGTCAACCGGGGCACGCCCGACGACGCCTACCTCGCCGCGCTGGCCGCGGTCGGCGGGGACGAACCGGGGAGCAAGCTCGGCCTGGCCCGAGTGCGCGCCGAGGCGCAGATGGCCCTGAGCTGCGAGGTGCGGGACAGGCGCGTGCGGGTCATCGCCGAGCGAGCCGCTTGAGCCATGGACTCGCGAGCGCCGGGCAACCCCCTTGCGATGGCGATTTCCTTTGTTTGCGCGACTGGCTAGATTCCGGTGCACTCCGCGTGTGGCGAGAGGACGGGGCCGGCGCGAGGGCGTCATGCGGGGCGGGCGCGCAGAGCCTACGGGGCAAGAGGACGAGCCTGGATTCTCATGAACGAACGCCCGCGCATCCTGGCTGTCGATGACGACCCGGCGGTCCGGGTGCTCCTCACCCGAGTGCTCAACCGGGCAGGCTACGACGTCCACGCGGTCGAGACCGGCGAAGAGGCGGTCGACTATCTGCAGGCAAACCCGGTCGCGCTGCTGATCGTGGACAAGAACCTCCCCCGGATGCACGGGCTCGAGGTGATCCGGCGCGGGAAGGAGCTGGCGCCAGATGTCCCGGTGCTGCTGATCACCGCCGCTCCTGAGCCGCAGCTCGCCGCGCAGGTGAAGGTCGAGGTCTACTTGCCCAAGCCATTCGCGAGCATCAAGGCGATCGAGGACGCGGTGAAGGAGGCGATCGCCCGAGGGAAGGCGAACCAGGAGCGGCAACAGATGCAGCGCAAGCTGGAAGAGGTGATGTCGCAGCTCCGCCGGCCCGAGGCGAAGAAGCCGATCTGACGAGGGGCTGGCGCCAGGAGGGGCCGCTCGCCCGCCCGCGCCGCGAGGAGGCCGGGCTGCGCCGCCGGTGACCCGGTGTTAAACCGTCTTCGGGATGCCGGACTTCCAGCTCGAGAGCGACTTCCAGCCCCAGGGCGACCAGCCCCGCGCCATCGCGGAGCTCACCGAGGGAGTGCGGCGGGGCGACCCGCACCAGGTGCTCCTGGGCGTCACCGGCTCGGGGAAGACCTTCACCATGGCGAACGTGATCGCCAACGCGAAGCGGCCGGCGCTGATCATCGCCCACAACAAGACGCTCGCCGCGCAGCTCTACGGAGAGCTTGGGGACCTCTTCCCCAGGAACGCGGTCGAGTACTTCGTCAGCTACTACGACTACTACCAGCCGGAGGCGTACGTGCCCTCCTCGGACACGTACATCGAGAAGGACTCCACCATCAACGACGAGATCGAGCGGATGCGGCACTCCGCCACCCACTCGCTCCACACCCGGAACGACGTGGTGATCGTGGCGTCGGTCTCCTGCATCTACGGCCTGGGCACCGCCCGGGTGTACGTGGAGATGGCGGTCCACGTGGACGTGGGCGAGGAGCTGGGCCGCGACGCGCTGCTCCGCAAGCTGGTGGAGTGCCAGTACGAGCGCAACGACTTCGACTTCCACCGCGGCACCTTCCGGGTCCGGGGCGACACGGTGGAGGTGTTCCCCGCCTACGAGGAGGACCGGGCGCTCAAGATCGAGTTCTTCGGCGACGAGGTGGAGCGGATCAGCGAGCTCGACCCGCTCCGGGGCGTGCCGCTGGGAGAGCTGGAGAAGGTGGTCATCTTCCCGGGCAGCCACTACGTCACCGAGCCCGAGCAGCGACGGCGGGCCGTCGAAGGAATCCGCGAGGAGCTGCGCGACCGGCTCGCCGAGCTGAGATCGCAACAGAAGCTGGTCGAGGCGCAACGGCTCGAGCAGCGCACCCTGTTCGACCTCGAGATGATGGAGCAGCTGGGCTACTGCAACGGCATCGAGAACTACTCCCGGCACCTCTCCGGCCGCGCGCCCGGCGAGCCGCCGCCCTGCCTGCTCGACTACTTCCCGAAGAACCTGCTGGTCTTCATCGACGAGTCGCACCAGACCGTCCCGCAGATCGGCGCGATGTACCGCGGCGACCGCTCTCGCAAGGAGACGCTGGTGGAGTACGGCTTTAGGCTCCCCTCCGCGCTGGACAACCGGCCGCTCAAGTTCAGCGAGTTCGAGTCGATGGTGAAGCAGGCGGTCTACGTCTCCGCCACGCCGGCGGAGTGGGAGCTGCAGAAGGCCCGCGGAGTGGTGGTGGAGCAGATCATCCGCCCCACCGGGCTGATCGACCCCGAGGTAGAGGTCCGACCGGTGCGAAACCAGGTGGACGATCTCCTGGAGGAGATCCGCCGCCGCTGCAACCCGGGCGGGGAGCGGGTCCTGGTCACCACCTTGACGAAGCGGTTGGCGGCGGACCTGACCGAGTACTACGCCCACGTGGGCGTCCGGGTCCGCTACCTGCACTCGGACATCGATGCCATCGAGCGCACCGCGATCATCCGGGATCTCCGCAAGGGGGAGTTCGACGTGCTGGTGGGGATCAACCTCCTGCGCGAGGGGCTCGACATCCCCGAGGTGTCGCTGGTGGCGATCCTCGACGCTGACAAGGAGGGCTTCCTCCGCTCCCACGTGTCGCTCATCCAGACCATCGGCCGCGCCGCCAGGAACGTGAACGGGAGAGTGATCATGTACTCGGACGTGGTGACCGACTCGATGCGGATCGCCATCGACGAGACCAACCGCCGGCGCGAGGTCCAGCGGCGCTTCAACGAGGAGCACGGCATCACTCCGCGCACCGTGCACAAGAACATCCTCGACATGTCGCGTTACCTCTACGAGCACGCCGAGCTGGGGCTGCCCGCCGCCGCCGAGCCGGGAGACGACCTGCTGAGCCCCGAGCAAGTGCAAACGCTCATCGAGGAGTGCACCGCCAAGATGCAGCAGTTCGCCGACGAGATGGAGTTCGAGAAGGCCGCGGAGATGCGGGACCGGGTGTTCCTCCTCAAGGAAATGGACCTCGGCCTCAAGCCTCCTCTCCGCAGCACCCTCACCACCCCTCCGCGCTCGGACGCCGGAAAGCCCGGCCGGCGGCCTCAGCCGGCCCGCTACCGCAGGCGAAGGTAGGTCCGCTCTCCCAGCTCGCCGGGGGTGGGCCGTCGCCGCTTCTCCTGCCGCCTACTTGATGCACCGCTTCGTGGAGGGCGAGGTCTCCGCAGCGTCCCCGCACTTCCCCGACGGACAGCTCAGCCCCCCGCAGTCGACCTGCTTCACGCAGATGGGCGCCGTCGTGCCCGCGTCGGGGTCCTCCAGCTGCGCGCAGATCGACCCCGACGGACATTGGTCCACCACCGGCTGCCCGGCGTCCGGAACGGTGACTCCCTCCAGCCGGCAATTGAGCGGCGTGCCACTGCTGCCGCCCGGGCCCGGCCCGCATGCGGAAAGGACCAGAACCGCGATTCCCGAAATCAGCGCTCGCTTCATCTTGCTTCTCCTTTCGGTCGGGCCCTCTGCGAGCGGGGTGCCCAAAGGTGAGCACGCCAAGTGCCCGAAGCGCCTCGCCTGCGCGCCCGTGCTCCATGCTGCCGCCGCCGGAGGCGCCTCGAATTTCCGAGCCCTGACGCGGACGTCACAGCCCGGCTCGAATAAATAGAAGGAGAGGGACCCCCATGGACGCCGCGCTGGAACAGAAGCTCGCCAACCTGCCGCTGGGGCCCGGCGTGTACCTGATGAAGGACCGCCAGGGAGAGATCATCTACGTTGGCAAGGCGGTCGGCCTGCGCGGCCGGGTGCGGAGCTACTTCACCCGAGGCGACGAGCGCGCCTTCGTGGCCCTGCTCGACCGGCTGCTCGGCGACGTGGACACCGTCATCACCAGCAACGAGAAGGAGGCGCTGCTCCTCGAGAACGAGCTGATCAAGAAGCACAAGCCCCGCTTCAACGTTCAGCTCCGGGACGACAAGAACTTCATCTGCCTCCGCCTGGACGTCTCCCACCCCTACCCGCGGCTCGAGGTGGTGCGTCGCTTCAAGAACGACGGGGCGCGCACCTTCGGCCCCTATTCCTCGGCCACCTCGATCCGCGAGACGCTCCGGATCATCAACCGGCACTTCCAGCTCCGGACCTGCTCGGATCACGCGCTGGCCAACCGGAAGCGGCCGTGCCTGCTCTACCAGATCGGCCGCTGCCCGGCGCCGTGCGTCTACCCCATCGCGCCCGAGGATTACCGGCGCAGCGTGGACGAGGTCATCCTCTTCCTCGAAGGCAAGGCCGACGAGCTGGTGGAGGGACTCCGCGCCCGCATGAAGGAGCTGTCGGCGGAGCTGCGGTTCGAGGACGCCGCGAGGGTGCGCGACCAGGTGATCGCCATCGAGCGGAGCCTGGAGCGGCAGAAGATCGCCCTCTCCGAGCCGATCGACCAGGACGTGCTCGGGCTGTACCGCGAGGCCGACCGGCTTCTCTTCTACTTCCTCTACGTCCGCCAGGGTCGGATCACCGGCGGCCAGGGGTTTCCGTTCAGCGGCCAGGAGTTCCCCGACGACGAGCTGATCGCCTCCTTCGTCAACCTCTACTACGGCAACGACAACTTCGTGCCCGAGGAGGTACTGCTGCCCTTGCCGATCGCCGAGCCGGAGGCGATCGCCGAGCTGCTCTCCGAGCGGAAAGGCCGGAAGGTGCGGGTGCTCGCCCCGAAGCGGGGGGAGAAGGCCGCGCTGGTGGAGATGGCCAGGCGCAACGCCGAGACCGCCTTCGGCGAGCGGCGCCGCAGCAAGGAGGAGACCTCCGCCATCCTCGAGCGGCTCATGGACCGGCTGCATCTTTCGAAGGTCCCCCGCCGGATGGAGGGGTTCGACGTGTCGCACTTCCAGGGCTCCGCGCTGGTGGCCTCGCTGGTGGCGGTCACCGACGGGGAGATCGACAAGGCCCGCTACCGGAGGTTCAAGATCAAGGGCGTCGCCGGGAACGACGACTTCGCCTCGATGCACGAGGTGATCTCCCGGCGCCTGCGGCGGGGCCTCGCCGAGGGCGACTTGCCGGACCTGATCGTGATCGACGGCGGCAAGGGACAGCTCGCCTCCGCCCACGCCGCCCTGCGCGACCTGAAAGTGGCGGGAGTCGATCTCGTGGCGCTCGCCAAGTCCCGCGATCTCGAGGTGCCCGACCCCGACGCCGGCAGGGCGAAGAGCCCCGAGCGCGTCTTCCTGGTCAACCACAAGGAGCCGCTGGTGCTGCCGCAGACTTCGCCGGAGCTGTTCATGCTCACCCGGCTGCGAGACGAGGCCCACCGGTTCGCGATCACCTTCCAGCAGAAGCTGTCGCGGCGCCGGCACCTCCAGAGCGCGCTGGATGAGATCGCCGGTGTGGGCGAGGGACGCCGCAAGGCGCTGCTCCGCCACTTGGGCAGCCTCAAGCGGGTCCGCGAGGCTTCGATCGAAGAGCTCTCGGAGGTGCCTGGCCTCGGGCCGGCGGTGGCGGAGCGGATCCACGCCCACTTCCACGCCGCGGAGGCGTCCCAGGACGCGGTGCGCGAGGCCTCCCTCGAGGATGCGGAGGGGCCCGCCTAGGCAAGTTCGACCGACAAATCGCCCCGCCGCCTGGGTTTTCCGTTGCGACAGGCCTTGCCGCTGGCGTATAGCGGCAACAGGTTTCTGCCCAGCCAGGGGTGAGGGTTTATTTATGCGGTTGTATCCAAAGGTGATTCCCATCATCTCGCGCGAATGCATCCAGAAGCTGATGCAAGAGGGAGACGTCGAGATCGAGCCGATGAGGGTCGCCGACGCCGAGATGGATATGTCGGCGATCATGCGCGAGTACCTCGCCAACGAAGAGCGGGTGAACCAGGCCACCCGGGAGGCCCTCGAGCGCCGCGGCTACGACCACAGCAAATTCAACCAGGTCAAACGTGAGATGGCCGACGTCCGCGGCTTCAAGATGGGCGAGGAGGGCATCGAGTACGTCATCAACCAGATGATCGAATTCCTCCTCATCAGCCGGAACGTCGAGGAAGTGTTCTCCCCCGACAACGCCCTCCGGCAGAAGATCTTCTCGGTCATGAAGAAGCACCTGGACGTGGACGAGGAGATCGACAAGGAAGCCCGCGCCCGCCTCAAGCATCTGCAGGAAGGCACCTCGGCCTTCGACATCGAGTACAACAAGACGGTCGAGCAGATTCGCCGCGCCCGCGGCCTGATCTGAGCCTCCTTTAGCCCAGCCGACGCCGCTCAACGTCCCGCCCGCTCCCGCGCGGTAGCGGGTGTGGCCTGGTCCCCGGGCGCCCCAAAAATTGACCGGCCGCTTCATGCCTGTAGCCTTCGAGGCATGATTACGCAGCTCGCGAGCGTTCCGGAGGCCTCCTGGGAGCGCGACGAGATCGGCGAGGCGGTGGATCGGCTGGCGGCGGCGCTCCCTCGGCGTGCCGACGTGGCGGTGCTGATCGACTTCCTCGAGGACGACCTGCGTGAGGGCTTCTTGGCGATCGCGGACGTCGAGGCCCACTTCCGCGATGCGATCGAGGCGCTGGCCGCGGGCCGCCCGTCGCCGATCCGCCTGGTGGAGGCGGCCGAGGACTACCGCGTGCTGGAGCGGTTGGAGTACCTGATGGTGGTGGTGGCGCAGCTCCGCAGGCGCCTGTCGCAAGCGGCGGGGAAGCTCAGGGACGGCTGATCACCACTTGAGGTTTTCCTTCCCTTCGGCCCGGGCCTTCTTGTCCCCCGGGCGGGTGAAGGCGTTGAGGGTGGCTCGAACCGCGCCGAGGTCGATCGCGCCCACCGCCACCAGCGGGAGCCTGCGCTCGTCGTCGGTGATCCACACGTGGATCTCCCGCCGCCACCGGTGATCGTCGAGCCGCACCGCCTGGCCGGAGAGATGCCAGGTGTCGAACTCTCCCACCGGCAGCGAGACGTGCTCCCGGGCGGCGACCTTGCCGAAGACGCGCCACAGTCTCCGGATGCCATAGGCGTCGAAGCAGACCTCCATTCCCTCTTTCAGGGGGAGCTGCCGCATGAGGTAGATTGTCCCCACCACGTCCAGGCCGTCGTGCGCGTAGCGGTATTCGGTCTCGCCCCGGCCTCCGCCGATCGTGTAGACCACCTTCACCTGATGGTCCTTGGAGCGGAAGGTGACGTCGGCGGTCTTGCGGACCTCGTTCTCGGTGGCGTCCTCGACGTAGCGGGAGGGCCGCAGCGTCCTTGGGCTCAAGTAGCTGGTGCCGCCGCCCTTCACCCGCCGGACTTTGGAGAAGAAGGTGTTGGTGACGGCGTGCACCTCCACCGGCAAGGCGCCGTTCTTCTGGGGCAAGACCTTCAGGGTCAGCTTCCCCGCTTGGGCCCCGAGCGCGTCGAGGTCGTACTCCAGCACCTCTCCAGGGCTGAAGGAGAGCGGGAGCTTTAGGGCGGGCAGTGGCCTGCACTCCGCATCGGTGGGGACCTTCGCCGGCGGCGGTGCAGGCTGCGCGGCGGCGTGGCCAGCAAGGAGGGCGAGCGCGAGCGAGGCGACGGTCATGGGCAACCTGGGACCTTTGGCCACGGCGCGAGTCTATCGCCCGGGCCGGGCGCGTTGGTCACCCTCGGACGTGGCCCGCCGTCCGGTATTCGTGGCGAGGGCGGTGATGCGCCGCGCCAGGCCCTCCCTGGTCGAAGCCCAGACCTGGGGATCCAAGGCGATCTCGTAGCCTGACCGGGCGAGGCGCTCCGCGCTTCGCCTGGCGATGGCTTTATCCCCCAGCCGCTCGGCGAGCAGGAGGTACTCGTAGTCCTCCAGGCCGTCCCGGATCTGCTTGAGCCTCAGCGACTCGATCGGGACGTGGGTCTGCCCGCCGATGCGCTCCGGGGTGCCGGGATAAAACAGCGTGCCATCTCCGTTGCCTCCGAACTCGAACAGGTCTTCCCAGGGGTCCTTCGACGCATAGGCGTGGGCGGTGTCGAAGTACAGCTCTCCGCCGATGCCCGCGAGGTAGGCCAAAGGGCCCATCGCCCGGTTCAGCGCGGCGGGGTGGTCGATCATGTACGAAGCCCATCCGCGGTACGCACGCTCGATCGCCGGGTCCGGGCTCGCGCCGAGGTTGCAGCCGTGAGAACTGCAGCTCTGGTACCACCAGAGGCTCGCCTTTCCACCCAGCCGCGGGCGCAGCGCCGGCGCGGGCAACACGTTGCGGCAGGTGGAGAGCCCGGGGCGCGGGAAGAAGCAGTTGAGGTTGGGGCAGAGGATGTCGGCCGCTCCGATCAGCGACTCGTCCGCTGGCCCCGTCACCAACACGGGGAGATCCGCCTTTCGGGCGCGGATCGATTGGGCGAGCACCAGCGGGTGGTCCTCGGGCCTGGGCTCGTCCTTGGCGTAGAAGAAGAGGCGAGCCTTCCACCCGCGGGCGAGGAAGTGATCCCGGAAGGCGCGGTAGTAGGCCACCCGGGCTTCGTCGCTGGGGGCCCTCAACCAGTCCCTCACGTCGGCGGTGTTGAAGCGAGCGCCGGAGGGCAGCGCCGTGCCGTCGAGGAACGGGGCCATCTCGCGGTCGTACTCCGCGAAGTCCACCGAAAGCTCTCCCCGCGCCCATCTCGCCGGGGGCGGGTCCATCGACATCCCATGGGCCGAGAGCCGGTGGGCGAGGAGCGCGGTGGCGTACTCCCGGAGCAGCGCCCCCGCCTCGGCGGATCGCGGCGCCATCCGGTGCCCACGCGCCAGCGAGTAGCCGGAGAGGCCGAAGCTCGTCTCGAGCGAGGAGGTGGCCGGCAGCGCGAAGGGCAGGACTTCGGCCACCACCCTCAGGCGCAGCTCGGGGAGCCCCTGGCCCTGGAGGAGAATCTCTCCCTCGTGACGGCCCTCGGGTTGATCGCGCGGGGCGCAGACTTCCACGTAGAGGACCAGAGGGCGCTCCAAAGTGGAGTCGTGCGGCAGCGCGCGGCGCCCCTCGCCCGCGTAGGCGTCCTCCACCGGGACCAGTGGATCCGGCCAGAGTCCCGCCTCTCCCATGCCGTTGGAGGGTGTGCGCACCCGGACGAACGCCTCGCGGTACAGCCTCGGACGGATCGGCGCAGCTTCTCCTCGGAGCGGCGTCGCCTCGGCCACTACGCCGCGGGCTGGGGTTTGAATCACGACCTGCGCCCCCTCGCACTCCCCGCGCGCGAGGAGGAGTCGGGCCGAGGACGCGGCCGGAGGCAGCCGGCCCGGGCGAACCTTCTCCATCGACCCGACCAGTCCCGCCCAGGAGCTTTGGCCACCACCGGCGAGCACCGCCAGCGCGACGAGGGTGAGCATGGCCCAAGATGGTTTCGAACCGCGCTCTGGGCAACCCTCTCAGCCCCCGCTCGGCGTCCGCAGCGCCAGCGTCCGGCCCGGCTTGTAGTCGGTCAGCTCGGCGACCAGCGAACCGATGAGGAACTCCGCCTCCATCCGCACCAACAGGTGGGTGGGATCGGTCGTCAGGTAGACGATGGTGTCCTGCTTGGCCGCGAGCTTGCCGCTGAACTCGGTGCTGGCCCTCACCTTGAACACCTCGCGCTCGCCCAGGCTGGTCTGCAGGCTCTCCTTCGACTCCACCTTGGCCCTGAGGACGAAGCTCTTGGCGCCGGTGAACACCGGAAGCTCGTGCTCCTGGCCCACCGACAGCTCCCGGCTGCGAAGCGCCAGCGCCGCCGAGGCGATGTCGAACGCCATCGGGTCCACCTCGTGCCGCTCGAGCACCTCGTCCTGGCCTTCGCGCTGCTTGATCACCTCCGCCACTCCGTCGCCGTTCAGCTTGATCCGCTGGCGCCGCTTCTTCCGGTTCTCGTCGGCGTAGAGGTCGCTGCCGATGGTGCGGCTTACCGCCGGGTCCCAGTAAGTCACGAACTTGTCCCTGATCGGGTACACCGCGGCCACCGACTCGGTGCGCGCCAGGGTGACGATCGGCCACACCTGCTTCCCCCACATCTTCATCTCGGCGCCCACCGTGACCTGCGCGGTCCCTGCGGCCAGGCCGAGGTAGTGGACCCGGTAGGTCGCCTGCTCGCCAGGACCGAAGGCGGATCGCGCATCGACCTCACCGGCCAGCGCGGTGGCGGAGAAGACGGCGACGGCGACTGCGGCGGCCCGCTTTTTCATGCGACTCCCAACAACCTCCGCGCTACGAAAATCTAGGCGGGCCGCCTCTCGAGCGCCATTTCGTCGGGCCCGGCCCCGCCCGGCGCGCCGTGAAACGGCCTCGGAGACGGGCATCCGCGCCGGACATTCAGCCCGCCGGCGACCCTCGTCGCCCTGCACTCGATTATTATGGCCCTCCCCCGATGACCAGGCACACCCCCCGGAGGCTCGGCCTGATGCTCGCACTGCTTGCGTGCGGAAAGCCGCCGGATGCGACGCCACCCAAGAAGATCCTCACCACCTACCGCGCCATCACCGGCGTCTCGATGGGGGCCGCCGGCACCGCCGCGCTCGGCTTCTTGAGGCCCGAGCGCTTCGACGTGATCGCCAGCCAGGGCGGGCCGCTGGACGCGGCGCTCCTCCTCCGGACGATCGACCATTTCCACCTGGGAGGCTTCTGTCCACTCGCGGACCTGGAGGCCATCGCCAAGCAGGATCCGGCGAGGCTCAACGACCCCGACGCGGTCCGGCCGTGCATGCGGCGGCCGGCGTCGATCCAGTGGGAGCGCTCGCAGGATTACAACCACTGGGCCTTCACCACCAACGGCGGCACCTTCGACCGCGACGCCTACCTCAAGCTCTTCACCGACCTCACCTTGGCCTACGGAAACCTCATCACCGAGAACCCCGCCTCTCCCTTCGCGCCGCCAGGAGTGGATCCCACCCGCCTCCGCAAGCCGCCGGCCGACTTCTGCGCCAACCCGGTGCGGGTGAAGGGGTTGAGGAACGCGGAGTACAACCCCGACGGGAAGTACGACGCCATCACCTACTGCGATGGCCAGCCGCGGCTGTACTTCTGCCGTGACAACCAGGAGTTGGTCGACTTCTGCTCCGACCCTCGCAACAAGGCCACCCCGCTGCCAGTCTCCGCCGAGCAGGCCTTCGCCGACGCCTACTGCGCAGCCAAGGGCGGCTCCCAGGTCGCCGACAAGAGGGACCACCCGCTGTTCATGCTGAACAACGCCGGGGAAGTCGACCCTTGCCGGGAGCCCACCGATCCGATGCTGGTGGCGCTGGCGGTGGACCTCAACGGCAACGGCAGGCGCGACTACGGCGAGCCGATCCTCTCCAACGCCCAGGAGCGCTACGACGACGTCGGGGCAGACGGATGCGCCGACGCCTACGAGGACGGCGCGGGCGGCTGTTTGGGCGCGCCCTCGGCCTCCGCGGCGGACCCCAACCGGGACAACTACGACGCCGAGCTGAACGCGCTGGGCACCGAGGCCGACTGGCTCTGGGAGGAAGGCGAGCCCTACCGCGACCTCGGCCTCGACGGGGTGGCCGGGACGGCAGACCAGGGCGAGGGCAACGGGCAGTACGACATGGTGCCCGGCCGCCGCACCCTCCTCTCCTACGACGCGCGCTCCAACTTGCGGAAGATGGAGCCCGACGCGAGAGGACGGCTGGACTTCCTCGCCGATGGCGGCATCCGGGATCTGTTCAACTTCGGCCTCGCCTCGAAACAGGTGTTCGGCCTGCTGCGCGCCTACCACGGCGAGCGGCCGGCCGGCGTCTACCGCGACTTCCTCGAGATCCCGGGCATGGTGGACAAGCGCACCGGGGCCTTCGCGCCCTGGAACGCCCGGTGGAGATCGGTGCCGCGCGACCTGCTGCTCCTCTACGGCAAGGAGCAGCCCACCGACGACGACCGAGTGCAGGGAGAGGGAGATCACGTCGGCACCGCGGGCCAGGCGGTGAACCGCTTCTACACGCTGTTCAACTGGGCCGCGGCGAGCTGGCCGAGCCTGGAGCGACCTTCGACGCCGTTCGGCGGCGCGCCGGCCTCGGAGCGGCATCAGATGGCTTGGTACCCCTCGAAGTTGCTCGACGCGCCGCGGGAGTACGGGGTGGCGCTGCCTCCGGGCTACGAGCTGCCCGAGAACGCGGAGAAGCGCTACCCGGTGATGTACATGCTCCACGGCTATGGAATGCGGCCGGAGGGCTTCTTGGCCTCGGCGCTCATCCCGGACGCCTACGTCACCGACCCCGACGTGCGGCTGAGGCCGATGATCATCGTCTTCGCCGATGGGGCGTGCTGCTTCGTCAACCAGGCCACCTTGGCGCGGGACTGCCGCGAGAAGGACGAGACGAAGACCTACCTCGGCGACAAGCCCGGCTTCGTGCGCGAGTGCAACGCGGGCACCTTCTACGTCAACCGCAAGGGGTACACTTGGGACGACGCGCTCCCCTACGGGGACGCCTTCTTCGAGCTGATGGACCACGTCGATCAGAGCTACCGGACCTTGCCCCCGGCAGAGGTCGACTCGCGCTAGCGATGGCCGGGACGAAGGGCGGACGAACGATGCCGAACGACCAATACCTGGGACTCGATGACGAGAAGGAAGGGGCCGCCGCGCAGGGGAACAAGCGAACCTTCGCCGAGTTCGACTGCCCCGGGTGCAACGCCAACAACCCTAGCGAGGGGTTCGGCGACGGCGCGGAGCTGCTCTGCAACTACTGCGGCACCCAGTACCTGGCGCAGGTGAGCGACGAGGGGCGGCTTCGCCTGAGGGAGGTGTAGCGCCT
This sequence comes from Myxococcales bacterium, assembly GCA_016191815.1. GTDB lineage: Bacteria > Myxococcota > Myxococcia > Myxococcales > Myxococcaceae > JACPVI01. The sequence goes on from JACPVI010000064.1 coordinate 65,636, forward strand.
CAATCCGGGCGCTCGCCGAAGATCGCCGTCCCCACGCGCACCATCGTCGCGCCCTCGGAGATCGCCACCTCGAAGTCGGCGGTGGTGCCCATCGACAGCTCGGATAGGCCGAGCGACCGCGCCAGCGCCGCCAGCGCCCGGAAATGGGGGCGGGACCTCTCCGGGTCATCCTCCAGGGGTGGCAGGCACATCAACCCCGCCACCTCGAGGTTCGGCAGCCCGCGCACCTCGTCGAGGAGCTTGCGCGCCTCCTCGGCGGCGACTCCCCGCTTGGTCGCCTCGCCCGCCACGTTCACCTCGATGAGGCACCGAAGCGGTGCGCCAGAGCGCCGCCGGGAAAGCTCGCGCGCCACCTCCCGCCGGTCGAGCGCGTGGAACACCTGGGCCACACTGGCCACGGTGCGCGCCTTGTTCGTCTGCAAGGGGCCGATCGCGTGCCAGCGCAGCTTTGGGAGATCCGCCAGAGCTGCCGCCTTGTCCCTCAGTTCCTGGGCGTAGTTCTCTCCGAAGGCGCGCTGCCCCGCTCGGTACGCCTCCCGGATCGCCTCCGGCGGCTGGAGCTTCGAGACCGCCACCAGCTCCACCGCTCCCTCCGGCCTTCCCGCCGCCCGGCAGGCGCGGGCGACTCGCTCACTCACCTGCGCGAGTCGCGAGGCGATCCCCTTGTCGCTCATCGGCCACTCCAGGGAAGGTCGAACGAGGCCTCCGTCAACAGCTCGATGGCCTCCGCCAGCGGCAACCCCACCACGTTGGAGGCGCTGCCTTCGATGGCCCTCACCAGCGCCCCTCCTTTTCCCTGCAGCGCGTAGGCGCCGGCCTTGTCCATCGGCTCGCCGGTGGAGACGTACCAGGCGATCTCCTCTTCGGAGAGCGCCCTGAAACAGACCTTGGTCTCCACGACTCGGCCGGCGGGTTTTGGGCCGTGCAACCATACGGCCGACAGCACCCGGTGCGTCCGCGCCGCCAGGCGCCGGAGCATCGCCGCCGCGTGGGAGGGGTCCTCCGGCTTGCCCAGGATCTCGTCGCCCAGCACCACCGCGGTGTCCGCGCCCAAAACCAGCGCCGGGCCCACCCTCGAGGCGACCACCTCCGCCTTTTCCCGGGCCACCCGCAGGACGTATTCCTGCGGCGGCTCGGCCGGTCGGGGGGCCTCGTCGATGTCCGGCGCCATCACTTCGAAGGGCACTCCGAGACAGCCCAAGAGCTCCCGCCGCCGGGGAGAGGCGGAGGCAAGCACCAGACGGGTTTTCGGGTCGGCCTCGGGCATGGTATCTGGTCGGAGGAACCGCGCAGGTTATCGGTAACCCACCAAGATCGAAATGAACGCCGCCGAGCTCCTCACCGCCATGAAGCGAACGGTCGAGCAGTTGGCGGCCTTCAACGACATCGCCAAGGCGCTCACCTCCACCCTCGAGCTGCGAGAGGTGCTGACCCTGGTGATGAACAAGGTGTCGGAGCTGTTGAAGCCGAGCAACTGGTCGCTCGTCCTGGCCGACGAGAAGGGCGAGCTGTACTTCGAGATCTGCGTGGGGGCGGGCTCGGAGAAGATCAAGCCGCTCCGCCTCAAGTCAGGCGAAGGCATCGCCGGCATGGTGTTCCAGACCGGGGAGCCGAGGCTGGTGGAGGACGTCACGCGGGATCCCGCCTTCTCGCCGCGCTTCGACGAGGCCTCCGACTTCAAGACCCGCTCGCTGGTGGCGGTGCCGCTGCGCTCGAGGGGCCGCACCCTGGGGGTGATCGAGCTGGTGAATGGGGAGAACTCCCGCACCTTCACCCAGGACGACCTGCTCGCGGTGAGCGCCATCGCCGACTTTGCCGCCATCGCCATCGAGAACGCGCGGAACTTCCAACGAGTGCAGGAGCTGACCACCATCGACGAGCACACCGGCCTGTTCAACGCCCGGCACCTCCGGGCGCTGCTCGAGCAGGAGGTGACCCGCGCCGCGAGGTTCAAACACCCGCTCTCGCTCATCTTCCTCGACCTCGACGGCTTCAAGCAGGTGAACGACACCCGGGGCCACCTGGTGGGGAGCAGCCTCCTCAAGCAGGTAGGCGAGCTGTTGGTCTCCGCGATCCGCCAGGTGGACTTCGCCTTCCGCTACGGCGGGGACGAGTTCGCGGTGCTGCTCATCGAGACCGAAGCCGAGGCGGCCCGGGTGATCGGCGAGCGGATCCGCGACCGGTTCCGCGAGAAGCGCTTCCCCGACGGCATCACCATCACCGCCTCGCTGGGGGTGGCGAGCTTCCCCGACCACGCTGATTCTGGCACAGGCTTGCTCGACGCCGCGGACCGGGCGATGTACCGGGTGAAGGGCTCGGGCCGAAACGACGTGGCGGTGGCGGTGCAGGCACCGGCCAGGGCCGCGGGCTAGGAGACCTCACCCGAGGTTGGCGATCGCCTCTTCGTTGATCACCACCGAGCCCTGCTTCTTGAGCGCCTTGAGGAAGGCGTCGCGAAGCTCGTAGCGCTTGCCCTGGATGGCCTCGGCCTTGAGCTGCTCCCGCTGCTTGGCGAAGTCCTCCTCGCTCGGCCGCTTCCTGTCCGTCACCACCACCACCGCGAAGCCCTCCGCGGTGGGGTGCAGCTCCTCCATCGGCCCCGGCGCGGGCCGGGCGAAGATGGCCTTCACCAGCTCCGGCGCGGGCCCGAGCTGCGGCAGCGAATCGGTGGTGGCGCTGAACTCGCCGGTCTCGATCGCCTCCGGCTTGCTCTCCGCCTGGAACCGGTAGGCGTTGGCCTGGGTGTCGGCATTCGGCGGGTGCAGCTCGGCCAGCTTCTTGCCGGCCTTCACCGCCTCCAGAGTCTTGTTCGCCTCCGCCCGGGCCAGCTCCTTCGCCTGGGCCTTGGTCCAAAGCTGCTTGGCGATCTCCAGCTCGACGTCCTTGAGCTCCTTGCTCTCCGGCGGCTTCTTCTCGTCCACCTTGATGAGGTGCCACCCGAACTGGCTCCGCACCGGCTGGGACAGCTCGCCCACCTTCAACCCGAAGGCCGCCTCCGAGAACTCCGGCACCCAGGCTGCTCGCTCGTTGAAGCCCAAATCTCCGCCGCTCTGCTTGCTGCCGGTGTCCTCGGAGAACTCCTTCGCCACCTGGGCGAAGTCCTTGCCGCCCTCCAGCTCCTTGCGGAGGTTGTCGATCTTCGCCTTCGCCTCGTCCTGCTTGTCCTGCGGCGCCTCCCGATCGACCTTGATGAGGACGTGCCTCGCCCGGACCCGCTCCGGCTGGTGGTAGAGGAAACGGTTGGCCTCGTAGTGGTCGGAGATCTCCTTCGGGTTCGCCTTGGCCCAGGCCTCCACCTCGCCCGGCTTGGGCGCCGCGACCTTCGAGGCGGCCATCGCGGGGAGGAAGCGGACGAAGGTGGCGGCGGCGCGGTTCCCCTCGCGGAAGTAGCGGGCCTTCACCTCGTCGTCGGACACCATCGCGCCCCCCTCCACCACCTCGAGGAGCTTCTCTCCGGCGAGCTGCCGGCGGGGCTCCTCCTCGAAGTCCACATGGGTCCGCCGGTAGAAGTCTCTCAAGGTCTGCCGGTAGGTGTCGTAGTCGAACCGGCCGTCCTTCTGGAAGCTCGGGTTGCGGTGGATGATCTCCCGGATCTCCTCATCCGAGGCGCGGATGCCCTGCTTCTCCGCTGCCTGGGCCAGAAGTTCCACCTGCACCAGTTGCTCGGCGATCTGCTTGTGGAAGCCGAGCTGGCGCGCGAGCTGCTCGGTGATCGGACTCCCCTGCTGGCGCATGTAATTGATCTGGTTTCCGTACGCGCGCCGGAAGTCGCTCATCGGAATGCCCTTGCCGTTCACCGTCGCCGCCGTCTCGCTCGACTGGCGGGTGAGCGGGGCCTCGCAACCCCTCGAGCCAGGGCCCCACTGGACGGCGAACAGGAAGGCGATCGCCAGGATGAACAGGTACGAGAGGATTCGCTTGGGCTGCAGGTGCTCGTTCATGACTGTCGCAGGAAAAGCGCGGCGCGCTGGCCTTCTTCCCGGGTCCACTCGCCACCTTCCCGCCCGGCCGGCCGGCGGCCCGAACCTTGACTCTGTAGGATCGGCAACGTGAAAATGCAAGAAGTTTAGCGGCGTTACGCGACACTCGCCCCGGGGCGACCCGACGTGCTCAGGCTCCTCAAGCGGTACCGTGATCCCTTGGTCCTGGGCGCGCTCTTGCTCTATCCGTTCGCCACCTTCCTCGCCAGCGGGCACAAGGGCCGCAATCCGAACTTCGTCGACCGCGCGGTGCTCGCGATCGCCTCGCCCCTGGAGCGGGGGCTCACCTACGTCTGCGATGGGGTGGGCGCGCTGGTGTCCGGCTACCTCGATCTGCGCCGGGTGAAGCAACGAAACCGCGCCCTCGAGGTGGAGAACGCCGAGCTTCGCGCCGAGCTGAACGCCTCCCGCGAAGGGATGGCCGAGCTCGAGCGGGTCAAGCGCATGCTGGGCTACGTGGAGGGCACGCTGGAGCAGGAGATCCCGGCGCGGATCGTGGGCGTCAACCCGACGCCGAACTTCCTCTCGGTGCGCATCAACCGCGGGGAATCCGACGGAGTGCGGGCGGGGATGCCGGTGGTGACTCCGGACGGAGTGGTGGGGAGGGTGCAGCGGTCGGTGGGCGGCTGGTCGGACGTGGCGCTGGTCACCGATCCGACGAGCAAGCTCGGCGTCCTGGTGCAGCGAACCCGGGCGAGGGGAACCTCGGCGGGCGCCGGAGGGGCAAAGCCCCTGGCGCTGGAGAACGTCCTCCGCTCCGAGGAGGTCGAGGAGGGCGACGTGATCATCACCTCCGGCACCGACGACGTCTTCCCCAAGGGCCTGGTGGTGGGCCGGGTGACCGCGGTACAGCGCCAGAAGACGGGGATGTTCCTGCAGGCGGGCATCCTCCCCTCGGTGGAGCTGGCGCGGCTGGAGGAGGTCTTGGTGGTGCCCTCGGCGCCCTCCGCCCGAGCGATCAAGGAGGAGCGGCGGTGAAGTTCGGTGCCACGGTGGGGCTGGCCCTGCTGCTCCTGGTGATCGAGTCGGTGGCGGTGAAGTACCTGGGCTTCGCCATCACCCGCATCGACGTGACGGTGGCCCTGGTGGTGTTCCTCTCGCTCCGGGCCGGGCTGCTCGAGGGCGCCTTCGCCTCGTTCGCGATCGGCTACCTCCTGGACGTGATGAGCGGAAGGCCGACCGGGCTCTTCGTGTTCCTCGCCGTGCTCGTGTACCTCCTCGGCCGACTGGTCAGCTCGCTTTTGGACGCGAGGAGCGCCCCCTCCTTCGTCCTCTTCGTCGCCGGGGCCGAGGTCGCGCACTCGCTCTTGGCGCTCTTCTTTGGCTGGATGACCTCCAAGTCCGGCACCGCGCCCGCCTCGGTGGGCGCGCTCTTCGCGCAGCTGGGCCTCACCCTCTTGGCGGCGCTGTTGCTCTGGCCGCTTCTGCGCAGGCTGGATCCGGGCACCGAACGGCCCGAGGCCGGCGCGCTGCTCTAGTCCCATGCAACTCGGCCAGAACACTCCCGGGCGGGACCTCAAGGCCAGGTACCTCTACCTGGGGCTCTCGATGACCGCCGGCCTCTTGGTCCTGGCGATCAACCTCTACCGGCTGCAGATCATCCACGGCGAGGAGCTCTTGGCGAAGTCCCAGGACAACTACATCAAGGAGGTCCGCGTGCGCGCCGACCGGGGGATGATCCTCGACCGGCGCGGCGAGGTCCTGGTGGACGGCCGCCCCTCGTTCAACGTCTACGTGACCCCGGCCTTCTGCCAGCGGTGCTCCGCGGAGGTCCTGCCCAGGCTCTCCCCCACTCTGGGCTGGGACGAGGGGCAGCTCTCCCGCGTCGAGCAGATGCTCAAGGAGAAGCACGGCACCCAGAGGTTCCAGCCCTGGGCGGTGAAGGTGGACGTCACCCGCGACGAGCTGGACGTGCTCGCCGCGCACCAGACCGAGCTTCCGGGAGTGGACGTGGTGCCGGTGCAGCACCGCAACTACCGCGCCGGGCCGGTGCTGGCCCACGTGCTCGGCTACATGAACGAGGTGACGCAGGACGAGGTGGCAAAGCCCTCGGCTGGGCCGAAGTACGCCCTCGGCGACTACATCGGCCGCCGGGGCCTGGAGCGCGCCTTCGAGGCGAGGAGCTGCCCCAGCGGGCCTTGCGGGCTGCGCGGCAGCGACGGGGCGAGCCGCCAGTTCGTGAACGCGCGAGGCGAGGCGCAAAGGGACAAGGACGGGCGCACTGTCACCGAGGAGGAGGTTCTGCCCGCCCCGGGGAACAACCTGATCCTCTCCATCGACGCCCGGCTGCAGGCGGAGGCCGAACGGGCCTTCCCCGGCACCGCCGGAGCGGTGTTGGCGGTCGACGTCCGCACCGGCTTCGTGCTGGCGATGCTCTCCAGGCCCTCGTTCGATCCCAACGTGCTCACCGGGCGGATCAACGCTTCCCAGATGGCGGCCCTGGCGAGGGACCCTCTCCAGCCGATGGTGTTCCGAGCGGTGGCGCAGCACTACAGCCCGGGCTCCACCTTCAAGACGTTCAGCCTGCTCGCGGCCCTGCGCTCCGGGGTGTTCGGCCCTTCCAGCACCGCCTTTTGTCCGGGCGGCTACCGGCTCGGCTCCAGGGTGTGGCGCTGCCACAAGGACAGCGGGCACGGGACGGTGGATACCCGCACCTCGCTCAAGGTTTCCTGCGACACCTTCTACTACCGGGTGGCGGACTCTCTCGGGCTGGACCCGATCGCCCGGCTGGGGAAGGACCTCGGCCTGGGCGCGCCCACCGGCATCGGCGTGGTGGCGGAGGTGCCCGGCATCATGCCCGACTCCGCCTACCACGACCGGGTGACCCCGGGCGGCTACATGAAGGGCCTGGCGCTCAACAGCGCGATCGGCCAGGGCGACGTCAACGTGACTCCGCTCCAGCTCCTGATGGCGTACGCGGCGATCGGCAACGGCGGCACGCTCTACCAGCCGCAGCTGGTCCGGCGCATCGAGTCGCCGGACGGCCGGGTCCTCGAGGAGTTCCAACCCAAAATACTGCGGCGGCTGGATCTCAGCCCCGAGCACCAGAAGCTGGTGGTCGACGCGCTGGTGGCGGTGGTGAACGAGCCCGGCGGCACCGGAGGGCGGGCGCGGCTCAAGGAGGTGGTGGTGGCGGGGAAGACCGGGACGGCGCAGGTGATTCGCCTCGGAGAGAAGCGCGAAAAGAAGGAGGAGATGGACTACTTCGAGCGCGACCACGCCTGGTTCGTGGCCTTCGCCCCGGCGGAGGACCCGGAGCTGGCGGTGGTGGTGCTCAACGAGCACGGCGGGCACGGGGGCTCGGAAGCCGCCCCCACCGCCAAGGCGGTGATCGCCAAGTACTTCGAGCTGAAGAAGACGGACGCTTTGGCGTTCGGGGGCTCCTCGTTCGAGCGCGAGAAGGCGCCCCCGGCGCGCCAAAGCCCTCCGCCCAAGGGCCCCGAGCAGCGCGGCCCTGCCTTGGCCCGCTCGCCACCGCCGGACGGGGGGAGCAGCCAGGAGAGCTCGCTCGTCGCGAGCCCGGGGAATTCCCCGGCGGACGAAGGGAGGCGGGCGCCGTGATTGGCATGCAGCTCCGCTTCGAGCGGCGGATGCTGCCGCACATCCCCTGGGGGCTGGTGGCGGCGGCGGTGCTCTTGGGGCTGGTCGGGGTTTTCAACCTCGCCTCGGCCACCAGGGGCCTGGGCGCGCCGCTGTGGAAGAGCCAGGCCCTCTACCTCGCGGTGGGCGTCCTCGCCACCGCCACAGTGTCGCTGGTGGACTACCGCTTCCTCCAGCGCATGGCGCTGCCCATCTTCGTCGCCAACCTCCTGGCGCTGCTCGCGCTCAAGCTGTTCGGGCACACCGCCAAGGGGGCGGAGAGCTGGTTCGCGCTGGGGCCGCTCCGGGTGCAGCCGGCGGAGTTCATGAAGATCGGCCTGCTGTTGATGTTGGCCAAGTTCTTCCACGACGAGCAGCGCTCGGAGGGGGCGGTGCCCGGCGTGCTTCGCGAGCTGGTGCTGGCGCTGATCATCGCCGCGCCGGTCTACCTGGTGCTCAAGCAGCCGGATCTCGGGACGGCGATGATGATGTCCCTCTCGAGCGTGACGCTGGTGCTCTTCGCCAGGCCGAGGCTGTGGCTGATCGGGCTACTTTTTGGGGGCCTGCTCCTGGGCGGGCTGGTGGTCTGGAACGATTGGATCCGCGATCAGACCGAGCCCAAGGTGACGCTGGTCCGCGGTTACTTGAAGAAGCACCAGGAGGCGCGCATCAGCGGTTGGCTGGATCCGGAGAGCGACCCCAAAGGCACGAACTACCACTCGCTCCAGTCGAAGATCGCGGTGGGCTCCGGCGGTCTCACCGGCAAGGGCTGGAAGAAGGGGACGCAGGCCGGCAACTTCTTCTTGCCCGAGCAGCACACCGACTTCGTCTTCTCGGTGTGGGCGGAGGAGCACGGCTTCCTCGCCTGCCTGGTGCTGTTGTTCCTGTACGGCTTCGTCTTGCTGTCCGCGCTGGGGGTGGCCTTGAGCGCGCGGGATCGCTTCGGGGCCTTCGTGGCGGTGGGGGTGGCGGTGATGATCTTCTGGCAGGTGTTCCAGAACATCGGAATGGTGACCGGGCTGATGCCGGTGACGGGAATCACCTTGCCGCTGATGAGCTACGGCGGAAGCTCGATGGTGAGCGTGATGATCGGCGTGGGGCTGCTCGTGAACATCGGCATGCGCCGCCACCTCTTCACCGGCTGACGCCAGGGCCCCGGGGCCTGCGCTCGGGCACGACGCGCTCCCCTGGTTTCGCCCGGGAGGCGAAGCGGCGGAGCGAGGCGTCATCCAGCCGATCTCCGAGCGCGCGCGAGAGGGGGACGCCGCTCCGGGCGGCGGCGTAGAAGCCGCTCAGCTCGCCTTTGGACTCGAGGAAGAGCAGCACCGCGCGGCTGAATCCGTACCAGAGCATCGCCTGGCCGCCGTAGACCTGTTCCGTGCGCACCGCGGAGAGCTCGGCCACGGTGGGCAGCGCGCCAGCGGAGATCGCCGCTTGCACCTCCCGGTTCCGGTAGTTGACGAAGAAGCGCACCCCGCGCGGGGTGACGTCCGAGCCCCCGTACAGCGAGCCCAGGCCCTCTGAGAGCCAGGAGGGAACGAGCGGGAAGTCGTCATGCACGAGCGGGTGGACCAGCTCGTGCGACATGTTCCTCGGGCCCGCTTCGAGGTTGACCACCACCACGCGCGAAGCCGGCTGGTAGAAGCCCAGCTCCGAGGGCCGCTCGCCCATCACCGTGTCGGAGAAGTGGCGGTAGGCGCGGGCGGAGTCGAAGAGGCAGACGTCCACAGGCCGTTTCGGCTCGGCCTGGGCCAGGAATCGGCGGCCGACATCCTCCACCACCGCGCGCGCACGCTCCACGGCCTGGGCACGCTGCGCCGAGGACAGCTCCCCGCGCAGCACCAACTGGGTGGGCCCCTTCGCCTCGACTCGAGCCAGCACGGGCAGCCGCTCCACCGCGGCTCGGTCAACCTCTGCCCCGGCGGCGCCGGAGACGAAAAGAAAGAGGAACGACGCTGAGGAGCGCACCGGTGCTGAGACGACTGTGCCTCCCAGGAGGTTCCGGAGCTGAACCGGCCGCCTACAGCGATGGCCGGTAGGTGCTCACTGCCCACGCCATGCGCGCCGCCTGATCCGCACTGAAGGCGTTCATGCAGGCGTCGTAGGTGTAGTCCATGTAGTTGTTGATCGGATCCAGCCCGGCGGAGGAGCAGCTATCGCGCCCGCTGGGGCAGCCGTAGGCGGGGCTGGCCTCCTGCGGAGTGTCGGCGCAGTAGTCGCCCGGCTCGGTGCACCCTCCCTGGAACGTGTGGTACAGGCCGAGGTAGTGGCCAACCTCGTGAGTCCCGGTGCGGCCGCCGCTGTAGTTGACGAACGCTCCGCCAGGCAGCGACTGGTAGTGGAGCACCACGCCGTGCATGTAGTTCGTCTCCTCGAAGCTCCAGGGGAAATAGGCCCACCCGAGGAGGTTGCGGGAGAGATCGGCGGTGTAGAGGTTCAGGGTGTGGGCGGGGTCGATGGCCAGCGCGGACTTCATCCGCTTCTCGCTTCCGCCGAAGCCGAGCCGGAACCAGGTGGCGTTCACCGTGCGGTCCACGCTCTTCTTGTAGAAGCTGAAACCGAAGCGCGCGTAGTCGGCATTGAGCACGTTGATCTGGTCGTCCAGCATCGACTCGCTCACGTTCCCGGTGGTGCCGTCGGTGTCGACCATCACGTGAAAGGCGACGCCCACCGCCTTGGTGCTGCCACCCTTGGCGCGCTGCTGCTTGATGGCGGCCAGCGTCCCCGCGCCGGGATCGCGGCTCGCTCCCGGCCGGAGCGAGTCGTCCGAGATGCACTTGTCCGCTCCTTGGGCCTGCACGCTCGCCTCGAGCGAGGCAATCTCGTCGTCGCTGGGCCCGGTGATGCTGTCGCCTTCCTGCTCGCAGCCTGCGATTGCCAGCGCTGCCAGCCCAGCAGTCCAGATTCGTCTCGTCATTGGAGCCTCCGTCGCGCACTCCCCTTTGGGCACGAGGACTGCGCTTCTTATCACGCGAGACACGCCGGTTGTTTCGCAGGTGCAGCGCCGCCGTCGCTTCTCAGGATCTGGGAGCGAAAGCGGCAACCACGCAGGAATACTTCACACCGGCAGGAACCCGTGGACGGCGGTGCCGTGGGGAACCTAACTTCTTAGCTCCGGAGGGAGTCCGTGAGCCAGCCCCGCAGCGCGCCTGTGCCGCTCGCCGCATTCGCCGCGGCGGCGGCATCGTCGATGTTGCTCCAGGCTGGGTGCTTCAACTTCGACCAAGCCTACGAAAACTACTGCGCCGCGAAGGGGTGCGACGGCGGAGGCTATGGAGGCGGCGCGGGCGGCGGCGGTGGAGGTGGAGCTGGAGGCGGTGAAGGAGGCGGGGCGGGTGGAGGAGGTGGCGGCGGAGGGACCGCCGGCGATGCAGGAGACGGGGGTGGAGGGGACGCAGGCGTGGGCGGCGACGCAGGCGCAGACGCCGGGCCCCTGCGGTTCGGAGCGAGCTGCAGCGACTACGGCCAGTGCGCCGACCCGGACGACGCCGGCATGGCGATGGGCTGCAGCCGCTTCGACATTTGTCAGCCGCGTCCTGCCGAGTGCCACGAGGACGGCTATCACTGCTCTCAGTATTCGCAGTGCTGCTCGGGGAGGTGCGTCGGCGGGCGCTGCAGCGTCTGCAGCGCGCCATCCACCAGCGCGGTGTGCACCCAGGCGGTCGACTGTTGCTTCTTCTTCGGCTCGGCCTGCGGGGTCGGCGATCGCTGCGTCAGCTCTTCCGCCGCCGGAGCGGACGGGCAGCACTGTGCCTCGGCGGACTTCTGCAGCTCCGCCCGGTGCGAGCTTGCCGACGCAGGGCCGCCGCCCACCGGGCGCTGCGCGGCCGACGACGGCGGCTGCGCGATCATCGGAGCCACCCCAGGCAGCGCGGGCTGCTGCGCCGGAACGGTGCTGAGCGGGAGCACCTGCTGCCTCCCGGACGGCAGTTATTGCTACTACAGCTCGAGCTGCTGCAGCGGCAACTGCACCGGGGGGCGCTGCCTTCCGTCCGGCGCCGGTGGCGCCCTGGGAGACCGTTGCCTGAGCGGTTCCGAGTGCGGCGGCCAGCTCCTCTGCGATCCCGTCAGCCGCACCTGCACGAATCGCTGGTGCATGGGAGGTGGGAGCCTCTACCCTGGCTGCTGCAGATTCACCCTCTGGAACGGCCTCTGCGTCTTCCCGGATGGCGGCAGCTGCGGGAATCCGGGCAGCACCTGCACCGGGAACGCGCAGTGCTGCGGCGGGACGTGCAAGACCAACGGTCTTTGCGACAGCATCCTCTTCTGGTGAGCGCGGCCGGCCTTCAGGGGAAGCTGCCGGCGATTCCCAGGTAGGCCTGCTCCGGTCCGACCAGCGCGGTGGCGCTCGCCCCACCGCCCCCGAAGGCCAGCAGTCCGCCGGCCGCCGCCAGCGCCGCTACTCCGGCTCCGCACAGGGAGAGCCCGAGGGTCTGCTGCATTCTCCCTTCGTCCCTCGCCTTCGCGGCGCCCTCCGCCGTCACCGTGCCCCCGAGCAGCGAGTCGTAATTTCCCTTGGCCTGGAAGAGGAAGACCGCCCCCGCTCCGGCGAGCAGCGCTCCTCCCGCGGCGGGAATCCACGCGTGGCGTCTTGGCCCCTCCCGCGGCTGGGCCTTGGCAGCGATCGCCGCCGGCGGTGGCTCTCTGGAGGGCGCTGGAGCAGGTGCGAGCACCGGCGCTGGCGGGCGCTCCTTCTCCAGTTGCGAGCCGAGCAGCTTCTTCACGTGCTGGCGCGCCTTTTCGAAGGTCGCCTCCACCTTGGGCGAGACCTCCAGGGGAAGGCTGGCCTCCGGGTCCATGGAGAGCCCGAGCTTGAAGGCGGTGAGCGCCTCCTCTTCCTTCCCCAGGTCGGCCAGCACCACCCCCTCGTAGAAGGAGATCGCCGCGTCGTCCTCGGCGCCCTCCGACTTGGCCTTGGCCCGCTCGATCTGCTGGAGCGCCTTCTCGTACTCGAGGTTCTCGTAGAGGGTCGCCGCCGCACGCAGGTACTTCTGGACCTCCTTCCCGAGCGCGAAAGAGGCAGCCGGGCCGAGCGCGAGCAGGGCCGCAAGGGTGAGCGACACTCCTCTCATGGACATCACTCCTTCAGGTTGTGCTTGAAGACGTTCTCCTCGCCTGCCTTCACCTCGAAATCGACAGTCACGTCCTTCTCCAGCTTCGCGTTCACCAGGCGGATGGTGTGTTTGCCGGCCGCCAGCTCCACCGGCGGAAGCGGGGTTTGCCCCAGCTCCTTCCCATCCAGGTAGACCTGCGCGTAGGGCCGAATGCGGAACTCGAGCGAGGCCTGGACCTTGGGCTGCGGCGCCACGGGCTTCTCCGGCCGCTTCCTGGGATGCCGCAGAGGAGCAGGCGCGGCGGCGGCCACCGCCGCACTGGCGCTTGAATTCTGTGCAGCGGCGTCCGACTCGTGTCGCGGTGACTCGCCGATGCGCTCAGGCTCGGCGCCCTCCGCCACCGCATGGCTGGCGTCCGGCGACGCGAAGGCCGGCACCTCCGCGACTGCGGGCACCGGCGATGGCCCGCTCGGCACCACCGGCTTCTCGCGCAGCAGCAGGTAGGCTCCCCCTCCGCCTAAAAGCGCCAGGCCCCCAACGGCCAGGGCGACCCCGAGCGCAGCGGCCAGCGGAGCCCGGCTGCGAGCCGGCGCCCCGGTGCTCGGGGGCGCCTTCGGGCCGCGGTCGAGGCGTGGAGCGCCTACTTCGTCGGGGTCGCGGAGCCTTGTTTCCCCGTACGGGTCGTCCGGGCCGCTCAGCGCGGAGGCGGGATCGGTCACCTCGGTCCCTTGGTCGCGGGGAAACGTCCGCGCCAGCTCCGGGCCGCCCAGGCCGTCCACCTCCAAGCGCTCCCCGTGCGCCGGGGTGGCCTTGGCCTCGGGCGCGGAGATGGTCTGGTCGAGCCGGGTGACCAGCTCCGACAGCTCGTGGGGGTGCACCGCGTGGCCGCCGGATTGGAGGAAGCGCTCCAGGTCCGCCTGCAGCTCCTTGCAAGTGCCGTAGCGCCGCTCCCGGTCCTTCTCCAGGCACCGCCCGATGATCCGCGACAGCTCGGCGGGCACGTCGGCGCGCTTGGCGGTGATCGAAGGCAAGGGCTCCGCGTTCATGATCGCCTGGATGATGCTGACCTCGCTGGTCGCATCGAACGGCATCTCCCCGCCGACCAGCTCGTAGAACACGACCCCCAGGGCGAAGATGTCCACCCGCCGGTCGAGCACTTGCCGCCCCAACTGCTCCGGCGGCATGTAGGCCATCTTCCCCTTGATGATCCCCGAACGAGTGCGGTGCACCTGGGTCGACGCCTTGGCCACGCCGAAATCCACCACCTTCACCGCGCCGGCCCTCGAGAGGAGGATGTTGTCGGGGCTGATGTCGCGGTGGATGAGGCCGAGCGGAGCGCCGGTATCGGGGTGCTTCGCTTCGTGCGCGAAGTGCAGCCCCTCGCAGGCGTGGCTGATGATCTTCGCGCAGACCGCCAGCGGCGGTGGCTGCCCCATGCCCCGCGCCTGGTGGTTCAGCGTGCGCAGGTTGGGGCCGTCGATGAACTCCATCGCGAGGTAGTACTGGCCGCCCGCCTCGCCGAAGTCGAAGATCTGCACGATGTTCGGGTGGTCCAGCCCGGCGGCGAGCGTCGCCTCCGCGAGGAACATGTCCACGAACTGTTGGTCCTCGGCGAGGTGCGGGAGGATCCGCTTCACCACCACCCGCTTCTGGAAGCCCTTGGGGCCGGCCGCCTTGGCGAGGAAGACCTCGGCCATCCCGCCGGTCGCGATCTTCCGAAGGAGCTGGTATTTGCCGAGCTGTTCCAAGTTTCCCGTGGCTGGCGAATCCTACTTCGTCGGCGGCTGCTACATCAGCACCAGCGACGCCATGCCGAAGTAGATCACCGTCCCGGCGAGATCGCACAGCGTGGCGATGAAGGGAGTGGAGGCGGTGGCGGGATCGAACCCGAGCCGGCGGAGCAAGAAGGGCAGCATCCCGCCGAGCAGCGAGCCGAACACCACCACTCCCATCAAGCTGAGCCCCACCGTGGCGCCCACCAGCGCCGGGTGCGGCACCTGGGCACGGATCTCCGAGGGCAACAGGAGCACCCGCAGCACCCCCAGGACCCCCAGGATGCCCCCGAGCACCAAGCCGTTGATCAGCTCTCGGACCAGCACCCGCCACCAGTCGCGCAGCTCGATCTCCCGCACCGCCAGCGCGCGGATGATGAGCGAGGTCGCCTGCGAGCCGGAGTTGCCCCCGCTCCCCACGATGAGCGTGATGAACAAGGTCAGCGCCTGCACCTTGGCGATCTCGTCCTGGAAGGAGGCCATCGCGAAGGTGGTGAGCATCGACCCGAAGAACAGCAGCGTCAGCCAGCCGCCGCGCTTGCGCACCATCTGCAGCGGCGTCGTCTCCATGTAAGGGGCCTCGAGGGCCTCCATGCCGCCCAGGCGCTGGATGTCCTCGGTGGCCTCCTCGGCGGCCACGTCCAGCACGTCGTCGATGGTGATGATCCCCACCAGCACCCCGCGGCTGTCGGTGACCGGGAGGGCCTCGCGGTCGTACTTCTCGAACGCCGCCACCACCTCCTCCCTGGGCGAGGTGGCGGCGATCACCACCACCGGCCGCTCCTGGAGGTCGGCCACCTTCACCTCCGGCCCGGCCATCACCAGGTCGGAGAGCCTGAGGTCGCCGATGAGCACGCCGCGCTCGTCGGTGACGAAGAGCACGTTCAAGGTCTCTCGGCCCCTCCCGTGCGCGCGGATGTAGTCCAGGGCCTCGCGGGCGCTCATCCCTGGCCGGATGGAGAGGTACTCCGGCGTCATGAACCTGCCGGCGGACTTCTCCGGGTAGCCGAGCAGCTGCCGGGCGACCTTCAGCTCCTCCGGCCTGAGCGTGGTGAGGACTCGCTTGGTCACCTCCGCGGGGAGCTCCTCGAGCAGGCGCGTGCGGTCGTCGGGCGCCATCTCGTTGAGCACGCTCACCAGTTGCTCGGAGCCGAGGGTCCCCACCAGCTCGGCCTGCTGTTCCAGCGGGAGGTACTCGAAGGCCCCTCCCGCCACGTCCCGCGGGAGGAGGCGGAAGATCACCCCGCTGTCCTCGGGAGGAAGGTCCTCCAGCACTTCGGCGATGTCCGCCGGATCCAGGTCCTCGAAGGCGATCCTCAGCGACTCCCAGTCCTTCTGGCGAATCAGCTCTTCGTATTCGGGCCTGAGGAAGTGTCCGAGCATCGGGACGCCGGTTCGGGGGCGCCCCGACTACGACTTTCCCCGAGCGCTGACAAGCAAAGAGCGCCCGGCGACCATCGCCGCGCTGGCCTCTTGCCGCAGGAGTCGGCCGCCCCTTGGTTTTTGCTAGCTTGCGCTGCGGATAGGCACGGACATGAGAACGTCCCTGGTTACCGGCGGGGCAGGCTTCATCGGAAGCCACGTCGTCGACGCGCTGCTCGAGGCGGGGCACCGCGTCGTCGTGCTCGACGACCTCTCCGGCGGCTTTAGCGAGAACGTCAACCCGCAGGCACACTTCATCGAGGGCTCCATCGTCGACGGCGCTCTCCTCGAGCGCCTGTTCGGGTCGTTTCGGCCCGACTTCGTCTTTCACCTCGCCGCGTACGCGGCGGAAGCGCTCAGCCATTTCATCCGGCGGTTCAACTACACGAACAACGTCATCGGCAGCGTCAACCTGGTGAACGCCGCGGTGAACCACGGCGTCTCGTGCTTCGTGTTCGCCTCGTCCATCGCCGTCTACGGCCACAATCAGCTGCCGATGGCCGAGGAGATGCAACCGCGGCCCGAAGACCCCTACGGCATCGCCAAGTACGCCGTCGAGCTCGATCTCCGCGCCGCCCACGAGGTGTTCGGGCTCGACTGGATCGTCTTCCGCCCGCACAACGTCTATGGCGAACGACAGAACATCGGGGACCGGTATCGAAACGTGGTCGGCATCTTCATGAACAGCATCCTCACGGGCGAACCGCTCCGCGTCTTCGGCGACGGAGAGCAGACGCGGGCCTTCAGCCACATCGGGGACGTGGCGCCGATCATCGCCCGCTCGGTGGACGTGCCGGCCGCGCGCAATCAGCTCTTCAACCTCGGGGCTGATCAGCCCTACACGGTGAATCAGCTCGCGCGGGCGGTCTCCGACGCCATGGGGAGTCCCTGTGTCATCGAGCGACTGCCCGCCCGCCTCGAGGTGAAACACGCCTACTCGACTCACGAGAAGGCGGCCCGGGTATTTGGCCCCGGGCCGCGCGTCTCGCTCGAGGAAGGGCTCGCGCGCATGGCGCGATGGGCCAGGCAGGCGGGCCCCCGGCGGAGCAGAGGGTTCGGCCCCCTTGACATCGAGAGGAACCTGCCGCCTGCTTGGCGCGACGGGAGTTCATGAGCGTCGAGGGAGGCTACTACCAGACCCGGTATGAGCCCGATGCGCGCCGCGGCGCCGTCTGGGCCTCCCTCTGTGCTTGGCTGGAGCGGGAGATTCCGCCCGGCGCCCGCGTGCTGGAGTTGGGCGCCGGGTACTGCGATTTCATCAACCAGGTCCGCGCCTCGCGCAAGGTCGCAGTGGACCTCTCGGAGCAGGTGCGCCGCCGCGCCGCGGCTGACGTCGAGGTCCACGTCGGCTCGTGCACCGACCTGTCGTTCGCGGCCGACTCGAGCTTCGACATCGCCTTCGCCAGCAACTTGTTCGAGCACCTCACGCCGGCTGAGCTCGACCGCACCCTGGTGGAGACGCGCCGGGTGCTGTGCGACCGCGGCAGGCTCATCGTGCTTCAGCCGAATTTCCGCTACTGCTTCCGCGAGTACTTCGACGACTACACCCACGTTGCCGTCTACACGGACAAAGGCCTGGCCGACCGCCTGACGGCCGCCGGCCTCGAGCCCGTGCGGGTCCTGCCTCGGTTCTTGCCGTTCACGATGAAGTCGAGGCTTCCGGCAGCGGCGCCGCTCGTCTGGCTGTATCTGCGCAGCCCGCTCAAGCCATTCGCCGGGCAAATGCTGATTGTCGCCGAGAAGAGGGGAGCCTAGAGGCGTGTGGGGGGGGAAGACCGTCACCGTCGTCTTTCCCGCCTACAACGAAGAGGAGAGCATCGCCGCGGCGGTGCTCGACTTCAAGTCGACCGGCGTGGTGGACGAGGCCCTGGTGGTCGACAACAACTCCCGCGACCGGACGGCCGCGCGGGCGGCGGAGGCCGGGGCGCGGGTGATCACCGAGAACGTACAGGGCTATGGAGCCGCGCTCCGCGCCGGACTTCGCGCGGCCACGAGCGATCTCATCATCCTGTCGGAACCCGATGGCACCTTCGTCGGCCGTGACGTCAAGAAACTGCTCGCCTACGCCGATGACTTCGACATGGTCTGCGGCACGCGCACGACCCGCGAGCTCCTCTGGCGCCAAGCCAACATGGGTTGGTTCCTGCGCGTCGGCAACACAGTGGTCGCCAAGGCGATGCAGTGGCTCTTCAACGGGCCATCGATGAGCGATTGCGGGTGCACGCTTCGCCTCATCCGGCGCGAGGCGCTGCTCGACCTGGTCGACCAGCTGACCGTCACCAGGTCCCACTTCCTTCCGGAGATGGTCATCCTGGCGTTGCTTCGGGGCCTGCGGGTGATCGAGATCCCGATCAACTACCGGGGGCGCGTCGGGCAGTCGAAGATCACCGGCACCCTGGCGGGCACCTTGAAGACGGGGTTCGCGATGATCTTCTTGATCCTGCGCTACCGCCTGTTCTCTCCCAAGCGCCGCGAATGAAGCACCTCGAGCCGGCCGCGCCTGCGCGCCCGATCGCCCCGCTGCTCGCCGCGGCTGCCGCCGTCCTCTACCTCGCGCTGTCATTGCCCCAGGCGCAGCGGCCATTCCTGGGCGACGAAGTCGATTTCGTGAAGCTCGCGCGCGCCCTCGTCGAGCGCGGCAGCCATCAGTACGACCGCGGGTTCATCGACGACGTCACCGAGACCGGCGCGATTCAGACGTGGACCTACCATCCTCCGTTGTACATGTGGGCACTCGGACTTTCTTTCCGTCTCTTCGGCGGATCAGAGCCGGCCGCGCGGGGCCTCGGTATCTTTTGCGGGCTTGTGTCCTTGGCCCTCACCTTCCTGATCGCGCGCGCGGTCTGCGGGAGGTCACCCCACCGCGACGTCGTCGCTGCCGCCGCGGTGGCGCTGTGCGCGATCAACCCCTTCTTCCTCCAGTCCTCGCTGCTGGTCGACATCGACGGGACCGTCTACACCGTTCTCCTGCTGCTGTTCGTGTACGGCGCCCTCCGCCTGGAGGAGGCGCGCGAGCTGCCCCGCGCCGCCGCGCTGGCCACCATCTTCATCGCCTGCCTTTGGGCGAAGATGACGACGGCGATCGCCTTCCCCGTCGTTCTCGCGGTCTACGATGTGGCGCGAGGCCGAAGGTCGCGTGCGGCGTTCGACGTGCTGGTCGTCGGAGCTTGCGGGGTCTCGCTCTTCCTGGCGCTCTACGCGTGGTACGCGTCGGCGATGGGGCTCGATTTCGCCAGCCTCTTCGTCCATCTCGGGCGATCGCGGCCGGGCAAGGCCGCCCTCGTTCTCAAGTCCTTCGTCTGGTTCGCGCCGGTGCTGCCATTGCTCGTCAAGCGCCTCCGCGGCCCGACCCGAGTGGGCTTGGTCGTCGCGATGATCGCCTGCGCCGGCGGGGTGGCGCTGGTCGAGCGCTATCGGTCGCTGGCTTCCGAGGCGGCCGTGAGCCTGTGGCTGATCGTGGCTCCGTTCTGCTCTCCGCTGTTGCTGCTGCTGCTGTATGGAGTGTTCGCGCAGGGCCTCACGCGCTGGCGGCGTGCTGGCGCCGACCCGATCGATCTCCCGCTCGCCAGTTGCGTGGCGATCTTCATCTCGTACGCGGGCGTCACCACGCGCGGGCCGACGTTCTCCTATTACCAAGCGCCCGCCATGCCACTCCTCGCGGTCGTGGTGGCCCACTTCCTGTTGGCCGACGGGACGACATTCTGGCGCGAGCGCCGCGCTCGCATTCTCTCGGTCGTCGCTGTCGCGGGTGCAATCGCGTACGGCTATTTCGTCCTGGGCGATTCCTACTTCCTCTCCAAGCGGCAGCCGCCCGCTTCCCCCGGTTCGGACCTGTTCGCCGTCCTTGCGAGCCCCTGGATTGGAGGGGCGAGCCCTGGGAATCAGAGCGTGCCGCTCGGCGTGCTCTGGTACTTGCTCACCGCGCTCCCGGTCGCGGCCGTCGCCTTTGCTGCGGGGAGAGCACCAGCCGGCAGCCGGTGGATGCACGCCGGAGCCGTGGCGGCGGGCCTGACGCTCGCCCTCAGCATCAAGCAAGCGCAGGCCGGCTACCAGACGAACATCAACTATGGGCACCCCGTCGAGCCGACCCGGGAGATGGTGCGCTTCCTCAATCAGCAGGAGATCATCCGGGGCTACTTTCTCGCCGGTCGCGAGTTCTCACACTACGTCGCCGCGGGCCAGTTCATCGACATGACGAGGTACACGGGCGGGTACCGCCACCGAACGCGTCCAGCGTTGAGCCAGAAAGGTGAGCTGACGTTCGAGGTGGACGATGGCGGCGGGCCTCCGGACGAGCTGCCCCGGGGGCCCATCCACTTCGCCATCGGCGACTACCCGCTCCTCGATCAGGCGGGGACGTACGAAGTCCTAAAGGAGGTCGGGGGGCTGAAGCTCTACCGGTTCAGGGGCGCCCGTGGCTCTGTGCCGCCCTCGACCGCCTCTCCGCGGCGCTTCGTCGTTGACAGGGCGGCGCCGCGGCGCTCGCCGGCGATCGTCTCCAGCTACCGCTTGGCCAGCGTCCGGCGCCGCTCGGCCTGGTAGTGCGCCGAGCACAAGCCCTTCGAGCGCGAAGGCCGGCCGCACCCCTCTACCCTGCACCGCCTCTCCGGCGGCACCGCGAAGGGGACCTGCTTGGGAGGCCGGCCTCTGCGCCTGGGCGTGGCCCCGAGCACCCCCACCGCCGACAGCCCGGCGTTGATGCCCCGGGCCACCCCTCGCCCCAACGCCTCGCCCACAGACTCCGCCCAGGCGAGCAGCCCGGGCAGCTCGAAAGCGGTGGGTGTCTTGCGCGCGCGCGCCATCGGAAGGCCGGCCTACACCACCTTGCGGATGGCGTCCTCCAGCTTGGCCTTGGGGACCGCGCCGACGATCTGCTCGACCACCTTGCCGCCCTTGAAGAGGAGCAGGGTGGGAATGGACCGGATGCCATACTGCTGCGCAGTGTCCTGGTTGTCGTCCACGTTCAGCTTGGCGAACTTCACCTTGCCGCGGTACTGCCCGGCCAGGTCCTCCAGCACCGGGGCGATGGCCCGGCAGGGGGCGCACCAGGTGGCCCAGAAGTCGACCAGCACCGGCTCCTGGTTTTCCAGCACTTCCTTCTTGAACTGCGAGTCCGACACCGCCACGAGGTCGCCAGCCATTATCAGCTCTCCATCGACTCCGCGTGAACCGCGGCAGCCGCAGCAGTTTATCCTGCGCACGGCAGATAATATGGAGGAGCGGCGCCTGCAAGGCCGCTTGAGCCCCCGACCACTCCCCGGGCGCAAGGGAGCGCGGCGCGCCGCTCGCTTCGAGGCCCCCAGGTGGCCTCTCTGGTACAGTGGCCGCGCGATGAAGCTGTTCCTCCCTCAGGCCACGCTCGAGGAGTGGGCGATGGCGGAGAAGGCCGACGTCCGCGACGGGAAGCTGGTGGTTGCCGGCGGCCAGGGCAGCTGCCCGGTGGCCTCGGCGGTGCATTTCCAGAAGGTGGTCAGCGGCAACGACGAGAAGGGGCTGCTCCACAAGGTGAAGACAGGCGAGCAGCTCAAGGCGCTGGGCGCCGAGCACATGGCGGACTCGGTGGTGCTGGGCGAGACGGCATACGAAGTGACCGAGGGCTACGTGGCCGAGGTCCAGCTCCCCGCCCGTGCCGAGGCTGCTCCGAAGAAGCCCAGCAACGAAGCCGACCTCTTGGCCGCCTTCCTCCTCGACAAGCTCTCGTAGGCGATGCGGTCGCTCCTCTCCATCTCGGTCCATGTGTACGGCGCCGCGGCGGTGCTGTACCTGGCCTACCTCATCCGCCAGTCGAAGCTCTTGCCCGCGGTGGGGAGGGTGCTGGTGGGGAGCGGGCTCGTCCTCCACGGCGCTTCGCTGGGCGCCTCGCTCTTCGCGCAAGGAGGGGTCCCGGTGGGGATCGCCCAGGGCTTCTCCACCGTGGCGCTGCTCTTGCTCGGCATCTTCTTCTTCCTCGACGTGCGCTACCGGGTGCCGGTGATCGGCGCCTTCCTGATGCCGATCGCGCTGGCGGTCCTGGTGCCTGGCCTCATCATGACCGGGACCGGCGAGGTGCTGCCTCCGGGCATGAAGGGGCCGCTTTTGCCCTTGCACATCACCATCGCGCTTTTGGGCATCGCCGCCTTCGGAGTCGCCTCGGGGGTGGCGGTGATGTACCTGCTGATGGAGCGGCAGATGAAGGGCAAGAAGTTCGGAGTGCTCTTCGCCCGGTTGCCTCCCCTGCAGTTCCTCGACGAGCTGAACCGCCGGCTGGTGGTCTGGGGATTCATCGCGCTCTCGGTCACCCTGGTGACCGGCGCCTTCTTCGTGAGTGACGCCGCGGCCTTCGTCTGGAGGTGGCGGCCCACCGAGGTGGCCACTCTGGTGGCCTGGCTGGGCTTCGGCGCCCTCCTGCATGCCCGCTTCTTCGCGGGCTGGCAGGGCAAGCGCGTGGCCTTGCTCACCATGGCCGGCTTTTTCGTGCTCCTGGTGTCGCTCGTCACTGCCTTCCCGGCGGCAGGGCTCGGCGGGGTGCAGTGAGATGGAGCTTTTGCTCGTCGGTCTCTCGCACAAGAGCGCGCCCCTGGCCGTTCGCGAGCGGCTGGCGCTCTCGGAGCCGCGCCAGGAGGAATTGCTCAAGCAGCTCACCGCGCTCTTGCCGGAGGCGATGCTCCTCTCCACCTGCAACCGCGTCGAGCTGTACTTCGCCGCACCGTCGGCCGAGCAGGCCCGGGAAGTGGCGATGGGGAAGATCGCCGAGGTCGGCGGACCGGAGGCGCTCGAGCACCTGTACGAGCGGCGCGGCGACGACGCGCTCCTCCACCTCTTCCGCGTCTCCGCCAGCCTGGACTCGATGGTGATCGGCGAGCCGCAGATCCTCGGGCAGGTCAAAGACGCCTTCGAGCTGGCCCGCAAGGCCGGCTGCGCCCACGGCGCGCTGGCCCGCGCCTGCGGGGCGGCCTTCGTGAGCGCCAAGCGGGTGCGAAGCGAGACCGGGGTGGGGCGGGCGCCGGTGTCGATGGCCTCGGCGGCGGTGGAGCTGGCCAAGAAGCTCTTCGGCGGCCTCGAGGGCAGATCGGTGCTGGTGGTGGGCGCGGGAGAGATGGCCGAGCTGGCGGCCAGGCACCTCTCCGCCTCTGGGGCGACCGACCTCGTGGTCGCCAACCGCACCTACTCCCGGGCCGAGGAGCTGGCCGCGGCAGTGGGAGGCAAGGCCCGTCCCTTCGAGGAGCTGTTTTCGCTCTTGGTGCCGGCGGACGTGGTGATCTGCTCCACCGCCTCGCCCACGCCGATCTTCACCAAGCAGAACGTGGCGGCGCAGCTCAAGCCCCGAAGGTTCCGGCCGCTGTTCATGGTGGACCTCGCGGTGCCGCGGGACATCGCGCCCGACGTGCACGACCTCGATGGGGTCTACGCCTACGACGTGGACGACATCCAGCAGAACGTCGCGGAGAACGCCGCCGCGAGGGCGGCGGAGGCCGCCAGGGCGGAGGCGATCGTCGCCGAAGAGCTCTCCCGCTTCGTGCGCGCGCGGGCGATCCGGGACGGGGTCCCGGTGATCGGCAAGCTGCGCGCCCGGGCCCGGCAGATCGCCCTCTCCGAAGTGGAGCGCACCCTCTCCATCCTCGCGGTGGAGAATCTCTCGGAGAGGTCGAAGAAGAGCCTGGAGGCGATGGCGATCGCGATCATCAACAAGCTCCTCCACCAGCCCACCGCGAAGCTCAGGGAGGTCGGACCGGAGGACGACGACCGGCTCGCCGACGCCACCGCCGAGCTGTTCGGCCTGGACGAGGCGGCAGACTCCCTCGCCGCGGGGGGGAAGGGCGGGCGCTCGTGAGACCTCTGAGGATCGCCACCCGGAAGAGCCCGCTCGCGCTCTGGCAGGCGCGGCACGTCGCCTCGCTCATCCAGGCGCGGGAGGAGGTCCTGATCTCCCTGGTCGAGCTGACCACCGAGGGAGACCGTTTTCTTTCGGCTCCGCTCTCGCAGGTGGGGGGCAAGGGTCTGTTCGTCAAGGAGATCGAGCAGTCGCTCCTCGACGGCCGGGCGGATCTGGCGGTGCACAGCCTCAAGGACATGACCTCGGAGATTCCTGCCGGGCTCACGCTGGCCTGCGTGCCGCCCCGGGAGGATCCGCGCGACGCCTTCGTGAGCGCTCGCGGGTGGACCGTCGACCGGATCCCGAAGGGTGAGCGGGTGGGGACCTCTTCGCTGAGGCGGAGCTGCCAGTTGCTCGCCCGGAGGCCGGACCTCTCGGTGGTGGCGCTCAGGGGCAACGTGCAGTCCCGGCTCCGAAAAGCCGAGGAGCAGGGGCTCGCGGGCACCGTGCTAGCGCTCGCGGGCCTCAGGCGGCTCGGGCTGGAGGCGAAGGTGACGGAGGTGCTGGCGCCGGAGGTCAGCCTCCCCGCGGTAGGGCAGGGCGTGCTGGCGCTGGAGTGCCGCGCCGGCGATGGAGAGCTGCTGGCGTTGCTTGATCAGCTCGAGGATGCGACCACCCGCATCGCGGTCACCGCCGAGCGCGCCTTCCTTGGCCGGCTCGAGGGGGGGTGCACGGTCCCCTTGGCGGGCCACGCGGTGGTGGACGGGCCGAAGGTGCGTCTTCGGGGGCTCATCGGAAAGCCCGATGGGACGCAGGTGGTGCGGGGCGAGCGGGAGGGGCCGTGCGCCGAGGCCGAGCGGATCGGCCGCGAGCTGGCCGGCGAGCTGTTGGGGCGCGGAGGGGCGGAGATCCTCGAGGTGTACGGCCGGCTGCAGCTGCCAGCTCCCGAATCGTGAGCGCGCGCCTTCGAGCGGTGCAGGTGCTGGTGACCCGGCCCCGCGACCGCGCGGCGGGGCTGTGCGCGCTGCTCGAGAAGGAGGGAGCCCGGGTGACGGCGTTGCCGTTGCTCGAGCTGTTCCCACCCGATGACCCGCGCCCGCTGGCCCAGGCCGCAGCGGAGATCAGCCGCTACCGCTGGGTGCTCTTCGCGAGCCCCAAGGCGGTTGAGGCCTTGGCAGAGGCGGCGAGGGTCGCGGGGACGTTCGAGCAACTGGCCACGGTGAGCATCGCGGCGGTGGGGCCGGCGACGGCGCGGCAGGTGCGGGAGCTGGGGCTCGAAGTCGCGCGCGAAGCGGCCACGTCGACCGGGCTGGGGCTGTTCGAGATGCTGAAAGGAGAGCTGCAGCCGGGAGAACGGGTGCTCTTGCCGGTGGCCCAAGAAGGGCGGAGGGAGTTGCACCAGGCGCTGGAGGGGGCGGGAGTCGCGGTGACGCGGGTGGCGGCCTACAAGAGCGAGGGCCGGCCGTTGGATGGGGCGGCGCTCGATTCGCTGGAGGCCGACCCGCCGCGGGTGGTGGTGTTCGGCTCGCCGAAGACCGCGGAGGCTTTTCTGGAAGCCACCGGTCCACGTGGGCGGACGATTCTCCGGGCGGCCCATCTGGTGGCGATAGGGCCGACGACGGCGGCGGCGCTCGGGCAGCTCGGGCTGGCGGTGTCCGCGGTGGCGGAGCGGCCTACCTCGGCCGCGCTGGTTGAGGCGGTGGTCCTTGCGGCTGGATGAAGTCGCCTGGACGCAAGCCCGGCCTGCTCAAAAGGCGGGCGGCCGGCAGATGGAGAATTCGGCTCGAGTCGGCGTGGTGAACAGGATGCCCAGCTGGCCTTTCGAGAAGCCGATCCCCGCGGTGACGTTCACGAAGGGCTTGTTGCAGGCGAAGTCGTAGCCGACCGCCCCGAGATCGAACAGGTTCTCGTCATCGCCGACGAAGAAGACGGGGATGTTTCCCGGCGCGAACTTCGGGGTGGCGATGGTGGCGGTGCAGCCGGCGCCGCAGGTGGTGATGTTCCACCACCGGATCGCCTCTATCAGCTTGCGCGAGGGGGCGAGGATCGGGGTCAGGTCGGTAGGCATGGCCTTGAGCATCAGCGCCGAACCACCATCGGGGAGGTCGGTGTCCGCGGCGACGATCATCGTGTCACCTGATTCGGAGACCACCGCGGCGTGGTCGTAATAGGGCTCTGCTTGGAGCCACCGGGCGGCCCACTCCACTCCGCCGTCGTTGGCCAGCCTGAGGATCGCCACGTCGCCGTTGTAGATGTTGGCGGTCCCACTGACCGAGAAGCGGAAGCCCTCGAGCCCGAGCCCGCTCATGTGGCCTGCGCCCACTCCTTGCACGTCGACGACGAAGGAGTACGGCCGCAAGGAGGAGGGACAGCCGCCCGCCTGGGTGGCGAGATGGCTGGCGCCGCCGAACTCGCGGCGGGCGATGAGGCCCACGTCGCCGGCTCGTGAGACGGAGATCGCGGTCCCGTCGACCCGGGTGGAGGGCCCGATCGCCACGCCCGCGTCGCCCGAGGAGTGGTGACAGTGAACCAGGGTGCCGTCGTCCACGTAGCTCATCGCCCAGTGCGAGGCGGCGCCCGAGAGGGCGAGGTACCGGATCGGCGCGGGCGTGGCGAGCGAGCGCAGCCGCCGCACTCCGCCGTCGAGCGATACCAGCTTGAGCTCCACGCGGCCAGCGGGAGCGGTGCCCTGGCCGCTATAGGCCACGAGAAAGCCGTCGTCGTTGCCCGCCACGACTGCGAAGCTCAGGCCCAGCCCGGCGTCTGCCTCGAGCACCAAAGGGGGCTGGCAGAAGAGTCGCGGCCGGGACGAGCCCGTGCAGGGCGGCCCCGCATCCGGCGGCCCGGCGTCGTACGCTCCCGCATCGGGTGGACCTGCGTCCGAGCCGGCGTCGATCAACCCTCCGTCCGTCGCGTCACCGCCGTCGCTTCCCCCGCCTCCGCCGGATCCGCCGCCATCGGTAGTGGCGCCGCCGTCCTCGCATGAGGCGCGAGCGCAGAACCGGCTGTATGCGTCATCGAAGTCGAAGCATGCGGTGAAAAGCACGGACGCGACCAGCGCCGCCCCGAGTGCCCTGTCCATGAACGGGGAGCGTAGCTCAAACGGTTCTGCCCGAGCCCAAAGGCCGCGCCGGCCGAGGACAGGGACACCTCGGAGCTCTCGCCGCCTCTGATTGCGTTCTTGCTAAGATCGTTCCGGATGGCTTCCTGGCCCGCCAAGCTCGCCGCGACCTTCTTGCTGCCCCCCGCCTTCGCGGTCGGCAGCTCGGTCATCGAACGCTCCGTGGGCGAGCGCGCGCGGATGGCCGACCGGGTGATTCTCGCCCAGGTGCTGGACACGCGCACTTTGGTGCAGGACGGCGACCCTCGGCGGATGCTGACCGTCACCACCCTGGCCGTCGGAGAAACCTTCAAGGGCGACCACCTCGCCACCCTCGAAGTAGTCCAGCTCGGCGGCAAGTGGGGCCTGTGGGAGGCCCACGCGGTCGGCGACGCCACCTTCGAGACCGGCGAGACGGCGATCCTCCTCCTCCGCTGCCAGGGCGCCTCGCCCGGCCGCTGCACCCTGCTCGGCCTCTCCGAGGGGAAGATCTCGGTCCACGGCGAAGAGGCCTTCGTGCGCTCCATCGCCAAGGGCACCGCGGCCCGCCGGAAGGTCACGTCGGTGCTGGAGGAGCTCCGCGCGGCCCTGGCCAGAACGCCCCAGCCGAGGAAGGCAGCGCGATGAAACGGCTGGCGGTGCTTCTGGCGCTTGCCGCGCTCGCCCGCCCGGCGGAGGCGCAGCAGTACTTCTACCTGCCCTTCAAGATGCTCAACACCTCGGCGGATCCGTTCCCCTACTACGTGGACGCCCGCAGCTCGAACCCGGTGGGGCTGGTCTTCTCCGACGTGCAGGCCGCCAGCTTGCGCGCCTGGAAGCAGTGGGACGACGTGAGCTGCGCCGCCACCGCCTTCGCCTCGATGGGGCCCACCACCGCCGCCATCGCCGAGCCGAGGGACCCTTACGACGTCTACAACGTCAGCACCATCTGGATCGCCAGCCGGTCGGATCCCTACTACGAGGCGACCATCGGCAGCAGCGACGTCACCGCGATCACCATCCCGCTCACGTACGCGGGCGTGCTCAAGCAGTGCGACATCTACATGAACGGCGCGGAACGCAACTGGAGCACCGCCGCCACCACGCCCTCCAACACCGTCGACGTCGAGTCCATCGTCCTGCATGAGGTCGGCCACTGCCAGGGGCTGGACCACACCTACACCTCGTCCTTCGACGTGATGTACGCGAGCCCGCCGATCGGCTCGAGCTTGAGGACGCTCAGCCAGAACGACACCGCTGCGCTGTGCAACCGCTACCCTACCGCGGGCTCGGTGGGCTCTCCGTGCGCGGGAGATGGCGGCTGCGGCGGAAACCCGTCGCTCAAGTGCGTTTCGGTGCCGAAGGTCGACGGAGGGACCGGCAAGTCGATGTGCACCATCGGCTGCCCCACCGGGCAGAACTTCTCCTGCGACATCCCCTACGCGTGCTTGCCCTCGTCCGCCTTCTCGCCGCAGTACAACGGCGCCTGTCTTCCGCCTGGAGACTTCGTCACCCAGGTCGGCAAGCCGTGCACCGACAACGTGCAGTGCGGCTCCACCAACGGGGTCTGCTTTAGGCAGAACGTGCTGCCCTCCGGCTTTCCGAGCTGGCAGGACGGGTACTGCTCGCAGGACTGCGGCAGCGGACAGCCGCAATGTCCCGCGGGCGCTTCGTGCATCGACACCGGAGGCGGGGTGCTCCGATGCCTCAAGCAGTGCCGCATCGGGTACGGCGACTGCCGGCCGGGCTATAGCTGCGTCTTGCCCAGCACCGGAGGCTCGGGAGTATGCGTGCCCTCCTGCCACGGCGACGTCGATTGCAACCCGCCGGGCGTGACCTCCAACCAGTGCCGGGTGTGCGACGGCACCTGCCTTTTGGTCCAGAACCCTGCCGGGCAGGTGGGTGATCCCTGCTCCAGCTCGGCGACCTGCGGCACCGGCCAGGCGTGCGGAGTGTTCAGCAACTCGACCGTTGGCATCTGCACCCAGTCCTGCGCTCGCGCCTGCACCACCTGTCCCGCAGGCAGTACCTGCCACCCGGTGGGGCTGCAAGGAGAGCTGTACTGCCTGCGGAACTGCACAGGACCTGGCACCTGCCCGTCCGGCCTGCAGTGCGGCATCCTCCCGACCGGCACCGGCTGTGTGCCGCCCTGCCGGAGCATCGTGGACTGCCCGGTGGGCACCGAGTGCGTGAGCGGCCAGTGCCAGAAGCCCACGGTGGATGACGCCGGCTGCGCCTTGTGCAACCCCAACAACGATGCGGGCCGTCCGACCGACGGGCTTCCCCGCGATGCTGGCGTCGGCCCCGGGGGCTCCGGTGGCTGCGGCTGCGGAGCCGGCGCCGCCCCGCTCTCACTCGCCGCTCTCCTCTCATGCGCGATCCCAGGGATACGACTACGCAGGCGCCGGTAGCCGGCCCTCCTGCCCGCACCGCCGCGGACTTCACCACCTCCTTCGTGGTGGGCGCGCTGGTGCAACAGGGGCTGCTCAGCCGCCAGCAGGGGCAGGACCTCCTGGCCAAGGAGTCCGCCGCCCGGGCCCGCGTCCTCAAGTCCACCGGCCTCTCCGGCAAGGAGGCCTCGCGCTACGACGTCTCCCCGGTGGAGATCGTCGCGGCCTTCCAGGTCCCCCTGCCCGGGGGCCGGGGAGAGGTCCTCGATCAGGATCGGGTGACCGAGGCGGTCTCCCGCGCGTCCGGAGTGACCTACCGGAAGATCGATCCGCTCAAGCTCGACATGGCGCTCGCCACCCGGACGGTGTCGAGGCCCTACGCGCAGAAGCACGTCCTCCTCCCGCTGGAGAAGAAGGGGCCGACCTCGCTGGTGGTGGCGGTGGCCAACCCCTTCGATGGGGAGCTCCTGGAGAACCTCCAGCGCATCTCGGGGCACTCCGTCGAGCCGGTGCTCTCGGCCAAGGCCGACATCCTCAAGGCGATCGCCGACATCTACGGGTTCAAGCGGACGCTGGCCAAGGCGGCCGACGACTTCGCCGGCGCGCCGCAGTTGCAGAATTTCGAGCAACTGGTCTCCCTGAGCGGGAAAGAGGAGCTGGAAGCCTCGGACCGGCCGGTGGTGCAGGCGGTGGACTACCTGCTCCGGTACGCGTTCGAGAACCGCGCCTCGGACATCCACATCGAGCCGCGGAGGGACTCCTCGGTGGTCCGCTTCCGGATCGACGGGGTGCTCCACCCCGTCTACACCTTGCCGATGCCGGTGCACCCTCCGGTGGTGTCGCGGGTGAAGATGATCTCCCGCATGGACATCTCGGAGAAGCGGAAGCCGCAAGACGGGCGGATCAAGACCGAGCGGGACGGGAGGGAGATCGAGCTTCGGGTCTCCACGCTGCCCACCGCCTTCGGAGAGAAGGTGGTGATCCGCATCTTCGACCCGGAGACGCTGGTGCAGGACATCGCCCAGCTCGGCTTCGAGCCCGACGAGAAGGGCGCGTTCGAGTCGTGGATCGACCAGCCCCACGGGCTCATCCTGGTCACCGGCCCCACCGGCAGCGGGAAGACCACCACCCTCTACTCCGCGCTCAAGGCGCTGGCCGGGCCGGACGTGAACGTCACCACCATCGAGGATCCAATCGAGATGGTGTGGGAGGCTTTCAACCAGGTCCAGGTGCAGCCGAAGATCGGCCTCGATTTCGCGGAGGCGCTGCGGCACATCCTCCGGCAGGATCCGGACATCATCATGGTGGGAGAGATCCGCGATCCGGAGACCGCGGAGAACGCCATCCAGTCGGCGCTCACCGGGCACCTAGTCCTCTCCACCCTGCACACCAACGACGCGGCGGGGGCGGTGGCCCGGATGAGGGACCTCGGGGTGCCCTCTTTCCTGCTCGCCTCGTCGCTCTTGGGAGTGATGGCGCAGAGGCTGGTCCGGAGGGTGTGCACCGCCTGCGCGGCCGAGGCGACGTTGTCCGCAGACGAGCTGACCGCCCTGGCCACTCCGCTGCCGCTGGTCTCGAGTGGGGTGCGGGTGAACCGCGGGGCGGGGTGCGTGCGGTGTCGGGGCACCGGCTTCTACGGGCGGACCGGCATCTTCGAGATCATCAGCGTGACCGCGGACATCCGGGAGATGATCGCCCGCGGCGCCACTCCGGACGTCATCGCCGAGCGGTCTCGCCGCAACGGCATGCGCACCTTGCGCGAGGCCGGCGTGCGCAAGCTCGCCCAGGGCATCACCACCTTCGAGGAGGTGATGCGAATGACGTCCTCGGCCTGAGTGGAGTCGCCTTGATCGAGGATCAGCTCGTGGTCGTTGACGGCGACGTTGACGGCGACGGCGACCACGTTCAGGTCGCCGACCACGACCACGTTCACGTCAGCGACAACGATCCCGGTTCGAGCTCGCGTTGCTCACCGGAGGAGAGATGACTGCGCCTCTCGCCCTGTTGGTAGCGCTCGCCGCCGCCGCCTCGGAGAAGACCGTGCCGCTGGTGCCGAGGCCGGAAGAAGCCGCCGAGCGCCTCTTGTCCCAAGGCCTGCCCCCGAGCCTCGACGGACGGCTGGGCTTCGCCTATCTCATGGCGCGGCGCGAGGGACATCCTCCCGGAGGCCTCCACCGGCTGCTCGGACAGAGCGTGGACGCCCTCGGGATTCAGGTCACTGTCCGCTTCGTCTCCGACGTCACCGAGGAAGATGCGCGCGCACTCGGGCGCGCCGGTTGCCGGCCCGACCGGCTCGACTCGGGAGCGCCGGCCAGCGTGGGCCCGGTGGTGGCGGCCCGCTGTGGGTGGGAGGGGCTGTGGCAGGCGGCGGGGCTCAGGCGGGTGGCGCGCATCTCACCGACCTTCGACTACCGCGTCCTCCGGCCGCTCGCTCCGCCGGCGGACAACAGCGCCCGGGAGGTCGAGGCCTACCAACTCAGCGAGGCCTTCTACCCGGACGGCCACGGCAAGGGAGTGGTGATCTGCGACATGGATTCCGGGGTGGATCCGCTGCACCCCTTCTTCTTCCGCGCCGACGGCGGCGCCTTCCCGTGGCTGGACATGAACGGCAACGGCTCGTTCGATCCGCTCCTGGACGCGGTGGACTTCAACCGCAACGGGGTGAAGGACAGCGGCGAGGCGTTGGGGGTGCTCAAGTCCTCGATGCTCTGGATCGACTGGTACAGCGGCCAGCAGACCCTCTACAACGACGAGCCGGCCTTCCTTGCCGGCCATGACTGGCTGTTCCAGGACGAGAACGGCGACGGCGCGCGCAACCAGGGCCGCAGCGCGCCCTACGGCGACTCCAAGCCCACCTTCGGCGAGCAGCTCTTCCTGGCCGACGACGTCAATCGCAACGGCCGGCTCGACGTGGGCGAGCGGGTGATCCGCCTCAACACGCCGAAGATCCGCGCCGTGCGGACGCCGCCTTCGCTCACCGGCCCTCCGCAAGTGTTCCGGCGCGGGCAGAACCTGGCGCAGACGCCGGAGGCCCACCCTGGAGCCTACGAGCACGGCACCATGGTGCTCGGCACCCTGGGAGGAGGCGTCGCCGACCTCACCCGCTACGCCGGAGTCGCCCCGGACGCGGAGTTGCTGCTCGCCAGCTCGCGCTCGAAGGACCTGGTGTCGGATCTCTCCTGGGCGCTCTCCGAGGGGGCCAAGGTGGTGCTCTGGGAGATGGCCACCTGGTACGGGGAATTCCTCGACGGCTCGGACAACCTGGAAGCGGCGTGCGACGCGGCCAGCGACCAGGGGGTGTTGCAGATGGGCGCCGCCGGGAACCTGGGCGGCTCGGAGAAGCACCGGGTGATGACCCACGGCGCCGGGACCCAATCCGTCCCGCTGGTCATCCCCTCCAACCAGGCGGGCTACGTCTACGGAGACTTCCTCTGGAGGCAGCAGGCGGGGGCGGTGCTCTCCTTCAAGCTTTCTCTTGGCGGCACCACCCTCACCCTTGCCGGCACCGGGCAGACCACCGCGGGCAACCTGACGGTGCAGTGGGGCACCTACAGCTCGCCCCGGCAGACCAACATGATGCTCTTCTACCTGAGCGCGCCGCAGGGCTCGTTCGTGTCCGGGCAGACCGCGACCTTCGAAGTGACGAACAGTGGCGCCCCGGTGGCGCTGCACGGGTACGTGGCGGACGACTTCAGCGGCTGGGGGAAGGGAGCGTACTGGCCGAGCACCACCGGTTCGACCGATCTCGGCACCTACGGCACTCCGGGGACGGGCGACAAGACCTTGTCCGTCGCCACCTACTTCTCCGAGCTTCTGCCCTCCGGCGCGCCCAAGGGGGCGCTCGCCACCTATTCCGGGCGAGGCCCGCGCATCGACGGCGCCGACAGCGTGGACTTCGCCGCCCCGGAGGACCACGTCACCGCGCTGGTGGGGAGCGGCGCTCCGCTCGGGGCGATGTGGATCGGTGGAGGCACCTCGAACGCGCTTCCAGTCGCCGCCGGAGCGGCCGCGGCGCTTTGGGGAGTCCGCCCCGCCGCCACGCCCGTCGAGCTGTCCACCATGCTCCGCACCTACGCGCTGGCAGAGCCGGGAATGGGCGCCGTCCCCAACGACGCCTGGGGCCGCGGGAAGGTACGGGCCTACCGGGCACAGTTTTCGGGGACCGCCGCGCCAGCCAACCAGCCGCCCTCGGCCGCCGGATCGGCCAAGCGGGTCAGTGTCTCGGCCTTGGACCTCGACGCCAGCGCCAGCTCGGACCCGGAGGGCTCCGCGCTGCGCTACCGGTGGGACCTGGACTACGACGGAAGCTGGGACCTGGGACCGATGTCCGGAGCGAAGGTCACCACCGCCACCCCAGAGCCCAATGTCTCCTGGGTGAAGCTCGAGATCGCTGACGACAAGGGGAAGATTGCCCAGGCGATCCTTCGAGTCCTCGAGGCTGGCGACGGGGGAACCGCGCCCGATGGAGGTTCCCTGGACGCCGGTGCCGCGGGCGACGGCGGTTCCAGCACTGGCAGGGTGCTCTTCTTCTCTCGAGCGCCCTCGCAGCTCGGAGGCCCGCCAGGCTGTGGATGCTCCGAGGGCCCCGGGCTCTCGCTCCTCGCAGCGGCGGCCTTGGTCCTCTCCCGGCCACGGCGCCGCGAGCGACAGCCGGGATTGTGAACTCGGTAAGTATTACTAGCTGGCAAACCGTGTATGACTCCTGCTAGGCAGCTTCCTCATGCTGGAGGCAGAACTGCCCAGCCTGCCGTGGCCGGTGCTGATGGTGAGCCGCCGCGGCGAGCCGCTGTGTGCGAACGCCTCGCTCTTGGCGCTGCTCGAGCCTCGCAGCGCGGATCTGCGGATGGTGCTGGAGGAGTACGAGGTATGCAACGACCGGGGGATTCCGCTGCGGGGGGAGCGGTCTCCTTGGCTTCGGGCGGCTAGAGGAGAGGAGTTCGACGAGCGGCAGATCTGGTACAGCCGGGTCTCC
The DNA here is from genome assembly GCA_016191815.1 of Myxococcales bacterium. Taxonomy (GTDB): domain Bacteria; phylum Myxococcota; class Myxococcia; order Myxococcales; family Myxococcaceae; genus JACPVI01. The sequence continues at coordinate 99,676 of JACPVI010000064.1, forward strand.
GGCTACCAGCTAGTGGCGATGGTGCGCGGCTACTGCCGTGGCGACGTGGCGTACATCATCCTCGAGCCGGCGGGCCCGCGCTGGAAATCGAGCGCGTGCTGCCGGTGACGGAGCGGAGCGCCGGACAGTCGCGCTCCGGCCCCGGCTGGTGTTCGATCGGGTCATGGAGCCCTTCCACCATCTGCCGGTGAGCCCGCAGACCAAGGAGCAGGCAGAGGAGGCGGCGCTGGAGCTGATGCGCGGGCAAGTGGACCTGGTAGTGCTCGCCCGGTACATGCAGATCCTCTCGCCCCGGTTCGTGCGGGAGTACCCGAACCGGATTATCAACATCCACCACAGCTTCCTGCCGGCGTTCGTGGGGGCCAACCCCTACGCCCAGGCGCACGCCCGCGGAGTGAAGCTCACCGGGGCCACCGCCCACTACGTCACCGAGGAATTGGACGCCGGGCCGATCATCGAGCAGGACGTGCAGCGGGTGCGCCACCGCGACGACGTGGCCGACCTGGTGCGCATCGGGCGGCACATCGAGAGGGTGGTCTTGGCGCGGGCGGTGGCCTGGCACCTCGAGGACCGGATCCTGGTACACGGGAACCGGACGGTGGTGTTCGCCTAGCTCTAGCCTACAGTCTGAGGATGCTCGGCGATGCCGAGAGGTCCATCTCGTATATGCCGAAGTTTCCCGAGGCGATGAAGGCGCGGCCGCCTGCGAACGCGATGTGCGTGGCGTAGCCCAGGGTGCGTGCGAAGTGCTGGCCGGCCGGAGCCGAGAGGTCGGTCACATCGACCGCGAGCACGCCATCGCCCGGGAGATTGATGAACAGCCGGTCGTCCGACACCCCCATCAGCCGGCTGTAGTAGGTGCCGACGCTCCCGGCGAAGCGCCGGTCGAGCTTTCCTCCTCTGAGGTCGATGGCCACCAGCGTGTCCGACGGCTCCTCGGCGGCCGAGCTGCTCTTGTCGCCGGCGTACCAGTACCAGTAGCTCGGGCGCAGCGTGAGGAAGAGCCGGCTCGCGTCTCCGACCATGTCCCCCACCTGCTTGCCGTCGAGCGCCATGGTGTCGAGCAGCACCGCGCGGTCGCGGGCGGTGGCCTCGAGCAGGTGCAGGCGGCCCTCCGGCTCCCAGTACGTGGAGGTGCCTTGCTGGCGCAGGTGGAACCGCTCGTCGGTGGTGAGGAGGTGGCGCTGGCCCGCTTCCTCCCAGGTGCGAATCAACCGGCCGGGCAGGTTGACCGGGGCTTGGGGCTGCGGGATGCCGGAGGAGAAGCGCACCGCGTAGTACTTGACCTTGGCGAAAGCGGTGCCGTCGGGCATGGTGATGCGGCCCACCTTCTCACGGAAGGTCGCCACCAGCGCCTTCCCGTCGCCGACGAGGTTCACGTACTGGCGGCCCTGGGTGACAGAGCCGGAGGAGCTCCAGGTGGTGGTGGAGAGCAGCTTGGTGCTCACCGATGGCGCGCTCGGATTCGAGAGATCGAGGTACACCAGGCTCTGCTCCGAGCGCTGGTACTGGTAGCTCCAGTTGAGGATGCCCAGCCCGCTCTCGCCCACCGCCCAGGATCCGCCGTAGAAGTACGGCCACCAACCCCACCCATCGCCGCAGCCGTACCAGATGTAGGGGTAGACGGGCACCGGCAAGGTGGCGGTGCCGCGCTGCACCGGCGCCGTCGGATCGCTCAGGTCGAACACCAGCGCCTCGCTCTCGCGGCCGTAGTAGCCGCTGGAGGAGTCGACGGACCGGAACAGCACCAAGAGGTCCTTGACCTGCACCACCTGCGCGACGCGGGCCACCGAGAAGCTGGCCACCGCCTGGGCCTCGTCGGCGCCCGGCAGCGCCCGCTTCACCCGGAACTCGGAGGTGCCCGGCTGCCAGTCGTATTCGCCTCCGATGCGCACCTCATCGACCAGGTAGTCGCCGAAGCGGTACAGCCGCTTGTGCTGCGGGGCGACCTCGATGAGCGACTGGTCGACGGGGGTGTCGAGGTTGTCGACGTCCACCACCGAAACGTGGGTGTCGGAGAGATTCACCATCATGCGCCGCGCCGTGGCGCCCTGATGCGTGAAGACCACCGAGCGCCGCACGTGCCCGTGGGGGTGCACCACGGTGCCGTGGTTCAGGAGCACCTTCTGGTTCAGGTGGTCCTTGGAGGGATCGTACGCGGCGAGGTCGTACGACATCAGGCCCACCGCGGACTCCGGGCGGTACCACCACCAGCGATCGGTGGTGCTCGACTTGGCGTAGTAGCTCACCGGCACGCTGATCACGCTCGCCCGCGCGTCGGAGTGCATGCCGATCATCTTGTGCGCCTGATCGAGGTTCCAGTTGATCTCCGACCACACCCACTGCGCGTTGTTGACGGTGACGCACTTGCGCTGCACCAGGCGGATGCCGGCCAGGTTCCGCACGTCGATGACGCTGACCGCCACGTTGGTCGCCCAGCCGACCGTGGGGTTGCCGTAGCCGGTGCAGGTCTCCGAGTTGTCGCGGCCGATGCCCATCAGGAACTGGCCGCCACCGATGAGCCGAAAGACGTTCATGTCGCCTGAGAGCCCGTCGATCGCCGAGAGGACCTTGAGGTTGGTCGGGTCGGCGATGCTGAGGGCGTACAAGGGGTCGATGCGCTGGGCGGTGATGGCGTAGGCCACCTTGCGGTCGGTGTCGAAGGCGGTCCCGCGCACCGTCTCGTTGGGCTTGCCGAACGCGAGCGACCCTACCCGGACGGGGTTGGCGCCGTCGGTGACGTCCCAGGCCTCGAGGGCGTTTTGCACGAACATGCTGCCCTGGCAGTTGGCGGTGCCCCACTCCTGCCGCGCGAAGATGCCGAAGTAGTGGCCCTTCCCGGTGGCAGGGTCGTAGACGTAGGTCTGCTTGAACTGGTCGGTGAGCGCGCCGTAGGTTTCGAAGCGCGAGTGGAGGCGGATGTTCCCGCTGGGGTCGGAGATGTCGATGATCGACACCACCGCCTGCTGCATGCTGCGGTAGCTGCCGCAGTTGTACTTGCTGCCGGAGACGTAGCCGTAGGTGTACCAGTTCTCCACCACGTGCAGCGTGTTGCTGGTGGCGGAGATGGCGACGCCGGAGAACCAGCGCGAGCTGCCTCCGGAGGTGCCCCAGCTGCTGTAGCCCCCGCCCTCGAACACCTTGAGCTTCTGCACCAGCACCGGGTCGGAAGGCGTCTTCACGTTGAAGGAGTAGACCCAGGCCTGCTCGGTGCGCTGATCGCCGTAGGGGTAGCCGCGCCAGTAGTAGGACTGGGGAATGTGCGAGACGACATAGATGGTGTCGTCGATCTTCCGCGACACGCCCTCGCGCAGCTCGCCGACGATGTCGATGGTCTTGAGGACCTTCGGGTTGGAGAGATCGGTGATGTCGATAGCCACGAGCTGTGAGACGTTGTGGCGCTTGAAGACCAGGCCGTTCTTGTCCTGGGTGAGGTAGAGGGCGTCACGGAGCAGCGCGTACACCGTGGTGGGGGTGACGAACATCTCCACCGGGTAGCCGTGCACCGGAAGTCGGGCGACGCGCTTGGGCGACCTGGGGTCGTTGAGGTCGTAGATGATGAAGCCCCGGTAGGTGTTCAGGTAGAAGAGGCGGTTGTTGTCGACGCGGTAGATGTCGGCTTCCTCCACCGTGCCTTCGCGCCCGCCTGGCGCCTTCTCGTTGGGAGCCGCCGAGCCGTTGGCAGAGCCGGCGGCGCCCTCGGAGCTGTCCGAGGCGTAGGAGCGGTCGCCCGAATAGTCCCGCTCGAGGGTGATGAATTCTTCTTGCCCGATCTCCACCGGGTTGTCGGGAAGCCGGTCCGGATCCGGTTCGGGCGGGCGGCCGGAGCTGCACCCCGCTGCCGCAGCGATCATCCCCCAGCACACGAGCTGACGAAGGCCCCTCATTTTTGCCTCCACGACGGAGCGGTCCGGCCTGGCGCGTTGGAAACCGCGGGCGTCGATGCAACCGGCGCACCACCCGACTCTCCTTGGCGCGTCAGGTGTTTGCGCGGAGGCGGTGCGGGATGGACCTCGGAAAGTTGAAGGACTTCGGCGGAAATCCGCGGCCAGCGCGGGCTAGAATCTGGCCTGGATCAGCGTGTTGAAGCCGATCGCGTGCTCCTTCTCGAACACTGGCTCGGCGATCCCCGAGACGCTGTCCCGGAAGGTGGTCCGGTTGGCGTCACGCGTGTAGTAGATCTCTCCGACGGCCGCGACCGCCTCCGAGATATCCCAGCGGAAGGTGCCCTTCCAGGAGAGGATCGGCACTGCGTCATTGTCGACCGGCAGAGTGTTGACCAGGTTCACGTCCCTCACCACGACCGTGCGCTGGCCCAGCATGCCCGGAGGCGGGTTGTTGCCTCCGAGGAGCGCCTGCGGCGTCTTGAACGACGCGGGCTGCTGGACGCCGAAGACGAATCCGGGCGTGAGGCGCAGCGCAGGGAGGTGGTAGTCGACCCCGGCTGCGGCAAACACCTCCGGTCTGAGCACCGTGCCGTCTGGGAAGTCGCGGAAGGGCGGAAGGCCGGGGACCTCGTACTGGATAAAGGAGAGCGTCCGGTAAAGAGCCAGGAGATGAACGCGCGCGTAGTCGATCTTGAAGCGCGCCTGGAGCGCCAGCGCGGTCGCCTGCTGCGGCACGGTTCGCGCGAAGGCGTCCGGATCCTCGAGAGTCTGGAGCAGATAGGCCCCCTCGATTGACGCCGTCGCGGAGAAGCCTCCCGGGTACTGCTCCGGTGTAAAGAAGCGCTGGAACACGTCGGGGTCGTTCCGGTAGAGCTGGAAGTCGACGCTCGTCCCGACCGGCACGCCCTTGTGGAAGACGATCTGCGCCGACCCTCCTGCTCCGTTCACCGGCGCCTCCACCCCGAGGCTGGCCAGGCCAGGCACCAGGCCCTTCTGGAAGTAGCCACCTCCGGCCTCCACGCGAAGGAACGGCGCCACGTCCACGCCTGCTCCCGCCATCAGCCCGTAGAGCCGCTCCTTCTCGAGGACGAGGTCGTTCAGCACCTGTGCGCTCTTCATTCCCACGAACGAGTACCAGCGGTCTCGTGTGAGCTGCAGCTTCACCCCGGGAACGCCGTCGGAGGTTGCGCGGCTGGTGAACACGCCGGTGCCTCCCCACGAGATGCGGTAGGCATAGCCGAGCCGGAAGCGATCCGCCGAGACCGGGAAACCAGTGATGGAGAGGTTCTCCTTCTCGCCCCATGAGGGTGGCCGGTACGAGAGCCTGATGTAGGAGGAGTTGTCTTTGAGGTCGACCCCCCCCGAGGCCCGCTCGAGGACCAAGATGGTGAACGCCGCCTCGGCAGTCAGCCCGTCGATGAAGGCGGGCGTCTGCTTGTACATCACCACGTTGGAGAGCGTCTCGAAGCCGGAAAACCTGGTGTTGAAGTTGTCGTAGAACTGAGTGTTCTGGTTCCCCGCCCCGAACCCCGCGTTGGGGCTGTTGGGTGTCGTCTCTCCCGATTTGGCGAGGATGTTGTCGTCGGCGAAGACGAAGGACAGGCGCGTGTCGATCAAGTCTCCCGCCCGCGCACTCGCGGCCGAAAGCAGCGCGACAGCCGTCACGGTCCTCAGCGTTTTCAATGTCCCCTCCAGCGGCAATGGCGCCGCCTGGCGTCTCACTGGCATGGCTTGATCGGCCTCGGACACGACAGCCCCGGCCCGGGATGGCAGCAGATGTCGTCCGCATCGCGCGGAAGGATGACCCACCGCGGGCGCCCCGGTTGCAGGTGGCGCAGGTGTCCCGTCACGTCGAAGGTCGCCGCCCGGAGCGCCTGGCACGCTGCGGCGCGGTCCGCGTTCTGATCGTCGGTGCGGCAGTCCGGCACCAACTCCGGGACCGCGTCCTTCGTCACGATGTTGATCCGGGTGTGCGTCTTCTGCGCCACCACGCAGCGGGCGGAAGGCCCCGGATCTCCATCGGCGATGAATGCGAGGTGCGTCTGCGCTCCTTTGAAGGCGACCTCCGTCACCGTGCCCTTCGGGATCGGCGTGTCCGAGGCGGTGGCCACCACGTTTCCATCGCCCGCGGCCATCCGCACCGCGGCGTCGCACCAAACGTTCACCCGCGCCAGCGGCGCGTAGCCCGAAGGGATGGTGACCGAGGCGAGCCCCACCGGCACCTGCTGCATCCGCGAGGGGATCGACTCGTCCAGCCCGGCCTCGGCGGGGCCCGGTCCCGCCATCTCGGCGATGAACTGCCCGTAGGTGACGAAGGTGGACCTCTCGGTGCAGAGCCTTCCGTCGAACTGGCCCTGGCCGTTGACGCACTCGATGTTGCAGATGGTCTCCGCGGTCTCCGTCTCGCCGGGAGGCGTGGAGCCGAAGGAGCAGTCCCGCCATCCCCACTCCGCCGATTGGCATCGGCTGCCGGTCGGGTTGCAGTACGGCGTCGTCCCCCCGCAGGCGTCGTTGCACCCCGAGGGGGTGAACTTGCTCTCGCAGAAGAAGGGCACCTCCGAGTCGCCGTCCTTGTCACAGTTGTGGAAGACGTCGGGGAACTTCAGCCGGCGCGCCACCACCAGCGCCGACTCCAGGCTCTCCATCTTCAAGTTCCGGCGGTTGTGGCCGCACAGGGTGTCGGTGACGAACGGGACCGGGTTGCTGTCCAGCCCGCAGTGGCGGAGATTTAGCTCCACCGGTTTCAAAAGCTTGAGCCACTTGTCCCACTGGTCGTAGGGCAGCATCCGCACCTTCTCGGCGATCGACCAGGCCGGGAAGGTGAGCTGGGTGGTCGAGGTGAACTCCTGCACCGACCCCGAGAGCGTGAAGAGCAAGTCCCCCGAATCGAGCCCGTCCGGGAAGGAGTAGTTGTAGATGAACATCGAGCCGTAGGTGCCCGGGAGGTAGCCCAGGCAGTCGGCCGAAGTGGCGCAGCTCTTCCTCGAGACGGCGCACTTCGGGCCCTGGGCCTCGGCCACGCAGGCCTCCTGCGGCTCCGCCACCCGCACCACCGTGCTGCCGGTGGCCGGGTCCACCGTCTGCTCCACCTGGCGGCAGGCCGAGAGGTCCGTCACGAAGAAACCGCTCGGATCCGTCCCGGTCACCACCATCAAGAGAGGCTTGCCGTCGTTGGCCGGATCGTCCGAGCACGACTGGACGAGCACGCTCCCGCTCTCGGGGTTCTTCCCGATGGTGAGGAACTGCCCCACCAGCGGCGAGCTGCGGTTGTCGAAGCCGTCGGGGATCTGCACCTTGGCCAGCGTCGGCTCCTCGAAGTACAGCACCGGAGACAGCCCGGTGGCGTAGGTGCGCCTCTCCGGCTCCACCGGGAGGTGCTCGCGCGTCCCGTTCCAGCCGTTGAAGGTGCCCGCGGCCGTCCTCCTGGACAGCTTGGGCTTGCTCGGATCGTCGGCGAAGGTGAGGGTGAAGCTCCCGGTGAGCATCTCCACCGGGTTGGCTCCGGTGGTGAGCTGCAGCTCGCCCTTGCCGATGCGCGGGAAGTCCCAGTCCTCTTCCCCGAAGACCCTCCGCGTCACCGTGGCCCGCGGCAGGTTCGGCTCCGCGTCGCCCGGGAGCGAGATGCGAACGCCGTTGGAGAGCGCCACCCCCTTGAGCGACACCGAGAGATGGAACACCAGGTGTTGGTCAAAAAAGTAGGCCACCCTCAGCTCGTCCTCGCTCCGGTAGATCTCCGCGGAGGCGGCGTCGATCCGCATCACCTCGCCGATGGTCCCCGAGAGCTGCCCGCTGGCGAAGGCGAGCTGCGGAGGAGCGTCCTCCGCCCAGACGCGCACCTCGCCGAACAGGTGCGCCACCTTGATCACCCCGTTCGCCACGCCGGTCCGGGCGTTGCTCCAGCGGAAGTCGTAATCGCCGGTGAGATCCCCCGGCACCGCGCGGAAGGACACCGGCCCGAAGAAGTCGGCGAGCACCTCGTTGCCGCGGCCGAGCGCGGTGGCGGTGGCCTCCAGCTCCACTTCGCCGCGGGGAATGCCGTACGGACACTCGATGGTGCCGCGCTCGGTGAGGGGCACCAGCGCCTCTCCTCCGAACTTCGAGGCGCAGCGGCTCACCACCTCCAGCAGGCGCCTCGGCCCCGCCGCGCTCTTGGGGACGTAGACGCCGCCGGCGCTGACCGCGAAGGTCGCCAGCTCGGCTCCCGGCGGCGGCTTCACCGAGTAACAGCCGCAGGCGAGCAACGCGAGGGCGATCGTCCCTTTCACTTGACCCTCCGGGCGATCCGGCCGTCCTCGATTCCCATCGCCACCGCGACCGAGGAAGGGTTCTCGCAGAAGCGCCGGAGCTGCGGAGTGACGTGTCCGCACAGCGGGCTGCCCGCCAGCGCGTCCAGGCAGTAGCACCGCCCGACGTACGGCCCGGCGGGGAGCTGGTCGGTGCAGGTCCGCTTCATCTCCGCGCTCACCTCCGGCACCGCGCACTTCACCGCGTCGCCGGCCAAGACGTCGCGGCAAGTGCAGCTTCCCACCTCGGTCCCGTGGAGCTGCTCTTGGAAGGCCCGCGCCTGCTCGCAGAACGCCCGCTCCTGGTCGTCGACCACCCAGCGGCCGCCGACCAGATTTCCGCAGAGCTGGCCGTTCTTGCCGATCACGAAGTCGTTCGAATCGCGCTGGTCGGCGAGGACGTCGTCGCAGTTGCAGAAGCCCTGCATGTAGCCGATGAGCGAGTCGCGCAAGGAGATCCCGGTCTCGATGCGGGTGGTGTTGCGCTTGAGCACCGCGAACCCCGAGCCGCCCTTGGCGATGTAGTCGTTGACCGCGATCCGGTAGGTCGCGTTGGGATCCAGCGGCCTGCCGTTGAGCTCGATGTTGACGCCGGGGTGCGCCCAGCAGCGGCCTCCGGTGATGTCGTCGAGGCACTGCCACCTCGAGCGCCCGGTGCGCCCCACCTGCGGGCAGTCGCTGCCGTTGTCCTCGCCCTGGAGCTTGGGGTCGCAGGGGTAGCGCAGGTCGTTGAGCTGGACCTGGGCGCAGTCCATGGCGAAGCGCGCCCCGGAGATCTGCGCCTGGCTCTGGCAGCCGCGGCCGGCGCTGCGCTCGGCCACGAAGTCGAACATCTCCTGCATCTCGATGCCCGACAGGTACATGATGTTGATGGTGTTCTCGAAGGGGAACACGTTGAACATCGATTCGTGGGTGAGCGGGCCGGCGTAGAGGTTGTCGCGGATGCCGAGCGAGTTGGTCAGCGCCACCTCCGCCTCCACCCGGCGGCGCTTCCGCATCGAGTCCGCGGTGAGGTTTCCGAGCGGCGAGTCGCCCCCGGTGGAGTTGTTGCGCCGGGCGATGTCCCTCGGCGCGTAGGCGAAGATGGTGGTGAGCGCCAGCTTGAAGTCCATTCCCAGGATGTAGGGCGCGAGCAATTGGGCCGTCTCGCGGTCCTCTTGCACCGCGCAGCTTCCCATCGCCGCCGCCACCGCCGGCACCCGCATGAACTCGCCGGGGCCCCAGAACTGCGAGCGGTAGTAGGCGTGCATCGAGTCGCTGCACCACAGCCCGTCCACCGGGAAGACGCGGTAGTCGTGGCTGACCACCTCGGCCATCTCCGGGGCGCCGGAAGAAGGCGGCATCTTCACCACCAGGTCCAGCCGCCCGAGGTACTTCGCGAATGCCCCCGAGTGCGAGAGGAGCACCTTCCTCCCGGAAGGGTCGGAGAGGAGCTGGGGCGGGTTCAGCACCACGTGCAGGTGCCCGCCCAGCACCACGTCGATGCCCGAGACGCCGGGGATGTGGACCTGGACCACCGACCGGTCGGCGTTCACCGGGCCAAACCACTGGAGGATTCTCCAGCGGTCGTACTCGCGCTCGAGGAAGTACTTCACGCGGCCGTACTCGTAATAGGCCTCGTAGCCCTGGATGAGGTCCTGGTCCTCGTGGAGGCCGAGGTGGCTCACCACCACCACGAGGTCCGTGACCGGACGCAGAAGCTCCACGTAGGCGCGCGCCGCCTCGTTCTGCTCCAGCGGAGTGATCTGGAGCGAGTTGCCCCCCTCCACGATCGAGTTGAGCGAGGAGATGTTCGCCATGCCGATGATGCCCACCCGGACTCCGCGCACGTTCCGGATCGCGTACGGCGCGGTGTAGAGCCCGGCCTTGTGGCTGTCGGGGAGGCGGTGGTCGTCCCAGACGTAATTGGCTGCGAGCAGGGGGAAGGCCGCTTCGTCCCGGGCTTGGGCGGCGAAGTTGAAGGCCCCAGCGTCGAACTCGTGGTTGCCCACCACCGCCGCGTCGAGTCGGAGGCGCGAGAGGTAGCGGAACTCCACCTCCCCGCTGTGCAGGTTGAAGATCGGCGCCCCCTGGAAAGCGTCTCCCGAGTCCAGGTGCAGCACTCGGTCCGCCTTGGCCCGCTCTCGCTTGACCAGCGCCGCCAGCCTCGATGCGCCGCCGAACGGCCCTGCCTCGGGGATGAGGCCGAGGTCCACGTCGGTCTTGAGCGGCGCGAAGTCGTACGGGATGAGCCGGGAGTGGATGTCGGAGGTTTGCAGGAGCGTCAGCCGCACCTCCTGGCCGGAAAGGTCGTAGGGCCAGCCCTCTAGGGTCGGCAGGCAGGAGGACGCCGCGGCGCCGAGGGCGGCGAGCGCGGTGGTCAACGCGAGGCGCGGCGGGGGGCTCTTCAAGGCGGTATGGGCTGCCCGGCAACCGGGCAAGCTATGGGATCGTCCGGGCCCGTTCAAGGCGGGCGTGCGGGCCTCGACGGAGCGCGCCACTCCCCCATCGTCCCTCCGCCTCGCAAGGGAGCGGCCGAACGCTGAGGATTCGGCGCGGGACGTCGCGGGGTGGGCGTGCCAGATGGAACGAGGTGCGTTAGGGCGAGAACTGAGATGCAGGACCGATACACCTACGACATCGGCGACTACGCGAAGTGCGGCTTGCTGCGGCACCTCGTACACGCCGGCGTCGGCAGGCTCGGGATGCTCTGGTACTTCACCCGGCTGGGGTCCAAGGCGAACGACGGCCGCCACGTGGACTACCTCGAGCGCCCCGAGCTCGGCGAGTGCGACCCCGAGCTGTTTCAGCTCTTCCGGCGCGCGTCGAAGCGCCGCTCGGTCGAGTCGTTCGAGCGTTGCTGGGCGCTCCCCGAGGGGACCGCCTACGCGCGCGAGGAGGTCCCGCCCCCGGCGGGCCGCGCTCAGTGGTTTTCGAGGGCGCTGCAAGAGCTGGGAGGCGCCGAGCTGGTGTTCTGCGATCCCGACAACGGCATCGCCACTGAAAGGATGGAGCGCATCCGCTCACCACGACACGTGCTGCGCGAGGAGATCGAGGCGCTGTGGGGCCGGGGGCACTCGCTGGTGCTCTACCACCACTGTGGCCGGGCGCGGCCGCACGCCGAGCAGATCGGCCAGGTGCTCCAGCGGCTCGGAGAGCTCCGGCCGGCAGTATCGCGGGCCGCGAGGTTCAGGCGGTACAGCGCCCGCGTGTTCTTCGTGCTCGGCCAGCGGCGGCATGCGTCCGCTGTGTCCGAGGGGCTCGACCGATTCGCCGCGAGCCCGTGGGTGCGAGCCGGTCACTTCGAGCTGGTCTGACTCGGATCCGGTGAGCCTAGCCTCAGAGGCTGTGAGTCTTCCCCCTCCCGTCGCCGGGCGGCCGATCTGCTTCGCCGGCCGGCGTCGGAAGCCCTCGCAATACCGACAAGTATTCCTTCGGGCTTCCTCCTTGGGCGGCTCGCACCTCGACCGCCGGGCTCGGTCC
>JACPVI010000062.1 GCA_016191815.1 Myxococcales bacterium
CGAGCGCGGAGCCCGAGCCTGCCCCCGAGATTCCGACGCTCGCCGCCGAGCCTCCCGGCCTGAGCGCGGAGCCCGAGCCGAGCCAGGAGGAACTCCCCTCCATCGTCCTGGCGCCCGACCTTGCCGAGGCCGCCGCCGCCCTCGCCGCGGAGTCCAGGACCTCATCGTTGCCGCCGTCGCTCCCCGGTCATTCGCGCGGCGAGTCTGAGCTCGAGACATCCATCGAGATCCACCAGCCCGGACCTCAACCTCCCCTCGCGCAGGCATCTTTCGACCCGGAAGCCTTCACCGCTCCGGAGTCCGCAATCTCCGCGGCCGAGGCTGGCCCCGAACAAGCCGCCGCTCCGCTGCCGTTGCTCGACAGCGCCTATGCCGACGCCGAGCAGCAACCCACGTACGCGCCGCCGACGTCGAACCTCGAACCGGAATTCGCTCCTGAACCTTCCCCCCAGCCTCCGCCCGAGCCCCTGCAACTGCGAGAGCTCGCCGCCGAGCCACCGATACCGCTCGTCCATGAGGCAGGCGATCTCGGGTTCCACTCGCCTGCGCCAGAGCCACCTCACGCCCTGCCCTTGCCGCTGCTGGAGGTCGCCGCGGAGCCTCCGCTCGCCGGCCCACCGCCGGAGGACCTCGCCGCGTCCGGTCCGGCGCTCGAGGCAATCGGACCTGCGCCGGAACCGCCCCAGCTCGATTCCGCCCTGGACCTCGGCATGCCGCTCGCCGACTCGGAGGCCGCGCCCACCATCGAGGCTCCCACCATCGAGCTCTCGGAGGATCTCGTCGCCCCCGATACTGCGGGCGTGCCCGACCTCGCTCCGGTGGACGCCTACGGCTCGGACCAAACCGAGCCTGAGCTCGATCTGAGCACCGAGATGCCGCCGGCAGCGCAGGACCAGCCCTCGCCGGAACAGTCGGAGGTGCCGGTCATCGACCTCCTCGAGTCGGAGACCGAGCCTCAGGCGGAAGCGCCCGAGAACGTCGACCTCACCGGCAATCCCGCCGATGCGGTGCCGCTCGCCAGCGCGGCCGACTTCCTGACCTACGAGACGGCCAGCCCCGACGCCCCTGCTTCAGTAGACGGGGGCCAGGAGGACTTCGGCGGCCTGGTCGAATCCGGTCCCCTCGCCGATGCCGCCTACCAACAGATGCAGCCGGAATCGGTGGCCCCCCCGCCGGAGGACCAGGTACCGCTAGCGAGCGCGGCAGACTTCTTGTCCGCGCCGGAGGTCCAGTCCTCTGGCGCCGGGTGGGGCGAACCAGCCGCACCCGAGGCTGAGCTGTTCGACGCGACGCCACCCGAATGGGCCGCCGACCAGCCTCCACAGGCCCCCGAGCAGCCGGCCTCGGACGGCTGGAGCAATCCGACCCCCACCGAGCCGGGCGCGCCGGCCTGGGAGACACCTCCGGCAGTCATCATCGAGGAGGAGCAACCCGCGGCCGAAGAGCCGCCCGAGGCGCAGCTCATCGAGGAGGAGATTCCGGCCCCACCGCCCGCGCCCCCTCGGCTGGCGCCGGCGGCCGTGCCGCTCGCGCGCATTCCTCTCAAGTCCGTCTCGAAGGAGGAGCTGTTCGACCGCGGCGGGCTCAACCTGACCGGGGAAGCGGCGCAGCGCAAGTCCTTCGTGGAAGGCGAGCACCGGGTGATCATCCACACCGTGGAAGGGCTGGTGAAGCGCGGCACCGTGCGCGATATCGACCTTCAGGAAGAGGTCATCCCCCTGGAGAACCAGGCGGGAGGCGCCCCGGAACGCATCGCCACCAGCCGGGTGAAGGCGGTCTTCTTCATGCTGCAGCCGGGAAGTCGCCAACCGCCGACCGCTGGCAAGAAAATCCGCGTCACCTTCATCGATGGCCGCCAGGTGGCCGGCTTCTCCAGCGACTTTGGGAACGATGAGCCGGGCTTCTTCATGGTGCCCGCGGACAACCGCACCAACACCGCTCGGATTTACATCTTCCGGTCCAGCGTGCAGACGGTCGCCGAAGGATAGAAGCGAGCGGGCTAGGGTGAGGGAGGCCGGGGCGGTTCGGGTGGCCTCGGCGGAGGCGGCCGGTCGGGCATCCCTCTGCGCTCCTCCTGTCTCATCGCCTCCAGTCGGTGCCAGATTTCGCTCCCGAGCACCTTGCGCACTTTCAGCATGAGGCCGATCCGGTTCTTCCGAACCGCAGTCTCGGCGCGAGAGACCGCCTCCACCCACTTCTCCACTTGCGCCTCCTCGGGCGAGTCGGACTGGAGCTGGCGCTCCAGCGAGAGCTGCGCCTTCTTCAGCTCCGCCTCGAGGGGAATCAACGCTTCGTTGGCCTCGAAGGCCAAGTCCCGCACCTTGCGGACCTTCTCCTGGGGAATGCCCAGCTCGGCGGCGAGGTGCGGCGGAATCATTCCTTCCTGGGCCGCGGCGGCCGGAACGGCCAGGAGCACTAAAGTGGCGATGAGCCTCATGGGGTGACCTCCTCTTTCCCCTCCCAGGGGAAGACCTTCCGGAATGGATCCGCCTCCAGCGCGCCGCCGGCGGGAGGCGCCAGCCAGCCTGGCAATGGGCCGAAGGAGACGTAGGTGACGTCCTCGCGCACCGGATCGCGGCGAGCGTACGAGCGGACCTCGGCCACCAGATCTGCCACCGGGGCTCCGGTGTCTGTTGCTTCGCGGCGGCCAGCGAAAAGGAACGCGCCCACTCCAAGGGCGAGGCACAGCGAAGCTCCCGCGGCCCGGCGCACCAATCGGCGCCGCCGCGCCACCGCGATCGCCCCGGCCGGTTCCAAAGGCCTGGGCAGCGCCGACTCCGCCGAAGCAAGCCCGGCGGCCGCTCGGTGCGCGGCGAGCAGCTCAGAACAGCGGGGGCAGCCGGCGGCGTGCTCCGGCGCGCCTCCCTCGAGGATGGCGGCCACCGCGCGCTCACACTCCGGGGTGGACTTCATGGCGAGTCTCCCTCGGGCGCAAGCGCGGCTCTCATCGAGCCCAGCGCCCGTCGAAGATGGGTGCGCGCGGTGCCGACCCCGACGCCCATCGCCTCGGCGACCTTGGCGACCTCCAACCCCTCCAGGTAGCGCAGGGTGAAGGCAGCGGCCTGCTTCGGAGGCAGCTTTCGGAGTCTCCGCGTCACCGCGGCGAGCCCGCGAGCCCGTTCGTCGAGCGCCTCGGGGGACTCGGCTTTCGGCTCCTCGGCGGTCCCGAGCAGGCCGGCGATGGCGTTCCACAACCTCCGCCGGCGCAGGTGATTGAGGGCTCGGCGGAGCAGACAGCGGCGGAGCCAGCTGGCCGCCGCGCGCGGCTCCCTGAGCGAGCCCAGCTTCTCGTAGGCGTCGGCGAAGGTGGCCTGGACGAGGTCCCTGGCCTCTTCGGGATCCCACACCAGCCGCTGGGCGAGCCGCAAGAGCGCCCGCTGCTCCGCGTCCACCAACTGCGCGAGGTCCGGCGCGGTCGGTTCTACCGGTAGGGCGAGCGCAGTGGGAGCCACGGCACCTCTCAAGTCCTGCCTCCGTGCCCCTTGGGACACCCGAGCGCCGAGGACGGCATACACGATGTCACTCCGCCAGGGCGTGTACCGCGGCGAAGACACCCTCCACCACCAAGCCCATCCGCCGGTAGTCGAGCCGGTCGGCGGTGTCGTCCGCGGTGTGGTACCGCTCGTTCCGGTAGAAGGCGGTGTCGGTGATCATCACTGCGGGGAACCCGGCGTTCCAGTAGCTCGCGTGGTCCGAAAGGTCGATCCCCGGCACCAGCCTGGGCGCGTTGATGGAGTGCGCCGGAAGCGTCGAGGCGGCCCGCATCGCGCGCTTCACCTGACGGACCAGCGAGGCCTGGCCCAGGTTTCCCACCACCGCGATGAAGTTCCCCTCGCTCGGGTAGAAGAGCGAGAGCACGCGGGCCGGGAAGCGCTGGCTCCCTCGCGCGTCGTCGAAACAGCCGATCATCTCCAGCGAGAGCATCGCTCGGACCCGCACTCCCTCGCGGATGAGCGCCGAGGCGTGGGTGGCGCTGCCCATCATCCGGGTGCGGAAGAAGGGCGGCTCCTCGAGCGAGTACGCCACCAGCTCCACCTGAATCGGCGGGGGATGGGCGGCGAGCAGCCGCGCCAGCTCCAGGAGGCCGGCCACGCCGCTCGCGTTGTCGTCGGCGCCGGGCAGCGGCCCGGCCGAGTCGTAGTGCGCGCCCACCACCACCCGCTCGGGGGTCGCCGGCCCGAGGAGGGTCCGCACGTTGCGGAACGCACGGCCCTGGACCTCGAAGGTCTGCTCGGAGACCTCCGCCCCGGCGCCCTCCAGCCGCTGGCGGATGTACCCGGCCACGCGGTCCAGGTTCTCCGGGTGGAGGTAGTCGCGCGGGCCCAGCTCCTCGGACAGCGCGCGGACGTGCGAGCGGAGCGCCTGCTCGTCGGGGTGGACCTTGGGGCCGGGGCGGGACCGCGAGGTGACCGGCTGGATCATGAAGCAGGCCGCGGCCGCCACGAGGAAGGCGAGCCCGAGCAGGGCGAGAAGCACGATGCGAGACCTCCGGCTGCGGAGGGGCGCCATCGCGCGAGCATGCCTCAATTTGCACGGGCGGCGGAGACCGACCAGGATTCCGAGCGCCGATGGGCCTCGCCCAGGCGGGGATCTCCCCTGGGGAGCGGTGCCTCCGGAGCCCGGGAATTCGGCGGGTTACGGGTGACGTGGCGCGGCGTAGGAAACGGAAGAAATTTCTCCTCGATGTAGGCGATAATCGGGGGCAGCGAGGCCCCGCGATGAAAACGACTGCGCCGCCCACCGAGAAGCGGGGAGCCGCCCGCGTTCCGGTCGCACTCACCGCCCACTGCCGGATCGGCAGTCGCTACGTGCGAGATCCGATCGCCGACCTCTCGGTGATCGGGCTGTACCTTCGCACGCGTGAGCCGGCGAGGGAGGGGACGCCGGTGAGAGTGGCGCTGGCGCTGCCGCACTCGCACGGCCCTCGATTCTGCATGTTGGTGGGGAACGTGGCGCGCATCGACCGCGACGGCCATGGCCACCTGCAGGGCCTGGGGGTGAGCTTCGCCGAGGAGCAGATGAGCGCGCTCGACGTGGACGCGCTCCGCGATTTCATCGGCGCTCGCTGACCGGGCTGAGCGGATCGAGGCTCGGGTGACGCGCGACCGGCGGCGCGGTCAGTGAAGGTAGCGATCCGAGTCGCCCGGCATGTTCCGCTCTCCGCCGATGACCCGCAGGTGCCGCGAGCGCGCCTTTAGCTGCCTCTGCAGCCGCCAAGACTGCAGCCTCAGCCAGAACACCCTCGGGCTTCCCACTCTCACGTAGAGGAAGGTGAGGAGGAGTGCGAAGACCTCCGGGACTACCAACTGCCAGCCGCTGAAGACGGCCGTCAAGGCGACGAAGCCGACGCCGATCAGCGCGAGCACGTTGCCGGAGACCGGCAAACCCCAGAAGTTGGTCATCCTCCGGCCGAAGGAGAGCCCGTAGGCCACCCACACGATGCTGGCCATCACCGTGCCGCCGCCGTAGGGGAATCCCGCGATCGAGCTCACCAATAGGGAGAGCGCAACGGTGAGCAGGCCCGCGGCGAAGGTGGTGCCCACCGCAAACCAGAAGAGCCGGCCGGAGCCCCAGGTCATCTCCAGCGCACCGCCCATCATCCAGAGGATGAGCGCGCCGAAGATGATGCCCAACGGAGAGTATTCCAGCGGGATGTAGGTGATCGGCTGCCAGACGGCCAGCTTGAGCACCGCCGTGGGCACCAGACGCAAGAGCGGGAGCCCCACCGCCCGCTCGATCAGCACCCCCACCACCGAGCACGCCAACAGAGCGATGGCGAGCTTGGCGGCCATCGTCCTCACCGGGGGAAAGCCGAACCGACCGACCTGCATGGGCCTCATTCTAGGAGCCGACCTCCGCGCGGGCCACGCCCGGCCATTCCCCAGGCGGCGGCTTGGCGTGCGGGCAACGCTCCGCTCGGGCGGATTGTTCCCCCCAAACGCTTCAGCGCTCGGCTCGCGCCGCTCAGGACTTCGGGCGGTAGAAGAGCGTGATGGTGAGGCAGTGGAACTCCTTGTCGGAGGACTGCGTCACCGCCCGATCCACGATTTCCGCGTTCGGGTTGTCCTTGATCCACCTGGTGATGTTCTCTCCCATTTGCTCGCGGTCGCGCGCCAGCGTGGTGGAGAACACCTTGATGCCGGTGAAGCCGTTCGTGATTTCAGCCATGCCCGTCCCCGGTTTCTCACCCGTAAGGCCGACGGCTGTTTACCCCCAAACCGGGGCTCCTGTCACCTCCGCCTGCCGCCGGCTCGCCGCTTCGGGGAGCTGCGCTTCCTCCCCGCGCCGATCACCTCCCGGACCTCCTGCTCCGAGAGGGTCCAGGCGCAAGACTTGGCGCGCTGGAGGATGGCCCGGCACAGCTCCTCGGTGGGACGAATGCGGCGCTGCTCCAGCCAGTGGCGCACGTTGCTCATCCCGCTCATGTGGCCGATCTCGATCTGTTGCCGGCGCCCGAACTCCCCCGCGGGGACACCCGAGTAGACGCGGTCGGCCAGCCAGTCGTTTCCCCGCCGGGTGGCTTTGATGATCGCCGCCGCGTGGACGCCGGTGGCGGTCCGGAAGGCATCTCCTCCGGAGAGCGGATAGTTGACCGGAATGCCCACTCCGGTCGCCTGGGAGACCTTGCGCACGTACGGCACCAGCCGGCGGAGCTCGTGCTCGAACCAGCCCATCAAGCGCAGGTTCAAGAGCAAGAGGTCCATCGAGGTGTTGCCCACCCGCTCGCCGATCCCCAGCCCGCAGGCGTGGAGCCGGTGCGCTCCGGCCTCCAGCGCGGCGATGGCGTTCACCATCGCGAGCCCGCGGTCGTTGTGCCCGTGCCAGTCGATCTTCACCTCGGCCCCGGTGCCCTCGACCAGGCCCGAGGTCCACTCCACCAGCGAGCGAACCCCACCGGGCGTGGCGTGCCCCACCGTGTCGCAGAGCACCAGCCTGGAGGCGCCGTGGTCGATCGCGCTGCGGAAGAGCACGTCCAGGTTCCGCGGCGAGGAGCGGGTGGTGTCCTCGGTGACGTAGGCCACCTCAAGCCCCTCCTTCACCGCGAGCTGGATCGCCTCCCGGGACGTCCTCTCGATGAAGGAGAGGTCCCACTCCTCCGCCCACTGGCGGATCGGCGAGGAGCCGATGAAGGCGTAGACGGCGATCTTTTGGCCGCTCCTCTGCGCCGCCTCGGCGACCGGCTTGATGTCCGCGGCCACGGTGCGGGCGGCGCAGTTCGGCTCGATGCGGAGCTTCTTTTTCTTGATGTGCTTGGCCAGCGCCACCACGTCCTCGAAGGCGCGCTTCCCCGCCCCCGGAAGACCAATGTCGGCGGCGCGCACTCCGATCGCGTCCATCAACTCCAAGAGCTCGAGCTTGTCCTCGATGGAGGGATCCCTCACCGAGGGAGACTGCACCCCGTCGCGCAAGGTCTCGTCGTTGAGATCGAAGGGCTGCTGCGGCCTCGGAGCGGCCTGCAGCTCGTTCCAGTCGAAGATGATCTCCTCCGGCAGCCCGGGCACCTTCTCGCCGCCGCGCCGGTGGGCCCCCCTCGGCCGTCGAGCCTTCATCAGCGCGCGGCTCGCCGCGACTGGCAAGCCATCTCGTCGCGGCAGGAAGGCCCGATGCCGTCCGGGTGGGGCCCCAAGGGAGTCTTGTCCGACTCCTCCGCGCCGCACAGGACGCACTTGCGCTTCCGCTGGCGCCGCTCGGCCCGCCGCTCCTCGGCGATCTGCTTGGCCTTCTCTCTGGCTGCCTTGGCGTCGAACTGGTCGCTCATCGCTCGGTCTCGCTCGCTGAACTCTGAGTCCGCTGGTTAGTGGCTGGAAGCCGCTCCGTCAAGGCTCCAGATTCCCTCGCTCCTGGATGCGGCGCTCATCGATACCTCCTCATCGCTTGCCGAAGACGGCGACCGCCACCATGCCAAGGGAGGCCAGGCTCCACAACAGGCCGTGGAGGTTCTTTTGGCGGACCTCGACCCTCCCCGGGCCGGAGAACCAGTGCCTCGCCGCCTCGAGCCTCCCCTCCTGGTCCAGCCGGCCGATCGGCGCGCCGAAGGAGGCGGTGCGGCGGAGGTGGGCCTTGTAGACGCGCTCGGGAGAGACGTCCTCCAGCCCGGCGGAGAAGTAGCGGCCGGGCACCTCGCGCGCGGGACGCCGGTAGTTGGCGGAGATGACGAAAGCGCCCTGGTCGGTGCGGGTGAGGAAGTAGAGCCTCGGGCTCCCGTCGCGGGAGAGGTAGAGGGTGGCGAAGGCGCCGTCCTTGTCGCAGGCGTAGTCGTAGCTGATGGTCTCGCGGGTGAAGCGGGGCTTCTCGAAGCGGCTGCCCACCGGCCGAAAGCCGAGCGAGAGGACCTCCTTCTCCAGCGCGGAAAGCTCGGCGGGCACCTGCATCTTGTCGGCGGGCACCTCGGCCTCGATGCGGATGGAGGGTGGCCAAAGGCACAGCACCGCCCGCCAGAGGTTGAGGTAGAGCACCACTCCCGCCAGGAAAAGGGCGAGGAGCGTCACCAGGGTGTCGAGGGTGATGGGCATCTACCCGCTCAAGGCTTCGAACACGGCCTTGCCATGTCGCCTGATGGCCGCCACCAGGCCGCCCTCCCGCTGGAGGGCCTGGACGATCGGGCTTTGCTGCTCGGCGCGGAAGGAGCGCATGCTCGGAAGGTGCGTCACCACGCCCGAGCCCAGGTCGATGGACAGCTCAGCGTCCTCCTTGGCCAGCTCGTAGAAGGCCGGCTCGCGCACCACGAGGTAGGACAGCGCCTCGTTCACCAGATTTCGCTTGTGGATGAAGGCGTAGCTCTTGGCGATCACCGCCTTCACTCCGGCGCCCTGGAGCGCCCACACCGCCTGCTCTCGAGAGCTGCCCGAGCCCCAGCCCTCCCCGGCCACGACGATGCAACGTCCTTCCTTCGCCCGGGCGGGGAGCTCCGGGCGGACGAAGTGGAAGCACTTCTCGCCCAGCTCTTCGGTGGTGGTGAGGTGGCAGAACTGCCCGGGAATGATGGCGTCGGTGTCGACGTGGTCCCCGAAGCGCTGCACCCGTCCTCGAAGCGTGGTGCCCGTCGCCTCTTTCCCGCCGGCGCGGCGTGCTCGCCTCTGCTCCAGGGAGACGGAGGGCTCGGCGGCGCGGACCTCCGGGGAGGGGTGCGTGGGCTCACGCCCGAGGATGCGCTCGAAGCGGTCGCGGTTGACTCTGGCCAAATACTTCCGTGGATCGGTCACCCGCATCTCTGGGGCGGAGGCGGCCACGGTGGCCGCCGAGGCCAGCCAGGCGAGCGAGTTGGGGCCCATCCGGTTTTCGTAGTTCCGGTTCTGCGAGGTGAGCCACACTTCGCCCGGCCCGGCCTTCTCCGAGGCGATCCCCAGGCACATCGAGCACCCCGGCGGCCCGACGCGGAAGCCGGCCTTCTCGTAGTGGCGCCACAGGCCCGCCTCGCGCATCCGGGCCTGGATGGAGAGGTCTCCCGGGACCACGAGCTGCTTCGTCGACGGCGCGCGGGCGGGCTTTTCGCGGAAGGCCTCCTCGAGGATGAGGGCAGCGAGCACCAGCTCCTCCTCGGTGGTGGTGCAGGCGCCGATGAAGCAGCCGTCGATGCCCATGCCGGCCACCTTCTCCACCTCGACCACGTTGTCGGGGGAAAACGGCTTGGCGAGGAGCGGCGACAGCGAGCCCAGCTCTACGCGGCGGGTCTCGAGGTAAGGCGCTTGGGGGTCGGCGCGGAAGTAGAGGGCCTGGTCGTTCTCGGAGCCGCGGCGGCCGAGCCAGGAGGCGATCACCTCGTCGGGCTCGAAGATGCCGTTGAGCCCCCCCAGCTCGGCGGTCATGTTGCAGATGGTGAAGCGCACATCGGTGGAGAAGTGGCGCACGGCGCTGCCGCGGTATTCCACCGTGCGCTCCATGGCGACGGTGTTCCGGCGCAGCTCGCCCAGGGTGCGGAGGATGACGTCCTTCCCGCCGAAGCCGAAGGGCAGCACGCCCTCGTACTCGATGCTGATGGCCTGGGGGACTTCGAGCCAGGACTGGCCGAGCACCATCGCGGCGGTGATGTCGGCTCCTCCCAGGCCGATGGCGAAGGCGCCCAGTCCCCCGTGCGAGGAGGTGTGCGAGTCGGCGCCGAGGACCACCTGGCCGGGCTGCAAGAGCTCCCGGTAGAACTTGGTGTGCAGGATGGTGACGTTGGCGTCGTAGAAGTGGCGGATGCCGGACTCCCTGGCGAAGTCGCGGGAGAGCTGGGCGAGCCGCTGGGCGCGGGGATCAGAGGCGAGGGTGACCGGATCGACGGTGTGGTCCACCGCGAGCAGGAAGCGGTCCTTGTCGTGGAGCGGGGGGCGGCCGAGGGCCTGGTAGGTGCGCTCCATGCCGTTCCAGGCGAGCTCGGAGGCGATGGTCCAGTCGACGGCGATCTGCAGGATGTCGCCCGCCTCCACCCATGGGCGCGAGAGGTTGCGCGCGTGGTGGGCGAGGATCTTCTGGGTGAGCGTCATCGGCTTGGAGTCGATCGCCATGGGGCCTGCGAAGCTAACCCAAGCGCGCCCATCGGGGCAGCGCTCGCGGCGCCGGCCCATTCAACAATCGGCCGGTGGACGGCCGCATCGGCCCGCCCGCCCGGCTGGGGGCCTCAGCCCTTGCTCACGCGCCGGACGCCGCGGCGGAGCAAGAGGTCGGGCAGCTTGAGCCTATGGTCCCCCTGGAGGACGAGGGCGCCGTCCTCCAAGGTGCCGCCCGTCCCGAGCGCGCGCTTGAGCGCGCCCAGCCACTCGCTCAGCTCGGCGTCCGAAAGCCCCAGCCCCTCCACCACGGTCACTTCCTTCCCTCCCCTGCCCTTCCGCTCGAGCCGGACCACCGCGCGCGCCGGCCCGGCCGAGGGAGGTTGCTCGGGAAAGTCCGAGCGCGACACCTCGGGTGAGCCCGAAGGCAATTCGTCGCGCAGCGCGCCCAGCTTGGCGAAGGGGCTGTTGAACGCTCCCTTCCCGCCAGGGTCGATGAAATCGTTCGGCCTGGACGGACCGGCCGATCCGCTCCGCGGCGGCTTGCGCATCGTGCGAGATCCCGAAGTCGTCTATGTTGCTCGATCCATCGACTGAGTGCGCGCGTGGGCACGCTTCCCATCATCTCAGGAGCCGAGGCCGTCCGGGCGTTCGCCAGGCTGGGCTACGAGGTCGATCATCAGTCGGGTAGCCACGTCATTCTCCGGCATCGCGACCCGCCGCATCGGCACCTTTCCGTGCCCAATCATCGCGAGCTCGCCAGGGGGACCTGCGCGCATTGATCCGCGAGGCGGGGCTTACGGTGGATCAGTTCCTCGAGCTGCTTGACGGCTAACTCTAGAAAGCGACCTCGACGACATCCTCCTGGATCGGCGGAGGGATCGGATCGCCGTGCTTCTTCAGGCTCGCCAAGTAGCCTGCGATCGCGTCCTGGATGTTTGCCCGCGCCTCTTCCCGCGTACTCCCTTGTGACACGCAGCCCGGAAGAGAAGGGCAGACGGCGACGAAGACGCCGTCCTCATCAGGCTCGATGAACACTCGGAACTTCACGCCTTTGTAGATATCGCACGCGTGGCCCGGATACCAACCTGCGCCGTGCGTGCACTCGGCGCGCCGCTTGTCAGCCGAAGGAGCGCCGGCCCTATTCCGACCGCTTGAGGTAAGTGCCCACCATGTTGATGAGCTCGGCGAGGGCGACCGGCTTGGGCAAGTAGTCGCTGGCGCCGGCCTCGTCCGCCACCTGGTGCAGCCGGTCGGGGTCCAGCGCCGAGACGAAGATCACCGGCACGTCGGCGATCTCCTCGTCCGAGCGCATCATCTTGCAGATGTCCACCCCGTCGATCCCCGGCATGAGGATGTCCAAGATCACCAGCTTCGGCCTCAGCTCGCGGACCAGCGCCAGGGCCTCCTCGCCCCGGCGGGCCTTGTGCACCTCGTAGCCGTAGCGGGTGAGGGCCTTGCTCAAGAACTCCAGGATGGTGGGGTCATCGTCGGCGATCACCACCGTGCGCATGTGCGGCGGTGGCCTCACCTCCGCCAGCCGATCCACGCAGGCGGCGATGGCGGCGATCACCTCGGGCGGCGGGTCGAGGAAGCGCACCCCGGCGAGCCTCTGCGCGGTGCCGGCCCTGGTCACCTCGCACCGCATGGTGAAACAGGCGCCGTCGTCCAAGGTGAGGTCCAGCTCGAGGTACTGCCCGGAGTACAGCTCGACCGGGCTGGCCAAGAGGATGCCGATCTCCGAGAGGTTCTTCGCCAGCGCCGGCTCGGGCGAGGCCGGGTGGCGGAGCGCCACCTTCAGCTCGCAGGGCACCCGCTTCGCCTTCCGGCCGTGCTCGTAGCGGTCGGGCGACTGGCTGAGCCCGAGGAAGCGGCGGCACTTGTCGATCTCCTCGTCGGGGAACCGGAAGTAGACGCCGGCGGCGAAGCGCTCGCTCCTTCGGCGAATGCCGATCACCAGCCCGTGGATCACCAGGCTCACCGGCAACCCGTGCAGCGAAAGCTCCACCGGCGCCCGGGAGCCGATCCGCAACAGCTCCTCGGTGGCGATGAAGACACGGTCGGTGTTTCCCTGGATCAGGTCCGACCACAGCCGGTACTTGTCGGGGTATTCGAGGCGCAGCGACATGGGGTGGGCTGGCTTCGGATGCTAGGAAGGCCGGTGCCAACTGTCCAGCGGGCGCCACGCCCCCCACTGAACCTTTGGCCGCGGTCAAGAGCCGTGGGCGGAGAGGGGAGGCGCCTTCTCGTCGGTGAGCTCCCTAAGGCGGCGGTAGTCCTCGTAGGTGGACTGCACGGTTAGCACCTCTCCCTGGGCGATGGTCACCTCGTTGCGGGGGTGCAGCTCCTCGGGCTTGCCGGCCCGGCGGATGGCCAGGGTGAGCCCTCCGAAGCGGTCTCGCAGCTCGCCGATGGTCATCCCCGGCAGCCCGCGGATGGCGGTGAACTGGGAGACCACCATGAGGTGGGCCCCGACGTGGAAGGAGTGGACGATGCGCGGGTCCAAGGCGGCCAGGGCGAAGGCGGGCGCGGAGAGCGACGAGGTGGAGAGCGCCTCGGCGCGGAAGTTGTCCCTCACCCTCGCCACCAGGTCGTCGTCGAACAGCCGGATGACCACCCGGATGCTGGGATTGAGCATGCGGGCATCGAGGGCGACGTTGAGGTTGGCCAAATCGTCGTTGGTGGCGCAGACGATCGCGGCGGCCCCCTTGGCGTTGGTGCGGGAGAGCGTCTTGGGGTTGTTGATGTCGTCGATCAGCACCGGGACGCCCTGGTCGCGCAGGGTGCTGACGAAGGTGGCGGCCTCGGCCTTGTCGATCACCACCACCTCCCGGCCGAGGGCGAGCAGCTGGGTGGTGACGCGGTAGCCCACGCGGCCGGCGCCGCAGACGATGACGTGATCTCGAAAAGTCTGGCTCATGACGGCGACCCACTCCTTGTCGTCGCGGTGTTTGGCGAAATAGAGGTAGGCGAAGCGCACCACTCCGTCGACGATGATCGCCACCCCGAACGGGGGGATGAGCAGGTTCAGCACCTCGATGAGGGCGTTGTCGACGTACTCCAGGCTCGGCTGGCCGAAGAGCAGGAAGTAGATGTGGTGGAGCGCCTCGCCGTAGCCGATCCGGTGCCCGTCCGGCTTGACGTAGAGGGCGATGTAGACGTGGGGCAGCACCAAGAACAGGATCCCCACCAGGATGAGCGTCACCCGGAAGCGCTTGGCGAGCGCCACGAGGTAGCGCAGGTGGGCGACCAGCCGCCGCCTGGGGCGCTTCATGGGAGCGTCCTACTTCGGCTCGACTCGACGCGCCAGTTCCCGCGGCCAGCCTCCGCCACTCCCCCCTCCCTCCGGGGGTGAGCCAGGGTGAGGGTGCCTCTTTTCAGCTCGCCGCGGCGGAGGCATCGGCGCTCTTTCTCCGCCGCTCGATGAGCCACACCGCCAAGACGCCCAGCTCGTAGCAGAGGAGCATCGGCCCGCCGAGCATGGCCAGGTTGACCGCGTCGCCGGTGGGGGTGATGACCGCCGCCAGGATGAGACAGACCACCAGGGCGTGCCTCTGGTAGCGCATCAGCCACTTGGCCTGAACCAGCCCGGCCAGGCCCAACAGGGCCATCACCAGCGGCAGCTCGAAGATGATCCCCAGGGCCAGCTCGAGCAGGAGCACCAAGGAGAGCTGCTCGTTCATCGAGAGCATCGGCCGGGTCCAGTTCATCGCCTCATAGCGGGCGCGGCCGGTGCCGAGGGCCTTCTCCAGCCTCCACAGCTCGAACAGCTCGCTGGTGCGGGCGGGGGCGGCGGCGGTGAGGCGGCTCGCCGCCTCGTCGGTGAGCTTCACCGCCTCGGAGTGCCGTCCCTCCGAGAACGCCTCCACCGCCTGGAGGCGCTTTTCCACCACCTCGCGCAAGACCGGCCTCGCCTGGGGGCCGAGTCCCTCCTGGGCGGCGTCCAACAGGCGCCCCAGGCCTTCCAGCCGGCCGAGCACGTCGGCGCGCTCCTTGGGCACCAGGGAGAGGCCCATGTCGCCCTCGGCCACGCCGCGACTTCCGAGCGCGTCCGAGGTTTCCTTGGCCACCTTGCCTGCCCTGGCCAACTCGCCCATGCGCAGGTAGCGGATGGCGTCCTGCTCCTTGAGCCTGGCGGCGTCGAGCTGGGTCTCCATCGAGGCCGCGCCCTCCTCTCGGAGGAGGAACTGGAACATGGTGGGGAGCAACACCAGGTAGCAGAAGGCGGCCCCGGCGAGGAAGGCGGCCGAGCCGAAGACGACGAAGGGGCCGGCAAGCCGTCTCTCCTTGGGGTAGAGGCCGGGGGAGATGAAGCCCCACAGCTGCCAGAGCACCACCGGAGTGGAGAGGAACAGCCCGGTGTACAGCCCCACCTTCATGTACACGTTCAGCTCTTCGATGGCGGAGGTGTAGATGAAGTGGGCGGTCTGTGGCGGGAGCGAGGCGAGCACCGGCCGCATGAGCAGGCCGTAGATCTGCTTGGCGAAGACCAGCGAGGCGGCGCCCAGCACCACCACCGAGATCACGCACTTGAGCAGCCGGGAGCGCAGCTCTCCCAGGTGCTCGGAGAGGGTCATCCGGAGGTCGGTGTGGGCCACTTCGGCCATCGGGCTAGGCCTTCTCCTTGGGCGCCGCCTCTGCCGCCTCGACGGTCACGGTGGGGGCGAGACTCGGGTCCAGGGGTGCCGGCTTGGGGACCTCGCGCGCGGGCAAGGCCTCGGGGGGCGGCTTGGGGGCCGAGGGGGCGGGGAGGGGCGCTTCCAGCTCCTGGTCCATCTTGTAGAACTCGCGTTCGACGACGCCGCGGACCTCGTCGGTCTGGCGGCGGAACTCGCGGAGGAAGCGGCCGATGCCGCGGGCGAACTCGGGGAGGCGCTTGGGCCCGAGCACGAGCAGCGCGAGAACCAGGATGAGGACGAGCTCGCCGGCGCCGACGTTGAACATGCAGGTCCGCGCCGGTTATCGCGCCCTCACCGTTCCGCCGCAACCCCGCTAGCGGCGGACCGGGAACGCGGTGCCCTTGCCGCAGTAGACGAAGGTGCCGTCCTTGCCCTTGCCCGCCCTCCTCAGGCCCGAGAACGCGAGGCTGGAGCCGGCGCGGGCCGGGCCGAGGCTCGGGTCCTCGATGCGCAGCACCACGGGCGTGCCGGCGGCCATGCCGTCGAAGGGGCCAACAAGCTCGCCGGTGACGAAGCTCTTGCCGGCGCTGCACCCGTTCTGGGGGATGCCGAAGTAGGGGTAGCCGGTGGCGAGCGAAACCACCTTCACCTTGGCGTCCTCCACCACGGAGCCGGCGCGGAAGCGGGGGTCGGCCTTGGCTTCGTCCAGGTTCGCGGCGGGGCGGAGGCCCCCGGGCGCGGCGCCGCCGAGGTAGGCGGCGGGAGTGAGAGGCGCGGGCGCGGCGGCGTGCGAGGGAGGCGGCTTGGGCGGAGGCGGCTGCCCCGGCTGCAACACGGTGCGCTTGGGCTCTGGCGGCTCGGGCTCTTCGGCCTTCTTCTGCTCGGCGGCGAGGAGGGCGGCCTCCCGGGCCTGCTGGGCCTCGAGGCGCTTGGCCTCGGCGGCGAGGCGCTTGGCCTCCTCGGCGGCGCGCCTCTCTTCTTCCTTGCGGCGCTTCTCTTCTTCCAGGGCGCGCTTCTCTTCTTCCAGGGCGCGCTTCTTCTCTTCGAGGGTGAGGCGCTTTTTCTCTTCGGCCTCGCGGGCCTTTCGCTCCTTCTCCTCGGCGAGGGCCTTGGTCTTGGCCTCGTCGGTGGCCCGGCGCTCGGCGTCCTTCTGGCGTTTGTCCTCTTCGAGCTTGGCCTTGGCCTCCTCCATCTCCTTCTTCTTGGCCTCGAGCTCTTCCTTCTTCTTGGAAAGCTCGGCCTCGCGGGCCTCGGCGGCGGCCTTCTTCTTCTCCAGCTCCTCCTGGCGGCGCTTCTCGGCGGCGAGGCGCTTCTCTTCGGCCTTCCTCAGCTTCTCCTCCTCCGCGAGGCGCTTCTTCTCCTCGGCCTCCATGCGCTTTCGCTCGGCCTCGAGGCGCTTCTCCTCTTCCTTGCGCTTCTTCTCCTCGGCGGCGAGGCGCTTCTTTTCCTGCTCGGCCTTCTTGGCGCGCTCCTTGGCCTCGGCCTCTTCGCGGATGCGCTTGGCTTCGGCTTCCGCCTTGGCCTTGGTCTCCGCTGCGGCCTTGGCCTTGGCGGCGGCTTCCTCTTCGGCCCTCCGCTTGGCTTCGGCCTCGGCCTTTCGTTTGGCCTCGGCTTCGGCGGCGAGACGGGCGCGCTCTTCGGCTTCCGCCTTGGCCTTGGCTTCGGCCTCGGCTCGCTTCCGTTCGGCCTCGGCCTTCAAGGCCTCCTCGCGGTCCTTGGCGGTGAGGACTTTGCGGGGCTTGGAGGCGCCCTCTTCTTCCTCCTCTTCGGCGGCGGACTTGGGCCCGAGGACTTCGGGGATGTCTTCTTGGGCTGAGGCGGCGAGGGGGCCGGCGAGGAGGGCGAGGGCCAAGGCGAGGTGCTGTCTCTTCATGGAGCGGAAGGATGTATCCCTCTCCGGCGGGCCGATCAACCCGGGGCCGTCAGCGCTGGCTTTCCGGCGCCACCGCGACGGGCGCCAGGGTCAGCCTCGCCGTGCCCCGGCGGCGGCGTACAGGTCCTCCAGTGAATGCCAGCGAGGCCTCCTCACACCTCGCGGCAATTGGCGGAGAAAGAATCGGCGCCCCAGAGTGTGATTCCGCGGATTCGGATACGCCAGGACCTTCCGCTCGAGCTCGGTGGTCAGGCCGGATGGAGACCTGACCGAGCCCCACTTGCACTCGCCCAGCTCAGTCCAACCGTCGTCCCGCATCCCCACCACATCGATCTGCACCTCCTTGTCCCAGTACTCACCCACCCTCACTGATGCCTCCACTCCTTCTTGGGCGAGCAGCTTGGGGAGCGCCTCGCGGCAGAGCCGCTCGAAGCAGGAGCCGAAGTAGGATTCCAGATTCGGCCTCAAAAGCTCCTGGAAGGCGTGGCGCGGCCCGTGCTGCTGCACGAAGCTCTGGTTGGGGAAGACGAAGCGGAACCAGAAGCGAAGGAGCGGATCCTCCAGCGAGAAGCGCACGTGGCGCTTGGCCTCCCGCTCGCCGGTGAGCGGGAAGCGGCGGGCGACGTACCCGAGCTGAACCAACTGCTCGAGGTAGTAGTGGAGGCTTCGTTCGGGCAGCCCCGAGACGCGGGCAATCTCGCGGCCGGAGCCCAAGTTCTGCGCGATCGCCAGCAGTACCGCGTGGTAGCCGGTGACGTCGCGTAGCTCCTCGCGCAGGAGGAATTCCGGCTCGCGGAAGAGCGGGGCGAACTCCGTCAAGAGGTTCGCCTCGATGTTGGCGGTGAGGGATTTTTCCGGCGCGAAGGCGAGCAGGTACTGCGGCACCCCTCCCACGATGAAATAGGCGCCGGCCCGCTGCGGCAAGGACCAGGAGCGATGGAACCGGGCGGCCTCCGAGTAGCTCAGGGGCTGGAGGTGAATCTGGGCGGTCCTCCGGCCGAAGAGGGGGCTCTGCCGGCCGAGGATTTCTCGTTCCATGAAGCCGATGAAGGAGCCGCAGAGAATCAGGAGCACCTTGCCGGACCGTTTCCACCGGCGATCCCACAGCTCCTGCAAGAGCGAGGGAAGCTCGGGAGAGGCGCCGGCCGTCCACTGGAACTCGTCGAACGCCAGCACCAGCTTGCCCGGGCGCTTCCAGTGCGGCTCCAGCTGATCGAGCGCGGTCCGCCAGCTGTCGGCCGGCAAGGCGGCCAAGAGGGGCTGTTTGAGCTCGCGGGCCGCCTCGGCAAGGAACTCGCGGAGCTGCAAGGCGGCGGGAGCGACCTTGCCCACGTGGTAGATCCCTGGGCGCTTGCGCATGAAATGGAGGATGAGCTCGCTCTTCCCGACGCGCCGGCGTCCATAGAGGGGGATGAATGCCGCCGCGGGGGACGCCCAAGCCTCCTCGAGGAGGGCGATCTCGCGCTCCCGGCCGACGAACCGATCTCCGCTCATGTCGCAAGACTCGACTCGTCAAGTCGTAACTTGTCAAGGTTAAACTTGCTGTTCGGTGGGCGGTGGTGGATCGACGGACGACCGGCGCCTTTGCTGGGGGATTCGCAGCCGCTAGAATTCAGGGCACGTCTCAAGGGGGTTGCCATGTTGAAGGTGAGAGGCAATCGAAGTGCGCGTCAGGTAAGCGGCCGCGAGGGCGCCAAGGAGAGGCCCGGCTCGCCGGCGGCGGAGAAGCCCGGAGGATGGATTCCCAGGCCGCGGCTTCGGCAGAGGCCGGTGGAGGCGCTGGTGAGCCATCTGTCCTCGAAGCTGGACCGGGCGCTCTCGTTCCTCGACCCCTCCGGGCCGAAGCCCATCACCCTCACCGGGGTGACCGACCGGCATTTCGCGGAGATGGAGGGGAAGGTGGCGTCGCTGGAGGCGGGCGAGCGGCCGCTGACGGCGAAGGAGAAGGCGGCGCTCGCACAGGGGAAGGTGTTGAGCGAGGCCAGCCGGCGCGCGGACGGCTCGGTGGAGGAGCGGACCATCGGGGTGGTGGACCTCCCGCTCGAGCGCTTCCTTAAGAAGGTGCCCGCGAAGGATTGGGGCCGGCACCTGGCGGACTACAAGGGCGGAGAGGTTCGGGAGGCGGGTCCGGGGCGTCAGGTGGAGCGGATGGTGCTGGGGGCGCCCGGGAAGGATCTGGACATGACGAAGGTGGAGACGGTGCGCGAGGAGCGGGACTCGAGCGGGCGGATCTCCGCGGCGCGGGTGCGCTGGGAGGTGCTGAAGTCGGACAACGGCTCGGTGGCGAAGGACATCGGGACCGTGCGCTTCGAGCGGTTCGGGGAGAAGACGCTGGTGACTTGGCACTCGGCTCACGATCTCGCGGTGGCGCCCTTTTCGAGCCCGGTGCTCCCCGGAGCGGTGAAGGACGCGCTGCTCGGCGCGACGCTCTCCGGCTACTTCAGCCGGGCGATCGAGCACTACCGCGCGGAGGCCGGCGCCGGAAGCTAGCGCCGGCGCGTTCAGCCAATCAGCCGGCCCCAGGTGGCGTCCGTGCGCTGGAGGACGCCTGCTCGGCGCGGCGAACCCGCGCCTCCACGGCGCGCATCAGGATCGGCAGCGCCAACGACAGCGCGATCGACAAGAGCGCCACCCTCGGCATCCCCACCAGCCGGCGCACCGGGGCGGCGCCCGGCTCCTCCGAGAGCATCTGCGCCGAGACGAATGCGCCGACCGCCGAGGAGGCGTGCTGCACCGCCGACTGCAACGACTGGAATCGCGCCCGCTCGAACGGCCTCGGCACCCGCGTCGCCAGCGCGGCGTACGGCACGTTCCGGAACGACATCGCCACCATCATCGAGAGGAACAACACCATCACCGGCAACCGCACCGGCTCCTCCAGGAAGAACAGCCCCATCGCCACCACCAGCATCAGCGAACCCACCGCCCCCACCCGGAACGAGCCGAACCGATCCACCAGCGCCCCCACCACCCGGATCGCCGCGAAGCTCACGAAGCCACCCACGAAGTACAGCCACTTCAACCCCTCCCGCGGATAGCCCAGGTTCCCCTGCAAGTACGCCGAGAGATTCGGCAACACCATGAAGCTCGCCGACATCGCCAGCGCCGTCATCAGATACGAAAGCCACACCGACGGCTGCGACAGTAACGACCTCGTCCCCGCCAACTCCGCGCCCGCCGCCCCCAAGTGCCCCCGAAGCGGCGGCAACACCGCAATCGCCGCCAGCACCAGTGTGAGCCCCAGCCCCGCCACCGCGAAGAACGGGCTCCGCCATCCCAGCTCCTCCGCCAGGTACAGCCCCGTCGGCACCCCCAGCACCGACGCCACCGAAAACGCCCCCATCACCGTCCCGATCGCCCTCCCCCTCCGCTCCGGCGGAATCACGTCCGAGATGATCGATAGCGACAGCGACGTCGCCGGGCCGCCGAATCCCCCCGCCACCACCCGCGCCAATACCAGCGAGTGAAAGCCCTGCGCGAAACCGCCGAGCGCCGTCCCCAACACCAACCCCAACATCGCCCCTCCCAACGCCAGCCTCCGGTCGAAGCGGTCCAGAAACGGTGACGCGATCAGCCCCGTCACCGCCGCCGAGGCCGTGTAGCTGCCACCGATGAGCCCCAGGTCGGATTCCGGAATTCCCAGCGCCCGCGCGAAGTCCGGACCCAGCGGCATCACCATCATGAAGTCCAGCACGTTGACGAACTGGACCGCCGCGATGAGGTAGATGACCGAGCGGCCTTTTTCCACCCTCACCCCTCCCTCGCCCCTGCCCCTCTCCCGCCAGGCGGGACAGGGGACCTACACCTTGAACCGCCGCACCTCGGCGCGCAAGACGTCCGCCTGCTGCCGCAAGGACTCGATCGCCTCCTCGAGCTGCTTCACCGAACGCGACTGGTGCTCCGAGACCGACTTGATCGTCTCCACCGCCTTCAAGACCTGCTCCGAACCCTTCGTCTGCTCCTTCTGCGCCCGATTCAGGTGGGTCACCATCT
Source organism: Myxococcales bacterium (assembly GCA_016191815.1). Taxonomy (GTDB): domain Bacteria; phylum Myxococcota; class Myxococcia; order Myxococcales; family Myxococcaceae; genus JACPVI01. The sequence goes on from JACPVI010000062.1 coordinate 20,955, forward strand.
CGTTGATGCTCTCGATCGACTTCGTGATCTGCTTCGAGCCGTGCGCCTGTTCCTGCGAGCTGCGCTGCACGTGCGCGGTGATCAGCTTCATCTTCTCCGCGCCCTTCATGATCTGCTCCGTCCCCTTCGCCTGAGCGTTCGACGCCTCGCTCACCTGCTGCACCGTCCGCGCGATCCGCTGGATCGACGCCGTCACCTGCTTCGACCCCCGCGCCTGCTCCACCGTCGCCCGCGCAATCGCCTTCACCATCATCGTGCTCTTGTTCGCCGAGTCGAAAATCTTCTTGAGCGCCCCCTCCGCCTCCCGGCCCAACAGCACCCCCTCCTCTACGTTCCGCACCCCCTGGTTCATCGCCGCCACCGCGTTGCGCGACTCCTCCTGCACGCTCCGGATCAGATCCGCGATCTCCTTCGTCGACGCCCCCGTCCGCTCCGCCAGGTCCTTGATCTCCTCCGCCACCACCGCGAACCCCTTGCCGTGCTCCCCCGCCTGCGCCGCGATGATCGCCGCGTTCAACGCCAAGAGGTTCGTCTGCTCCGCCACCTCGTCGATCACGTTCAGGATGTTGCCGATCTCCTGGATCCGCTTCCCCAACGACTCGATCACCGAGAGCGCCGTCCGCGAGGACTCCTTGATCTTGTCGATGCCCGCCATCGTCTTCTGCAGGCTCTCCACCCCCAGCTCCGAGTCCTTCGAGGCCTGCTCCGACAGCCGGGCCGTCTCGTTGGCGTTCGTCTCCACCTGCCCGATCGAGATGTCCATCTCGCTCATCGAGGAGGAGGTCTCCTCCGTCGAGGCGTACAGCTCCTCGATGTTCTTCGCCACCTCCTTGATCGAGTTCGTCATCTGCTCGATCGCCGCGGTGGTCTCCTGCACCGAGTGCGCCATCGCCTGGACGTTCTCCGCCACCTCGTCGTTGGTGGCCGCCATCTCCATGATCGACGAGCTGCTCTCCTCCGCGCTCTGGTAGAGCACCTCCACGTTCTCGGCGATGCCCCGGAGCGAGGCCATCATCTCCACCATCGAGGAGGAGGTCTCCTCCACCCGCTGCAGCGCCGTCGACGCCCCCGAAGTCACCGTCTGCCCGGTGAGGGAGATCTGCTCGATCACCTGGGCCACGCCCTCAGAGACGCCCCGCACCCGCCCAAGCGTGTCCCGGAGCGACTGGTTGATCCCGTTGAGCGCGTCCGCCAGGCTCCCCAGCTCGCTGGTGGAGACCTCCTCCACCCTCCCCGAGAGATCCGCCTCCGAGAGCTTCGAGGCCACCGCGAGCATCGAGCCGAGCGGCTGGAGGATGAACCAGCGCGAGATGAACCACACCAGGAGGAGGAAGACGATGCACCCGATGCCCAGGGCCACCAGCACGGTGCGCTCGAGCTGCCCCACCGCCTGCTCGATCACCTTCCGGTCGAGCACCACCAGCACGTAGCCCACGCCCTCGCCGGAGGCGGGCGCCACCGAGTCGGCGACCAGCAGCGCCCCGCTCCTCAGCGGGTGCCGCCCCAGCGGCTGCTCGGCGGAGATGAACTCCTCCCTCACGTCCTGCACCAGCTTGGGGTCGACCCCCGGCTTCACCGCCACCATCTCGCACTGCTCGTGGGGAGCGCAGTACAGCACCGCCACCAACTGCACCTCGCGATCGCCCTCGGTCACCCGCTCGATCTCCAGGGCGGCCTCGTTGACGTCCACCCCGCGGGCGACCTTCACCTTGCGCTTCACCTCGCGGGCCACCGCGTTTCCGCGCTGGGCGAGAGTGCCCTCGAGATACGCGCGGGCCTGCGCCGGCACGATGAGGTAGAGCACCAGGAGGATGATCACCAGCGCCACCGCGAAGAAGATGAAGATGGCCCAGGAAAGGCTCACCCTCTTTCGCGCTCGCGTGTCCAAGCGGGCTGACTGTATGGAGGGACCTCCCGCGAGGGCAAGAAACTGATGAGAACGTCCCTCCCGCCCCGAGGCGACTGATGGCCGGCTACATCCACGGGGAGACCGACCCGCGCGAGGTGGCCCGGCTGGAGAAACAGGCCCGCTTCGCCTCGCCCTTCATCCTCCGCGAGCTGGACGCCACCCCCGGCATGCGCGTGCTCGACCTCGCCACCGGCGTGGGCGCGATGGCCCAGCAGCTATTCGAGCGCTTCCCCGGCGTCCGGCTGTTCGCGCTGGATCTCGACCGCCGGAAGCTCTCCCACGCCGCAGCCCACCATCCCGGGCCGGGCTACGTCCGCGGCGACGCTTCTCGCCTGCCCTTCAAAGGCGGCGCCTTCGAGCGGGTGCACTGCTCGTGGCTGCTCGAGCACCTCGCCCGGCCGGTCGAGGTGCTCCGCGAGGTGCGCCGGGTGCTCGCCGCCGGCGGCTACTGCCACCTCACCGAGGTGGACAACTCCACCTTCCGCACCTCGCCCGAAAGCCCCGAGGTGGCGCAGACGCTGAGCGCCCTCAACACCGCCCAGATCGCCGCGGGAGGGGACCCCTTCATCGGCCAGAGGCTCGAGGCCCTCTTCCGGGAGGCCGGCTTTTCCCGGGTGAGGCTGATCCCCGCCGAGCTTCGCGGCACGGGGGACGACTTGCGCTTCTTCCACGCCTTTGCCGAGGAGTTCGCCGAGATCTTCGAGAGCCTGGACGAGGCGCTGGGGCCGAAGATGGCGCCCACGCTGCGGGCGGCGGCGCGGCGGCTGAGAGAGCTGCCGGGGACCCCCGGCGCCGAGATGTACTACCGCGGAGTCATCGGCCAAGCGTGGCGGTGAGGCCGGGGCTCCCTTGCCTGGGCACTGCCGCGCGGTAGCGCGGGTGTTGGCTCGAGCGTAGATTGGCGCCATGGATGAGTCGTTCGAGCAAACTCTCGCAAACGCCCCATCGGTTTCGGAGGAGACGCGCATCCTCCTGCGCGGAGTCGACTGGAAGCAGTTCCAGCACTGGCTCCGCATGCGTGCCGACAATCGCAGCGTGCACATCGCCTACCGGGAAGGGGATCTGGAGCTGATGGCGCCCTCCTACGGGCATGAAGTCTCGACGTATGACATCTCGATTCTGGTCACGGCTTGGTCGGAGGTGACGGGGACGGAGCTGAGCGGATGCGGTTCGTGGACCATTCAGGACGAGCGCGCCAAGCGTGGGGTCGAGCCTGACAGTTGCTTCATCGTCGGCCCCCGAGAAGAGCGGCCTCCCGACATCGCCATCGAGGTGATTTGGACCAAGCCGTTGCTCGACCGGTTGGACATCTACTGGCACCTCGGCGTGCGAGAGGTCTGGTGCTGGAAGCGCTCCGGCGGTTTCGACGTCTTCGCGCGGCGGCGCAGGAGCTACGCACGCGTGCGGGGCAGTGAGCTTCTGCCTGATCTGGATTTGGAATTGCTTGCCAAGCACGTGGGCAAGAAGCGCCCCATTCTCGCCGCGAAGGCGTACCGCGCGGCGCTGAGGAAGCGCGCCGGGCGGCAGTAACCTCACGAGCCAGCGCGCCGGGCCGGTGCAAGGAGGACGGAGGTGCGCGTCGCAGCCCTCGAGCTGCCGGCTTCGTTCGGCGAGGTGGCGTCCGCCCTGGCGCGGGTGGACGCGCTGCTCGCGCCCATCGCCGGTCAGGTGGACCTCGCGCTGCTCCCCGAGCTGGCCCTCACCGGCTACGTCTCGCCCTCCTTCGACTTCGACCTCAGCCGCTTCGCCGAGCCGGTCGACGGCCCCACCGCGCGCGCGCTCGCCGCCCTGGCGCGCAAGCACCGCCTCGCCCTGTGCGGCCCGCTGGTCGAGCGCCACGGCCAGCGGCTTCACAACACCCTCCTCGGCTTCGAGCGGGACGGAACTTTGGCCCTCTGCTACCGCAAGCGTCATCCGTGGCATCCCGAGCTTTGGGCTGCTCCAGGGAACCTGCCCGTCGGCCCGGTGAGCCTGGCCGGCGCCCTGGTGGCGGCGGCGGTCTGCTACGACGTGCACTTCTTGCTCGAGGGGGGCGATCGGCTTCCCGACGCGCGCCCGGACGACGCCGAGGCGAGGGCGAGCCTGGCCCGGGCCGACCTCCTCCTCTTCCCCAGCGCCTGGGTGGACGAGGGCGAGGATGCGCGGGATTCGCTCCTTCCGGCCGTGGCGCGCGCGCACGCGGTGCACGTACTGAACGCCAACTGGGGCCGCGGCTCCCCTCCGCTACCGGGGCAAGGCGGCTCTCGGATCATCGAGGCCTCCGGCGAGGTCGTGGCCCGCGCCAAGCTCCCCTCGATGCAGCCCTCTCCGGGGGGCAGCGGGGGAGTTGGGCACGTCACCGGCGCTGCGCTCATCCTGGCCGAGCTTCCCGTCGGAAAGTGACCTCGGCGCAGGCTGTCCCAGCGGGACGAGCCCGGTGGCGCGACGCACCGCGGCAAGCCTGGCCGCTTGATTGTCGGCCTGGCAGCCGCGAGCATGCGCGCCTTCGTCTCCGGGGGTGCCCAATGGTGCGCTCGCGTTTCCTCCTGCTCCTCGCCTTGTCGCTCGCCGGCTGCGAGTGCGGCCGAAAAGCCCAGGTCAGCGAGCGGTTCGCGGAGATCGGCATCCCGTGGACCGATCCCGACGGCGCGGAGGTGGTGAACCGCGACGCCACCTTCGACTTCGGCATGGCCCTGGTGGGCGACCGGGTGGCGCGGAAGCTCATCGTCCGAAACGTCGGCTCCGGGCCGCTCACCCTCGTCTCGCTCGAGAGAGTGGAGGGAGACCCGGTGACGATCGCCGACGCCAGCGAGATGGGCTCGGCGTTCGAAGTCCGCTTCGCGCCGGGCAGCAGCCTGGCTCCGCTCGAAGAGGCGGCGTTCGACATGGTCTTCACGCCCACCCGGCCGGCCGAGGCGGGCCTCGACCACTACGCCCGGCTGCTCCTGAAAGGCGGCGGCACCAGGCCCGGGGAGGGAGAGGCCACCATCGTCCTCAAGGGAAGCTCCGGCTCCAGCACCTGCCAGCTCCCCAAGCTCCTCGACTTCGGGAAGGTCGCCTCCGGCGCGTTCGCCGAGCTTCCCTACGACGTGCCCAATCAGACCGCGCTTCCCGCCACCGGAGCGGCTGGCGAGCCCACCTCGGCGACTGGAGATCATCAGGCATTCACCTTCGCCGCCTCCTCGCCCAGGGGCAGCTTCCCCGTCCCGCCCAACGGCGCCACCCGGCTCACCTTCCGCTTCTCCCCCACCGAGGTCCGCGCCTACCAGGCGGCGGTGAAGGTGCGCGCGGCGGCGGGTTGTCCCGAGGTGGAAGTGACCCTCGAGGGCGAAGGCGTGGACACCGTGCTGAGCTGGACTCCCTCGCAGCTCGACTTCGGCGCGGTGGGCCTGAGCAAGCTCTACACGCGGGAGCTGACCTTCTTCAATGCCGGCGCGACTCCTTTGAAGCTGACCCAACTCGCCACCACCATGGCCAGCGACTTCGGAGTGGTGGCCGGCCCCGGCGGAAACCCCTCCGAGCTGGAGATTCCTCCCGGCTCGGTCCCCACTCCGCTCACCGTGGGCTGCCGGCCTTCTTCGCTTGGGCCCCGCACCGCCCAGCTCACCTTCCAGACCGGCATCGCCAAGCAGCCCTCCGGCTCGGTGGGCCTCAAGTGCTACGGCGGCGGGCCGAAGATCAGCGTCATGCCCAGGCCCACGCTCGCCTTCGGCAAGGTCGGATATTTCGCCAACACCACCCCGCCCGCGTCAGTGGTGCGAAAGCTCACCGTGATGAACGTGGGCGCGCGGCCGAACCCGCCGGATCCGAACGTCAACCTCCGGCTCGGCTCGGTCGGCCCCAAAGGGCCCGGGCAGCTTCCCTATCTCGCCCTCACCCCGCAAAACGCCAGCACCGCGCCCGGAGAGTTCAGCGTGGGGATTCCTTCCTCCTACGATCCGGCGGTCGGGCTGGAAGCGACGGTGGGGAAGAACCTCGTGGACCTGGTGGTCACCCTCACTCCCGCTTCGCTCGGCGCCAAGGAGGCGGAGGTGACCATCTTCTCCAACGACCCCGACGAGCCGCAGGTGAAGATCCGCCTCACCGCCGACGCGGTGCAGGTGCCTCCCTGCCGCTACTCGGTGAGCCCGGCCCAGCTCAACTTCGGCCTGGTGACGCCGCCCAGCTTCAAGGAGCTTCCGGTGGTCATCCGCAACCTGAGCCAGACCGCCGGAGACATCTGCCTCGTCTCGGGAGTGGACCTCTCCTCGAGCACCGACCCGGCCTACAGCCTCATCGGCGGACCGGTCCCCTCGAGGGAGCTTCAGCCGAACGAGTCCTGGCAGCTCACGGTCAAGGTCTGGCCGCAGGGCCCCCAGCCCCAGACCACGGTGAGCCTGCTCGGGCACTTGCAGTTCAGCATCTCCTCGCCCCAAAGCCCGCAAGGCTCGGTGCCGCTCATCACCGCGGTCGGGCCCTCCTGCCTGACCATCGCTCCCGACAAGCTCGACTTCGGGACGGTGAAGAAGGGCTGCAACTCCTCGACGAAGACGTTCAGCATCTACAACACCTGCACGCAGAACGTGACCATCACCTCCTTCGCGATGCAGGCGGGGGCGGGCCAGATTGCGGGCGGCCCCGACTGCCCAGGCACCCAGCCCTGCCCGGAGTTCCATCTCGTCTCCACTCCGGCCATCTTTGGCTCGGGGCTCACCCTGCAGCCCGGCGCCTCGCCCGTCACCTTCCAGGCCAAGTACTCGCCGATCGACATGGGCGCCGACTCGGGCGCGGTGGCGATCAACGCCATCCAGGGAGGGCAGAACGTCGTCTACCTGGTGACGCTGCAGGGCAAAGGAGACGCCACCGGGCTGCACACCGACGTCTTCACCCAGAGCGCCAAGCCCGAGGCGGACATCCTGCTCACCATCGACAACTCCTGCTCGATGGGCGACGAGCAGAGCTCGCTCGCCAACAACTTCGCCGCCTTCATCCAGTACGCCAACTCCACCAACGCCGACTACCACCTCGGCGTCACCACCACCGACGACGACGAGCCGATGCAGACCCCGCTCGGCCCGATGGGCGGCGGCGAGCGCGGGAGGCTCTTGGGCGACGCCAACAACCCCAAGGTCCTCACCCCCACCACCCCGGACGTGGAGAACAAGTTCAAGGCCAAGGTGAAGGTGGGCACCAACGGCAGCGCCAGCGAGACCGGGATTTCTCCTTCGCTCAAGGCGGTCACCGCGCCGCTGGTGACTGCCGACAACGCCGGCTTCCTCCGCTTCAACGCCTACCTCGCGGTGGTGGTGGTGACCGACGCCATCGATCAGGACCCCAAGCCGGTGAGCTACTTCTACAACCAGTTCCTCAACGTGAAGGGGGTCAACCGAGCCAACCTCTTCACCTTCAACGTGATCGGCCCCTTCGATCCCAACCCGCCCACCGGGTGCTCCTACGACGGCTCCTCCGACGACGGCCGCTACGCCCAGATGGTGAGCCTCACCAACGGCGTCCGGGAGGAGATCTGCAACGCCAACTGGGCCCAGAAGCTCCAGGACCTCGGCAAGGTGGCCTTCGGCTACCGCACCAGCTTCTTCCTCAACTCCACGCCCGACCAGAGCGGCGGGAAGACCATCGAGGTGAAGGTGAACGGAGTGGTGGTGCCGAGCACTGACTGGACCTACGACCCGGTGGCCAACGCGATCGTCTTCAACGCCGGGAAGGCGCCCGGGGCGGGACAGACTCTGTCGGTGAGCTACACCGTGGCCTGCCTCTGACCGCTTTGGGCCCGTTGGCGGCGGGCGGGTTGCAGGCCGAAAGCGCCGCGTGGTCCAATGCCGCTGTTCGCAGGGGGACGTCATGCCGAGAATCACCGAAGCCACCTCCGTCAAGGCGCGAGAGCTCGCCGAGTACATCGACACCAAGTACGGCAACCGCTCGGGAGTCCTCTCGCGGCCGGAGGCCAACCGCGCCTTGGCCGCGGTGGTCAACGATCCGGTGCTGAAGGCGAAGATGCAGGATCTCTTCGCGACCACGCCGCAGAAGGCGTCGGAGCTCATCCGGGCGCTCTTCACCCCGGCCCCGCCCGCTCTGACGGGCGAGGGCATCTCGGTGGGGAATCGGGCCGGCGGCCCGGGCGCGATCTTCCTGCAGCCGGACGGCAGCTTCTCCATCGGGCCGAGGCCGCAGGGCCAAGGGCCGATCGCCTCCGCGCCGGCGCTGTACGAGGGGGCGCTCTTGGTGGCCGAGGGGAAGAACCCCTTCGCCTCCGCTTCCGCGGCGGTGAGGGCGCGCTCAGCGGTGTCGCTCGAGGCGAGCGCCAAGCTCGGAGCGGAGCGCGCCGCCGGCGAGCCCACCGCTTCGGAGACCACCATGCAGCTCAAGTCGGGCTCGGCCACCGCGCTGTTGGCGCTCGCCGAAGCCGCCTCCGCTCCCGAGGAGGCCGCGGTCCGGCAGAAGGCGATGGGCCTCTACCTGGACATCGCCGAGAAGGAGATCCACCGCGGGCTCCGCACCTCGATGGCGCTGAACCTCGACGCGGTGAAGGCGAACCTGGGGCTGACCACCGAGCAGGTGGGCCGGCTGGACGCCTTGGTGAAGAAGGCGCTCCCCGACCAGCCTCCGTACGAGGAGTGGTTCAAGAACGGCAACGACACCATCAAGGTCAAGCACTATGTCCACGAGGAGTTCTACGACCAGCTCATCCAGCCCTACATCCAGCGCGGCTTCACCCGCACCACCCTGGCGCCGGGCCGCGAGCTGTTCGAGGGCACCCTGAAGGACCCGGCCGGCCGCGCCCCGGACACCAAGTTCCGGGTGGAGATCTTCAAGGTCGAGGACTACTCCACCGACCGGCAGATGCTCCGGGACATGAACGACCCGGAGGTGCAGGTGGAGATGTACACCGGGCACTCCAACCTGGGCGGCAACATCTCGATGGCGCTGAGGGCGGCGCCGAAGACCGAGCTGGGCACCAAGCTGGTGCAGCTCGGCATGTGCCGCGGGAAGCAGAACGTGGCGGAGTTCACCAACCGCTTCCCCAACGCGCACCTGGTCACCACCTCGGCGCCGGAGTACGGCTACGGCATCAACATGATGACCAGCGCGCTCTTGGAGATGATCGCCGCCCGGAAGGGCTACGACTCCATCAAGGACCGCACCCGCTCTCCGGGCGACTACCTGGTGCCCAACGACCGGCGGCTGTACGACCACCGGGACCTGGACGTGGACGGGCGCATCGACGGCGGGGGGAGGATGGACAAGGTGTTCGACATCTACCCGCGGGCGGCGCGCGGCTCGAAGGTGGACTTCCGGCCGGGCGAGTCGGTGGATCCGGCGAAGCTCGACGGCACCTCGGTGGTGAACGCGCTCGCCTTCTCCAACACCCTGCTCACCTACCACGTGGAGCACGGCGACGGCCGCTCGCCCATCACCGGGGCGTTCACCGACAAGATGATCGCCGACGGCTACTACAAGTCGGAGGGCGACGAGTTCATGCGGGTGACTCCGGAGACGGTGAACGGCGCCACCCAGTACCGGGTGGCGATCAACTCCAAGCACGCCGGCCAGTCCGAGGACGTGCTGGGGATGCGGGCCCTCTACGAGCTGAACCGCTACATCACCCAGCAGCGCGGGGCGCCCAGCCTGGACGACAAGCTCCGGGGGATGCTGCTGGCATCCGAGTGGATCGCCTACATGGTCGGCCCCGGACGCCAGGCGGACGAGCTGGTCCGCAACATGGGCCGCACCTACGGCTGGCCGCCTTCGGTGACGCACTCCCAGCTCGCCTCCGCCCTCGAGCGCGACCGGCACGGGTACGTCTCGATGGACTCGGTCACCGCCCTCAAGCAGGCGCTCGGGCCCGAGCTGGGCGACGGCTCGAACATCCAGTAGCGAGGCCGGCTCACTGTGCTGACACCACCCTAGGGAAGGTTGGCCAAAAGGCGCGAGGCGGCGATGACCCGCACCTCGGTGCGGCCCAGATCGGGCAAGCGGCGCTCCCGCACGTTCCGCAGCACGACCTGGAGGGCGAACGGCGGCCGGGCGCGCTCGATGAAGTAGCGCAGGCTGGGGGCGAGATCATCGTCGGTCAGCTTGGTCTCGATCGCGAGCCAGAGCTTGCCGCCTCGCAGCACGACGAAGTCGACTTCGCCCCCCTCGCGGCGGCGGAAGAAGCGCAGCGCGAGTTTCTCGCCCTCCACGTCGGCAGCCCAGTCCACCGCGCGGAGCAGGTGCATCGCGACCAGGTTCTCGAAACGTGCTCCCTCGGTGGCGCACCGGGCCCAGTCCCAGAAGTAGAGCTTCTGTTCCTTCTTCACCGCCTTGATGCGCGGCGGCCCGTACGGCGGGACCCGGAAGACAGCGTCAAGCCGCTCGAGGATCGCGAGCCACGAGCGCACGGTCTCGAAGGAGACTTCAAGGTCCTCTCGCAGGCTATTGATCGAGAGCAGGCCCCCGGCCACCTCGCCGAGCTGGTCGTAGAGGAGTTCCAGACGCTCTATCTCCCGCACCCTTTCGAGCGAGGCGATCTCCTCCCGGACCAGGCGCTCGCCATACGCCAACCGCCAACGGGCCGCCTCGCGCTCGGAGCCCGAGAGCAGGGGCTCCGGAAAGCCGCCCAGGCGCAGGAGGTCGTCGAGGGACCTCCGTGCCGGATCCGTGGGGAGGCGCGGGAGGTCGCCGACCGCCCGAAAAGGCAGACCGTGCAGCTCCGAGAAGGTGATCGGGTGCAGATGGTGCCCGTAGTAGCGCCCCTGCAGCGAGTCACCGCCGCGCCCGTAAAGCTCGAGCCGCGCGCTGCCGGTGACGAGGATTCGTTTCCGGCGGCCGTAGGAATCGGAGAGGTCCTTGAGAAACGCGCGCCAGCGCCTGAACTTGTGCAGCTCATCGAACACCCATAGGGCGCGATCGAAGTCCAGCGCCCGCTTCTGAATGGCGAGCCGATCGGGGGCAGCGTCCCAGTTGTAGTAGGCGCCGTCGCCCTCGGCGGCGAGCGCCCGAACGAGGACCGTCTTGCCGCACTGCCGCGGCCCCGAGAGCAACACCATCTTCCGGCTCAGGTCGGAAGGCAGCACCTCGCTGAGGCGGCGAGAGATCATGCTGGACAATCTTAGACCAAACTCTGATTCTGTCCGGACAAGGTTAGAGTTTGGTCCAAATATGTCCAAAGGGTTCGCGTGGGGCGTGAGGCGCGGCGTCAGCCGAGCTTGGCCGCGCCGCTGCCTCCGCACTCGCAGAATCCCCTCCCTTTGAGCGCACGCTCCCTCCCGCCGCGCGCCGTCCAGCCGGCTTCGAAATCGAAGCCCAAGAAACCGCCTCCCGGCGCCACCGGGGCGATGGGCGTCGCCGCCCTTGCCTCGTAGCGGAGCGCTCCGCGCCGGCTGTTCACCGTACCGCGCCAGCGCCTGGGGTAGGTCGCCGCTCCCTCCGAGGCCAGCTCCAGATACTCCACGGCGCCCGAGGGCGACGCGGCCTCCGCCTCGGGCAGGCGGCCGCGGGAACGGATCACCCGCCAGCCCAACACAGGCAGCCGGATGGACAGCACCATCAACGCGGCGGTGTCCCCCTCGAAGACGAGCACGTCCCAGTGCCAGCGCTCGGGCGCGCGCCGCGCCGGATCGAACGGCACCCGTCCGCCGAAGGCGTGCTCCACCATGCCCAGGCCGGACGACGCCACTGACTCGCCGCCGATGCCAAAGGCGCCTCGCGCCGCTCCGAACGCGCCGCCGTAGGAGAGCAGCCCTCCCAGGCCGATCCATTTCACCGGCTCGCAGCCCAGAAGCTCCACTTCGAATCCGCAGCGCTCGCCACCGGCCGAGGCGAGCAGCCGCGAAGGCTCCTCGGAGAGCCGAAACCGCTCCGGTGCGGCGACTGACAGCGGTGATCGCTCGAATTCAGCCCGGCCCTCCACTTCGCTCGGGCCAATCGGCCCCGCCGGGGATGACGGCGCCTCGCGGGACGATTGCACCTCTCGCCGGTCCAGCTCGAAGCGGGCCCGGTGCACCGCGCCTTCCTCGGCGATCAAGGCCACCGCCTCGCCCGGGGCCACGAGCCCCTCCACCGCCGAGATGGGATGCCATCCTGGAATCGGCCGCGAGAGGAACAGGTGAGACTTGGCCCAGCGCACCCGCCCGCCGCCGCCCACGAAGATGAAGAACCAGCCCTCCCACGCCGCCTCGGGACGCGGCGCCCCGAGCGCGGCGCCGTAGCCTCCGTTCAAGCAAGCCTCTCGGAGATGAGCCGGGCGGCCCGGTCGGCGAAGGCCATGATGGTGACCTGCGGATTGACCGCGGTCGGCCCGGGGAGCGCGCTGCCGTCCACGATGAACAGCCGCTCCACCTCGTGCGACTGGTGGTCCAGCCCCACCACGCTCTTCTTCGGATCGGTCCCCATCCGGCAGGTGCCGAGCGGGTGGAAGCTCGTGGCGAAGAAGTCCCAGGCCCGAAGGTTCGCCTCGGAGAGCCGCTTCAACCCCTCCCTGCCCTCCAGCTCCGGCATCCTTTGCAGGAGCGGGAACAGCTTCTTCGCGCCGGCGGCGAGGAAGATCTCGCCGATGTGCGCCATTCCCTGCTGCAACCGCTCCACGTCCCGCTTGGAGAGGAAGTAGGTGATCGCCGGCGAGCCGTCGGGCCTTGGCCGCACCCGGCCCCGGCCCTCGTCCTCCACCATCACCCCGAAGGAGGCGATCCGGTCGTAGGCCTCCATCACCTCCATCAGCCGCTTCCCGGTGAAGGGGAACATGTTGGCGGCGACGTCGATCGGCGCGGAGGCCCCGAGGAGCAGCATCCCCTCGCGGTGGAACTGATCGCAGCAGTAGCCCTGGGGAATCGCGTTGTACCCGGCGATCCGCTCCTCGAAGAGCGCCGACACCGCGGTGGCCGGGTGCAAGGAGAGGTTCCTCCCCACCTGCCCGCTCTGGCTGCACAGCCCCTGCTTGAGCAAGAGGAGCGGAGTGGGAATGGCGCCTCCCGCCAGCACCACCGCCTGGGCGCGCACCGTGAGATGGCCGCCGCCCGCGGTCCTTGCTTCCACGCCCACCGCGCGCCCTCCCTCCAGGAGCACTTTCTCGGCGCGAGAGCCGGTGCAGAGCTGCGCCCCTCGCTCGAGCGCCCTCGGCACGTAGGAGAGGTTGGTGCTCTTGCGCGCGTCGGTCGGGCAGCCGAAGTCGCACACCCCCTGGCCGTCGCAGCCCGGGGCGTTTCGGAGCAAGGGGAAGTGGCTCCAGCCCAAGGCATCGCAGCCGCGCGCCACCACCTTCGCCGCGCCGCCGAGGGCGTCCCACTTGGCGCGCTCCACCTCCAGCTCCCGCTCCACCCGCTCGAAGTGGGGATCGAGCTTTTCGCGCGCCAGCTCGCCGGTGCCCAAGTCCTCGCACCAGCGCGAGAGCACCCACTCGGGGGTCCGGAAGCAGGTGCCGGTGTTCACCGCGGTCGAGCCGCCCACCATCCGGCCCATCAGCACCGGGACGATGCCGTTGCCCACCGCGAGGCTGCCTTTGAGGCGGTAGAAGCGGCCGTGCGTGCCGCGGGCGCGGCCGATGAAGGCGTCGCGGCGGTAGTGCTCGCCCTCCTCGAGGAGGAGCACCGCGTGCCCCCGCTCGGCCAGTTCCTTCCCCACCACCGCCCCGCCCGCGCCGGTGCCCACCACCACCACCTCGCACTCCAAGGTCTCGTCAGAGGTGATCGATCGGCCGGGCCGCACCTGCGAGAGCCACCTCGCCGGCTCGGGCTTGCCACCCTTGGCGTAAGTGGCGCCGAGGGAGGCGTAGATCTCCGGGTCGTCGAAGTGCGCCGCCTTCACCGCGAAGGCGAAGAGGAAGAGCGGGAGGCGGATCAACGGATCCCGCTCCCAGCGCCGGAGCAGCGCCTGCTGCTTCTCCGGCTCGAGCGCGCGGAAGCGGCGGCCGGTACGAAGCACCGCGGCGCGGTCCAGGAGCAGGGCCAGCGCACCGAGATATCCGGCAGCGGCGGGAGAGAACTCCGCCACCAGCTCGCAGGCCCGCTCCACCGTCTCCTCGCCGCCTCCCCGGAAGCGGCGACCGGGAGGGAGGATGGCCCGCGCGAGATGGGCAGACGCCTCCCGCTCGTCGGGGCCGAGCTGCCTCCGCAAAGTGGAGGAAACTTCGGCAAGCCGGAAGCTCCCCAAGAGCGGCCCGAGCTGGCGGCGAAGGTCGAAGCGCGCCTTCACCTTGCCCACGCTCGCTCCACTCCCCTCCTCGAACACCTCGCCGTCCAACGTGGTCCAGCTCGTGAGCGGCCGCAGCCAGCGGATTTGCTTCTGGCCCTCGAACCGGTAGCGGCGCCCATCCAAGCCGGGGAAGCGAAGGGCGTAGCGCACCACCCGCTTGGAGAAGGGCGCCAATTCCAAGGTGCCCTCGGCGGGCGCGTCCTCGGCGACCCCGGCCATGGTGAGCTTCCCTTGGCACTGGCCGACGATCTCCTCGAGCGGCCGGGACACCTCGAGGCAGTTCACCGAAACGTCGAAGTGGAACGGCAGCTCTCTTTGGCCGGCGCGCTCATGAGTGCCGGCCATCTGCTCGCGGAAGAAGAAAGCGGGAAAGAGGTTCATGCGAGGGCTCCAAGGACAGTCTCGAGAGCGGCCCTTCCCTGCTCGGTGCGGGGCCGGAAGCGGCGGCCTCCCTCGGGGTCGAAGGCAACCAGGGTGCGCGCGAGGGCCAGCTCGAAGTCGGTGGGGCTCCAGCCCAGCTCCCGCCGCGCGCGCTCGGAGGAGAACATCCACGAGCGGCCCTCGGCCATCGCCAGGCCGTCTTTCAGGGTGTCGGGCGCCATCTTGAACAGCGGCGCGAAGAGGGGGAAGGCCGCCGCGGCGGCGCGGATCAGCCCGCGCGGGAGCTGCCGGCGCGGAGGCTCGATGCCGGTGATGTCGGCCATCTTCTCCAGCCACTCGCCCACGCGGAGCACCCGGTCGGCGAAGATGTACTCGCCGCCCATCGCGCCTCGAAAGGCGGCGAGCTGGAGCCCGGCGGCGCAGTCGTCCACCAGCACCATGCTCAGGGCGAGGTCCGAGAAGGCCCTGAAGCGGATCCGCCCGCGGAGGTGGGCCTGCACCGCGGTGGCCACCAGGCTCTTGTCCCCCGGGCCAAAGATGGTGCCGGGGAGAGCGATCCGCACCGGGGCCCCTTCCCGGGCGAGCTCGCGGGCGACCTCATGCGATTCGAACTTGGTGCGCTCGTAGGCGGAGGCGAAATCCCCCGGGTGCCGATGGCCCTCGTCCACCAGCTTCCCGCCAGTGGAGCCGAGCGCGGCCACCGAGCTGGTGTGCACGATGGAGCGGGCGCCGGCCTCCGCGGCGACCTCCAAGACGTTCCTGGTGCCCTCGACGTTGATCCGCCGCATCCGCTCCAGGTCCCGCACCCCCAACTCGTACCACGCCGCCACGTGGAAGACGGTGTCCACATGGGCCATCGGCTCCCTCAGGCTGGCCCGGTCCACGACGTCACCCACTGCGATCCGCACCCCATTCCGCGAGAGCGCGGAGGCGTCGCTCGTCTTGCGAGCGAGCGCGATCACCTCATGACGCTCCGCGGCGAGGCGCGCCGCGAGGGCGCCTCCCAAGAAACCCGTTCCTCCCGTGAGGAAGATCCGCACCGCCGTCTCCGCCGCGCGCTTTTATCAGACAGGCACTCGCCCGGCCTTGTCCCCCGCGGGCGGACGCCGCTGGCACGCTCATGCTCCAAAATACTCAATTATTCCAACGCATTACAGGCAACGCTCGGAGCGGCCGCGCGAGAATTCGAACAGGCGACACAAGGAGGCGGCGATGTCAGCTCCCTACGTTCGGCGGGTGCTTCCCAAGTTTGCAAAGAGGGTGCGGGAGGGGTTGGGCGAGATGGCGGCCGCGGTGAAGGCGGGGGGTGCTCTGGCGCCGGGCGCGCAGGGCGATGCGGTGGTAGCGCTCCAGCGGCGGATGAGGGCGGTGGGGCTGTTGAGCGGGCCGGTGGACGGGACGTACGGCCACGCGCTCGCCGAAGCGGTGAAGGAGTTCCAGGCCGCGAAGAAACTGCCCGAGACCGGACGGGTGGACGCGGACACCTTGGCGGCGATCCGGGACAACCAGCTCTTCGTGAAGGACGGCTTCGAGGGGACCCCCGCGAGGCTGGGCCAACGGGGACACGACATCCGCAAGGTGGAGCAGCGGCTCGAGGGGCTGGGCTTCAAGCCAGGAAGTGTGGACGGCGTTTTCGATCGCGACACGCTGGCCGCGCTCGAGCGGTTCCGCTCCGCCGACAAGGAAGTGCCGGACCGCGGCAGCGCCATCACCGGGAAGCTGGCCTCGAAGCTGCGCGAGAGGGCCAGGAGGGTGGAGCAAGACTTGAAGAAGCTCGGTCTCAAGCCGGGGAAGGTGGACGGCAACTTCGGCGAGCAGACCGAAGAGGCTATCCGCGCCTTCCAGCGGAAGAACGGCTTGGGCCGCACCGGAATCGCGGACAAGAAGACGCGCGCGCTCTTGCACGAGAAGGCCGAGAACGCGGGCTCCGCGGTGAGCGACCGGGTGCAGAAGTTCATCGACGTGGCGCTGGCGCAAAGGGGCGATCCGTACGTCTTCGGCGCCGAGGGCCCCAACGCATTCGACTGCTCCGGGCTCATCGACTACGCGCTCAAGAAGGCGGGCGTGAACATCCCGCGCATGTCGGCGGCGGGCTATCAGAGGCACTTCGCCGGCTCGAAGGTCTCGCGAGAGAATCTGAAGCCCGGGGACCTCATCTTCTACTGGTACCCCAACACCCGGGGCATCCCGCCCGGCCAGGCCTCGCACGTGGAGATCTACCTGGGCAACGGCAAGTCGATGGGCACGGACAACCCGAGCGAGGGCGCCCGCGTCGAGTCGGTGGACTGGGGTGCCTTCATCGGCGGCGCGCGGGTGAAGCAACTGTAGGGTGCCGCTCGCGTCAAAGCTGAGCCAGCCGGCCGAGCCGCTCCACGTTCTTGTCCGCCCAGGCCTGAATCGCCGCCACCTCGGCCTCCTTGCCCTTCACCACCGCCGGCTTGCCGTCCACCGTCCGCACCAAGTGCTCGAAGCGCTGCTGCAAGGCCAGGTACTTCTCCACCGGCGGCCGCTTGGCTTTCTCCGGGACGTGTTTCAGCTCCCCGGGCTGGCCGGCCCGCTTGCGAAACATCGGGAACAGGCCGGCCTGGCAGGCCAGCTTCCCCAGCTCGGCGGTCAGGCCCTCGCTGAACTTCCACCCGGCGATGCAGGGCGAAGGCACGAACACCACCGCGGTGGAGTCGCAGCTCAACGCCTCGTTCACCACCTCGGCGAAGAAGGGCGCGAAGGCCGGCGAGGCCTGGGCCACGAAACCCGCGCCGGCGACCACTGCCAGCCCGATGTGGTCCATCGGCTCCTGCGGCCCGCCGTAAGGCAGCGTGGAGCTGTCGGCGAACGGAGTGGCGGTGGGGCTGTACTGGAAGCCGGTGTTGGCGAACACCTCGTTGATGTTGATGAAGAGTGCCGCCTTCACCCTGCGGTTGATGGTGTGGAGGAAGGCGCGCAGGCCGATCGCCAGCCCGCCCCCGTCGCCGGACCAGGAGACGACGTTGGGCGGAGGCCCCTTCCACGCACCAGCGTCCTCCAGGGCGGTGGCCGCGTCGCGGATTCCCTCGGCCACCGTGGGGGCGCTCTCGAAGACGTGGTGGATCACGCCCACGCTCTTCTCCACCTTGTCCGGCTCCTGCTCGCCGCGGCCCCAGGCGATCACGTTGGGGTACATCAGCGTGGACACCTCGCCGCAGGAGGTGCCCAGCACGTACACCGTCTTCCTCCCGTTGTCGGTGGCGCGGCCGATGGTGTGGAAGGTGACCGCCTCCTCGCAGCCAGGGCAGAGGGTGTGCCCCTCGCAGAAGGCGCTCTCGCGCAGAGAGAGGTCCTTGAACAGCGCGAGCGGCTTGATCATGGCTAGGCCTCCTCCAGGTTGACGCCGTCGTGCAAGAGGTGCCACCGCCGGGCGACCTTGCCTCGGCCGGCGGCCTCGCAGGTGGTGCGGGCGATGGCGCGCCAGGTGGCCTCGGAGACGTCTGCACCGCCCAAGCCACAGAAGAACGCCTCCACCGGCGGGCACCTTCCGCTCTGGGTCAAAGCCTCCGTCACATCCAGGGTGAGGTGCCCGCGGCCGAAGTGGTGCGCGTTGTTCACCACTCCCACCGCCGCGCAGCCGGAGAGCCCGGAGGCCAGCGCCTCCGAGGGGAAGGGGGTGAGCAGCCTGACGATCACGAGCCCGATGCGCGCCTTCAGCTCCTTGCGAAGCTCGGGGAGCAGGTGCACCGCGGTGCCGGCGTCGGGGCCCATCGCCACCAGCGCCACCTCCGGGGAGTCGTCCATCCCGAAGCGCTCGAAGGGGACGATGCCCGGCCGGCCGAAGCGCTGCTCGAACAGCCGCGCCACCTCGGGGAGCACGGTGAGCGCGCGCTGGATACGCTGCTTCTGCCCCACCTTGAAGCCCTGGAAGAAGGCGCTGGTGACGCAGTTGCCCATCGAGGTGTCGCCGTCGAGCAGGCCCGGGGGAGTCCGCGGCCCGCTCTTGGCGCCGTCGAGGAAGTCGTTGGAGGTGCCGCCGCGCGCTTCGGCCAAGGCCTGCTCCAGAAAGGCGTTCACCTCGGAGTCGGGCTCGACGAGGAGGCTTCCGTTCCGGTGGCTGTCCTTGATGCCGTAGAAGGCCGGCATGGTGGGGGTCAGGACCTCGGGGTGCATGCCCACCGCAGGCAGCTGCAGGAGGGTGTCGTAGATCTGCTGCTTGCCGCGGCAGATCACCTGGATGAAGCCGGAGTCGCGGTGGCCGAGGGTGTCGGAGGGATCTCCCTCGATGCACAAGGGGTAATTGGCGGTGGCCCGGCAGACGTCGACCAGCACCACGCTGCCCAGGCCGGAGGCGCCGAGCGAGCGCACCGACTCGGTCATGTGGTCCAGCCCCACCGAGCTGGTGGCGGTGCCCACGATGAGGCCGCGGCAGGCGGCGGCGATCCCGGTGAGGTAGTCGGCGGCGGCGTGCTCGGACTCGAGCTGCTTCACCTTCTTGAGGCGGACCTTCTTCCCGCCGCGGTCCACGTCGTAGCGGCCGGAGGCGGTCTCGGCGGCGAGGTGCTCGAGCCACTTGGTGGCCGGGGTGATGGGAAAGCCGGCGACGATCGGGCAGCGCCACCACTGGAGGAAGGGGATGGCGGCGGCGACGTTGCCGTCCACCGTCATCTTGGTGCGCTCGGTGTAGGTCGGCCGGTGGGAGCGCTGCAGGGCCTCGAGGTCGATGGCGCCTTCGTAGGTGGCGCCGTAGGGGCCGACGTAGCGGCGGGTGGCGGGCTCGGGTTGGGGGACGCGCATCAGGCACCTCCGACGGCGGCGGCCTCTTCGGGGCGGACCACCGCGGCGATCTCAGAGAACAGGTCCAACGGGCAGGCGGTCACGCACTCGCGGCACACCTTGCAGTACTGGTCGAAGCGGGCCCCGTGGACGATGGGCCCTTTGCCCGGGTCCGGGGTGAATTCGATGATCCCTTCCGGGCACTGCACCACGCACAGCGCGCAGCCGTTGCACTTGTGGCTGGGGTCGGCGAAGGCGACCTTGATGCCCGGGCGGCCGTAGCCGGCGGTGCGGTTCTGCTTGGCGGCGCGGAGGGCGGCCTGCGCTCCGGCGGGGAGCGCGCCGTAGCCTTTGAAACTCGGCTTGCGGTGGTCGGTCTGTGGCCCGGCCGGGACGGTGGCGGTGCGGACCTTCTCCAGCGCGTCGTCGAAGAGCTTCGAGTTGGAATCCACGATGCGGGCCGGGAGGCGGCGCTTCTCGAGGATGTGCCTTAGGCTCTCCCTGGCCTGGTCCGGCTTGACGAGCCCGGTGGTGCGGACCAGCGCCGCGTACACCGCGATGTTGCCGAGCGGCCGGCCGAGGTGGATGGTGCCCAGCGCGTCGCCGGAGACGGCGGCCACTGTGCCGCCGAGCCGGTGTTTCCGAGCGGTGGACTCCGGGTCGGCAGGGGTGTTGACGATGTAGAGCGCTCCGTTGGTGCCCTCGGCGAAGTCGGACACCTCGGCCGCCGCCTCGTTCATCAGCACGGCGATCGACGGCTCGGTGACCTGGCAGGTGGCCTCGACGCGTCCCTTGGCGAGCCTGAGGTAGGCGCGCACGTTGGCGCCCTTCCGGGCCGAGGAGAAGAGCGGCCAGTCCTGCACGTCGTAGCCGGCCTCGGCGAGGGCGGCTCCGAAGGCTTGCACCACCAGCACCAGTCCGCCGCCGGCCTTGCCGTCTCCCCGGAGGTCTACCGTGCCGCCGCCGTCCAGGCGGGCGGCGAGTTGACTGTTGGCGTCCATGCGAGCACCTCGGGCTCTAGCAGCCTCGTGAAAACGCTCATCTCACTCGAGGCGGCCCCGGTCAAGGCCGGCGCGGCTGGAGCCCGAGGAGCCGAGGCGGCGGTCGCGATCGGCGGGGCGACTCAGGAAGCCGATTGCCGGTGCAGTTTTTTTGACCTCCTGCGCGACGGGTTTCTGATCGGGGCACAGGCCTGAAGCGGCCTGTCACTCCCGGGAGGCGGACGTGCACGAGCCCAGCAACGAAGGCAACGCGGAAAGGACCGAGCGGAGGAAGGGCAAGCCATCGGCGCCGCTCTTTGGCGAGCTGCTCATCGAATCGAACTGGAGGCCAGCGGACCGGCCTCCGGTGAGCAGCGAGGGATGGCTCCGCGCGCACGGCTACGCGCCGGAACGCCGCAAGGGCGCCTGAACGAACGCTGGTCTTGTCTCTCGGATATGCGTCCCTCGCTACGGCCGGGCAACGTGTTCGGTGCTGTATGGCGCCTGCGACCGCGGACCGTCGGGGATGAGCACCCCGATGAGTCCGCCTCCCCTGGCCACGTTGACCACCGGAAACGGAGCCGCTCGGCCCAACACGCCCACACCTTCGTCGGTGGCGAGCACTCCGAACGTGGTGAAGAAGCTCTGGTCGGCGACTCGCCGTCCGGTGGCGGTTGGAACTCGGAGGCTCGCGCTGTGGATGCGCTCCTGCACCACCGCCGGCGCTCTGCCGGAGAGCGAGCCAGCGATGGCCCTCTCCCATTCCGGAGCGCGGGTTTCGCTTCCCAGGAGTACGCCCTCCCCGCCGCAGGACCGGTCAGGCTTTATCACCAGCTGCTCGCGGTTTCGCCTCGCGAGCTCCGGCAGGTCGACCCTCCGACCGTCGGGGCCCTCGGTGTGGCGCGCGGTGAGCCTCCGCGTCCAGGGCACGTGGCGGCGGAAGGCGGCGCGCTGCTCCTTGGAGAAGTGCGCCGAAAGCCCGGGGGTGGTCCACACCTCGAAGTGGCTCTTGTGGTCCAGATCTCCGATGGGCGGGGACACCACCCGGCCGAGTCGCACCGCTTGGCGAATCGATTCGAGCGGACCGTCCCTTTTCTCGATCGCCAGCAGATCGCGCAGCTCGAGGCCACGGTAGAGCACGTCCACCGGCTTCCCCCGGCAGTAGAGCTGGCCGCGGCGCAAATCCACCTCGCGGGGGTCCGCCACCATCCCGCTCGCCCCCGAGCCTGACAGGCGGCGGATGAGGGTCGGCCCTTCGGTGATGCCGGTGGTCCAGGTCCGGTCCTCGAGCCAGGCGATGCGGGGAGAGGCGGCGCCGAGCTTTCGCGCGTGGCGGCGGAGGGCTCCGCTCCACAGCTCCTCCAGGGTGTGGGAGACGGCAAGTCCGCCCGGGCAGAGCGGCCAAATCCATTCGCTCAGCGCCTGCGAGGCGGCGCCCGCGTAGTAGAGGCCTCCGACCGCGCAGCCGTTCACCTCGAAGAGGGTGGCCCCCCGGGCGCCCAGCGCGAGGTCGATGTTCATATCCCAGCGCGCCAGCAGCGGGGCTCGGGCCGGGGGCGAAAGGCGCAGCCACTCCTCCTCTCCCGGCTCGACCGGGAGCGCCTCCCTCACCCTCGGGTCCCCGAGCCAGGCGGAAGCTGTGCGCTGGAAGGCCGCGGTGAGGGTGAGGCACAGCCAGTGGAGGTAGGCGAAGTCGTCGCCAGAGAGCAGCGCCGGCGCCGGCAAGAGGCGGATGACCACCGTCCGCCCGCTGCCGCGGGTGTAGGTGAGCTCGCGGCGGCGGGAGGTCTCCACGATGGCGCGCTCGAGGTAGCGCAGGCCTCCCGAGCCGAGACCGCCCAGCGCCCGCCCGAGGGAGCGGGCGGCGGCGAGCGTCCCTCGCTGCTTCCGCCGCGCCGGGCTCCGCCTTCCCGATGGTGCCATGGCGGGGAGACTACACCGGGCAGATGCCAAACCCGGCCACCTCGTCCGCCCATCCAGACCGTCGCTTGGTCCAGAACAAATCCTAGCAATTTCAACTTCTTACGGGCGGCCTCGAAGTTTGAGAAACCGAGGAAACCTGACGCCTACACCCACCGACAATGGAGCATGGGCTTCGGGATTCCAGGCGCAGGCGTGTTCGGCAAGGCGGTGGAGGTGGTGAAGACGGCGGTGCGGGTGGTGGACGAGATGCGGCGCACCGCCACGAGCGAGGTGGAGGTTTGGAGAAACCCTGCGGCGCGGTCGCCGGCGGCGGGAAGGCCGATGCGGCTGACGACCTACAACGTGCTCAAGGGACCGCAGAACATGGACGCGGTGGCGGCCGAGCTGCGAGGGCAGGCCCCTGACGTCGCCTGCCTGCAGGAGGTCTACGGGAAGGACAGGGCGCTCGAGCTGGGGCGCCGGCTGGGGATGCACGTGGCTTTCTTCCCCGGCAACAAGGCCATCCTCTCCAGGTACCCGATCGCCGAGGCGCGCAACTTCAACTACCACGTTGGCTGGGCGCAGCGGATCGACGCGGCGCTCGAGGCGAGCTCGACCGAGCCGCTCTCCACCCGCAGCGCGGGCCTGGTGTCGATCAAGGTCGGCGGCAAGACGCTGGACATCTTCGACACGCACCTCGCCTTGGCCGACGAGAAGGCCAACGCCACGCAGCTAAAGGAGCTGGACGCGCTGATCGATTCCCGGCGGTCGCTTGGCCACTCGGTCTTGGCGGCCGGCGACTTCAACCACAACTTCGCGCTGGTGCGCGGAGGGGTGGCCGATCCGAAAGGCACCTTCGCTACCCCGACCGACACCTTCGAGGAGTTCAAGTCCCGTTACCCGAAAAAGGTGGTGGGCAACGTGGGATACGCGCCGGCGCGGGCGGCGGCTCGCGAGCTATTGGACGGGGGCGTCCAGACCCACTGGGAGGCCGATCGTCGCTCGGTGCAGATCGGCGGGCGGGCCTACACCCCGGAGCAGGCTGCGGCGGAGCTTCCAAGCGGCGCGGTGAAACCCGGCTCGCGCCGCACCCGGGAGCTGCTCGCGGTGGTCGACGGCATCTCGCACGGGGGAGCGGGAAAGCGCTTCGACAACGTGTTGGCCACGCCGGATCTCCGCTTCGTCTCGGCCTTCGTCAACGCCGACACCCGCGCCTCCGACCACCAGCCGGTGAGCGTGGAGGTGGCCTGGCGCTAGCCACCCGGTGCTGCCGGCGCCAAAGCCTCAGGCGAGCGGGTTTTCCCAGCGAAGCCCCTCGAACCGGGCGAAACCCCGGTCGGCCGTGCAGAGGATCAGCCCGTGCTCGAGGGCGAGCGCGGCCAGGTGCGCGTCGGCGACCAGGCTGGAGGTGAGGCCGCCCAGGCGCATCAGGCGATCCAGGATAGCCGGGTGATCGTCGCCGGGAGCGGGGATCCACACCTGGGGCTGGCCAAGCCACTCCCTCACGCGCGCCCAGGCGGCTGGCACCGGAGTCGGCCGCTCCACGATGCGAGGATTGGAAACCAGGCGGACGAACGCTAGCAGCGACGGCCACGGGAGGCCGACCTTCGCCGCACCTGACAAGCGGCCCTCGAGCCATCGGCGCGCCGCCGGGTGATGAGGGGACGCAAGCTCGTGCGCGTACACCAGCAAGTTGGCGTCGACGAGGATCAGCGGTGCTCCTCGCCCTCGGCGTAGCGCAGCGCCTCCGATACGGAGTCCAGGGGGAAGAGCAGTCGCTTGCCGTCGTGTGGAACGAGCCGGTACCGGGGCGGCGCGGCCCTGCCGGGGCCCTGCAAACCCCGCCGGAGCGCCGCGTTGACGATCTCCTTGAGCGACTTGCGCGACCTCTTCATCTCTCCGCGAAGCAAGGCGGCGACGTCGTCTTCGAGAGTCAGTGTCGTCCGCATGATGCTCGAAGCATAAGAAGCATGATGCCTTGATGCAAGTCGACCCCCATGGGCGGCCCAGGCACCCGGGTCAGGGGAATTCCCACGATCCGCCGGTAGCTCAGTGGCGCGGAAGACGTCGGACCAGCTCCAGCTCCTTCCCCGTCGCGGTGTCCTGGGGCCGCTGCCGAAGGTACTCCTCGTAGCTCGCCACCGCGGCGTCTGGCTTCCCCAGGGCGACGAGCGCCCGTGCCACCGACAGATGCGCATCCGCGTGCGATGGATAGTCGCGCAGCACCTCGGCACCGGCGCGAACGGTCTCCTCCCAGATGAGGCGCTTGTCGCGGGCGCGCTCGAAAGATGGGCCGGCCGCCTCTCGTCGCACGAACAGCATCGCATTCGGCTCGACCTCGAGCAGTAGCCACCGGTCGTCTTGGGCCAGCGAGGGAATGAGCGGGATGAGCTTCCCGGAGAAAGGAAGCGTGGGGGGGGTGAGGATGACGCTTGCCCGATAGCGAGCGAGCACCTCCCCCCAGCCAGGCTCCGCGTTGAGCACGCGGTCGTGCTCGATGAGGGAGATGTCCAGCGAGTTGTGCCGCCCGTCGATGAAGACCGTCTGCGCCCCGTCCAGCTCCCAGGCGAGGTAGCTGCCCAAGTGGTAGAAGTTGAAGACCGTCCCTTGCGGGCGGAGCTGCTTCAACGCCGCGGCCGCCCTCTGGGGGAAGGCGCGCTCCTTGAGGCCGTAGCCCCACATCCCCGACGCAGCCGGCAACACCGGGAGCGCAACCAGCGCGGCGAGCTGACCAAGTCTCGAGGCGAAAAGCCCGCCGCGCGAGCGGAGCCAAGCAAATCGCTCTGGGAGGTGACCCGCCGCCCGGGCGATGGGGAGGTGCATCACCAGCGCGAAGAGGCCCACGTTCCTCGCATGGCGGAAGCCGAGGTAGCCAAAGACGAGCAGCAGCACCAATTCGAGCGGCCGCCTCCGCGGAGCGAGCGCGACCGCGGCGGCGGAGACGGCCAACAGGCACAGGTAGGGCCACCTCTGCTCGGTCTGAAGCGTGGGGAGGAACTCCGTCACCAGCCCGACGTCGCCGCGCAGCGCGTACCGGAGCGGCAGGAAGACCTGCTCCCACCCGTACGGATTGCAGGCCGCCGCCAGAAGCGAAAGCGCCCCGATGCCAAAGAGGCTGGCGCCCACCCGCACGCGCGAGCCGGGCGGAGACTCGAGGATGCACTGGAGCGAATAGAGGCCGAAGACGCCCAGCACCAGCAGCCCAGACGGGTGCGCCTGAGCGTGGAGCAACGTCAGCGCGGGCATCGGCAAGAGCCAGCGCCAGCGCCGGTCCGCCAGGAAGCGCTCGAAGAGGCAGACCGTGGCCGCGAGGGAGAGGAACAGCGTCAGCTCTGCCCGATAGACCAGCCGGTAGTTGAGCCAGGCCACCGTGGCGCAGAGGGCGAGCACCGGCAGGGGCTCGAGGAGACTCCTCCCGCGCGTGGCGGTGCGATGCATTAGGTAGAGCGCCAGCGCGGCGAGCGCCGCATTCACCACCGCGAGGCCGAGCCACCCTGAGTAGCGCTGCACCACGAAGTAGAGCAGCCCGAAGCCCCACTCGTTGAACTCGCCCCGTTGGCCCAGCAAGGGGGTGATGTAGAACTCCTCCGGCGGCACCTGCCCGGTGCGGAAAACCTCACGGCCGGCGTTCAGGTAGAACCAGAGGTCGTAGTCATCGACCTTCCTCAGCAGCGAGGCGGCGAGGAAGAGAAACAGGCCCCCCGAAGCAGCCCGGCTGCGCATTCAGCGGCCCCCTCTCAGGTAGAGCCACCACGCCCCCGACCTCGCCACTGGCCTGGCTTGCCGCGATAAGTACTCGAGGAAGTCCGGCGGCGCTCCCCGCACGAGGAAGGCGTCGTAGTCGGAGCCGTGCTCCTCCCAGCGGAAGCGCCCCGGCTCGTACTGGGGCGGCGCGGGCCGCCTCTGTTCCGGCCGGATGGCGATCGAGTCGGACGGCGTGGGGAAGAGGTACGGGGTGAAGCCGGCCTTGCGCCGGAGTTGATGAAAGAAGTGGGTGTGCAGGTGCGGGTCGAACGACCCTCGCTCCAGCTCGGGGCTGGAGGCGTCGAACACCAACGGCAGCACCAGAGCCTCGGGGGGAAGGCGCTCGGCAAGTGCTAACGGCTCGGCCATTTCTTTGGAAAGCCGCCGCAGATGGAGGCCCTGCTCAAGCACCAGCGCGAACGCCAGCGCCACCACCGCAAAGCGCGCGAGGCCCTGCACCCGCACCGTTCCCGCGAGCACTGCCAGCGCGAGGTAGGCGGCCCCCGACAGCCGCAGATTGAAGTAGTGGAAGGTGCCGTTGGAGAACGGCAATGTGAAGAACGCGATCAAGGTCACGAGCAGGATGCCCGCCCAGCGCCGCTGCTCCAAACGTTCCGGGGCGCCCAACTCCCGCCGCCCGCGCCACCAGAGGTGGAAGAGCAGCGCCGCCGCTCCCAGCCACAGGCCCACCGAGAGGAAATCCGGCCCGGACTCCAGCCGGAACCCGGTGAACTGGAGCGCCAGGAAACCGAGGTTGGCTCCGAATGGGTGCCACCACGAATCGCCGAGCGTCCCGGCGCCCACTTTCTCGCCGCGCAGCAGGAGCCAGGTTCCGACCACCGCGAGCGCTACTCCCGAGCAGGCGGCGCCCCTCGCCACCTGCGCCGGCGAGCGATAGGACGCCAGGGCTGCAACCAGCGAAAGCCCGACGTAGGCGAGGGCTGTGTACGGGTGGGTGGCCAGCATCAAAAGCAGGAGCAAACCCTGTGCGGCAAGCGCGCTGGGCGCGAGCGGGCCGTCTTCGATCCGCCGCTGGTGGAGCAGCGCGGCCATCAGGATCGGCAGTGAGAAGCAGTAGTTGACGAGCCCGAGCAGGTACACCGGGCTCACGGCCAGCGGAAAAGCAAGCAGCAAGGCCCAGCTCGCCTCGCTGCGCGGGGCGATGGAGCACAGCTTTCGATTCGCCATCCACAGGGCTCCAGCGACCGACAGCCAGTAGATGGTGAGACAAAGCTTGCCCGCCGTCTCGATGGACACCACGCGGTAGAAGAGTCCAACGAGGAAATAGAAGGCCGCGTAGGCGACGGAGAGGCCCTCGGCGCGGTAGTAGCGGGCAAGCGGTAACTCGGGATTGCCGCGCTCGGCGATCAACAGCGCGTCGAAGAGGTGCTGGGGGTAGTCCTGGAGCGGAGGGACCTCCGAGGCCCAGATGGGCCAGAGTGCGGCAAGCGTGAGCCCGAGCACCGCCGCCTGCCATAGTCTCGTCTCGCGCAAGGTATGAGCCGAAGCACCAGCGAGGGCGCATTCTCGCCGCCGTTCCAGCCGGGTGGCGACCACTTCGTGCACCTTGTTGCGGCTGGGGCGCAAAGAAGCGCCCCGCGCGCGGCGCACGGGGCTCACCTTCGCTATTGGCACCCCTCTTGGCGATCGAACGCTTCGGCAAACCGCGCATAGGGTTTGCCGAGGAACGACTCAAAAGCGCGCTCGAACTCGACGCCGCGCTTGATCTCTCGCAAGAGCATCTGGATTCCCGCGGCGCCGCGGGCTTTCCACAATCCTTCCACTGCGTGATGCGCGGTTGGATATGCCGCCTGGGCCTGCGCCGCGTTCAGCCGCATGAAGGGACCGTGGAGCTGGCGCAAGGGCGCCAGATGCCCGAAGCCGCAACTGGTGATCACCGAGGGGTTCTCCGCCAGTTGGGCGAGGCCTTCGTTCAACCACGCGGGTGCGCGCACTCCGCCGGTGGCCCGATGAAAGAGCGCGTGGGCGTACTCGTGGGCGAGCGTTCGCTGGAAGTCGACCCGGTGGCTCATCGCCCCACCCGTGGGGATGTGAAGCTTTCCGTCGTAGAACGCGCTCGTCCATTCCGCGCGATGCTGGAGCCCCTCGAAAGTCTTGGTCGGGTACAACATCACCGCGACCCGCTCTTCGGGGAACAGATCGAACAGCTTTCCCACATCGGTTCGGGCCGCCTCGAGAGACTCCAGGGTGAAGGCGACGACCGCCGCATCCTCCTCACCGTCGAAGGCCAGCCAAAAGTGAGTCGAGCTTTCCTTGCGGAATCCGCGGGTCGCTGTGACTTCCTTCCTGGCGCTCGCCAGTCGGCTCATCAGCAGGGCGTGGCCGGGGTTGAGTCGCAACCCGAGCTCCCACTCCGAGATGGCGGCATTCAAGTCATTGCGATCATGCGCCAAGTCCCCCAGCACGCATCTGGGGAGGGGCGCCTCGGGATCGATCGAGAGCCCGACCCGGGCGAAGCGGAGCGCATCGTCGGGACTGGGCTTCTGCCTCAGACCCTGGGCAATCTCACCTGCCGCGTTGGCGACGGCTGTTCGGAAGGCGGCTCCGCCCTGGCGGCGCGCCTCCTCCAGAAGATCATCGGCTGTCTCCAGCTTTCCGCCGGCGGCAGCCTCCCTCGCCTCCGATAGGGTCGCCTCGACGCGCCGCCGAACGGCCTCGGGCTCGTCTTCGGCGGGAGCCTTCGAGGTGTTCGACTGGGCCTCGGTTCCCCTCGGGGCGGGGTTGCTCGCTTCCGTCGGCGCAGCCGCGGAACGAGCGGCGTTGTTCTCCGCCTCCATCGCGAGCCGCTTCAGCTCCTCGAGCTTTTCCAATGACGCGCGAAGTTTCGGGTCGTCGAACGGGTCACGCGCGGCTGTGCCGGCGTCCCGAGGGGCCTCGGCGTCCGCGGGCCCCGGAGGATGAGCGCATCGGCCGCAGGAGGTCGCCCCGAGCGCGATGGCCAGGATCCAGGCGGCGGCTGCGCGCAGGCGGCCGTCCGATGTCGGTTGCCTCAACCGGAGGCCTTGCCTCTGTTCGACCAAGAACGACGAGCGCCGCGCGACTGCCACGGGCTCGATCCTCCGGCACATCCGCTGGCCGGCTACTCGATGGACTTGAGGTACAGCTCCTTCACCAGCGCCGGGTCCACGAAGGGGTTCCGCTCG
Source organism: Myxococcales bacterium (assembly GCA_016191815.1). Lineage (GTDB taxonomy): Bacteria > Myxococcota > Myxococcia > Myxococcales > Myxococcaceae > JACPVI01. The sequence goes on from JACPVI010000062.1 coordinate 49,919, forward strand.
TTGTACCCGGTGAAGGTCGCCTCCCGCGCCGGGCCCCAGAGGAAGTCCGGGTTCGACGAGTAGGGCGCCCAGCCGCTGTTCACCACCTTGCCGTTCTTCTCCTCCAGCCAGTACTGGTAGTTCACCGTCGAGCCGCCGCCGCCCAGCTCCACCTCCCGGTCCACGTAGGTGATCTTCCCGTCGCCCGCCGGGCCGTTGAACCCCACCAGCTTGCCCGAGGCCCAGTCAGGCTTGGTGGTGGCCTCCTTGTCCTCCACCTTCCAGAAGTTGTAGTTCCACACGTGGTCGCCGGAGTCCTTGTCCATCACCGCCGGCATCCCCGTCTTCAGCCATTCGCGGATGGTGGTGTGGAACAAGGCCGGGTCGTCCTTGCGGTCCTCGCGCCGCAAGACCGCGATGTCCTCGGCCTTGAGGGTCTTCACCTCTCCGCTGTTGGTCCGGATCTTTACCTCTGGGGGGAAGTTCTTCGTCAGCTCGACCCAGTCCTCGCCGGCGCGGCGCATCCCCTCCTGGTACATCTCCACTTGCGTCTCCAGCTTGCCGGTGACCGAGCTGCCGTTCTTGAGCCGGATGGTGTCCGGCCGCGCGTCGTAGCGGTTGCCGGCCCACTTGCTCTGCGGGCTCTGGCTGTCGGCGATCACCGTGAGCAGGCCCTTGATGTCCTGGGCGGTGAAGGTGACCCCGTTCAGGGTGACGTCCTTCTTCGGCTCCTTGAACAGGTTGCCCGCCAGCGCCACCTTGTCGCAGGAGCCCCACCAGCCCACCGACATGGTGCCGTCTTTCTTCCCGTCGGTGCCGAACTGCCCGTAGCCGTCGAGGAAGTCCCACTCCACGTTGGCGTCGATCTTCCCGTTCTTGTTGAAGTCCACCCCGGTGGTCCGCTCGGCGTCCTTCTCCGAGAGCATCGAGTCGGGGATGTATTGCCCGCTCTCCTTGTTCACCAGCCAGTTCAACGAGGGCGTGCGCTCGAACTTGAGCGCCCCCTCCTCCTTGCCCTTCGCCTTGAGCAGCTTGTCGAACTTGTCCAGCGCCCCGTCCTTCGCCCAGAGGTTGGAGGAGGGGGAGCCGTTCGGGTCGTTCATGCTCCCGGCCATCGGCCAGTAGGTGGTGGTCCACGGCTTGTGGTTTGCCCGCACCGTGTACGCATCGGGGCTGTCGCCGAGCATCAGCTCCACCCCCGCCGCCACCCCGTCCTTGTCGTTGTCCGCGTTCACCATCGAGCCGAAGTTGAGCGAGCGGAGCGTCTCGCCGAACTCCTTCGCCGCCTTGGCCCGATCGCCCTCGTCCATCCCGGAGGTGAGCGTCTGGAAACGCGAGGCGTAGGCCTGGAAGAACTCGAAGGTGCGGTTGGCCTTGTCGTTCTCCGAGAGGGAAGCGTGCCCGACCAGCTCCGCCTGCACCGCCTGGTAGTCGGCCTTGAACCGGTTCGGGAGCGTCTTGGGTTCGGTCACCTCCGAGAGGCTGGGGGTCAGCTCGCGGACCGGCTTCGGCGTCCCGGTGGGAGGAGGAGGCGGGGCGCTCCCGAGGAAGGCCTCCAGGGTCTGCCGGCCCTTCACGGTGAACTTGTCGGCGAAATCCGGCGAGGTGAGCAAAGACCTCAGCTCGGCCTTCTCGGCGTCGGTGACTCCGTCCACCTTCGCCTTCTCGATGAGGGTCCGGGCGTCCCGTACGCCGATGCCGCCCCGAAGCAATGTCCTCGCAAGATCGCTGATCTGACCCATGGCGCTACTCCCGAGAAAGAGGGGCGACGCCGCCCCTCGTTGAAACAGGCCCCCCTCGGGCCCGAACCGGCTTCGAAGCCTAGCCCAAGTGGGCCCCTCCATGCATCGAGCCCCCCGCCCTGCGGCGAATGGTGTTATCTAGGGCCCGGTCCTCCAGATGAACTCGCTGCGCTTCACCGTCCATCGGCGCCCGGACGGCGCGAACGCCGTCGCCCTCTCCGGGGCGATCGACGAGCGAGCCGACCTGGACGCGGTGGTCGCCGCCATCGGCGACACGCTGGAGGCAGTGTTGAACCTCGAAGGCATCGACCGCATCAACTCCGTCGGCGTGCTGCGTTGGGTCCGTTTCGTGCGGGCCCTCTCCACCCGCCACAAGGTGGTGCTGGAGATGCTCTCCTACCCGCTGGTGGCCCAGTCCCAGACGGTGGCCGGTTTCTTCGGGAAGGCCCAAGTCCTCTCCTGCCTGGCGCCCTACTTCTGCTCGAGCTGCCAGCAGGGCCGGATGGCGCTCGTCTCCTCCTCCGAGGTCTGCCGGGGTGGTCCCCCCCCGGCCCGGAGCTGCGAGGTGTGCGGCACCCAGATGAACTTCGACGAGGAGGACGAATACCTCTCCGTCCTCCGCTCGAGCGCGAGCTGACGATGTCTCTCGATCGCTCTCGGCTCAAGGACGTCGCCGTCCTGGACGTGGCCGGCTCCGTGGGCCGGCGGCTCGAGGAGAGCGTCAGGGCGACCGGCTTCTCCCCGCGGCCCTACCCGGGGCTGGATCCCCTCGGCGCGGCGCTCCAGTCTGGCGAGGCCTACCTCGCCGTCCTCGCCTACGAGGCCCTGAGCCCAGTGCCGGAGAAGGCCCTCCGCGCCCTTCGCCAGCGCGCCCCCGAGTCTCGGCTGTTGGTGGCCTTCCCCGATGGGGACCTGCGCCTTCGCCCAGTCGAGCCTTTGAGCCCTGGGCTGTTCGATGCGCTTTTGCCCAGGTCCACCCCTCCGAAGAAGCTGGGCGCGGTGCTCAAGCAAGCCTTCGCGGACCTTCTCATCGAGGCCCGGACGAGGGAGCTGGAGGGCCAAGACCCCGCCTCGGCGGAACGTCAGGCGCGAGCCCGCGCCCTCAGACAGCTCGGGGCCGCGCTCTTGGGCCAGCGCTCGGTCGACGGCGTCTTTCGCGAGCTGTGCGCCCACCTGCCTGGCCTCTCGGACGTGCAGGTGATCGGGCTGCTCGGCTTTGACAAGGGCCGCCCTCGCTTCGACAGCTTCCAGGTGCGCCCCGCCCAGCCCGAGGCCATCTGGGACCTGGCGGACGAGGTGACCATCACCGCCGCGCCGCACGCCTCGATGCCGCTGGGCCCGGAGGACCTGCTCGCCGAGCCCCGTTCGGGGGACCTGCGCGTCCCTCGGGAGCGCCTGTGGTCCTATCCGCTGGTCAGCGGAGGCGAGCTGCAGGGCTGCCTGGGGCTTTTGCTCGGCGGCCCACTCGGGGCGGAGGCGCGTTCGGAGCTGCCGTTGATTGGCCAGCTGGCCGCCTCGGCCATCCGGGCGGCGCGCCTCGCCTCCGAGCCGGACTTCGGGCCGCCGCTCGACGAGCTGACCGGGGTGTACGACCGGCACTTCCTCGGGCGGGCGCTGGAGGCGGAGTGGAGGCGTTCGCGCCGCTACAAGTCCCAGTTCTCGGTCGTCCTCTTGGACCTCGACTCGTTCGACCGGCTCAACGAGGCCCACGGGCACCTCGCCGGGGACGAGCTGCTCCGCGGGCTGGCCAGGGTGCTGCGGGAGTCGCTGCGCGACACCGACCTCGTCATCCGCTACGGGGGCGAGGAATTCCTCCTGCTCCTCCCGGAGACCGGTCCGAAAGAGGCCGAGGTGGTGCTCGAGCGCACCAGGCTGCTCCTCGAGCGGCAGCCGCTGCGCGCCCACGACACGCCGGTGCGCCTCTCTTTCAGCGCCGGGGTGGCTTCCTACCCCTCGGTGCCCGCGGAGGTGCCGGAAAAGCTCTTGCGCGCCGCGGAGGAGGCGCTCCGCGAGGCGAAGCGGGAGGGCGGAGGCCGATTCCGTCTCGCCTCCGAATCGAGCGCCGCGATTTCCTCCCGGCCCACCGGCCGGGCCAACAAGCGGCGCTTCCAGCGCACCGCCTCGGAGGTGAAGGTCGGCTTCCTCGAGCTGGCCGAGTTCGACCCGAGGGCGGTGTCGATGGAGACCACCGACGTCTCGGCGGGAGGCGCCGCCATCCGTGGCCCGAGCGAGCACCTGAGGCGCAACGCCTACGCGCTGGTGTTCCTGGGCAACGACCAGCGGCCGGTCCTCTCGCGAGTGGTGTGGACCAGAGACTCCGAGAACGGCTTGCGCACCGCCGGCCTGGAGTTCGTCCGCGGCACCGAGCTGCCCAGGGGCCCCTTCGCCCCAATGGGCAGAGCCAAGGCGCTGCTGCTCCTGGAGAGCACCGCCGTGCGGAGGGTGGTGGAACGGGTGGCCGCGGCCGCCCGCTGCGAGCCCAAGAGCATCGCCGCCACCCCGGAGGCCTTGGAGCGCGAGCGGCTGGAGGACTACGCGCTCGTGGTGGTGGGGGAGAGCGCCCTCAAAGGCGAGCTGGGGCAGAAGCTGGCCGAGCGGAGGTTGCGCCCCGGGCAGCCCTGGCGCCTGGTGGTGATCGGTGAGGCCGAGGACCGGCGGCGGGCCCTGGAGACCATCCACTCCCACCGCCTCACCCAGCTGCTCTCTCCCGAGTGTTCTCCCGAGGCGCTCTTCTCCACCTTGGCCAAGCTGGTGCTGGACGACTTTTTCGGGGTGCGAAAATACCTGATGTCGGGCGCCTCCACCCGGTGGTGGACGGTGGCTGACGCCGAGCAGAAGGCGCAGGTCCTGGAGGGGATCGAGGAAGTAGCGCGCTCGGTCCAGTGCCACCCGCGGCTGGTGGACCTCCTGGTGGCCGCGGTGGACGAGATGCTGGTGAACGCGCTCTCCTCCCCGCGTTCCGGGCCGGAGGAGCCGCTGGACCCGGTGGTGGTGGAGTGCGGCTCGGACGGGCGGCTGTTGGCGGTAGCGGTGCGCGACGAGCACGGCCGCTTCCGCGCCGAGGAGATGTTTAGGGGAATCGGCGAGGCCTTGGAGTTGGAGGCGAAGGGCCTTCCGCCGGAGTCCTCCAAGGCCAACCTGGGCTTCCGCATCATGCTGAGCAACCTGAGCCACCTGGTAGTGAACGTCGACCCCGGCCGGTGCACTGAGATCATCGGGATCATCGACCTCAACCTGACGCTGAGGGCGCTCAGGGCGACTGCCCCCTCGGTGGGTCTGTTCACCCGCGAGCAGGAGCTGCCGCCCTTGCCGAAGGCCGCGCCGCGAAAGGATGGGGAAGGGTAGCGGCCGGCCGCGCCGCGAAGCCGCGAGGCTACCCGTGGAGGAAGTAGTCCACCAGGGGCACCCCGAAGGCGTCCTGGACGGTGAGCTTGTTCCCCCGCTTGAGCGCCGCCGCCGAGAGGAGGGGCCTCCCGCTCGGATCCAGGTCCTTGGGCCGGGCCACCGCGATGAGGGCGATCTTCACGTCCTTCGGCATCACCAGCACCGGCATCCCTGCCCCGGCCGCCTCCACCGCCCGCTGCACCGGCACCCGGTGCCAGCCCAGCCCCGGCCCCTCCTGCCGGAGCCAGTTGCAGGTCTGCGGCGAGCCCAGCTCCCGCCCGCCGTAGAAGTGCGGCACCTCGACGTTCAACGCCCTGGTCACGTCCCACACGAAGATGTGGCCCCGGGGCTTCCCCGGCGCGTCCGGGTCGTAACGGGGGTTCTTCCCCACCGCGAACTGATCGATCACCAGCTGGTAGATTTTCTGCGATCTCCGCCCCTCGCGGCTCTGCAGGGGCGCCACGATGGCGATCATCTCCCGCGAGGTGACGCCCTTGGCCGGAGTCTCCCCGTCGAAGACCTGGTCGACGGCGGTGGCCTCTTCTTCCTCGTCGTCCGCCAGGGTCCAGCGCCGCTGCTTGCCGGTGAGCACGTCGAACTGCGAGCGCTCGTCGTCCCCGAAGTCCGAGGTGAGGATCTGCTTGCGCGCCTCTTCGGCCGAGCCAACCCCCGAGAGCTTCGCCGGCAAAAAGGACGACAGCCCGCCCGGCGGGGTGTGCCCGGGCGTGCTCTTCGCTGGGCCCGAGCTGGTCTTGAGCGGCTTCGCCCCGGAGGCGGTGGTCTCGTCGAAGTCCGAGGCCCCTTGCTGGGGGTAGGAGCCCGACTTGGTCGGCTTGCCCTGCGCCAGAGGCCGCAGGTTCGGGCTGGAGCCCTCGGAGGTCTTCCCCGAGAGCGGGTTCAGCGCCGGACGCGAGACCGGGCGAGGCGCTGGCGGCTTCGTCGCGCCGGGAGAGGTGGGCGTCCTTTGCGGAGCCGGAGCACCGGGAGGCTTCCGTCCATCCCCGGAGCCGGAGCCGGAACCACCTCCCTGGCTCGGGTGCCGGGGCATGTCTGGGAGCCTATCCCCTTTCGCCGCTACTTCCTCGCCGCGGCCTGGCTGATCGCGGTGACGACCGCCCTCGCCCGGCGCACCACGGGGTCGTCCATCGAAGGGGCCTGGGTGAAGACCTCTTTGTACAGCTCGAGGGCGCGGTCGATGTTGCCGAGCTGCAGGTGCACCTCCGCCTTCCCCACCAGGCTGGGCACGTGCCCCGGGGAGCGCGCCAGCGCCCGGTCGTACCAGCTCATCGCCACCTGCGGCTGCTCCAAAGACAGGGCCGCCGCCCCCGCGCCGGCCGGGTAGATGGGGTTCTTCGGCTCGAGCGAGGCCAGGGCCTCGTAGAGCGAGCGCGCCTCCTGGAAGCGCCCCTTTTCGAAGTAGCTGTACGCCACGGTGGCCAGCGCGTTGACCTGTTCGGAGCTGACGTTCGCCAGCTCCATCAGCGGCTTGCCCTCCAGCGAGGCCGCCGGGGAGCGGCCCGCCTCCTGCGGCGGCGGAGCGAGCCAGGCCTTCTCCTTGCCTTCCTCGCCTTTCCCCTCGCGAGCGATCGCCGCGCCCTTGCCGTCCGTGTACTCGGTGGCCTTGCGCCTGCCCTGCTCGTCGTACTCGATGCGGGAGGCCATGGTGCGCTGGCCGGCCGCCTCGACGTTGATCTCGATCCGCCGGTCGTTCGCGTCGTACTTGTAGGCGAAGGCGTTCTTCGCCTTCCCGTCGGCGCCGTGCCACTCCCTCCGGACGATGCGGCCCTTGTCGTCGTAGGAGACGGTGAGGAAGCCCACCAGGGTCGTCCCGTCCGGACCGAAGTGCTGGTCCTTGGTCACGTTCCCCTTCGAGTCGTACTCGTAGGTGTGCCGCTCTTGCAGCCGCTTGCTGCGGTCGTAGATCTTCTCTTCCGAGAAGCGGCCCTGCTCGTCGCACTTCACCTCGATGCGGAAGCGCACCCGGCCGTTGGGGTCGGTCTCCTGGCGGGCGCACAGACAGCCCCGCTCGTCGTACTCGTAGCTGTTCCGCCCGGTCATCCCGGTGGTGGGGTCGTTGTAGTCGGAGTGCTGCAGCCGCTTCTTCGCGTCGAAGGCCGGCTTGCGGACCAGCGGATCCTTGTGGCCTTCGAAGAACTCCTTCACCCCGACCACCTGGTCTTTGTCCAGCTCCAGCTCGGTGTACTCCTCGGGCTGGAGCCCAGGGCCAATCGGGAAGGCTCCGACGATCTTCCCCTTCCCGGTGAGCTGCCAAGATTGGAAACGCTTCTTCGTCGTCGCTGCGCCGGCCATGCGGCCTCCCGTCAGAAGATGAACTCGGCCTCCGCTTGGGCCGAATCCTCGTTGAAGCGATAGTGCTGGACGAAATCCCGGCCGTGGTGCGCCAGGTACAAGTGCAACGCCTCGCGCGAGCGGAGCGCCATCCACAGGGGATCCCCGTAGGCGGCTCGGCACTGCTCGTTGCAGCGCCGCGACACCTCGGCCAGCTCGCGCGACTGGATCCCCTGCGCCACCTCGTAGTGCAGGTTGGTCGAAAGCTCCTGTTTGTCCTCCACGATCGAGAGGATGCCGCTCTTTTGAGGGTCTTTCACCAACGGACTGTGCTTGCCCAAGGTGAAGACGCTCCGGCCATACGCGTGGATGATGTCCACGTTCTGCCGGATGAGGTCGATGGTCGCCTGCGCTTCCTCGTGGGTCTCCGAGGGGTACCCGAAGAAGACGTAGGCGAAGTTCCAGATCCCCGCCTGGGCCGCCCTCCGGAGGATCTCCAGCCGCCCTTCCGCCGAGACACCCTTCCGCATCAGCTTGAGGAGCCTCTGGCTGCCGGACTCGACGCCCCACATGATCATCGTGTTCCCGGCCCGGTGGATCCGCTCCAGGAGCTCCGAGGTGAAGCCGGCCTCGGTCCTGGCGTTGCAGAACCAGCGGACGGAAAGGTCGGCCTCGAGCAGCGCGTCGGAGAGCAGCGCCAGATACTGCGGCGAGATGCACTGGTCCACGAACTCGAAGTGGCGGACCCCGTAGGCGTCCTCGAGGTGCCGCATCTCCGCCACCACCCGCTCCACCTGCACCGAGTCGTTGGCCAGCCCGTAGTAGCTGTCGCAGAAGCTGCACTGCCCCCAGTAGCAGCCCTTGCTCGCCCTCAGGCACACCACCCGGTCCGGGGCCAGGTAGCGCTCGAGCGGGAAGCCCGCCAGTTCCTGGAACGCCATCTCCCCCATGCGGAAGTTGGGAGCCTCCGCGTTGCAGCACACCTTCTTTTGGCCCTCGGGGAGGTAGAGGAGGTTCGGCACCTCCTTGAGCCTCTCTCCTCCGCCTTGCCCGATCGCCTGGGCGAGCTTCACGATCGGCCGCTCTCCCTCGCCGATCACCAGGCTGTCGGCATAGGTGGAGAAGAAGAGCGGCTTCTCCGAGAGCGCCTCGCGCAGCCGGCTGAAGAAATTCCCTCCCAAAGAGAGGTGCGGCCGCCCCTGCCGCTTGGAAAGCTCCTTGCGCAGCATCATCGCCAGGGTGAGCCCGGGCACCACCTGAGAGAAGGAGTTGATGGAGATGGCGAACAGCCCACCGTCGGAGCCCAGAAGCTCCTCGAGCCTTGCCTCGAAGAAGCGGACGAAGGGGTTGGCCTGCCGGTCGGCGCAGAAAGCCGCCAGCGGCGCCAGGTTGAACGGCACCGCCGGATGGGCGAAGTCGTTCCAGCGCACCGCGGAGGGGAAATAGGAGGCCGAGTACAGCTCCAGGGCGGCGTCCATCGCCACCATCGCGGCCGCGTGGGCCTTGGGCTCGTAGTACCGCCATGGGTCGCGCAAGGTCCCCGGCACCGCGCCGGCCGCCCGGACGATGGCCTCGAAGTCTCCCCCGCGCCGCTCCCGGTAGGACTCCAGATGGGAGAGTCTGGTGCCGGCCCGGGCGAGCTTCTCGCCGTGGTCCAAGGTGGCGAGCCTCAGGCCTGCCTCCGCGGCGGCGAAGCGGATCTCCGAGGAGAGCCTCCGCTCGGCCAGCTTGAGCGCCGGCGCGGAGAGCGCGTGCTCGACGAGCTCGAGGTTCAGATCGCGGATCTCCACCTCGTGCCCCTCGCGCCGGAGCTGAGCGTTGAGGGTGGCCAGCGCGAAGTACGGCTGGGCCGCGGTCCACTGGGGCGGGAAGAGGAGGAGGACCTTCATCGTGCTACCCCGCGGAGCAGTCCGCTCCGGGCCCCGCCTAGCGGCCTTTCTTGGCAGCCGGTTTCTTCGCCGGCTCGGCGGGCTTCGACTTCGGTGGCGGTTTGGCCTGGGCCTTGGGAGCGGCGGCCTTGGCCTGCGCCTTCGGCGGCGCCGGCTTGGCGGGAGGCTTGGCCAAGCCGAGCTGGATCTGCCTTTGGGAGACGAACTCCGCCATCTCGTTGATTACGGGGAGCATCTTCTCCTGACGAACGCTGTCGAGCTGGCGGAGCAGCTCGCTCTGCCGCCCGAGCGCCTTCTGTACCTCATGCTCGCTCACCCCGTTGAAATCCAGCGAGGACAGCTCATCGCGGATCTCCGCCTCCTCCCGGAGGTGCTGGAGGAAAAGCTCCATCTTCTGCCGCACGGCCGCTTGGTCCATGAAATGCCCCTGACGATTCTCGGGCCCAAAAAGCCCGGCGCGCGCCCCCGGGAGGATCCGAGGAGCGCGCGCCATGCTACCGCGAAGGCGCCGAAGCCGGAAGGCTTGGACGCGGACCGTCAGTTCAGGCTGGTGGCGCTCACTCCGGCGAACATGTACGCCTGGAAGAAGATCGAGCTCACCTGCCCCATCGGGAAGGAGTACCGCTCATTCTGCCGGATCTTCCCTGCCTCGTAGGCCTTGATCATCTGGTTCAGCTCGTCGGCGGTGACGCCCCCGCCGAAGTGCAACGGCCCGGTGGTGGCCTGGAGGTCGTGATCGAGCTTGCCGTAGAGGTCGGCGGCCTCCTTCTCGAAGGCGGCGAGCTGCTTCCGGAAGTCGACCATCGCCACCCGGTCCGCCTTGAACTCGGCGGCGTTCTTGGCGAACTGCTCGGGAGTCACCCCGGTGCGCTTGGTGATGTCGTCCACGGCGCCCTTGAAGTCGTAGTCGCGCAGCTCGAGCGCGCCGTCACCGGCGCCGTCGGCGAACACCGCGCCGTTCTCGAACTTGAGGGCGTTCAGCTCGTCGCCCTCCTTGGACTTGACCTTGGTGACCTCGGCCTTGATGCCGTACTCGCTCTCCAGCTTCTTCGCCAGCTCGGCGGGGGTGAGGCCCTTGTAGGGGCCGGTCCCGTCGCGGTTGAGGATGTTGTAGATGGCGAGCTTGATGTGGTCCGAGTCGTTCATGTTGCTCGGGTTGTTCTTGCCCTCGCGGCAGGAGTGGTGGGTGGCGAACTTGTCCACCCCGCCCACCTGCTTCTCGGTCCCGAGCATCGCGGAGATGTCCTTGAGCTGGGTGGCCACGTTGCGGACGATGTCCTTCAAGAGCACCAGCGCCATCCGCCGGCACCGGTCCAGCTCCACCACGTCGCCGGTGGCCGCGGCATGCTGTGCGTTCTGGAGGATGTAGTCCGCCCCCCAGCCGACCGAGGCGAGCACGTCGTGGGCCGCGCTGATCGACGGCTGGCCGAAGCCCGGAGGCTGCGGCAGAAGCCCAGCGTACGCGTTGGCCCCGCCGGTCAGCTGGGTGAACTGCGCCTGGGCGGCCGCCGAGAAGCCTGACTGAGAGCCAAGCAGGCCGAGAAGCTGCTGAGCCTGCGCCGCCTGGCCCACGTTCACGCTGTTGAACGCCGCGTACCCTTGGACCTGGATGTTAACGTTCGTCTGGATGTTGAGATTGACCGCCATAGGAGTCTCCCCTTTGAGGCTCGAGATTTTGTCTGGTTGAACATCGCGCCGTCAATCGGCGCGTGCTTCCTCTTCCGTTTAAATCGGTCCAGACCTCTTACAAGTTGCGTGGAATTTCCGGAGGAATTTCGGCGGGGTGGGAGGTGTGTCACCAAAGTGTGACATCCCGATATCCGGATCAGCGGGTCTCCGCGGGTTGAAACGCGGGGTTGAGTGGCATAAGCCGTTGGCATGACCGCGTTTCTCGCCGCCGCCGAGGTCCGCGAGCGCTTCTTGCGCTTCTTCGAGGAGCGTGGGCACCGGCGTGTGCCTTCCTCCTCGCTCGTCCCACATCAGGATCCGACCCTGCTCTTCACCAACGCGGGGATGGTGCAGTTCAAGGACGTCTTCACCGGAAGGGAGAAGCGCGACTACTCGCGGGCGGCCAGCTCCCAGAAGTGCGTCCGCGCCGGGGGCAAGCACAACGACCTGGACAACGTCGGCTTCACCGCCCGGCACCACACCTTCTTCGAGATGCTGGGCAACTTCTCCTTCGGCGACTACTTCAAGAAGGACGCGATCACCTACGCCTGGGAGCTGGTCACCAAGATTCTGGGCATCGATCCCTCCCGCCTCTCGGTGACGGTGTTCAACGGCGAGAAGGGCGTCATCTGGGACGAGGAGGCCTTCGAGCTGTGGGAGAAGCAGGGCTTGCCGCGGGAGCGGATCCACAAGCTCGGCTACAAGGACAACTTCTGGGCGATGGGGGACATAGGGCCGTGCGGCCCCTGCTCGGAGATCCACTTCCACCAGGGCGACGACCTCCCCTGCGCGGAGGTTTCGGCGGGGAGGAAGTGCCTCGGGGTGGCCTGCGACTGCGATCGCTGGCTGGAGATCTGGAACCTGGTCTTCATGCAGTTCGAGCGGAAGGAGAAGGACGCGCCGCTCGAGCCGCTCCCCAAGCCCTCCATCGACACCGGCGCCGGCCTGGAGCGGCTGACCTCGGTGGTGCAGGGCAAGCGGTCGAACTACGACACCGACCTGTTCGCGCCGATCATCCGCAAGGTCGGGGAGCTCTCTATGCGCCGCTACGGAGGCGGCGACGAGGGCGACGCCTCGATGCGGGTGATCGCCGACCACTCCCGGGCGGCTGCGTTCCTCATCGCCGATGGGGTGCAGCCCTCGAAGGAGGGAAGGGGCTACGTCCTCCGCCGCATCATGCGGCGGGCGATCCGCCACGGCTCGAAGCTGGGCCTTTCGGAGGTGTTCCTCCCCAGGACGGTGGAGGTGGTGATCGACACCATGCGAGCGGCCTACCCGGAGCTGCAGGAAAACCGCGCCTTCATCCTGGAGACCACCCGCTTCGAGGAGGAGTCCTTCCGCCGCACGCTCGAGCGCGGGCTCAGGCTCATCGACGAGGAGCTTGCCAAGATCGAGAAGTCGGGCGCCAAGGTGCTGCCGGGCGAGGTGGTGTTCTTCCTCCACGACACCCACGGCTTCCCGTGGGACCTCACGCAGATCATCGTCCGCGAGCGCGGCTTCGACATCGACCAGGAAGGCTACGAGCAGGCGATGGCCCGCCAGCGGGAGAAGGCTGCCTTCGCCGGCACCGGCGAGGAGCGGGTGCCGGACGTCTACCACGCGCTCTTCGGGCGGCTGGGACCGACCACCTTCGTGGGCTACGAGGGCGAAGGGCACGAAGCCGAGGGCACCCTCCTGGCGGTCGTCAAGCGCGGCGCCGAGGCCCAAGAAGCGGCGGCAGGAGAGGAAGTGGAGCTGGTCTTCGACCGGACACCGTTCTACGGCGAGTCGGGCGGACAGGTGGGGGACACCGGGCGAGTCACCGCCCGCGGAGGGAAGGCCACCGCACTGGTGCTCGACTCCAAGCGGCCGGTGCCGGAGCTGGTGGTGCACAAGGTGAGGGTGGAGCAGGGCTCCCTTTGGGTGGGCGACCTCTCGCACCTCGGGGTGGACGGCGCGCGGAGGGCGGCCATCCGGGCGAACCACTCGGCCACCCACCTCCTCCACAAGGCGCTCAAGGTGGTGCTGGGCGAGCACGTGAAGCAGGCCGGCTCGGTGGTGGCGCCCGACTATCTGCGCTTCGACTACTCGCACTTCGCCGCGCCCACCCAGGAGCAGCTGGAGCGGGTGGAGGACTTGGTCAACCTGTGGATCCGCGAGAACGCCGAGGCGAAGACCGAGCTGATGCCGCTCGAAGAGGCGCGGAAGATCGGGGCGGTGGCGCTCTTCGGGGAGAAGTACGGCGAGCGGGTGCGGGTAGTGAGCGTGCACCCGCTCTCCACCGAGCTGTGCGGGGGCACCCACGTGCGCCGCACCGGGGACATCGGGCTGTTCAAGCTGCAATCGGAGTCCTCCATCGCCTCCGGGGTGCGGCGGATCGTCGGGCTGACCGGCGAGGGAGCCTTCGCATACCTGCGACAGGAAGAGCGGGAGCTACGCCGCGCCGCCGACGTGCTTCGCGCTTCGCCCAAAGAGGTTTCCAAGCGAATCGAGGCGCTGCAGAAGCGGGTGAAGGAGCTGGAGAGGAAGCTCGAGGAGGCCTCGGTGCGAGGGCGGCCGGAGCGGGCAGAGAGCGTCCGCGAGGTGAACGGGCTCAAGGTGCTGACCAGCCGGGTGGATCCGGCCGACGCGAAGACGCTCCGCGGCCTCGCCGACAAGTACCGCGATCAGCTGAAGTCGGGCGTGGTCGGGTTGGGCGGGCAGACTGCGGACGGCAAAGCGCTGCTTCTGGTCGCGGCGACCAAGGACGTGGTGGAGCGCGGCTTCAAGGCCGGGGAGATGGTGGGGCTGCTCGCCAAGGAGATCGGCGGCTCCGGCGGAGGGAAGGCTGACTTGGCCCAGGCGGGCGGGCCGGACCCCTCGCGCATCGAGGCCGCGCTGAGCAAGCTCTACGAGCTGGTCGGCGAGACCGCTCGGTGAGCGCGCGTCCTCTCCTCCTTTCGCTGGCCCTCCCCGCGCTCCTTTCCTGTCCGGCGAGGGAGTCCGCCGAGGACCGCCTGTTTCGCAAGCTCGAGGAGGCCCAGCGCACTGCCCCCGAGCAGGGCCGCGCCATGGCGCCGCAGAAAGAGAAGCTCGCCCAGATCGCCACCGGCGGCGGCCGGCGCGAGGGCGCGCTGCCGCTCCTTGGACCCAACCCCACGGTGCACCTGGGCCCTCTGGCCTTCAAGCTGACCGAAATCGAAGCCAGCCAATCGGTGAGCGGGGGCAAGGTGGCACTGTCCACCGAGGACACCTTCCTCCGGGTGCGCCTGTTGGCCCAGAACGTGGCAGAAGCTCCGCAGACCCTCGACCTTACGGGGGCGAGGCTCTCCGGCCCCGGCGGCCGGGAATTCAGCCTCGCGCGCGACGCCCAGCGGGCTGCGGGAACGCGCGAGCTCCGCCGCTCCTTCCCTCCCGGCGAGCGGGTCGAGCTGGCCCTCTACTTCGAGCTTCCCTCCGGCGCGGTGGGTGCGGGCCTCGCGCTCGTCCTCGCCGCTCCGGACGGGGGAGAGCCGCTACGTCTCCCCCTCCAGTGACGCACCGGGTCGGAGCCCGGTGGCATTCGACTTGACCCCGGGCGCGATCCTGAAAGGCTAGTCGCCGGTTCCCATGAGCGACTCCAAGCTCGTCCCGTTGCGGATCAGGCTGCCCTACCGGACGGAGGAGGAGTTCATCGAGAAGTACGGCTCGAACGTGGCCCGCGGGGGCGTCTTCATCGCCACCAGGGCAATCAAGCCGGAGGGGACCGCGATCGCCTTCGAGTTCGTCCTCGACGACGGCACCCGGCTGATGCGGGGCGAGGGTGTGGTGCAGAAGACGCAGGTGGACGAGGGCGGCACGCGCTCGGGGATGACTCTGCGCTTCAGCCGGCTCGACTCGCGCACCAAGGCGCTCCTGGACCGGGTGGTGGCCTCCCGCAGCGGGGCTCCTCCCGGGCCGCCGCCAGAGCCCGAGCAGGAGCCCGCTCCGCCTCCCGAAGAGAAGGCCGAGCCCTCGCCACCCAAACCTGGGCGCCGGAGGTTGCCCGACTTCCCCACCGCTTCGGCGCGCCAGGCCCAAAACGGCGCGGAGGTGGTTTTGGGAATCGACATGGGCACCACCAACTCCCGGGTGGCCGTCTTCCAGGAAGGCCGGCCGGTGCTGGTGCCGCTGGGAAAGGACGGTCGCACCTTCGGGATCCCCTCGGTGGTGGCGCTGGACGAGAAGGGGCGCTTCGTGGTGGGCGGCCGGGCCAAGGCGCAGCTCTTGGCCGACCCTGTGAACACCGTCTTCGGCGCCAAGCGGCTGCTGGGGAGGCGCGCCCGCTCTCGAAAGGTGCAGGAGCTGGCGATGCGCTTCCCCTACCGCATCGTCGCCGACCCGGAGGGAGACACCGGGGTCGAGCTGCGCGACCGGACCTACGGCATCTGTGAGCTCTGCGCCCTTTTGCTCAAGGAGCTCAAGGAGGCGGCCCAGGAGGTCTTGGGCCAACAGCTCGCCCGCGCGGTGCTCTGCGTTCCGGCGTACTTCAACGACCACCAGCGGGGGGCGATGCTCGAGGCGGGCCGGATCGCCGGGCTGGAGGTGGAGCGGATCCTCAACGAGCCATCGGCGGTGGCGCTCGCCTTCGGGTACGGGCGGGGCCTGGCCCGGAAGCGGATCCTGGTCTACGACCTCGGCGGCGGCACCTTCGACGCCTCGGTGCTCGAGCTGACCGGCGACGACCTCGAGGTGGTCACCACCGGCGGGGAGAACTTCCTCGGAGGGCTGGACTTCGACACCCGCGTCGCCGAGCAGCTCTCCTTGTGCCTCTCGCAGGCGGAGCGGGCGAAGATCCAGGAGTCCCTCATCGCGGCGCAAAGGATCCGCGACGCGGCGGAACAGGCGAAGATCGCCCTCTCCGAATTGGAGACCACCACCGTCCACCTGCCGTTCGCCGCCGCCAGGGACGACGGCTCGCCGGTCGACCTCCACACCGAGTTGACGCGTGGCACCTTGGAGGAGGTGACCTTGGACCTGGTGGAGCGGACGGTGGAGGTGACCGAGGCGGTCCTGGAGGCGGGAGGCCTGCCCCCCAGCGCGCTGGACGAGGTGCTCTTGGTTGGGGGCCAAAGCCGCGCGCCGCTGGTGCGCAAGCGGGTGGAGGAGTACCTGAAAAGGCCGATCCGCTTCGACGTCGACGCCCACGCCGCGGTGGCGCTGGGCGCGGCCATCCTCGGGCACTCGCTGGTACAGCGGGAGAAGGGGAAGGCGGGGGTGAGCCTCTCTGAGGTGCTCTCCGCGCCGATCGGGATCGGCGTGCGCGGAGGAGGAATGCGGCGGGTCTTGGAGCGCAACACCCGGCTGCCGGCGGAGAAGGCGATCGCGCTTCCGCTCAAGGCCGGCCAGTCCCTCTCGGTGGCGGTCTACCAGGGTCCCTCGGCCATGGCGGAGGAGAACGAGTACCTGGGCTCGTTGCAGCTCGTGGCGCAGAAGTCGGGCGAGCTGTCCTTGAGCTTCGCGGTGAGCCCGGACGGGCGGCTGGAGGTGAGCGGCGCGGACCACTCGGGGCGGAGCTCCACGGTGCGCCTGGCCACCGCGGATGCGAGCGACGAGGTCCGCGCGGCGCTGTTGGCGGAGGCCCCGCTGCCTGGCGAGGAGTCCGCCGAGGGCGGCGGGCTGCTCCGGGGCATCCGCCGGCTGTTCGGGGGATCCTGACGGCCGGTTTGCGCGGCGAACCTTGGTGCGTGTCAAATGCGCCTGTCGGGCCCAAAGAAGGGGGAGCCGATGCCGATGAACATCTCTGACCGCCGTCTCGCGGCTCTCTACACGAGCCTGGAGGCGCAGCGCCGCAATAACCCCTCGGTGCGGATCGACGACGCGCAGGTGCTGCGGATCCTGGCCGAGGTGGGGGACCGGTCGGGGGCACCTTCGGCGAAGGTGCTCTCGCAGCTCAGCGCGCCGGGCATCACCCGGGAGCAGCAAGTGGCGATCGTCCAGCGGGGGATGACTGCCGCGGAGAAGTCGGACCTGGGGGCGATCCTCGATTCCGGAACGGTTCCGCTGGAGCCGTCGGCGAAGAACTTCCTGGAGGCGGTGCTGGGGCGGGCGCCGGTGCAGGCTGGGACCGCGCTGGCCATCACCGGGGACCAGCGGAACGGGCTGAGTGGGATCGCGCGGGCGGGGGACGTGATCGAGGCGATCAACATCTCCGCGGCGCCGGGCGGGCGGCTGCACATGGACGACACGGTGGAGGTCGCGAGGGCGGACGCTTCGGGGCGGTTCAGCGGCGGGAGGCTTCCGGACCTGCAGGAGGGCGACCTGGTGCGGATCCGCGCGCGGCACGGCGACGGCTCGACCAGCGACTTTGTGACGGTGAGGGCCACCGGCATCGCGGCGTCGGACACCCGAAACGCCGTGGTGGCGCTGTTCCGGGTCGGGCTGGCCAGCGCGGGGGACGGGAAGGTGTCCGTCACCAACATCAACGCGAGCCGGCAGGTGTCCGAGCCGGGGGCGGTGTTGCAGCTCACCAACAGCCGCACGGGTGAGAAGACCAAGGTGACGATCACGGAGACCGGGGGGTTCCCCGAGGGCTTCAAGGTGAACGGCAGGCCGGGGGATGTCTTCTCAGTGGCGGCCTCGGACGGGCGGAACAACACCGACTTCGCGTTGGAGGCGGGGCGGCTCACCGTGCCGGGCGGCGATCCGGGCACGGCGGACCTGGTGAAGGACCCGGCGCTGCACAAGGACGAGTTGAACTCGGACGGGACACCGCGTTTTGGCGCCAAGCGATTCACCGGGCCGCTGTTCAAGGACGGCGCTTCGCCCACCGACGTGCAGCAAGGGCAGATTGGAGACTGCTACTTCCCCTCGGCGATGGCAGCCTTGGCGGTGAACCATGCCGAGGCGATCGAGAACATGATCCGCGAGAACGGCGATGGGACCTACACGGTGACCTTCAAGGAGAAGGACTGGGCCACCGGCCGTTTCCGGGAGGTGCCGATCAAGCTGGATGGGGATTTGTACGTGCGGAGCTGGGGCACTCCCTTGTACGGAGCGACGAACGGGCCGGACAAGGGGCAGACCACGATGGAGCTGTGGTTCCCGCTCATCGAGAAGGCGTACGCCCACTGGAAGGGGAGCTACGACGAGATCGGCAGCGGAGGGCTATCGAACGACGTGTTCGAGGCGGTGCTGGGCAAGGACGGCCGGTACATGAGCGTCTCGCCGGGGAGCGAGGATCGGGTGTGGCAGACGGTGAAGTCGGCGCTGCAGCGGAAGAGCCCGGTGTCGGCGGGGACGCATGGAGACGACCAGAGCGCGCTGTACACGAACACCGGGGTGTACGCGGACCACTCCTATTCGGTGATGGGGTTCGAGGAGCGGAACGGAGAGCGCTACCTCAAGCTGCGAAACCCTTGGGGAGAGAGCGAGCCGCCGAACAATGGAGCGAACGACGGCATCTTCCTCTTGAAGCTCTCGGACTTCTGCCGCCTGTACTCCTCGGTGATGTACACCTAGTCGAGGTCGACATGGCCGTCCCGCCGGATCCAATCGAAGAAGTGCTGCCGAAGGCGACCTGGGTGATCGACGCTGAGGTGGTGGAGGTAGTGAAGAACGGACCTCCAGTGCCGAAGGTGGAGGCCCCTCCGGGTCACACGGGCGTCGGGCAGAAGGTGGGCTCTCAGGTGGTGCGGCTCGCGGTGCGGAGGGTGCTCCGGGGCAAGCCGGACGCGAAGGACCTCGTCGTGGAAAAGCCGGTGGCCGCGTACGGGTTACGGGTGGGGAACCAGGGGCCGTTCCTGCTCGAAGAAGGGCAACCCCACCCGTTGATCCTCGGCCGGTACGGGCCGGATACGTACTCCTGGGATCGGATCGAGGCCGCGCTCAAGGGCAAGTAGCCAGCAACCGGCGCGCGAGCTGGCAGAGCTCGGCGGCGGCCGCCAGCTCTTCCTCCAACCCTTCTCGATCGAGGACGAAGGCGCTCCCGTAGTCGGCCTCCTCCCGGAACTTCTGCAGTCGCGAGTAGACCCGGTTCCAGACCGGCTCGATTCGCCCCGCCTTGACGTAGTGCAGGTTGAAGAGGTGCTGAACGCCCTCGTGGGATTTGGGCTCGATCCCTTCGGCGAACAGCAGGGCCCTGGCCGCGTGAAACACCGCGTAGTAGACGCGGGTCATCGCCGGTCGCAGCAGGTTCAGGCCGATGAGCGCGCGAGCCGCCGCGAGGTTCTCGTCCATGGCGACAAGCTCCTCGTCGATGGCCAGGCGCCGGTTCTCGGGGCTCATAAGGGGATGCCCTCACGGGCGATCTCCCTGGGGAGCAACCTCTCCCGCGCTTCGAGCTGCGCGAAGTCCTGTTCGGAGAGGATGACCGGCGAGAGGAGCACATCACGGTTGGTCAGCTCGTCGGCGGCGAGGTCGATGATTCGCTTGCGCTCGCGCCAATCGACGCGATCGAGCAGCACCAGCACGTCGACATCGGAGTCCCATCTCGCCTCTCCCCGGGCGACCGAGCCGAAGAGAACCAGCCGTTTCACCCGCTGGCCGAGCTCGCCCACCAGCCGTGCCCTGAAGCTGCAAAGCGCTTCCTCGACTCTGTGCGGGTACGGAGGCACGACCAGAATCTTGTGGTGGCCCCCTGAGCCGGTCAAGCAGCCACGGCGCAGGGCCGAGGCCGAGGCGGCCCGGCCACCCGGAACCAGGTAGCCAGCCCTTCCCGACCGGCGCGCCTCAGACCGCGAACTCGGCCAGCACCTTCGCCGGGTCTTTCTCGCGCTCGAACGTCTCCAACACCCGCTCCGCCGGCGAACGGCCTGACTCCACCAGCTCCGCCAGCAGCTCGAGAAGCGGCAGGTCACCCTCTCCCTCCAGCGGGAGAGGGGATTGGCTGCGGAGCCCACGGCGCGCGATCGCCACCAGCTCCCGCGCCAGGTCGGCGAGCCTGACTCCCCCAAGCTCGCCCCGGAGACCGCGCCGCTGCGCCTCCTCGTGGAGCTCCAGGTGCCGCCGGAATGGCAGCTTCGGCAACAAGCTCTCCGCCTCGGCGAGCGCGCTCGGCTCGTAGAAGAGCCCGCGCATCAGCGCCAGCAGTCCTCCGGTCAAACCCGGCGAGACACAGTCCGCACAGCGGATCTCCATCACGTTCTTGATCCGCACCTCCGGGAACATCGTGCTTTGGTGGTCCACCCAGTCGGAGTACAGCGCCGGCCGCCCCTCGAAGCCGTGCTCCAAGAGCTGCCGGAAGGTGAGCGGGGGAGTCAGGTACTCGCCTCCCCGGCGCAGGAACAGCAGCGGCGCCTCCAGCGCCCACTCGGCGTAGGCCCGATACCCGAAGGACCCGTCGAACATCGAAGGCAGATAGCCGCACCTCGCCGGATCGACTTCGCTCCACACCCGGCTCCGGAAGCTAAGAAATCCCGACGGCCGGCCCTCCATCAGCGGGCTGTTCGCGAACATCGCCAGGAGGACCGGCGTCATCCGCGCCGCCGCCACCACCTTGCGCGCGCAGTCGGCCTCGTCCTCCCAATCGAGCGAGACCTGCCCGGTGGCCGTCATCAGCATCATGTTCAAGGCCAGCCGCCCACGCGACCCGAGCGTCCTCCGCATCACCTGGTAGCGCGACTTCGGCATCCAGGGCATCGCCGAGATCGGCGCGAACGGCCGATACCCGAGCGTCACCAGGTACTGGCCCAGAGACTCCGCCGCCGCCTTCGCCTCCGCGACGTGGCGGAGGTTCTCCTCGTGAGCTTCCCGCGCGGTGAAGGCCGGAGCGCCGGACAGCTCGAGCTGGCCCCCAGGCTCGAGGGAGATGGTCTGCCCTCCTCTCCGCAGCGCGATCACCGGCAGCTCCGGCGACTCGCGGAACTCCTCGTAGCCGTGCGCCCCCAGCTCCCTGAGCAGCGCACCGATTCCGCGCTCCCCCTCGTACGGCACCGGCTGAAACCCGCCCACCAGGTAGACCAGCTTCTCGTGCTCCAGCCCCACCCGGTGCTGCCGCCTCGGCCTCTCGGCGGCGCGGAAGTACGCCTCCAGCGCCTCGAGGGAGGTGACCGGTTCGGCGGCCTGCTCGAGATCCAATGACATGCGGGGAGTGACAACCATAGCGGCCTCGCCCGCCCGCCGCCCACGCAATTGCGGAGCCGGACCCCGACTGCGGACATGCGCCCACGCAATTGCCGGCACCCTTTCCCGTACTTGTGCCAGTCTCGATGGCGACCGAAGGCGCAGGCGTGAAAGCCGAACCCTCCTCCATCTCCCCGCCACGGGGAGGCGGCGTCCTCTCCCTCCCCGCCATCCCCGCCCGGGCCGGCGCCGGAGACTTCTTCCGCGGGCTCGCCCTCCCCTTCCGCGCCACCCGCTTCATCTTCGGCTCGCCCAAGCTCTTCCTCCTCGGGCTCCTCTCCTCCGCGGTCACCTTCGCCTCGCTGGTCGCCCTGGTTTGGCTCCTCGCGAGCTACACCGACGATCTCATCGGCACCTTCTGGTCAAGGCCAGACGCCTGGTACCTCGCCGGACTGTGGTACCTCGCGGTGGCCCTCTGCTTCGTGGTGCTCCTCGTGGTGGGCGCCAACACCGTGCCGCTCCTCTTGCTCTCACCCCTGCAGGACCCGATCTCCGAAGCCACCGAGGAGCTGTGCGGTGGCTTCAAAGCCCGCCCGTTCTCCGTGCAGGCGTTTGCCCGTGGGATCGCCACCTCGCTCGCCCACACGGCGGGAAGGGTGGCCATCCTGCTCGCCGGACAGCTCGTGCTCCTGCCGCTGAACCTGCTCCCAGGCATCGGCAGCATCCTCTGGGCCGCCACGGGCACCGCCTGGACCATCTGGTGGCTCGCCGGGGAGTACCTCTCCGCCCCGATGGCGCGGCACCTCTATCCGTTCAGCCTGGTCCGAAAGGCCCTCTGGAACCGCAAGGCCCTCGCCATCGGCTTCGGGTGCGCCGTGTATGCGCTCTTGTGGGTGCCGGTGCTCAACTTCTTCTTCATCCCTCTCGCCACGGTGGGAGGAACGCTGCTCTTCCGCGGGCTGCGGCAGGCCGGCTCGGTGCCCGCTTCGCCGGCAGACCTGGCGGGGTAGTCGGGCGCCCGGCCTTGGGAACGCGGAGTCCTGCGCCGGAGTTCAACGCCCGTGGCTCTCGATCCCTTGAAGCCCAAAGGTGCCGTGACTAACCTTGCCAGGTTGGTGCCAGGGCGGCCATCCGACCGGTCGAGCCTTCACCGCCCCAACGCCGAGCTCTTCATGCCGAAAATCCTCCGACGCCTCCTGGCCATCGCACTCCTGGTGGGGGCCTGGGCCCTGGCGGGCAACGACCGCGCGCCGATCCCCGTCACCATCAACGAAGCCGTGGCCGGGCCCGCCGCCCGCTGGGAGCCCCCCGGCGAGGGCCTTCGGCCCGAGCGTTCCCCGCACGACCTCTCCGCCCTCCGGGTCTTCACCAAGGTCATCCTCTACGTCCGGGACAACTACGTCGACCCCAAGCGCGTCAAGCCCAAGGAGATGATGATCGCCGCGCTGGAGTACGTGGAGAAGACCGTCCCCGACGTGATGGTCGAAGGAAACGCCGAGACCGGAAAGCTCAAGCTCAACGTCAACGGCAAGGTGCGCGAGTTCGAGATCGGCCACGTCGACTCGCTCTGGAAGATGTCCTTCACCCTAAAGGACGTCTTCGACCACATCGTGAAGCACATGCGGAAGGTCGAGGACACCCGCGACATCGAGTACGCCGCGGTCAACGGCATGCTCTCCACGCTCGATCCGCACTCGGTGCTGCTCAGGCCCGAGGTGTACCGGGAGATGAGGCTCACCACCAAGGGCGAGTTCGGCGGGCTGGGCTTCGTCATCCAGATGAAGGAGGGCAACCTCACCGTGGTGAAGGTGCTCCCCAAGACGCCCGCCTACCGCGCCGGGATCAAGAAGGACGATCAGATCCGCAAGATCGGCGAGGAGTCGACCGTCAACATGGACCTCAACGAGGCCGTCTCCAAGCTGCGCGGCCCGGAGAACTCCAAGGTCACCATCACCGTCGAGCGCAAGGGCTGGGACAAACCCCAGGTGATGACCCTCACCCGCGCGCTCATCAACATCGAGTCGGTGCAGGCGAAGCTCTTGGCCTCCAACGTGGCCTACGTGCGGCTCAAGAACTTCCAAGGCAACACCACCCGCCACCTCCAGCAGACCATCGAGCAGCTCTCCTTCGAGGCCCAGAAGAAGGGTGGCCCGCTCAAGGGGCTGGTGCTCGACTTGCGCGGCAACCCCGGCGGGCTGCTCGAGCAGGCCATCCAGGTCTCGGACCTCTTCCTCTCCCAGGGCACCATCGTCTCCACCGTCGGCTACTCGGACAAGCTCCGGGAAGAGAAGAAGGCCCACTTTGACGAGAGCGATCTCGCCTACCCGATGGTGGTGCTGGTGAACGCGGGGAGCGCCTCGGCCTCGGAGATCGTCGCCGGCTCGCTCAAGAACCTCAACCGGGCGGTGGTGATCGGCCGGCAGACCTTCGGCAAGGGCTCGGTGCAGGTGCTCTACGACAACTTCCCCGAGGAGGCCGCCCTCAAGCTCACCATCGCCAAGTACCTCACCCCGGGCGACGTCTCCATCCAGGAGATCGGCATCGTCCCGGACATCGAGCTCATCCCCACCCGGGTCACCTCCGAGCGGGTGGACGTGTTCGCCCCCCGCCGCTCGCTGGGCGAGGCCGACCTGGATCACCACTTCGGCAATCCCTCCAGCGCCCAGGCGGCCAAGAAGCGCGACGAGATCGTCAACCGGGTCAAGCCGGCGGAGACCCTGAAGTACCTCAAGGAAGAGGAGAAGTTGGAGACCGCCCTCAAGCCTCCCAAGGCGCCCGACGCGAAGAAGAAGCCCTCTGAAAAGCACCCCTTGCTCGATCTCGAGTCCCCGGGCGCCGACGACCTCGACGACCAGCTCGACGCCGAGGTGCAGGACGAGGTGAAAGAGGACTTCGAGGTTCTCCTCGCGCGCGACTTCGTGCTCGGCTCGCCCTTCACCGAGCGGGACAAGATGCTGGCCGCCGGCCGCTCCTTCGTGGAGCAGAAGCGCGCCGAGGAGGAGCTGCGGATCGCCGGCGCCATCTCCGGCCTGGGCATCGACTGGAGCCCCGGCCCTACCCCCAAGGGAGTGCAGCTCGGCCCGAGCCTCAAGCCGGGGCCATTGGCCAAGCTCGCCGCCGGCGAGGCGGTGCAGCTCGAGCTTTCGGTGGAGAACCGCGGCGCCGAGCCGGTCCACCGGCTCCGGGCCTGGACCGAGTCGGAGAACTTCTTCCTCGACCGCCGCGAGTTCGTCTTCGGCGCGCTTCTCCCCGGCGAGAAGAAGAGCTGGACCGTCCCGGTGAAGCTGCCCAAGGACCTGGTGTCGCGGCGCGACGACGTCACCGTGAAGTTCTTCGATGACGGCGGGCAGCTCCCCGACACCCTGGTGAGCGAGCTGAACTTCGCCGAGCTGCCGCGCCCGGCCTTCTCCTTCGGCTACCAGGTGCTGGACGGCTGCGAGAGCTGCAACGGCGACGGCAGCGTCCAGCGGGGCGAGCAGCTCGAGCTGTTGCTCGACGTCACCAACACCGGCTCCGGCAAGGCGCTCGACTCGTTCGCGCAGATCAAGAATGCCGCCGACCAGAACATCTTCATCGAGAAGGGCCGCTTCAAATTGGGCGAGCTGGCGGTGGGAGAGACCAAGACCGCGCGCTTCGTCCTGGAGGTGAAGAAGCCCTACCGCGAGGCCACCTTCGCGCTCAAGCTGGCGATCATCGACGAGCCGTTGGAGGAGTACACCAGCGAGAAGCTGGAGATCCCCATCGAGGACGAGCCCCTGCCGATCGAGCCTTTGAAGGGGCTGGTGCGGGCGGTGGAACGGGCCGAGCTGTACCCGAGCCCCACCTCGACCTCTCCCATCGCCAGGCTGCCCAAGGGCGCCGTGTTCACCCAGCTCGCCAGGGTGGGTCCGAAGTTGAAGGTGGAGTGGACCAAGGAGCGCTTCGCCTTCCTCGACGGAGAGGACGCGCGCGAGGTGCGCGGCGCCCGGCCGGTCCCGCCCAAGGAGGTGGAGCACCTCTCGCTGCGGATTCCTCCGCAGATCACCCTGAGCGTGGACCCTTCGCAGGGCGGGCTGGTGGCGGACGGCGACCGGTTCGCGCTCTCAGGAGTGGTGACCAACCCGAGGAAGATGGTCGACCTGTACGTGCTGGTGAACGACCAGAAGGTCTTCTTCAAGGGCTCGGACGGCGAGCCCAAGCTCCGGTTCTCCACCGAGTTCCCCCTCAAGGAGGGGAACAACAACGTCTTGGTGGTGGCCAGGGAGAGCCAGGAGTTCGGCTCCCGCCGCTCGCTGGTGGTCCGGAGGCGCCCGGAGGCAGTGGCCCAGAAGATGGGGAAGCTGGAGCCGAAACAGTAGCCGGCTCTTCCCGTTTGTTGATCCTTCCTCTGGCGCGAACTACCGTCGCCCTCCGGCCCGACTGAAAGGCCGGAGGACACGGATGCGGAAGCCCGGGAGA
The DNA here is from genome assembly GCA_016191815.1 of Myxococcales bacterium. Lineage (GTDB taxonomy): Bacteria > Myxococcota > Myxococcia > Myxococcales > Myxococcaceae > JACPVI01. The sequence continues at coordinate 75,285 of JACPVI010000062.1, forward strand.
TGGGTGGCCATCGGCGTTGCGCTGCTTTGCGCCACCGCGGTCGCCGACCCCAACGACTTCAAGGTGTACCAGCTGGGAAACCCCTCCGCCGCGAGCTCGGACGCCAACGCGAAGTTCCGCGTCTTCGCCCGCGAGCTCGGCGCGGCGCTCACCTCCGCCAGCCTGATGCCCGCGGAGACCCTGGGCCACGCGGCCTTCTCGGTCACCGCCGAGCTGTCCCTGGTGGATTTCAAGTCGCAGGATTTCCAGCTCCCCACCGAGCGCGCCTTCACTGGGCCGCTGCTCATTCCCTCGGTGCACTTCCGCAAGGGGCTGCCGTTCTCCTTCGAGCTGGGCGCGAGGGCTGCGTGGATCGACCGGAGCCGAATGGGCGCGGGCACGATGGAGGTGAAGTGGGCGGTGAACGAGGGCTTCGCCTTCCTTCCCGACCTGTGCGCGCGCGGCTTCGGCACGAGGCTGCTCAACTCCCGCGACTTCGACCTCACCGTCGCCGGGCTGGACCTGGGCATCGGCAAGCAGTTCGCGGTCGGGGGGATGATCACCCTCACCCCCTACGCCGGGTGGAACCACGTGTGGGTGTCGGCGTCGTCGAACAACGTCGACTTCAACCCGGGGAGGACCAACGCCGAGGCCATCGCCAGCAAGAGCGCTCAGCTCCAGGACACCAACGTGTTCGACGAGCTGTCGATGTCCGCCAACACCCACAACCGCTTCTACGGCGGGCTGCGCTTCATCGGCGGGGTGCTGCAGATTGGCGCCGAGGTCTCCTACTCGGTGCTGGGGAAGTTCACCGACAAGGGCGGCAAGGAGTGGAACATGGCCCCGGTGGCGACCTACAACTTCACCCTGGGGCTCGACTTCTGAGCCAGCTCCCGCCGGAGCTTGCCCGGCCGGTTGGTGATGAGCGCGTCTGCTCCCCACTGCTCGAGCGAGCGGGCGGTTTCCGGATCGTCCACCGTCCAGGCCATCACCCAAAGGCCGCGCTGGTGCCAGTGACGCACGCGCTCCGAAGTGACTTGTGAGTGGTGCGGGTGGACCGAGTAGGGCGCGAGCAGAGGCGAGACGAGGTGGGCCTGGGTGAAGAAGCGCCGGTCGGGATCGAGGAGCTGGCCGCGGCGCACCTCCGGGTGCGAGCTCGCCAGGCGAAAGAGGCAGAGCGGGTTGAAGCTCGAAACGACCACTCTGTGGGCGAGGCCCTCTTTCAGGACGAAGGCGCCGACCTGCTCGGAGAGCCCCCGGTCGTCCAGCCCCTCGCACTTGAGCTCGAGGTTGACGAGGAAGTGGCTGGGAAGCGCCGCCAGCACTTCCTCGAGCGGCGGGATGGTGGCGGGCGCGAAGCCTAGCCGGCTGCCGACGTCGGCTCGCCTGAGCTTCCAATAGCTCGTGTGCGAAACGTCCCACGGCAGGCCCGCCAGCCGGTCGAGCCGCTCGTCGTGGCAGACCACCAGCTCGCCGGAGCCACACCGCCGCACGTCCAGCTCCACTCCGTCGGCGCCCTGGGCCACCGCCTCCGTGAAGGCCGTGAGCGTGTTCTCCGGCGCGTCGGCGCTGGCGCCGCGGTGACCGAGCAGGAGCATCGGCCGCCCAGTTGGCCAAGGAGGCGGTGGGAAGGCAAGCGGTTGCGAACGGCGCGGCGTTCCTGCATGGTGGGGGAATGTCGCTCCGCACCGGCGAGCTGATCATCATCGCCTTCGTCATCGTGGTGGTGCTCTCCGCCTCCCGGATGGGAGCCTTGGGCAACGCGATCGGCCGGTTCGTCTACTCGCTCAAGAAGGCGGCCCGCGGCGAGGACACCATCGACGTCACCCCGAAGCGTTCAAGGCAGAAGGAAGAGGACGCGGAGATCGTCGAGCAGCCCACGCGCAAGGTCTGAGGGAAACGTCAGGGTTCAATCACCAGCGCTCTCGCCTGCCGGCACCGCTTGCGGCTGAACTCCACGCCGATCGCGTCCAGCCCGAGCGCGTTGGCCGCCGCCAGCACCGTCCCCCGGCCGCAGAACGGGTCCACCACGGTCCTCGTGGAAGTAGCCTCCAGCGCGAACCGGCAGGCGAGACGGCAGACCTCGACTCCCATCCCTCGGGTCCAGAGGATCCTTCCCCCGTCCGGGATGACGTCCGCGCTGGAGCGCCGGAGATCCAAGCGAACGCCGCGCGAGAAGCAGAGAAGGTGCGAGTAGCCCGCGCGCCCGAAGGTGACCGAGCCCGGCGGGACGCGGCAGACCACCTTGTGCCACAGCGTCAAAGCGCCCACCGACTCCGCCGCCCGGCTCACCAGCTGCCCTTTGTCGATCCACTCCCCTCCTTGGCGGATGTCGCTCTGGAAGAAGATCGCCACGCCCTCAGGAGGGCAGCGGGTGAGGATCAGCGTCGCGGCCTCGAGGAAGAAGTCGCGCCACTCTTGCAGCGAGGGACGAGGAAGCTCCGAGACGTCCGGCAGCGAGGTGATCAGCGAGCAACCCGAGAGCACCTCGCGCGAGGAGAGCCACTGGAGCGCATCGGCGCAGAAGACCGTCCGCGTGGGCATGAGAGGCGAGCCTAACCCCACGCCCGCTGCGTATGATGAGCCCCATGGAGAGAAGCGAGGGCGCACCCTTTTGCGCGCGCTGCGGAATGCGCGTCGGGGACCGGCGAGAGCTATTGGTGGGATTCGGGAAGATGCGGCTCGTGGCTTTTCACGCCGACTGCCGCAGCCCGCTGGCGTTCGCCTTTCGGGTCAATTCGCTCGGACCTGTCCTCTTCTCCGTGGTGATCGTGGTCCTCAGCGGAGGGCTGCTCTTCTCCGATCCAAGTCTCTGGTGGGTCGGCTTCGCCGCCATGCTCCCCGCCTGGCTGCGCGCCTACTCCTGGTTCCGCTTCGAGCGCCGCCTCCCGATCGCGCCGGTTCGGCCATGACGCGCCGCATTGCAGGCAACGCCCTGCTGCAAGAGGCGAGAATGTAGGTTGAAGAGGGAAGCGAGCGCCCCGAATGCCCCCGAGAGTCGGACCTGCCACCGTTCAGCCAGCCGCGCCCGCCCCGACAGGGATCACCTACGGGACCGGATACGTGAACGGCGTTCCGAGGCGCATCGCGCTCGCCCCCATCCCCAACGGCAAGCGCATGCGCTCGGACGCCGCCGCCGCCTTCAACCGGATGCACGCCGCCGCGCGGGCGGCCGGCATCACCCTCGCTCCCGAAAGCGGGTTCCGCTCCATGCAGGAGCAGGAGGCGCTCTGGCGCGCCCACCGCTCCGGCCGGGGAAACCTCGCCGCGCGCCCTGGCTTCTCCAACCACCAGGGCGGAATCGCGGTGGACATCAACGTGAACGGCTGGCGCTCGGCGCAATCCCGCTGGCTCAACCAGCACGCGCAGGAGTTCGGCTTTAGGCGCACCGTCCCCAGCGAACCGTGGCACTGGGAGTACCGGCCCTGACGAGGGCCCTCCCTCCTGAGAAGGACTACTGGAACAGCTGGGCCAGGACGTCCATCAGGCTCCGCCTCTGGCGCGAGGGCCGATAGGAGAGCCGATATTCGGTCGCCATGTTGTCGTCCGTGACGAGCCAGAGATCCTCCCGAGCCCGGTAGGGGGGACCTTCGTCGCGCAGGTCGGCCAAGGCGAATTCGTCGAGCAGCGCGGCGGTGGCCGGCTGGTCGGGCGAGAGCAGCGGCCTGCCCTCCCGAACGAAGCGGAGCAGGCTCGCCCGCCGCTCGTCCGGAGTCATGTCGAAGGGCGAGTCGCTGGCGGCGACCTCGTTCCGCACCCGCACCGTGTGCCGGAAGACTCGTGCGGCGGTGTGCCGGGCGTCCTCGGAGTCGGTGGTGTTGTAGTAGAGCACTCCCCCCGGCGCGAGGTGGCGCTTGCAGAGCGTCAGGAACTCCTCGGAGAGAAGGTTCGCGATCATGTTCCGCCAGTGGAAGGTGGTGTTCATCACGATGAGGTCGAAACGCTCCTCCGGGTTGCGGTGCAGCCAGCGCCGGCCATCATCGATCACGATCTCCACCTTGGGGTCCGCCAGCACCTTCCCCTGCTCGGGGTAACGCGAGACGACCTCCAGGTAGCCAGGGTTGATCTCCACCACGGTGAGGCGCTTCACCGCCTGGTGATCGGCGAGGATCCGCGTCCAGGAGGCGCTGGAGAGGCCGATCTCCAACACCCGCTCCGGGTTCCGGTGCAGCGCCGCCACCATCAGCGCACGCTCGATGGCGTTGGTGTCGTTCAGCGGATCCACGTTGAAGCGGCCGTCGTAGGCGCCGCCTCCGTAGACGATGTCCTCCTCGTCGACCGCGATGATGCCGCTCCGGGTCTCCACCAGGTGCTTGTAGAGTGGCTTCAGGGCGCGCCGCTCCTTGTAGTGGAGCGACTCGAGGAGCCCCTGAGAGGCCGGGCGGTGCATCGCCCAGCCCGCGAGGCCTGCGGCCGCCGCCAGACCGGCCACCGCCAGCCGGCTTCTCCACTCCCCGTCGGCGAGCAGGGCGGCCACCGCCGCCGCGGCGAGACCCACCGCTGCTACCAGGCTCACCAACTCGCCCAGCGAGAGGAAGTCCATCAGGACGAAGGTGGTGACCAAGGGCCCGAGCATCGCGCCGGCCACGTTGGCGCAGTAGATCCACGCCAAGGAGGAGCCAACCGCGCGCTCCGGACCGATGGCGAGGTGGCAGAGCACCGGGAAGACGCCTCCGGTCAGGAAAGCGACCGCGGCGACCGACAGGTAGGCGACCGCGAAGCCCAAGGCCGGCGACAGTTCCAGCGCGCGCGCCGAGAGCGGGACCGCCGCGTAGAAGGAGACCGCAGCGGCGAGGAGGATGCCTCCCAGCGCGATCGGCCGGAGCTGCCGCGAAGTGAGCCGCTTGGCCCACAGCGCGCCGAAGGCCAGCCCCACGAGGAACGCGCCGAGAAGGTGCGCGAAGACCTGCGGCTTCCCGGCGGTGGCGTAAGAGAGGATGCGGTACCAGAGGATCTCCTCGCTCAGCGAGACGTAGCCCACCAGCGCCGAGAGGAGCAGCGCGGCCGAAAGCCTCATCTGGCCCTCTCCCGCCCAGAGCCTCGCGCCAGCCTGTACACCAGGAGCGCCACGGCGAAATTGCACCCGGCGGCGAAGCGGACCGCGGCGGTGAGGCCACCGAAGACGAAGAGCACGTCGGCAGCGAGGAAGCAGGCGAGCGCCGAGCCCAGGGTGTTGACGAAGTAGAGGGCTCCCACGCTCCGGCCCACGTGCTGGGTGCGCTGGTGCACGTAGGTGACCAGGACGGGCAAGGTCGCGCCCATGAGCAGCGTGGGGATGGCGAGCAGTGCGAAGATGGCCAAGGCGGTGGGCGGAAGGGGCTGCCGGACCATCAGCGCGCCGACGCCGCGGATGAGCGGGAGGCTCAGGAGCCCGAAGGCGCCGATCAGCGCCTCGGCGGCGACGAACAGAAGCACCAGCGCCCTGGGGTGCCGGCGAGACAGCGCGCCGCCAGCGAGCGAGCCCAGGCCCAGGCCGAACATGAAGGTGGTGACGATCACCGTCACCGACTCGATGTTCACCCCGAAGGAGGCGAACATCGCCCGCTGCCAGCTCACCTGGTAGACGAGCGCGGCGGCGCCGGAGACCAGGAAGAGCGCGCCGAGGGCGCCGAAGGAGCCGAACCTATGCTCGCGCTCGCGCTCGTCCATCGAGGCCGCGGCGAGCACCAGGCTGGCGAGCCCGAAGGCGGCGAGGAGCGCGATCAGCCAGCCGGCGGAGAGGAGCGCCGCGGGGACGGCCAGCGCCGCGAGCGCGGCGAAGCTCCTTCGATGCAGCCGGGTGAAGCGGGGATAGGCCTCGGCGGAGAGAAAGCGCCGGGCCAGCCGAAGCGACACCAGCCATAGTGCGAGCAGCGACGCTCCGCCAGCGAGCGCGCCCGAGCCCAGGCTCCGGGCGGCCAGCTCCCGGGTGAGCGAGGAGGGCTCCAGCTCGGCCAGGGGATGGAGCTGGCTGGCCGCACCGGAGAGCGCGCCCGCCAGCGTCCCGGCGGCAGTGAGGAGCCACCCGCGACCGGCCGAGCCCGAGGGAGCCTGGACTTTCAAGCCGGCAAGGCCTTAGCACCCGTCCCGGACGCAGTCACTGTTCGAATTGGAAGGCGCGCCGCACCAGCTCACAGGTCGAGGGCCCGGCGCAGCGACGCGGAGTAGGCATCGAGGTCGCTCGATTTCAGCTCACCCAGCCGGCACTCGATCATCTCTCGCTTGATGGTTCGAACGATACCCGTCGCCAGCGAAGGGAAGAGAAGCCCGGCTTCACGCCAGTTCTCGATGGGCTGGTCACCGACGCGCACGCGATGGACATTGCTGGTGATCGCCCCCACGATGACCTCGTCGCGCGAACGGTGGTACGCGGCCGAGCTGACGACCACTGCGGGGCGCCGCTTCTTGCCGGATTCGTCCGAGAACACGAAGCCGACCAAGACGACATCTCCCTGGTCAAGCTTGGTCGTACGCGGCATCGCGCGGGTTGTCCCAAAGCTCGGCCAAAACTGGATCGCTCTTGGCGCTGAGGGGGGCGCCCTCGTCCTCGCCCAGGTCCTCCAAGAGCCGTGATTCGACGGCCTCCAGTATGTAGCGGGCGACACTCATGTCTCGCTTGGCGGCCGCCAATCGGAGCCGGCGTCGAGTGTCCGCTTGGACGTCAATGCTCACTCGTGGGCGTTTCGCGCTGGAGGAACCCATGGCGACAAATTGTCATTCTGGCTCCATGGTGTCAACGAGCCATTCGGCAGGCCCTGAGTGAGAGCCCTTGGCGGGATTGGCGGCGAGGTGGCGCACATCGCCACCGCCAAGACGATTCCGACGAGGCGAGCGGGCAGAGGTTTCGCCGGCATGGACGGGCACCTCCTCGGGCAAGCATACCCGAGGCCGGCTCGGCGATTCGTGCACGCGACGGTCGCCGAATCTCCGGACGCGTTCTAACCTGGGCGGCGAATGGAGAGCTTCCTCGCGCGCGCGGGGCGAATGGCGCGCCTGCTCCGCCCGGCCGAGTGGGTGGTGCTGCTGTTTTGGGCCTCCATGGCAGTGGCCATCGTCCGGCATGGCCTCTCGCTGAGCGATGGAGAGCTGCGGCGGCTGGACCTCCTGGCGGCCCTGATGGCGGTGGTCCTGCTCCGGGCGGTGGTGCGGTACCGCGGCTTGCGGTGGCCGGCGGAGTCGCAGTTCGCGCGGGTGCACTGGGCGTGGCTGCCGCTGGCGCTCGCGCCGTTGGCGCTGGACGTGTGGGCGGTGCTGCATCTCCCACCGGCGGCCGAGGATGTCGGGTCGGGGGGGCTCTTGGCGTCGGCGCTGCTCACCCTGTGGTGGCTCTGGAGGCGATTTGCGCTGGCCGGCCTCCCTCTGGCGCTCCTGTGGCTGGCGCTGGGCGTCCACATCAAGCGGCACGGAGGTTTGAACGCGCGGCGGTTCCTCGCGGACACGGGCAGATCGGTGCTCTCCGCCGGGCGCGACTGGCTGCCGCCGATGGCGTTGATTCTGTCCTACGGGCTGTTGGGGACGGTGCTTGGCAAGATGGGAGTGGCGGATCAGGACGAGCTGTTGGCGCGGCTGGACCGGCTGCTCTTCTTCGGAAGGGATCCGGTGCTCGAGCTGGAGGCGATCGTCAGCCGCCCGCTCTCGGAGTGGCTCACCTTCTGCTACGCCTTCTACGCGCCGATCTTCCCCTTGTGCTTCGCGGTCTTGTACGCCAAGCCGTCGCCTGGGCCGTTCCGCGAGCTGTCCTTCGCGCTCTGTCTCACGTTGGCCATCGGCTACGTGGGGTACACGCTGGTGCCGGCGATCGGCCCGGTCTTCACGCAAGAGTTCAGCGTGAGCCTGGAGGGCTACTACTCCGGCTGGATGCGGGAAAAGCTGCTGGATCGCTTCCGGGTGCCGCGCGACTGTTTCCCCAGCCTGCACACCGCGGTGAGCCTGGTCTTCCTGTGGGCCTGCTGGCGGCACGCGCGCCGCCTCTTCTGGGCGCTCTTGCCATTCGTCGGTCTCATTCCGTTCGCGTGCGTGTACCTGCGCTACCACTACGTGGTGGACGTCTTGGCCGGTGCGCTGTTGGCTATCCTCACCTGCTCGGCGGCGGGTCGCTGGACGGGCGCTGAACGAGTTACGCTCGACGCTCGACCCTCGACCCTGGACTAGCCGTGCCCTACCCACCTCGCCTCGCGCACCTGGCCACCAAAGCGGTCGTGGTGGCGAAGCTCGCTCCAACCCATGCCCAGGCGCATTCCCTGGACGACGACGAGGCGATCGACCGCCTCGGGCGGGCACTCTCGGGGCCCCTGCTCGAGCGGCTGCTGCTCGCCACTTGGGATGCCCTCAAGGCCACGGCCAAGCGACTCGACGAAGCTGGCCTCCTGGAGAAAGTCGCCGCCTCGCTCAAGGAGCGGCCGCAGCGGCCGGGCCGGGTGGCGAAGCTCACCCCGGCGCTGAGCGCCTTCCTGGTGCTCTTGGACGTGGAAGCGGGCACCGCCACCGACGCGGCCAGGCGAGTCCTCGAGCGTGACGAGGGAAGAAGGATGGTAGAGGCCGGACTGGCCGAGGCCGGCGTGCTGCTCGCCAAGGAGCTCACCCGCTGAGCGGATCGAACCACGCTCGAGAATCTGCGTGCCAACCGTGATGTAAGAATTGCATCTGGCTCTCGACGCCAATGCAGAAGAGGCGCGCGCGATTGCGTGGAGGCGGCTCGCCAGCATCCATACGGCCCCATCGATGCGCGGAACCACTCTCATCGCGATTGCGATCAGTCTCGCTGCCGCGGCCGCGATCGTCGTGGGCCGCATGGCCCTGGGAATCGGGTGGGCACCGCCGCGCGTGATCGAGACGGGCAAGCTCCTCTCCATCGGAATCGCCCACAACGTTCACGCGCGCTCGCGAGGGCATTCCCAAGGTGGACGGCGAGATCCTCGCCGCGGCGGGAACGATCAGCCAGGCGGCGCCGCGAAGAGCGGTGACAGTCCTCACCGACACCTACACCGGCGAGCTGCTCCCGGGAGTGGCAGGCGTCAGGGTATTCGCGGGGCATGTCGCCCTCACAAACGACCTGGAGCGGAAGCACCGCCAGTTGCTCATGGCGGGCCTGGTCCCGGATGCGGAGATCGGCGACTCCAAGGAAGAGATGTTTCGCCCGGCGCTCGAGGAGTTGGTCCGGGCGGTTGGTCCAAGCTTCATCCTGCTGCATCGATCGGCGCCCGCCCTGCACCTCGTGGCGCAACGCCAGGGCTGTGTGCCGCTCTACGTCGGCCAGCGGTGGGTCGCCTTCGCGTGCGCCCGGTAGCCCTCAGGGGGCAGGCCGCCTGCCCTGTCAGGCCGCCTGCACCCGGACCTCCTCGTCGCCCACCACCGCCCCGTCGGCCAGCCGGACGATCCGGTCTCCCACCGCCGCGGCGTTCGGGTCGTGTGTCACCATCACCACCGTCACCTTCCGGTCCCGGGTGGCCTCGCGGATGAGCCGCAGCACCTCCGCCCCGGTCCTCGAGTCGAGGTTTCCGGTCGGTTCGTCCGCGAGGAGGATCGCCGGCTCGGTGATGAGCGCCCTGGCCACCGCCACCCGCTGCATCTCCCCGCCCGAAAGCTCGTCCGGCCGGTGGTGATCTCTCCCGGTGAGCCCCACCGCCTCGAGGAGCCCGTGCGCCCTGGGCAAGACTTCGCTCCTGGGGCGGCCGGAGAGCAGCGCCGGCAGCGCCGCGTTCTCCACCGCGCTCAAGGTGGGAAGCAGGTTGAAGAACTGGAAGACGAAGCCCAGCCGCTCGCGGCGGAACTGCGACAGCTCGCGGTCCGCCAGCTTCGAAATCTCCCGGCCCTCGATGACGATGCTCCCCGAGGTCGGCTGATCCAGCGCGCCGAGCAGGTTGAGCAGGGTGCTCTTCCCCGAGCCGGAGGGCCCCATCACCGAGAGGAACTGGCCCTTGGGCACGGTGAGCGTGGAGATGGACAGCGCCCTCACCTCGGTCTTACCGCGGCGATACACCTTGGTTGCGTTCTTCGCCTCGATCATATCGGCGCCACGCCTTCCTTCTCGGTCCAGCCCTCGAGGCCGTTGGGGAGCCGGATCCTTACGAATTGCCCGGCCGTCTCCAACAGTCTCACCTTCAGCCCGGCGTGGACTTCGAAGGAGACCCGGCCGGACTCCCGGGGAAGCTCCCTCGCCTTGAGCGCGGGCGCAACCACAACCGCCTCGGTGATTGTCCGGGAGACATAGGCGTGCACCGCCACCAGGGCGCCGCTGGAGACCGCCGCGGTGAGCGAGAGGGCGGCCAGCGCCGCTGCCAGGGCGCGCCGGCCCGGCCGGAGGTAGCGGCAGAGCCCCAATAGCCCCAGGCCGGCGATCCAGCTCGACAGGAAAGCCAGCGACACCGCGCGTTCGGGAGTCGCCGCCGCAAGCCTCTGGAGGAAAGGCTCCTCGGCCGAGGCGCCGATCACTTGGTCCAGCTGCCGGGCCCTCGCCACGGCCAGGTTGGCCTCCACGTCCTCGGACGGCCCTCCCGCCCGGCGCGCGCGCTCCAGGTGGAGCACCGCCTCGCCGAGCCTTCCGTCCGCCAGGCACGCGGTGCCCAGGTTGAACAGCACGTCCGGACCCCCACGGCCGCGCTCGATCAGCTTCCGGTAGGCCTCGATGGCGGCGGAAAACTCCTCGCGATAGTAGGCATCGTTGGCCTGGGAGAAGAGGGCCTGCGCCTCCTCGGGCGTGTAGTACGCCTGGCCGAGAAAGGCCGAGATGGCGAGCAGGGCGATCATCTCGACTCCCAGCCCTCCATCGCCTCCTCGGCGTCATCGAGGGCGCGGCCTCGCGCGGCGTTTCCTCCGCCAGGCGCGTAGCGGCCCATCTCGCAGGTCTCCAAAACCGACAGCACCTTGGCCCTTCGCTCGGCCGGGACGCCATGGGCGGCCATCCGCTCGTCGAGCTGCGGCCGGGTGAGGCCCTGGGCGGGCCCGCCGAGCTTGGCCTCGAGCAAGTGCAGGAGCGCCTTCTCCACCTCGCCGTAGAACTCGTCGGGCGTGCCCTTCTGTGCCAGCTTCTCCGCGGCGGCGAGCCGGGCCCGCGCGGCCCGGGCCTTCTTCCGCTTCCGGCTCGCCTCGTCCTCCCGGCCGAGGGCACCGCGGACCATCGCGAGCACGGTGGCGCCAACCCATAGACCGAGCGGCGCAAGGGCCAGCGGGATGAAGTACGGCCGGCTCCACAAGGGCTGCGCTGCCGCCGCGAAGGAGGCCTGGTAGCGAAGCGGCTTGAGGCCCGCCGGCTCCAGCTTGTTCTTCGCCGAGTCGTCGGGGGAAGTGGGCGTCGGGCCGCCGGAGGCGATGGCGTTCGCTCCCCCAGCGCCCGGAAGGGCGGTGACCTGGATGGGATCGGTCTTCGATTCCTCGTAGGCGCCGGTCTCCGGGTTGAAGAAGGCGAAGCTGAGGCCGGGGAGCGTGAAGGTGCCGGTCTGCTGCGGCATGAGCAGGTACTCCTGCACCCGCTTCCCGCCGAGCTGGTTCTTCACCGAGGCTGGCTTGTCGGAGGTGGTCGGCTCGTAGACGCGGATCTGCGGTGGAGCGGCGAGCTTGGGCAAGGAGACGGATTTCAGGTTGCCGCGTCCCTCGAGGACGACCTTCGCGGTGATGGGCTGGCCGAGCGCGACCTCGGTCTGGGACAGCTCGTTGGCGAGGCGCCAGCGTCCCACGTTGCCCTGGGAGAAGGCGGCGGGAGCGCCGGGTGGCATGGGCTTCACCTTCACGGCGAGGGCGTTGCTCTTCCGGTGCGAACGGTGGGCAGCGAACATGAGGCCGGTGGTGATGTCGGCCTCGGCGGGCTGGATCTGCAGCGCGCCTGGCTTCATCGGGAAGAGCGCGCGCCGGCGCAGCAGGTAGGCCTTGTAGGGCACTCCGTCGATCACCTTCTGTTCGGCGATGAGCTGGCTCGGGCTATCCAGCTCCTCGCTCCAGAAACCTTCGAGCTTGGGCATCACCACCGGATCGATCGAGGAGACGTCGAGCCTCGAGAAGATGTAGAGCGAGAGGGTGGTCTGCTCTCCGACGTAGACCTCCTCCTTGTCCAGGTGGAAGCGGAGGAACAGATCCGAGTCCGAGCGGGGGATCTCCGGCTCGAAGCCCATCGGATCGTCCAGGTCGCCGAACGGATCCGGGAACGAGGGCACCGGGAAGTTGCGGAAGGGATCCGGCAGGGTGGGCCTCCGGGGGGAAGGGGGCGGCGAGGTGTGGAGCCGCCCTTTCTTCACCTGCATCTCGATCGCCTCGGTCTTGTAGGTGCGGTCGGCGGTGGTGAGCACCGCGGGAGGGATGGTGAGGGTGCCGGCGCGGTTGGCGCGCATCACCAGCTCGTACTTCTGGACGCGCTTGATGGAGCTTCCTCCGCCGCCGAAGTGGTAGGACATCTGGGTGCTCTGGGAACGAGAGAGCACCTCGAAGTCCTCTGGCGCGGGGAACTGGAGCTGGGCGGTGTCCGGCGCCCCGGAGACGACGATGGAGAGGCGGAAGGTGTCCTCGGTGCCTACCTCGTTGCGGTCGACCGACTGGTAGAGCTCCACCTCCGCGAGCGCGGTCGAGGAGAGCAGGACCGAAAGGGCAGCGGCGGCTGGCCCCGCCCACCTGAGCGCGCTGTCACCAGTCCTTGTCATTGGGCTTCCTCTGCTTGCGCTGCTGGAACCGCCAGAGCTGGAGATTCTTCTCGTTGTTGCGAGTCGAGTCCAAGAGCTTCTCCGCCTCCTGTCGGGTCATCCCGGCGCCGCCGTCGCGCTGCTCGAGCAGCTGGGTGCCGGCGTCCTGCCCCCCGTCGGCCGCCTCCGCCCCGCCGCCGTCGCTGCCTCCCCCGTCGAGCTGGGCGCGCCCCGCATCGCCCCGCTCTTCGCGCTCCTTGCCTCCGTCTCGCCCGCCGTCCTGGCCTCCGTCTCCCCGCCCGCGGCCGCCATCCTGGCCTGCGTCCGAGGTTCCCCCGTCCTGGCCGCGCGGCGCTCCGGCGTCCTGGCCTCCGTCGGCTGGGCCCCCGCCATCTGCTCCGCCGTCCGAGCGCCCTCCGTCCATGCCGCCGTCGGCAATCCCTCCATCGCGGCGACCGCCGTCGGAGGTCCCGCCGTCGGACCGTCCGCCGTCCGCGCCGCCATCCGATCGTCCGCCATCGGGCGTGCCGCCGTCCGCCCCACTGGAGGGAGGTGGAGGCAAGTTCCGGAGCAAGACCTCCAGGTTGTGCCGTGAAAGCTCGTCGCCCGGGTCGAGCCGGAGGGCCTTCCGGTAGGCGGCGATGGCGCCCTGCTTGTCGCCCATCGAGGCCAGCGCGGTGCCCAGGTTGTAGAAGTCCTTCTGCTGCAGCTCGCCCTTCTCGGAATCTGCCACCTGGCGGTAGGCGGCCAGCGCTTCCTCGTTCCGGCCGAGCTTTAGGAGCGCGTTGCCGCGGTTGAAGGTGATCGCCTGCGAGCCGGGCAGCTCCTTCTGCGCCGCCTCGAAGCGTGAGAGGGCCTTCTCGTAGTCTCCGCGCTGATAGGCCTCCATGCCCTCCTCCACCAGCGGGTGATTCTTCTCGAAGGGGTTCATCGCCCAGGCCGAGCCGGCGGCGAGCGCGAGCCCCCAAAATGCCGCCCGGCCCGCCCTCACGCCGGCCTCCGGCGGGAAGTGCGGACCAGCATCCCGGCCGCGAGGAGCGAAAGGCCAACCGCCAGGAAGGGCTGATACCCCTCGGCGTAGCGGACGGTCAGCCGGCTCTCCAGCTCGCTCTTCTGCATCCGGTCGATGATCGCCACCACTTGGCCCATGGCGACTGACCTGGGCTCGTGGAACAGCTCGCCGCCGGTGGCCTCGGCGATGGCGGTGAGGCCGGCGCGGTCCAGCCGGGTGAGCACCGTGGTGCCGGAGGCGTCCTTCTTGTACCCGACCATCTCGCCCCGCTTGTTGAGGAGCGGGATGGGCTCGCCCTGCTCGCTGCCGATGCCCACCGCGAGCACCTTCACCCCGGCATCCCCAAGCGCCTCGACCCCCTCCGACACCTCGCCGGTCAGGTCCTCCCCATCGGAGATCAGCACCACCACTTTGTCCTTCGCCCCCCCGGCGTTCTCCAACACCTGCTTCGAGAGCAAGAGGGCCGCGCCGATGTTGGTGCCGCCCTGGGGCATCGCGTCGGGCTCGATCGCCCGGAGGAACATCTTCGCCGCTCCGTAGTCGGAGGTGAGCGGGCATTGGATGAAGGCATCGCCCGCGAACGCCACGATGCCCACCCGGTCTCCCTTCAGCTGGTCGAGCAAGGTGGTCAGCTCCAGCTTGGCGCGCTCCAGCCGCGAGGGCTGGACGTCGCGGGCGAGCATCGAGTTGGAGGCGTCCAGCGCCACCACCACGTCGATGCCGCGACGCTTGGCCAATTCGCTGTGGCTCCCGCACTGCGGCTGGGCGAGGGCAAAGGCGAAGAGGAGGAGCCCAAGCCCGTAGAGGACGCCCTGCGCCAGCGGCCGCCCCACCGAGACGCCGGGGGCGATCCGATCGGCCAGCCGGGCGGAGAAGACCCGGGAGAGCCGGCTTTTCCGGCGCGCCGCCAAAACCACCGCCAGCGCCAGGAGGAGGACCGACAGCCCGAGCAAGAGCAGGAAGGCCGGGCGCGCCAGCCCGAGCTGGTAGCCGAGGAGCGTGAAGCGCCAGCCCGCGCCGTTCACGGGAACACCTCGAGCAGCGTCCTTCGGAGGCACAGCTCCAGCGCCGCCAGCGCGAATGCCCAGAGCAGATAGGGGTGGAACCCTTCGCGCAGGTTGGCCATCGCCCCGCCCTCCAGGAGCTTGGACCGCTCGAGCGAGTCGAGCACCTTCTTTAGCCCCAGGCGAAGGGACTCCCGGTCGGTGGCCTGGTAGTACTCCCCGCCGGTCTTGTCGGCGATGTCCTGGAGGAGCTTGGGATTGATGGGGATCTCCGCCTCCCGCCAGACGGTGTTTCCGAAGAGGTCCTCCCCCGCCGGGAAAGGCACCTTCCCGCCCTTCCCCACCAGGATGGTGTACACCGGAATCCCCAGCGCCTCGGCCATCGCGGCGGCGTCGATGGGAGAGATCTTCCCCGAGTTGTTGTCCCCGTCGGTGATGAGCACCACCACCCGGCTCTTGGCGTCGCTGTCCCGCAGCCGGTTCAAGGAGCTGGTCAAGGCGTCGCCGATCGCGGTGCCGTCCTCGAGCACGCGGGTGCGGAGCTGGCGGAGCACCTCCCGGAGCACCCCGTAATCGAGGGTGAGCGGCGCCTGGGTGTAGGCCGCGCCGGAGAACACCACCAGGCCGATCCGGTCGTTCACCCGCCCACCGATGAACTCCGAGAGCACCTCCTTGGCCACGTGCAGGCGGTTCTTGGGCCTGAAGTCGCCCGCCTCCATCGAGGTGGAGAGGTCGAGGGCAATCATGATGTCGATGCCCTCCACCGAGAGGTCCCGCACCCGGGCGTCGCGCTCCTGCGGGCGCGCGAGGGCGATCACCGCCAGGCAATAGGCGCACAGGCGCATCGCCGGCAAGAGCCAGACGAGGTAGGGCCTGACGCCGCGACCGGTGGCGTGGAACACTCCCATGGCGGGGAAGCGCAGGACCGCGCGGGAGCGGCGCTCCCTCAGCTCCTGCCAGAGGATGAGCGGGGCCAGGACCAAGAGCCAGAGCACCTGTGGGCTATGAAGCTCGAGCTGGGCTGGCATGGCCGTACGCTGCGGGCGCGGGCGCTAGAGGAGGGGTGAGGTGGACCAAGCGGTAGCCGAACTCCAGCGAGGCCCTGCACTGGTCCGCGGTGGCGGAGGCCCGGGCGTACTTGACCAGGTCCGACTCGAGGCAGAAGCGGGCCAGCTCCTCCGAAGGCAGGCCCGGGGTGTGGAGCCGGCGCAGCTCCTCCATTAGCTCGGAGCTTGTGCTCTCCAGCGCGTCGATCTCGTACCGCTCGCCCAGGTAGCCGCGGAGAATCTCCGAGAGCCGGAAGTGGAACTCGCGGAACTTCCCCTTTTGGGGGAGCTGCTCGGCGCACAGCGAGTCGAGCGCGGTCAGGGTCCGTTCATGGAGCGGCTTCACCGGTACGGCCACCGCGGGACGCGGGCGGTTGAGCCAGCGGTAGGCGGCGTAGCCCAAGAGCGCGGCGGCGAGGATGGCGCCCAGCACGTAGAAGAGCCGCCAGGTGCGCACCGGCACCTCCTCGGGCGGATGGATGTCGTAGAGGGCTTCCCCCCTCTCGGCCTCGGGGGGGAGCGACTGCTTCCCGTCCACCGTGATGCCGGTGGCGGTCCACTCGGAGGCGCCCTCCGGGGTGGCGACATCGAAGGTCACTGCGGGCAGCTCCTTCTTGCCCAGCTCGAAGAGGGCGAGGCGGAGCTGGAAAGTGGTGGTGGCGCTCTGCTTCCCATCGATGCGGCTTCGCCTGTGGTCCAAGAGCTCGAAGGCGCCGAGGTCCCCCACCGGCCGCAGCTCGTAGCGGTGGTCCTTCGGGTGGGTGATGACGAGCTGGTAGGTGAAGGGCTCGCCCAAGAGCACCGCGCTGGGCGTGGCGTGACGCTTGAAGCCCAGCGGCTCGACCGCCTCCGCCGTGGCGGCGAGCAGGCAGCCGGCTGCGAGAAGAGCGGGTGAGCAAAAGAGCCGTGGCTTCGGCCGATGCCTCACTTTGCAGATACCTCGGCGCGCAAACAGAGTGCCGGGCCAAAAATGCCCGGCCGCCGAGAGGAAGTCCTCGGCTTCACGATGGCCCCCCCTCGGCTGACAATCGGCCGCGAACCTACCACGCGCGCGGCTGCCACGCTCCTCGCGGCGCGGCTCGACCGGCGCGAAGCGGAGGTGCTTTAGTCCTTCGAGCGCCATGCGAGGATCGTACTGCTCGGTGTGCGGGCACAAAGTCCTGCCCGGGGAGGTCTGCTGCCCCGAGGAAGCCACCGAGATCGAGGTGGCCACCGCTCCGACGGTAAAGAGCGATCCGCTGGTGGGGATGCGCCTCGGCGAGTATTCGGTCCTCGAGCGGATCGGGATGGGGGGCATCGGCATCGTCTACAAGGCGGTCCAGCCGGTGATCGAGAAGACGGTCGCGGTCAAGGTGCTGCGCCCGGAGGTCGCCGACGACCCGGAACAGATACGCCGGCTGTTGGCCGAGGCCCGGCTGGTGGCCTCCATCAAGCACCGCGGGATCATCGACATCTTCGGCTTCGGAAACCTCGAGGACGGGCGCCAGTACCTGGTGATGGAGTACCTGGACGGCTCGGCGCTCGAGGAGGTGATCAGCCGGCAAGCCCCGATGCCGGCCAGGGAGGCGATCTCCATCCTCGATGATGTCCTCGCCGCGCTGGACGCGGCGCACCGCGCGGGGGTGGTGCACCGAGACCTCAAGCCCTCGAACATCTTCGTGGTGTCCCAGCCGGACGGCACCCAGTACGCCAAGGTGCTCGATTTCGGGCTGGCGAAGGGCAACCTCTTGTGGGGAGGCTCGAAGACACCGCAGTCCCGGGTGCTTGGCACCCCGCGCTACATGGCGCCGGAGCAGGCGCGAGGGACCGCCGCCAGCCCGCGCTCCGACCTCTACGCGGTGGGGGTGATCGCCTTCGAGATGCTCACCGGCCGGATGCCCTTCGACGCGCCGACCTTCTACGAGCTGGTGAAGCGCCAGATGGAGCACATGGCGCCGATGCCCTCATCCTTCCATGGGGGCATCCCCTCCAGCCTCGACCAGGTGGTGTCGAAGCTATTGGAGAGAAACCCCAGCGCCCGGCCGGGCTCCGCCTCGCAAGTCCGGGCCGAGCTGACGCGGGTTCGCAAGGAACTGATGGGGACCGAGACCAAGGTGGTGACTGACCACAGCGCCGAGACGGTGGACGAGGACCCCGAGAAGATCTTTCCGGCCGCCGCGAGGACGACGGCGCAGTCGGCGATCGGGAGATCCGCGAGGCGGGTGGCCTTCGTCGCCGTGGCGGTGGTGGGGCTGCTCTTGCTGGTGGGAACCGTGCTCGGGCTGAGGGGCGGCAGAGCGGCGGGTCGGGGGGCGGTGAAGGCGCCCGAGCCGGAGCATCAGGCTGCCCAGACCCCGGTGGCACCCCAGCCCAGCGACCAGGAGTCAGCGAAAGCGCCTTCGATGCCCGCTCCGAAGCCGGAGGGGGCAGTGCCGGGAGTTCCGGGCTGGGACGCCTCGCTCGCCAGGCGCATCGAGCGCTTGGAGCGCCGGCTCAAAGCTGGGCAGCTCTCCGAGAGGCAGCACGCCGCCGAGCTCGTCTTCCTCAAGCGCGCGAGGGAGAAGGTGGGGGCCGCGAGCAGCGAGAAGGCCCGCCGCGAGGCCGAGCAATACGTGGCGACCATCGAGGCGCGCGCGCCGAGCTGGAGCACGTCGGCCAAGGGCCCGTCCCCGCGGAGAGGCTCGCGGCTCGACCGCCGCTAGCGGCGCGGGCGCGTGCTGCGATCGTGGGTCCAGTTGGTCCAGCCCATGTTCTTGCCGGGACGAGCAGGGTTCGCGGTGGGGAAGCTGGTGCCGTAGGCGTGATTGATGAGCCACGGGTTCCACTCGTCGTCGCCCTCGGCCCACCAGCCTCCGAACTTCTGGTGGAGGTTGAGGAGGTAGCGAGCGGCGCGGAGCAGCGCCTGGTCCTCCCACGCCCAGGCGTCGTGGCCGGCGCGGTGGAGGATCTCCGCCTGCACCGAGGCGCCCTCGAACGCGCCCCACGCATAGCCGGTGTGGCAGGGGGGCCAGGTGAAGGCGCAACCCCGGCGCATGTCGTCGGGGAACGCACCTTCGATCGAGTATCCGTTCTTGGTGGCACCCTGCGGGTTGACCCCGACCGGCTCGAGAGGGTCGGCCTGCCACGACAGCTCGCCGTAGGAGAATCCCGCGTACGACGAACGGTCGCCGAGGTAGCCCTTGAACACCGCGGCGGCACGGTTCATCTGCTGCTGTCCCAGGGCCTGGTCCTGCGGATCGGCCGAACGCATCAGGTAGGCAGCCACCGCGGCCCGGCTGGCGCCGGCGTGGGTGCCCCAGTTGTTGGGGCGGTCCTCGTGGGTGGAGATGAGGGTCCGACCGTCTAGGTTCTCCGTCAACGTACGCCGGAGCCAGGAGCGGAAGCGAGGCTCCTCGACGGAAGGATCCAGACCGACCAGATCCGCGGCGATGACGTAGGCGGCGAGCTCACGGCCGAGCGCCAGGGTGCGCCCGCCCAGCTCCGTGTCGATCGCCTGCGTGCACTGACTGCGCACCTCGGTGCGGTACTTCTGGTCGCCGGTGCGAGCGAAGACGAGCGCCTTGGCCAACACGTAGACGTTGTTCATCTGGTCCTGGTTGCTGAGGTCGGGCGCCCCGGCCGGTGCGTCCGCCTGGGCCTTGAGCTGCGACCAGGCAGTGCCGGAGATGGGGAGGGCGAGCACTTCCGCCCGGGAGATCCAGATTCCTTCGGCGAGCAGGCCACCATCGGGCGAGGAAACCGGTGCGAGCCGCCCGCTGTCGGCGGAGGCGGCAACGCCCGCGTCCGGTGAACCTGGCGGAGGGGCGTTTCGGACGAGGACCTCGATGGGCTCTTCGCCGGACTCCGGGGCTCCACCTGGGTCGGCCGGAGGGCCGCAGGCGATGGCCAGCAGCGGAAGCCACAGTAAGCGCAAGGGCCGGCCGTGCATCGAGCTGTCCTCCCACGAGTGCATCGGAGAGCGAAGCAGCCCTCGTGCCGCGCCCAGGTGACTGAGATCACTCGGTTTGCCGCGGGAGCGGGGCAGCCCCGCGCCGGCGCGTGGCCGCCGCAGTTGTCCCATCGATGCGACACCAGAGCGCGGTTCGACAGGCTCAACGCAAACCGGATTCCCGTTCGGACGCTCCGCGGAGCGTAGCTGTATTCCCGCCCGGCGAGAGTCCGCTGGAGCATCGCTGCTCGTCCTCCTGGTCGTTCGCTGCGCGCCTGGCGAGACGGTGGCGATCCCGCCCCACTCGGGGAACGCGCGGCATACCGGTTGCTCCGGGCCGGCGCGGAGGACGGGAGATGGGCGGGCGAACGAGAGATGGGGCGCGGGAGCGGCTGATTCGGCTCGGGCCGGGGGCGCTCACCGAATCGGAGCTGATCGCCGTCCTGTTCGGTGGCCGTGCCCGGGGGGAGTCCATCTGCACAGTGGCGGAGCGCCTGCTCGCCGCCGGCGGAGGCCTCCGGGCCCTGGTGCAGAGCGACCCGCAAGAGCTGTGCGCCTGGCCGGGGCTCGGACCCGCCCGGGCGACCCAGATGCTGGCGGCATTGGAGCTGGGCCGCCGCGCGCACCACGAACCCGAACGGAGGAGGCGCCTATGCAGCCCGGCGGAGATCCACCTTCACCTCCGGCCTTCCCTGGCCATCCTGCGCCGCGAGGAGTTCCATGTGCTGTGCCTCAACTCGCGGAACCTGCTCCTTCGCGACGCCAAGGTCGCCGAGGGGACGATGAACTCCTGCCCGGTGGATCCGCGAGAGGTGTTCGCCCCGGCGGTGACGGCACGGGCCTCGGGGATCGTCCTCGCCCACAACCACCCGTCGGGAGATCCCGAGCCCTCTGCCAGGGATCTCGCGCTCACCCGGCAGCTCTGGTCCGGCGCACGACTGCTGGGGATACGCCTGCTCGACCACGTCATCGTGGGAGACGGCGCCTACGCCTCGATGCTCGAGCGAGGCTTGTTGCCAGCCGACGAGCTGCAAGCGGCGGCCGATGGCTGGGTGGCGCACCGATGAGACGGCTCGCCCTGGCGCTCTGGATCGCCGGCTGCGGCGAAACCTCGCCACGGCAAGTAGAGCTGCTCGAGGACGAGCGGGCCGTCGTGACAGACCTCGAATCCGGACGGACCTACTCGGTCCCGCGGGCGAGTCTGCCTCGCGGTGCGCGGGAGGGCGAGGTGGTGGCGCACGGGAAGGTCGATCGCCGGGCGAGCGCCGAGGCGAAGGAGAGGGTCCGCCGCGCCCGCCGCAAGCTATTGACCGAGCCGCCACCGAGGTGATCGCATGCGCGCGATGTCCGAGAGCGGGGACACCCCATTCTTCGACGAGGCCCAAGCCGGCCTGGTCCGTCACTTCGGGCTCGCCTCTTTCCGCCCGGGCCAGGCGGAGGTGATCGGCGCGGTGCTCTCGGGCCGGAACGTGGTGGTGGTGATGCCCACCGGCGCCGGAAAGAGCCTCTGCTACCAGCTCCCGGCCATGCTGCTGCCGGGCGTCACCTTGGTGGTCTCTCCGCTCATCGCCCTGATGAAGGACCAGGTGGAGCAGCTCTCCTCGCGCGGCATCGCCGCCACCTTCATCAACTCCACCCTCACCGATTCCGAGCGGGCGGAGCGGCAGCAGTCGCTCCGCTCGGGCGCCTACAAGCTGGTCTACGTGGCGCCCGAGCGCTTCCGGAGCCCCGCCTTTCTCGAGTCTTTGGCCGAGGTCAAGGTGGAGCTGCTCGCGGTCGACGAGGCGCACTGCATCTCGCAGTGGGGCCACGACTTCCGGCCGGACTATTCGCTGCTCGGCCAGGTCCGAAAGAGGCTCCGGCCGCCGCGCACCGTGGCGCTCACCGCCACCGCGACCCCGGAAGTCCGCGACGACATCGTCCGAGTCCTGCTGATGAAGGACCCGCAGGTCTTCGCCGCCGGCTTCGACCGTCCGAACCTCTTCCTGGAGGTGGTGCCCGTCTCGGGGGAAGAGGATCGCCGAGCCGCCTGCACGCAGCTCCTCGAGGAGGGCGGGCCCGGGCTCATCTACTGCTCCACCCGGAAGTCCGCGGAGGGGATTCACTCGGCGCTCAAGTCGCGCGGGAAGAAGGCCATCCTCTACCACGCCGGCATGGAAGACGACGCGCGCCGGAGCGCCCAGGAGGAATTCATGGCCTCCGCCGAGGCGGTGGCGGTCGCCACCAACGCCTTCGGGATGGGGATCGACAAGCCGGACATCCGCTTCGTGACCCACGCCAACATCCCGCGGGCGGTCGAGGCCTATTACCAGGAGATCGGCCGGGCCGGCCGCGACGGCAAACCGGCGCGGGCGGTCCTGCTCTTCAACCACTCCGACGTCTTCACCCAGGAGCGGCTGATCAAGGGCAACCACCCCGGAGAGTCGGTCTTCGCCGACGTCTGGGGCGCCCTCCTGGAGGAAGGCTCCTTCGAACGGGGCGTGGGCAATCTGGCCGCCCGGGTGGGCGGGACCGAGCTGGAGGTGACCGCGGTGCTCAAGCAACTCGAGCGAGCCGGCCTCATCCGCCGCTCCGGCCGCGGAGAGGGAGGGTGGGGCGTCACGCTTCAACCCAAGGCCGCACAGACGCGCCCTCACTCCGCCGAGGCACGCGCGCTGCTCTCGGCGCTCACCTTGCGGCCCGCCGGCCGCTTCACCTTCGAGCTGGGGGCGCTCGCCAAACAGACCGGGCTCACCCAGACGCAGGCCCGCCATGCCCTCGCGCTCCTGGAGAAGTCCGGCGCGCTGGAGCTGCGGCGGCCCTTCGCGGGGCGGTCGGTGGAAGTGCTAAGGCGCGTCCCCTACCGCGAGCTGGGGCTCGACCTCAGCAAGCAGCGCGAGCAGGAGCGGAGGTCGCTCCTGATGCTCAAGCGCATGACCGACTACGCCTACTCCCGTCGGTGCCGCCGGGCCTTCATCTTGAGGTACTTCGGCGAGCAGGCCCCTTCGAGGTGCACCGGTTGCGACGTGTGCGAGGCCCCACGCCTGAAAAAGCCTGAGCCGCGGGCGAAACCGGTCCAGGAGAAGAGCGAGCGGGCCGCCTACAGCCGGCTCGCCGCCGACCAGCTTCGCGTGTGGCGGCGGGAGCTGGCACAGGATCTCGGCATCCCCGCCTACCTCATCTTCAACGACGAGACGCTCTACGCCCTGGCCGCCGCGCTGCCTTTGGACATGCGCCAGTTCCTCGCGGTCAAGGGTACTGGGCCATCGAGGTGGGAACGCTTCGGCGCCAAGGTGGTGGAGATCTCCACCCTGGCGCGGGCGGCCGGCGACGCTCCTCCCCCGCCTTCCCTCTCGCGCCGCCGCCGCGCCTGATCAGCCCGACAGCCCGGTCTTCCGCTCCCAGAGCACCCGCAAGGCCCACATGCCCGCCCCCACCGCCGCGGCCATCGCGAAGATGATCGCCACCGAGGTGAGCCCGAAGATGACCCTCACCCATACCTCCGAGAGCGCGCCGTAGGCGTACTGCCGCCTGAGCGGGGCGAGCAGGCCCACCAGCTCCAGCGCCCGCGCCGGCAACGACTCGAAGGCCAGGGAGGCCCGCTCGGACCAGCGGGTGCCCCAGGTGCGCCGGGCGACCTCGGAGAGCACCGCCGCGGAGAGGTACAGCGCCGACATGAGCGAGGCGTTCCCGAACATGATCCGCAACAGGGGGAAGCGCGGGGCCTTTGCTTCCACGCTACCTCTGCTCGAGCTTCTTCTTGAGGTTCTGGAGCGCCTTCTTCACCCGGGCCATGTCGGCGTCGCTGCCTCCCAGGCGGAGGAAGGTCTCGTACTCGCGGACCGCCGGCTCTTGGTCCTCTTCTCCGCCCCGGGCCAACTGATCTCCCAGGGCCAGGTGGACAGCGCTGTGGGCGGGCTCCAGCTCGGCCGCCTTCTCCAGCGCCTCGCGGCAGGCGGCCTCGTCCTTCTGGCGGGCGGCGACCAGGCCCAAGGAAAGCCGCGCCACCCCGGACGCGGGCGCGAGCGCCACTGCCGCCTCCGCCACCTTGCGCGCCTCCTTGGGAGAGCCTTGCGCGAGCAGCACCCTGGCCATGGTGGCGCCGGCGAAGGCCCGGTCCCAGCTCCAGACGGCTTTCTGGGCCAGCGCGGACAGCTCCTTGGCCGAGCCCTTGGCCGCCCTCGGCAGCCGGGCATGGTGCTGCCCGGCCAGTCCGCAGGCGCTCTTGGGGTCCTCCCGGAGCGCCGCCTCGTAGGCCTTCTCCGCCATCTCCTCGTTTCCCACCCTGAGGAAGGCGAGGCCGATCTCGCAGAAGGTGTCCGAGTCCTTCGGGTCCAGCTTGTTGGCCCGCTCCAGGGAGGAGAAGCCTTGCCGGCCGTCGCCGCGCGCGAACAGCGCCATGGCGCGGATCCGGTGGGCCTCGCCGTCCTCAGCAGAGAGCTTCACTGCCTTGGCCGCGGCCGCCTCGGCCTCCTTGAACCTGCCGACCCGGTAGAGCGCGTGGGCCAGGTCCTTCTGCGCCAGCGCCGCGGAGGGGTTGTCGGCCTGCCAGGCCTCGGCCTGCAAAAGCGCGTCGTCCAACCGGCCGAGGGCGAAGTAGGCCCCGGCCAGGGAGTGCCGCGCCTCTCCGTGGGAGCGGTTCCTAAAGACAGCCTTCTCCAGCGGCTCCACGGCCTGCTCGTGCAGGCCAAGCTGCGCCAGCAGCCGCCCCAGCGAGCAAGCGCCCTCGTACTCGGTGGAGTCCTTGGCCGCCTCCTCGAACTGCATCTTCGCCCGGTCCAGCGCCCCCTGCTGCCAGTAGATGTTGCCCAGGGCGACCCGCACGTCGCTCTTGGCGCGCTTGGAGGCGGTGAGCGCCTTCTCCAGCGCCTTCTGCGCGCGCTCGGCTTGGCCTTCGGCCACGTCGGCCAGGGCGAGGTGGGCCACCGCCTCCGGGGGGAACTTGCCGCCCGACTGGGTGCGGGCAAGCTCCTGCCGGGCCCGCTTGTGATCGCCCAGGCGCGAGTAGGCGATTCCGCGGACCAGCGCCACCTTCTTGCCGTCCCCCTGGATCCGCGAGAGCGCTTCCTTCTCCCGGTCGCGGGCGATGAGCGCGAGGCCAAGCCCCTCGCGGGCGTCCTCGCTCTGGGGCCTGGCTTTGAGCGCGGCCTCGAAGGCGTCCTCGGCGCTCTTCATGTCTCCCGAGCGGGAGTGCGCCTGCCCCAGCGCCATGGCGAATTCGTAGGCCCGCCCCTTGTGCGACTTTTGGCCATCGGAGAGCACCTTCAGGGCCTCGTCGTGGCGGCCATTGACGGAGAGCAGCCGGCCCAGCGCCAGCTCGCGGCGGTACCTCAGCTCGACGGGGATCGCCTCGGCGGCGGGCAGCGCCCGCACCTCCTCGAGCGCGGTTTCCAGAGCTCGGGACAGCTCCAGCCTGGCCTCGGCCGCGCCGATCACCCGCTCCGGGTGCAGCTTGGAGATGGTGGCCGCGGCGCCGGTGTACATCCTCAGCGCCTGCTCGTAGTCGCCGAACTGGAGGTAGTAGCTCCCCAGCGCCACCAGGGCCCGGACATGGGCGGCGTTCAGCTCCACCGCGCGGGAGAGCTGCTTGATGCCGTCGGAGGTCTTCTTCTGGGAGAGGAGAATCCGCCCGGCCAGCTCCCGCACCTCCGGCTCGTCGATGGAGGAGGCGAGCACCGTCTTCGCCGCCGCCTCCCTCTCCTTCGGCTCGGTGAGGTAGTACTCGGCGGCGAGGGCGAGCCCGGGGTAATCCTCGCTCACGCCCGGCCGCTGGAGCGCGGCCAGCCCCTGGGCCTGGTGCTCAATGTCGCCCCCGTGCTCGGCGTAGAGGACGGCATGGGCATAGGCAGCGAGCGCCCAGGCCCGCGCGCTGCCCTCACGGAGCTGCACCGCCGACTGCAAAGAATCGAGCGCGGCGCGGTACGACTCAGCGGTGTCCTCGGCCACCCTCTTGATGGAAGTGGTGAGCGCCGCCTCGAGCTGCTTCTGCTTCCGGTCGGCGGCCACGTAGAAGGCCGCTCCCACCCCCAGCGCCACCAGGGACACCACCGCCACCGCCAGCTTCGCCCCGTGCCGCTGGAGGAAGGACTTGCGCGCGGCCGCCGCCTCGAGCTTCTGGCGCAGCTCCCGCTCGTACTCCTTGGCGATCGCCTCGGTGGCGGTGGAGGAAAGCTCCACCTTCGGCACCTCGAGCGAGGAGGGCGGCTCCACCATGTCCGGCACGTCGTCGAGCAGCCCCTTCTTCGCCCCGGAGGCACCCGTAGGCCGCGGCGGAGGCTTGGGCGGCGGGGCAGGCACCTCGAGATCGCCGCTGGTCAGCTCGGTGGGGCCGGAGTCCTCCGCTCGCCCCCTCTTCCGCTTGCCGGAGCGTTCGATATTCCCGTCCATGTACAGCTCGTCGGAGGGAATGACGGTCGGCTCGCTGATCGGCTCCTTCTGGAGCACGTCGTAGGTGGAGGTGAGCCCCGGGACGGTCTCGGGCTGCGCGGGGCTTTGGGCAGGCGCGTCCTGCTCGCCGTTGGCCCCGGGCGGACGCGGTTCGTGGGCGGCGGCGGCGCTGGCCGCGCTCGCGAGCGCGTCGAAGGTGTCGGTCATTCCCCGAAGCGTCTCGGACGAGCTGGTGCGCTTGGGCGCCTGCTCGAAAGGATCGTCGGGGACGGGAGGAGGCGGCTTGTCGTGGGGCCATTCTCGGGGCGCCTCCGAGCCTCCTTCGGGAGCAGCCTCTGACGAAGGGACGAACGCAGGGATGTCCACCAACGTCGGCGAGGCGTGGGGATCGCTCAGCGGCGCTTCCTCCCGAGCTCCCGGGTCGGTCATCAGGGCGCTCGGATCTCCATCCACCGAGGTGTGGTCGGCGAGCACCGGGGCGGGGCCTCCGGCCAGGGCGCGGTGGGTCTGCTCCAGCCACTGCCGGACTCTCCCGTCGTTCGGCTGGAGGGCCACCGCCCTCTTGAGCAGGGGCAGCGCCGAGCGGTAGAGCCCTTTGTGGAGGAGCACCTCTCCGATGAGGTTGTAGGCGTGGGGGTTTTCCTTGTCGATGCCGATGGCCTGGTCGAACTGCTCCATCGCCTCGGCGGGGCGGCCGAGGTTGATGAGCGCCTTGCCCCAGAGCACCCGGCCGACCACCGAGCCCTTGTGGTGCGAAAGCCCGCCCTTGCAGACCTCGATCGCGCGCTGGTGCTCACCCCGCTCGATGAGCGCCTTGGCCAGCTCGACGAATACGGTGGAGGTCGGATCCTGCGAGAGGATCTGCTCGTACCTCTCCACCATGGGCTTGGTCATCGGTGCGCTCGACGGAGTCCTTGGGGGAGGCCGCCACCATAGCACCCGCCCAACCCGTTCGGGGCTCTTGGTGTTAGGGTGGCGCCGCCTTGCGCGGAAATCGCCTGGCGTGGGTGCTCGTCTGCCTTGGCTGCGCCCACGCGCCGAAGACGGGAAGCCAAGAGACGCTGCGGCCCGCGGCGGAGACGTTTCACCAGCGGATCCGCTGGCGCGACTTCCGTGGTGCGGCCGAGCTCATCGTGGAGGAGCGGAGGCAGGCCTTCGAGTCGGAGAGCCGCGCGAAGGACGACGAGCGAAACCTCACCGTCACCGACTACCGGCTGGAGGACGCGAGGGTGTCGGACGACGGCCAGAAGGCCACCGTGGTGTCCCGCATCTCGTGGCTTCGGTTGCCGTCGGTCTCCGAGCAGTCGGAGATGGTGACTTCCGAGTACGTCTTCCGCGACGGCGCCTGGCTGCTCGAGCGGCAGCAGGGAGGCCCGTTCGCATTGGCCTTCGAGCGCTGAAAAAAAAACCGCCCGCCGTCTCGGGGCCGGCCGAGGCGGCGGGCGTCGGAAGTCCCCCAATGGGACCTCCTGCCACTTGCTCGAAGGCCTGACGCCGTTGTCCCGGCGGGGGCCTCGAAACTGCTATCGGGGGGCTGATCGAGCAATCGAGGTGCCACCGGGCGGCGTGACGAGCCGGGCCGGATTCCGGATGGTTACCACCTCACAACGGCTGCGGGAGGCCTTCAAACCTGCATGGCGCGCGACATCGCTGTCAGGCCCCTGGAAATCTCATTCGCCGAGCACGGAGCGGATCGTCTCGCGCATGGAGTAGCGGGGTTTCCAGCCCACCTCGCCGGCCCAGCGGGAGCCGTCCACGGCGCAGAGGAATTGGATGTGGTCGAGCTCCTCCGAGGGGAAGCTGGCGACGCGGTACTTGAAGAGGACGCCGAGGATGGGCCTGGCGATGGGGTGAGGGATGGGGACGACGGTCCTTCCCAGCTCGCGGAAGATGGAGGTGAGGGGGACTTCGCCGGGGCCGACCACGTTGTAGACGCCTTTGGGCTCGGCTCGGAGGGTCTCCATGAGGGCGCGGCCGACGTCCTCCACGTGGATGAGCTGGACCATCGGGTCGAAGCCGGCGAGCACCCAGGGGCGCCTCAGGCGGAGGTAGTTGGAGGGGGCGTTCTTGATGGTGGGCCCGACGATGTGGACCGGCCGGAGGATGACGGTGGAGACGGAGGGCTGCCGCCAGAAGAAGCTGTAGGCGAGCATGTCCACTTCGATGAGGTCTCTCACCGAGGGGAAGCGGCTGGCGGCCATCAGCGGGGCGTCCTCGGTGAGGAAGTTGGAGTTGTCCGGCGAGGGCCCGTAGACGTTGGCGGAGGAGAGCACCACCAGCTTCTGCACTCCGTACTTGGCGCAGTACTCGAGGAGGCGGGTGGTGCCGATGACGTTGAAGGAGTGGTGCTCCTCGGCGCTCATCCTGGGGTCGTGCATGATGCCCATGTGGATGACGGCCTTGATGTCGTTGCGCCGGAAGACGTCCTCCGCCTTCTTCTTGCGGAGGTCGAACTGGCACATCTCGATGTCCTTGGGCTTGCCCACGAAGGGGCGCCGGTCGATGCCGATGATCCGCTCCTTCTTGTGGAGGAGCTTGGCGAGGGCGCGGCCCAGATTCCCGCTGATGCCGGTGACCACCACCGCTTTGGAGTCGGGGGCGGGCTCGAGGTGTTCGGCCTCGGGCTCGCCGTGGGTTAGGGGCTGGTTCATCGGAGCCTGGTTACCGGCTCGCGGGGCGGGGCGCAACTGTCAGCGCACATCGGGCCCTATTCCACCCACGTCACTCTGAGCGAACATGTCCCGAGGCCGGCCTCGGGCCAACCAACCGCGCAGGAGGTGCCCAAGTGCGATGCCCGCAAGTGTTGTTCGCGGTCGCGACGGTGGGTGCTCACCTCGTCTCGAGTGGCGGCGGCGTCCCCCGACCCGGGCTGTTTCGTCGGGAACA
>JACPVI010000019.1 GCA_016191815.1 Myxococcales bacterium
AGGCGCTGCAACTCGCGGCACCAGCTCGAAATCCACCATCTGAGGCCGTTTGCGCATGCTGGGGAGGCGACGCCTGACAACCTCATGCTGGCTTGCAAGCGCCACAACTCTCACTGCGCGCGCCTGGACTTCGGGGAGGAGTACATGGCACGGTTTCAGAAGACTGGATGAAGCCAGCAGGGGAAAGCCCCGGCGACGCCGCGAGACGCGGGCCGCGTGGGCCTGCGGACCAGGGCGGACTCCACCACGCTCTTCGATGACCTGAGCGCCCAAGACCTCTAGGAGGGAGACCGCATTGCGATGACTCGCTGCGGACCACTCACCGCGCTCGCTTCCGGCGGGGTCGCGCTGGCAGCGGCCGTCACGCTGCTGGTGCTCGCACCGAAGGGCGCCCAGGCATTCCCGCCCTACCGCTCGACGGACGCCGAGACCGCCGACCCATGGACGCTCGAGGCGCGGCTTGGCCTGGTCCGGCTCGAGCGCGACTCCGGTGAGAACGAATACACGTGCCCACTGATGCGGCTGAACCTCGGCCTGCCACACCGTTTCGAGCTCATCTCCGAGCTCGAGGTCCTACCGGCCGAAGCACGTGTCGGGGACGCGGCGCTCGGCTTCAAGTGGGTTCCGCTCCTGGAGTCGATCAGCCTCGGAATCGAGACGCTGGCGCTTCTGCCGGTGTCGAGGCAAGGTGGGGCGGGAGCCGAGGCGTCGGTGCTCGGCACGTACCGCGCCGGCGAGTGGCTTCGGACCCACCTCAACGCCGGTGGCTTCTACGACGCGCGTCCCAACCCGGCCGAACGCGGGTGGAAGGCTGGACTCCTCACCGAGCTTCGGCTTGGGCACTTCCGGCCTGGTTTCGAAGCGGCCGCCAAACAGGTACTCGGCGGGCCCCTCCAGGCTCTCGCCGGTCCGGGCATCATCGTGACGATCGGTCCCATCGACATCCGCTCGGGCGTCCACTTCGGTCTGACGCCGGCGGCCGCGGACTTGACCGCAAGCCTCTGGGTCACGAGCGCCGTTCCGCTGGTCGATCCCTGACCAGTGGCTCACCTCTGTCGCGCCGGTTGCGGCCGGGTGTTACCTTTGTGGCGTGCAGGTGACGACGTTCCAAGTCGAGGCCTTGCGCCTCGTTGAGAGGCTTTGGGCCGAGCTCGAGCGCCGAGAAGGCGACAACTTGGTCTCCTTCGTCGTCTTTGGCTCGGTGGCGCGCGGAGAGGCAGCCCCGGGATCAGATGTCGATCTGCTGCTCGTCTTCCGCGCCCTGCCCACGTCGCGGGCGGAGCGCTTCCGCATCTTTTACGACGCGCGCGAGGCGCTGCGGCAGAAGACGAAGGACGGAGGCCTGGAGGCGGCTGGGCACCCGTTCGATTGGTCCCCGGTCATCCTCACGATGGAAGAGGCCCGTTACCACTCGCCCCTGTATCTCGACCTCGTGGAGGACGCTCGCTTGCTGCTCGATCGAGGCGGCTTCTTCGTCCAGGTGCTCGATGGCCTTCGAGCCCGAATGCGCGAGCTGGGCTCTCGGCGCGTTCGCCTCCCCGGCGGCTCCTGGTATTGGGATCTCAAGCCCGATTGGAAACCGGGTGAGGTCATCGAGCTGTGACGACGGACCTCATGGCCAGGGGCTATCTCGCGCGGGCGATCGCTCGAGCGAGCGCCCTCAAGGTCTATTTCGACGCCCGCTGCTGGCCCGACGTGGTTCGCGAATCCCAGGAGGCGGTGGAGCTCTTCCTCAAGGCGGCCCTCCGGCGTGTGGGGGTTGAGCCTGCGCGCACGCACGACGTCGGGGATTCTCTTCGGGCGAGCGCGATTCGATTTCCAGAGTTCTTCGCCTCGAAGATTCCCGACCTGGCGTACGTCTCCGCGGTCCTCGCGGGCGATCGTGGCCCGGCGTTTTACGGCGACGAGCGGCGCGGCATTCCTCCGGATCAGCTGTTCAATCAATCCGACGCCGAGAGAGCCCTGGAGCAGGTGAGCTTCGTGCGCGAGCTGTGCGTGCGGCTGCTGGAGGAAACTGAGGACAAAGGCGCGTAGAGGTCCGGCGCCGACCCGGCGGTGGATCAGCCGCCAGGCCGGGCTTCGGCGCTCGAAGGCTTGGGGCCCGAGGGCTGCCCCAAAGCCGGCGAGTCGGGCGGCTTGGGCGCCTTCTCCTCGGCGATGCGCATGGAGAGCGCCTCCTCCACTTGCCGGGCGAAGGCCGCCAGACCCAAGTCCAGCCCCCCCAGAGTGGACTTGAGCGCCGGCCAGAAGGGTTGCTCGGGGTCCGCCTCCTTCACCAGCCCCTTCGCCAAGAGCGCGGTGGCGGCGTCGCGGTCAGGGCCCTGCGCGGCCCGGAGGGCGAGCAAGAGCTCCATCGGAGCGGTCCTGGCCACCTCGGCCAAGGAAACGGCGAGCTGGTCCCGCTCGGCCTCATCCTCCGCCGCGGCCCTGGGCAGCTCCAAGAGGCGGCCGAGCGCGTCGAGGTTTCCGGCCGCGGCGAGCTCCACCACCGAGGAGACGCCCGGCACCTCCACCTGTAGCTCGCGGGCCACCACCCGGAGCCGGCCGTACACCTCGTCGCCGGCGGAGAAGCTGTCCACCAGCGCCCGCCAGCCCAGGTAGTCCTGCGGGTCCGACTGGAAGAGCGAGTCGGCCACCACCGCCCGCACCGCCGGGTCCCGCTCGTTGCGGAGCGCGGTCCTGAGGAAGGGGATGTTCCTCCGGTCGGCCTGCCGCCCCAGGGCGAGATAGGTCTTCACCCGCGCCTTCACCGCCTCGAGCGGCGCCACCTCGGAGGGCGCGGCGGTCATCTGGGCCACCGCGTGATGGGGACCCTTCTCCGAGCCGGTAGCGGCGATCGCCGCTCCCAAGGCGTCGATGTGCTGGATGACGGTGCCCGCCCTCCCGGGGAAGTCGTTCACCAGCACCGAGAAGGCGAACTTCGCTCCGCCCAGCGCCTGGACGTAGCCGGAGAGCGCCGAGACGTTCTCCAGGGTGCCGGTCTTGGCCCGCAGCCTCCCGGCGGCCTCCGAGCCCTCGAAGCGGTACTTGAGGGTGCCGTCCTTCCCCGCCACCCCCAGCGCGGAGAGGTACTCCGGGGCGAGCGGGAAGCGGTTGTACATGTGGCGGAGCAGTTGGTTGAGCTGCGAGGCGGAGAAGCGGTTGGTGTCGTTGAGCCCCGAACCGTTCTTCATCACGTAGGAGCCGCGGGGAAGGCCGACCTCCTTCTCCAGAAACTCCTCCACCACCTCGATGCCCTTCTGGGTGGAGCCGGGCGCGCCTCTCCCCTCGGCGCCCAAAGTCTTGAGCAGCTGCTCGGCCACGAAGTTGGAGGAGTGCTTGTTCATCCGCTTGAGCACGATGTCCAGGGTGTCCGACTGCAACACCATGAGCAGCTTCGCCCCGGGAGGGACGAGGCCGGTCTTCACCCCACCCTTCACCCTCACCCCCCGCTCCTGGAGCATCGCCTTCAAGGTGTGCCCGAAGTACTGGGGCGGCAGGTCGATCTTCTTCCACACCGACCAGGTACCCCGCTCGTTGGGGACGCTGCCTCGCACCTCGATCCGCTGGTGCAGCTTGTCCTTGTCGAGCCGGGAGACGACCGAGAAGCGCCGGTGGCGGCGGGAGCCGGTGAGCAGGGTGCTCTCCAGGGTGAAGTAGTCGGAGGGAGGCTCGATCTCCGCCACCGCCTTGGCGCCCACCTTCTCGCCGGGCCGC
This sequence comes from Myxococcales bacterium, assembly GCA_016191815.1. Lineage (GTDB taxonomy): Bacteria > Myxococcota > Myxococcia > Myxococcales > Myxococcaceae > JACPVI01. The sequence goes on from JACPVI010000019.1 coordinate 3,697, forward strand.
AAGTAGACGCCCACCGCGTTCCAGTTGAGCGAGGCCGCGCCGGTGGGGGCCATGTAGGAGCGATCGCTGTTCTCCTGGTCGTAGCCCGGGGCCAGCCGCTCCTGGTCGAAGTAGCTCTCGTCGATGACGATGTCCCCCGAAACCTCCCGCAGCCCGGCGTGGAACAGCTCGGTCACCAGGTTGTGCATCCGCTCGGTGGTGATGGAGGGGTCCCCCTTGCCGCGCACGTAGAGGAACCTGGCCTTGCCGGCCTTGAGCTCCGGGTCGGTGGAGAGCTCGGTCTCGAAGCGGTACTCCAGCCCCAGCCGGCAGAGCGCCGCGGCGGCGGTGACCAGCTTCACGTTGGAGGCCGGATTCAAGAGCTCGTCCTCGCCCCGGCCGAACACCACCGCGCCGTCCTCCAACCCGACCACCTGGGCCGAGACGCGGGCGTTCTTCAGGGGCGAACGCTCGATCAGCTCTTTGAGGGCCTTTCGCAGCTCCTCGCGGCCGTCGTCCTTCTTCGGCGCGGAGGCGGCGGTGGCCGAGAGGACGAGAGCGGCGAGGAAGGGTGTCACGAATTGGAGAGGAAGGCGCATCGGAGCTACCCGGGATTATCGTTGGCGCGGAGCCGATGCCGCAACGTGGACATCGGGGCGCGGGCCTGCACTCCCCGCTGCCGGAGGTCAATCGCCGATGTAGAGTCCGCGGCCCGACTGGAGGCGCCAAGCGATGAGGGCGGTGGTGCAAAGGGTGGCGAGCGCGAAGGTGGAGGTCGACGGCCGCACCGTGAGCGAGATTGGCCCCGGGCTCCTCGTCCTGCTCGGGGTAGGCAAGGGCGACACCGAGGCTGATGCGGACTGGATGGCCGAGAAGGTGGCCAACCTGCGCATCTTCGAGGACCAGGCGGGGAAGATGAACCGCTCGGTCCTGGACGGCTCCAAGGACATCATCGCGGTGAGCCAGTTCACACTCTACGGCGACGCGCGCAAGGGAAGGAGGCCGAGCTTCATCGAGGCGATGGAGCCGGAGGCAGCCAAGCGCCTCTACGAGCTCTTCTGCGCGAGGGCGCGGCAGGCGGGGCTCACCGTGGGCGAGGGAGTCTTCGGTGCACACATGAAAGTCTCCCTGCTCAACGACGGCCCGGTCACCATCTGGCTGGAGGGCCGCGGCCAGGGCTAGCCGCCTCCTCAGCCGGGCCTCAATCCGAGCTCGGAGCGCCCTCGAACATCGCCCGCCCGCGCTGGGTGACGATGGCGGTGAGCCCCTGCTGCGCCGCCGCCGAGCTGCGCACCAGCCGCGCCAGCGCGCCGATGTCGCGGATCCACCCGTAGGAGTGGGCTCCCAGCCCGGAGAAGGTCACCGCCAAGGTCGGCGCCTGCTCGGTACGGCCCAGCCAGTAGTCGAGGATTTCGTGCGTCTCCGGCGCCTCCACCGGCGAGAGGCGGCGGCTCTCCCGGCCCAACAGTCGGGAGAGCTTGTTGGGCAATTGCGCTCCCCAGCCGTTCACGACCTGGAGCGAGCGCCAGCTCCAGTCCGCCACCGCCAGCCCCTCCGTGGGCCGGTACAGCGCCCGTCCCACCGTGGCCAGCACCTGGTCGGGAGGGAAAGCCGGCACGGGGTCCCACACCCCCAAGAGCAACTTGGTGAGCGGCCCCTCTTCGTCGGGAAGCTTGAAGGCGGCGTGCCTGGAAAGCTGGGCCTTGGTGGGGTCGTGGTAGCGATAGTCGGCGTCCTCCAGCATCATCGCCAGGTTGATGCCCTGCTCCCAGTCGCAGGCGAAGCCGGTGTACTCGTTGAGGATGACCCAGCCCTCGTCCTGCTCCACCCACTCCCAGAAGAGCAGCCGGTAGACAGCCTCCACCCACTTGTCCTCTTCCAGGCCAAAGAAGCTCCCGGACACTCCGCGGTCCAAGAGCAGCTCGAGCAGGGTCTGGGTGCGCTCGTCGCGCAGCTTGGAGTGGAGCAACTCCAGTCCTGCCTGGGCGTCCACCACGCCCAGCTCGAAGGCCGGGAAGGCCACCTCGTAGAGGAACCGGTCGTTGACCGGCCGAATCACGACCTCCATCGGATCAGGCCTTGGCGTCTTCCTGCGCGATGAGGTTGTAGATCTCCGCCGCTCCCGTGGCCGAGAGGATGGCTTCCCGGAAGCGGGGGTTCTTGAACAGCCGGCTGATTCTGGCCAGCGCTTTGAGGTGCACGCCGGCGGAGTTTTCCGGGGCGACGAGGGCGAAGAAGAGGTGGGTCCGCTTGCCGTCGATGGCCTCGAAGTCGATGCCCTCGCGGCTCACCCCGAAGGAGGCGATGAGCTGGTCGAGGCCGGGCAGCTTGCCGTGGGGAATGGCCACTCCCTCGCCGATGCCGGTGGAGCCCAGCCTTTCCCGGTCGAGCAGCACCTGGACCAGCCGCTCGGTCGAGAGCGCGGGCTTGGCCCTGGCCAGAGGCTCGACCAGCTCTCTCAGCACCTCGGACTTGGTCTTCGCGCCCAGCTCGGGGAGGATCGCGTCCGGGCTCAAAAACTCGGCGATCTTCATCGCTGTCCACGAGCCTCCCGCCACAATGCCCCAGCCTCGGGGTCGACCGGGGGCACTTACCTAAGCCCCCTTTCGATCGCAAGCACCGACGCGCCTGTTGGTGGTCGATTGGCGCTCGACTACGATTGAGCCGCCTTGCCCCCGCGCGCCCTCCTCGCCGCCTTGCTGGCCGCCTCTTGCGTCCACCAGATTCCTCCTCCTATGCCTCCGGCGCCGCCGGAGCCTGTCCAGAGCCGGGCCGGTGGGCCGGCGGCCGAGCCATCCCCGCCCCTGGCGAGCTTGCCCGAGCAGCCTGCCCCCAAAGGAGCCGTGCGGCCGGCGGGCGAAGAGGCAAGGCCTGCGGCTCCCGAGCGGGCGCCCGAGGGTGAGGAGCCGGCCGCGGCTCCGAGAGGGCCGGACGTGGAGGCTCTGCTGTCGCGGATGTCCTTGGAGGAGAAGGTCGGCCAGCTCTTGATGGTGGGTTTCGGCGGCCTCGCGGTGGACGAGGAGGTGCGGAGACTGGTGCAGGGGCGGCAGGTGGGCGGGGTGTGCATGTTCAAGCGGAACATCGCCAGCGCGGAGCAGGTGGCCCGGCTGAACGACGAGGTGAGAGAGCTGTTGGCGGACGCCATTCCCCCCTTCATCGCGGTGGACCAGGAGGGGGGGAACGTGGTGAGGGTGTCGGACGGCGCGGTGGTGTTGCCGGGGAACATGGCGTTGGGGGCGACCGGCTCTCCCCGGTTGGCCTACGAGGCGGGCAAGGCGCAGGGGGAGGACCTGCGGCGGCTGGGCTTCAACATGAACCTGGCGCCGGTGCTGGACGTGAACGTGAACCCGCGGAACCCGGTGATCGGCATCCGCTCCTTTGGAGACCGTCCGGAGGTGGTGGCGCAGCTCGGGGCAGACTTCGTGCGCGGGCAGCAGCAGGCCAACGTGGTGACGGTGGCCAAGCACTTCCCCGGGCACGGCACCACCGACGCGGACAGCCACAAGGCCCTGCCGGTGATGGCGGAGGGCGAGGCGGAGCTCCACTCGCAGCTGGCGCCCTTCGAGGCGGCGATCAAGAGCGGCCTGGACGGGCTGATGACCGCGCACGTGGCGGTCCCCAAGCTGACCGGCGACCAGCTGCCGGCGACCCTCTCCAGCAAGGTGTTGACCGGCCTGTTGCGCGGGCGGCTGGGTTTTGGCGGGCTGGTGTTGACGGACGAGCTGGAGATGGAGGCGATCGCCGAGCGCTACGGGGTGGGGCGCGCGGCGGTGATGGCGGTGGTGGCGGGGGCGGACATGGTGCTCATTCCCTGGCGCCCCGAGAAGAAGGCGGAGGTGCACCAGGCGCTCCTGGAGGCGGCGCGCTCGTCAGAGATTTCCTCCGCGCGGCTGACCGAGGCGGTGCGGCGGATCCTCACGGTGAAGGCCCGGCGAGGGCTCTTCGAGCCGTTGGCGCCGCTAAAGGAACGGCTGGCGAGCCTGGGGAGGCGGCGGGACGTGGCGCAGGAGATTGCGCGCCGCTCGGTGACGCTTTTGCGGACCGACGGGCGCCACTTCCCGCTTTCGCGGCGGGGGAAGCTGGCGGTGATCACCGCGGAGGCGTCGCTGGGGAGGGCGATCAAGTCGCGGGTGGAGGGGGCGACGGTGCTGGTGGTGCCGGCCTATCCGCACCCATCGAAGCGGGCGGCGCTGAGGGAGCGGGCCCGGCAGGTGGCGAGTGAAGCGGACGTGGTGGTGGTGGGGGTGATCAACTCGCGGCAGCTCGAGCTGGCGACGATGGCGGCGGCGGCGGGGACGCCGGTGGTGGTGGTGAGCATGGGGCTTCCCTATCTGGCGGAGCAGGTTCAGGAGGCGAAGGTGGTGCTGGCGCTGTATTCCTACCGGGAGGTCTCGGCGGAGGCGGCGGCGGCGGCGCTGTTCGGGGAGGCGGGGACGCCGGGGAGGCTGCCGGTGACGCTGGGGCGTTTCCCCTTCGGGCACGGAATGGATCCGGTGGGAGAGGTGCGCGCGCGCACGGCGGCCTCCTCGCCGGGGCATGGCGCCAACTAAAGCCCCTCTCTTCGCCGGAGAGGAAGTTAGCCGGTCTTCAGTTGTTCGGCGGGTTCGCGGGTGGGGATGGCCTCGATGAGGCCGTAGTGTCCGTCCTTGCGGCGGTAGACGACGTTGACCTCGCGCGAGGTGGAGTTGGTGAAGACGAGGAAGTCGTTGTTCATGAGGTCCATTTGCATCACGGCGTCCTCGACGCTCATCGGTTTGGCGATGAACTCGTTGGTGCGGATGATGCGTGGGCTGGCGGCTTCCGGAGCCGGGGCATTTTCGGGTTCGGGGACGGCGACCACGTCGTAGCGGACGCGCACGTCGCGGAGCAGCTCCTGGCGGTGGTGGACCTTGTCGCGGCCGTGGTGGTGCTTCAGCCGCTCCTTGTAGCGGCGGAGCTGCCGTTCGATCTTGTCCATCGCGAGGTCGATGGAGGCGTACATGTCCTCGCTCTTCTCGCGTCCGCGGAGGACCCAAGCGCCGGACTGGATGGTGATGTCGGCGTGGTGCAGGTGGCGCTCGAGGGAGAGGACGACGTGGGCCTCGCCGGCGCGGTCCAAGTACTTGTGGACCCGATCGACCTTCTCGCGCGCGTACTCCTTGAGCGACTCGATGGGGGACATCTGGCGGAAGGTGATGTTGACCTGCATGAGGCCTCCTTGGGGGTGACGAGGAGATCTAAGTCGGTCGAGCGTCGAGAGTCGAGCGTCGAGGGTGACCGGTCGAGCGGGGTCGGGCGCCGGACGGCCTCCGGTCGAGGACGGATGTTCAGAGTCGGTCGACGGGCAAGTCGACCAGAGCCGCGCAGCCGCTGGACGGTCGCTCGACGCATTGCGCTCGACACTAAACGCTCGGCCCTCGACCGTTTCAGTAGTATCGCTTCCGCTTGCTGCTCGGCAGCACTCCGAGGACTTCTCGGTACTTGGCGACCGTCCGCCGCGCGATCTCGATCCCTTGAGCCCGCAGTAGCTCCACGATGCGCTGGTCGGAGTAGGGGTTGCGGCTGTCTTCGCCCGCCACGATCTGCTTGATGTGGCTCTTCACCGCCTCCGAGGCGATGTCGTCCCCCGAGACCCGCGAGATGGAGGAGTTGAAGAAGTACTTCAGCTCGAAGATGCCCTGCGGGGTGTGCACGTACTTGCTCGTCGTCACCCGCGACACCGTCGACTCGTGCATCCCGATGTCCTCCGCCACGTCGCGGAGAATCAACGGCTTGAGATGGGCGATGCCCTTGTCCAGAAACTCGCGCTGGAACTTCACGATCGACTCGGTCACCTTGTAGATCGTCCGCTGCCGCTGGTGAATCGAGCGGATCAGCCACATCGCGCTCCGCAGCTTCTCCTGGATGAACTCCTTCGTCTTCCCCGGCGCCAAAGAGCCGTTCTTGAGCGCGTTCCGGTACATCCCCGAGATCCGCAGCTTCGAGAGCCCATCGTCGTTCAACACCACCGTGTACTCGTCGCCCAGCTTGTAGACGAACACGTCCGGAGTGATGTAGTGCGCGTCCTCCCCCGAGAAGTTGCGCCCGGGCTTCGGATCCAGCTTCGGGAGCAACCGCACCGCCTTCACCGCCTCCTCCAGCGACACCTTCAGGTCCTTCGCGATCGCCGGGAGATTCTTCGACTCCAGGTACTTCATGTGCCGCTTGATGATCAGCCCCAACAGCGGCGCGTAGGCATCCCTCAGGTACTTGGCCTGGATGAGCAGACACTCCTGGAGGTCCCTCGCCCCACACCCCTTCGGCTCCAGCTCCTGCACCCGGCGAAGCGTCTTCTCCGCCACCCACATCGGCACGTCCGCCTCGCTCGCCAGCCGGATCAGCGGGTCGCCCTCGAAGTCCGCCAGCTTGAGGTAGCCGTCCTCGTCAAGGTTGCCGATGATCAACATCGCCACCCGCTGCTCCGCCTCGTTCAGCCGCAACATCCCCAGCTGGGTGCTCAGGTGCTCGAAGAGGTCCTCCTTCTTCACCAGATTTGCCTCGAAGGAGGGCAAGTCCTCGGTGTCGACGTTTCCCCGGTTGGAGGGCGTCGTCGGCTCGTTGAATTGGTAGCTGTTGAGGTAGGCCTCCCAGTCGATTTCCTGAGGTGCATCGTCGGCCTTCACCTCCTGCGTCGCCTCCGGAGCCGGCGCCGAGTCCACCGGCACCTCCGCGTTCTCCGCCTCCAGCGACGCCTCCCCAGGAGCCTTCTCCGCGAGATCGCCCTCCGCCGTCTCCTCCGGCTGCTCCAGCAACGGGTTCTGGTCCATCTCCTCCCGCACTTGCTCCAAGAGCTCCATCCGGGAAAGCTGCAACAGCTTGATCGCCTGCTGCAGCTGCGGCGTCATCACCAGCTGCTGCGAGAGCTTCAGCTGCTGCTTGAGTTCCATCGCCATCGAGTTCCCCGGTTCTCCTCTCGCCACCAGCGGTCGCGCGACCGCCATCAAGGACCGTGCCAAGGTACCAACTCCGGCGCCGCCCGTCTACCTGCCCCGCCGAGGCATACCGGTTGCAAACCAACACGCCGATTAATGAATCCAATAGGTTATTGACAAATGGAGAACTACCGGTCCCAGCTCGGCTTCACGGTGGGCTCGTGGGGAGGGTGGGGTCGCCCCAGTTGCATGCCGATTGAGGCCTCGCCCGGCCGACGGCAGCGCAATCAGCCCTGCTCGAGGCGGAAATGCTCGCCGAGGTAGACTGCCCGCGCTCGCTCCGAAGCGGCGATCCGCGCAGGGGGCCCCTCCTCGAGGATGACGCCGCTCGCGATGATGTACGCCCGGTCGCAGATTCCCAGCGTGTCGCGCACGTTGTGGTCGGTGATGAGCACCCCGAGCCCGCGCGATTTGAGCCGAGCCACCTCTTTCTGCAGCTCGGCGATGGTGATGGGGTCGACCCCGGCGAAGGGCTCATCGAAGAGCATGAAGCGGGGGCCGGGGATGAGCGAGCGGGCTATCTCCGCGCGCCGCCGCTCGCCGCCGGAGAGCGTCTCCCCCAGACTGTCCGCCACCTGGGCGAGGCGGAACTCGCCCAAGAGCTCCTCCGCCCTCGCCTGGCGCCCCTTGCGGTCCAGCCGGCGGTCCAGCTCCAACACCGCGAGGAAGTTCTGCCGCACCGTGAGCTTGCGGAAGATGGAAGGCTCCTGCGGCAGATAGCCCAGCCCCGCCCGGGCGCGCCGGTGCATCGGCAGGCCGGTGACGTCCAGCCCGTCGAGCATCACCGTGCCGGCATCCGGCCGCACCAGCCCCACCACCATGTTGAAGGTGGTCGTCTTGCCCGCCCCGTTCGGCCCCAACAGCCCCACCACCTCCCCCTGGCGGACCTCCAGGCCCACCCCGTCCACCACCCGGCGCCGCCGGTACGCCTTCAAAAGCCCGGAGGCGGACAGCAGATTGCCGCGGGAAGGGGAGTCCGGCTCGCTCACCGCTTTCCTCCGAAGGGCAGCCGCTCGGAGCGAATCACCGTCCTCGCGTTCTCCACCTCTAGCGCGTCCTGGCCCACGGTGAAGGTCACCCGGGTCCCCCGCATGTGGTTGGGCCCCTGCCGCGCCTCCGGCTCTCCCGTCACCACCAGGACGCCGCTCCCGTTGTCGAAGTCCGCCCGGCCGCCCTTGGCCCAGCGCCCCTGGTCCCGCACCTCCACTCCGCCGGTGGCCTCGAGGCGGCGGATTTCCCGGTCCTCGCCGTAGTGCGCCACCAGCCGCTCGGCGAGGATTTCGGTCGGGCCGCGGAGCGCCCGCGCTTTGCCGGACCACACCGCCTCGTTGCGGCTGGCGTAGACCTCCAGCCGCCGGGCGTCCACCGTCACCCTCCCCTTCGGCACCGGGCCTTGGCCCAGCTCCTCGAAAAGCGTCCGCGCCTCCTCCACCTCCAAAACCTCGCTCCCGGCGGTGAACCTCACCTTGCTGCCGGCGACCTGCGCCCTCCCCACCTTTGCCCTGGGCTCTCCCGTCATCACCAAAAGGCCGGTCCGGTTGTCGAAGTCCGCCCGCTCGCCCTTCGCCCAAAGGTCGCCGTCCACCACCTCCACTCCTCCCTCGGCCAGCACTTGCTCCACTTCCTGCGCGCCGGAGTAGCTCACCGTGAGCCGCTCGCAGTTGATGGTGGTGGAGTCGCGGGTGGCCCGGGCGTTGCCGGTGTAGACCGCCTTTCGCTCCTTGGCGAAGACCTCGAGGCGATCCGCCGCCACCACTACCGGGCGCACCAGCGACTCCGGGGTGAGCGCCGGTCCGGCGTCCGGCGAGAGCGCCAGATAGGCCAGGAGCGCCCAGCTCACCTTTCTCCCCCCAGCCGGCTGGAAACCGAAGGCTCGAAGAGGTAGCGCTCCTTGGGCAGGTCCAAGAAAAACCCGCCCGCCTCGAGCGCGTAGCCCGGCCCGCTCACCGTGGCCCTGTCCTTTCCGCTCACCAGGCCCTGGGCGCCTTCGATGAGCGCCCGCTCAGTGGCGCCCACCATCCCGGCGCCGGAGCGGGCCACCACCCCTCCGGAAAGCTCCACTCGCTTCGAGGGCATCGCCCCCTGCGCCAGGGGGGCGCTCACCTCCAGAGCCGAGCGGTGAGCCACTTCCTGTCGCGGAGGAAAGCGCATCCTCGCGTCGCGGGCGCTGAACTCCGAAGTGAGCCGGAGGTAGGCCAACTCCGACGCGTGCCCCACTGCCGCCACCTGTCCTCCGCGGTAGCTCACCACCTTCACTCCGTACAGCTTCACCCAGGGGGCGCTCTCCTCGGCGCTCTCGGGTGGAGCCGGGGCCGGCAGGCAGGCATAGAGCGCCACGACGAGCAGGAAGAGTCGCATCGAACCGCCTCTATCACGCCGGAGCCGGCCGGGTCTTCCACCGCTGATGCATCCAGACCCACTGCTCGGGGGCCTGCCGGATGGCCGATTCGATGCCCGAGCTCAGAAGGGCGGTGAGCGAGTGGACCGCCTCCTCCCGGGAGCCCAAGTCAGGCGCCGCCACCTCTCGCATCGACAGCCGGTACTTCCCTCCCGCCTGTCTGTGGCAGAACCCCAGCACCACCGCCGCGCCGGTCCGAAGCGCCAGGTCCGCCGCCGCCCGGGGAGTGGAGGCCGGCCTCCCGAAGAAGGGCACGAAGACCGACTGCACCTTGGTGTCCTGGTCGATGAGCAGCCCCAGAATCTCTCCCGCCTTGAGCGAGCGCAGCATCTGCTTGACCGCCCCCGGCTGTCCGCGCCAGATGCTCCGGAGCCCCGCGGAGGAGCGAAACCGCTCGATGAGCCTGGTGAGGCGCAGGTCAGTGGCCTCCTTGGCAATCGTCTGGCAAGGGAAGCCGGCCAGCGCCACCCGCCGAGCCAACAGCTCCCAGTTGCCCACGTGCCCGGAGACGAATACCACCCCCCTCCCCTTCCCCAGCGCCGCCTCCAGCACCTTCCGGTCCGCCTCCGGCCACTCCACCCACTCCTCCACCCTGGAGTCGAGCTGCCGGACGCACGAAAGCTCGAACGCACAGCGGCCGAGGTGCCGAAAGCAAGCGCGGGCGAGCGAGCGCCGCTCGGCTTCACCCAGCTCGGGGAAGGCCATCGACAGCGAGGCGAGGGCCTTCCTCCGCTCCCTGCGCGCGAGGGCGAAGGCCAAGGCCCCGAAGGACTCGCCGAGCCTCCCGGCCAGCTTCGCGGGGAGCAGCCCGACCAGCGCGAGGGCACAGCGGAGGAAGAAGTAGCGGACCGCCCGCTTGAGCCGCTTGGGCCAGCTTGCAAGGTGAGCCGCGGCGGCGGGCGCCGCCTCCAGCGCAGGTGCCTTTGGGACCAGACTCATCCCACCGCTCGCCGCCTGGGCGCGCCGCGCGCCCGTTGCTCGGCCAAAAGCAGGCGGCGCCACCGCGACAGAAGCCTCCTCCGCCGAGCGTAGCCGCGCCGCTCGATGAGCCCAAGCGCGGCCTCCGCGCGACGTAGCTCCCCGGCGCCGGAGACGGCCAGCAGCGCTCGGAGGTCATCCAGGTCCTGTGGCCGGCGACGGTCGTCCTGAGAGAGCAACTTCAGTGCGAGGAGGTGTCCAGCTCTCGCCACGCGCAGCCTCAAGCCAGGCAGCACCTCCAGCTCGCGCGCATCGCGCACGACTTCCGGCTCTACGCCGGAGGACGCAAAGAGCAAGTCGACCGCCACTCCGTATGGCGAGGTGAGCCGAACCGTCGCCAGCCGGTGGACGCGGGTCCGCTCGACGGCGGCTTCGATTCGATAGCCGCGACCGCGCAGCGAGCTCACCAGCTCCTCCGCGGCAGCGTCGGAGTCAACCGACACCGCGAGATCCACGTCCCGAGTCAGCCTCGGCTGGGCGAGGGAGGACACCGCGAGCCCGCCGACCAACGCATGCGGCACCCCCATCTCGACCAGGTCGCCCACCGTGCGTCTCAGCGCCTGCTCGAGCGGGTTGCGCGCCGGGGCGGAGGCCAGCGGATGGACCTTCCGGCGGCGTCTCCGCGCTCGGCGCCCGGTCGGGTCTGTCGCCATCGGCTCACCTCTGCCTCGACATCCTCGTCCCTCACGCCTGGCTTCTCCCGCCGAATCCTCTGCCGGAGCAGCGCCTCGCCCAACGCGTACAGCTCCAGCGCCTGCTGCAACCGCTCGGCGGCTTGCTTCTCCCGTCGCCTCTTCACGCTCCCACATTACTTGCCCGGACGCTCCAGTTCACCGGCGCCATCTTGCGCTCCCCCCTTCCGACCGAGTAGCAGTAACTTCGGCCAAAACCCACGGGGGGAAGTCCGATGAGGCCGTGCCGCGTCTCGCTGCTTCTCTTCCTCGCCGCCGCCTCCGCGGTGGCGGCCGAGAAGGTGCTGGTGCCTGGCAGCCCGCCGCTCACCGAGGAGGTGGTGGGCCGCTTCACCGAATTCTTCGAGTGGGCCCTGGACGTGCAACTCACCGACGAGCAGCGGGAGTTGGTCCGCCAGGACCTCTCCGACTCCTGGCGCAAGAAGGACAAGGAGTCCATCACCGGGGTTTTGGACACCGTGGCGCGGCAGAAGGACTTCGCCCAGCTCTCCCGGACCGACCGGGAGCTGGTCCGCCAGCAGCTCACCACCGAGCTGATCGACGAGCTTCGCAAGACGCCGAACGACCCGCTCGCGAGGTGGGTGCTCCAGGTCTACGAGTCGGCTCACCAGCCGATCGCCGAAGGGAGGCCGCCGCTCACCCGCCAGTCCGCCGACGCCTTCGTGGAGGTGCTCTGCTTCATGGTGAGCGAGGCTTTGGGCTCCTCCTTCAAGCCCGACCGCGCCCTCAAGGACGCCTGGGCCGCCTCGCTCGCGAAGGACTACCCGGGATTCTCCGAGGAGCAGAAACAACAGATAACCCGCATGCCGCTCTACTGGGCCGCGGTCCGCTCCACCTGGCCCAAGCTTCCGAAGGAGGAGCAGAAGAAGTACCGCGCCCAGTGGGGAGAAGGGGTGAAGGCGCTTTGGCCCCAACAGGCGAGCCCCGCCGCGCCCGCCGAGGGAGCCACCGCGGCCAGGCCTGCCGAAAGGGGCAAGAAGTCCGCCGCCGAGCTGATGCGCGAGTCGGCCAGCCGGCACCAGGCCTTCATGGGGATGATGAACCTCTCCATGCAGACCCACTACACCCGGATGAACTCCATCAACGCCCTGGGCGGCAGCCCCTGGAGGTACGAGTACCGCTACTGGTAGGCCGCCCGTTTACTCCGGCGCGGGCTCGGCTCTCGCCGCGTCCTGCTCGAGGCGGCGAAGCTCCAGCGCCCGCAGCGTCGATTCCAGCCTCGCCACCCACTCGGACTGGGAGCCGGGCTTTCCCTCCAGCCGCTCGCCCTCGCGCACCTCGCGGATGGCTTCGGTGGGCTTGGACATCTGCTCGAAGAGTCGGGCGGCCGCGTAGTGCAGGTGCGGCGACTCCGGCCGAAGCCGCGCCGCCGATTGGTAGGACTGGACCGCCTTCATCGGCAGCCCCTCCGCCTGGAAGGCCTGCGCCTCCAGGGTGAAGAGGTCGGCCCGCTGCCAAGAGGAGGTCACGAACGGGCTCGCCCGCTCCAGAGTCTCCCGCGCCCTTCGCGGCTGCCCGGCCGCAAGCTGGTGCGCGGCCAGGGCGAGCCACACCTCCGCCTTGCCGGGGGAAACTCGCGCCTCCTCTTCCAGCGACGAGACCGCCTCCGCCCGCCTTCCCGCCGCGGCCAAGACCTGCGCCCGGAGCAGCGCCGCCCGGAAGTGTCGAGGCGAGTCCCGCCTCACCTTGCCCAGGGCGGCGAGCGAGAGCTCGGGCTCCTTCCCTTCCAATCGGAACGTGGCCAGCTCGAGCCAGAGCGCGTCGGCGTCCGGGTGGGAGAACAGCTCCCCGACCGCCCACTGGAGCAAGGCCCCGTCCTCCTCGCGCCGGCCCTGTGAGCGCAACAGCCCCGAGAGGTGGACCAAGGCCGCAGGCTCCTCGGGCACCAGGGAGCGAAGCTCGGAGAGCCCCTTCGCCACCGAGGCGGACTCGCCTAGGAGCGAGTCCCGGAGCGGAGCCGATGCTTGGTAGGCGAGCCGGTACTCGAGCAGCGCCTGGGAGCGCCCGCCCAGGATGAGCAGCGAGCGGGCGGCGGTGCGGTGCGACTGGGCGTCCAGGGGCCGCAGGAACAGCGTCCGGTTGGCGAAGGCCAAAGCCTCGCGCGGATCCGCCGGCTCCTTGAAGGCGTGGGCGGCGCCCAGAATCCCGTACAGCACCCAGTCGGCGGGGTGCCGGTCGATGAGCGGCAGCGCGGCTCTCCGCACCTCGGAGGGCGAGGAGGCCGACTGGTAGAAGAGGGCCAACCGCCGCTCCGCGTCGAGGTAGGAGTGCCTGCCGAGCCAGAGCGGGCCGAGCATGGCAAGAGCGGCCAGGAAGGCGGCCGGCACGGATGCGCGCGGGGGCAGTGGGAGACCGACCGGGCTTCCCCCCTCCTCGCGACAGAGCAGTCCCAGGGCGAGGCAGGCCGCGGAGGCGGTGGCGGGCAATTCGAGGCTGAAGTCGAAGAGGTCGTGCAGGAGCAGCGCGGAGACTCCGACTGCGGCGGCGAAGTCGACCGGCGTCCACTCTCGGCGGCGGGCGGTCTTGAACGCCGCGAAGGCGGCGAGGGCGATGAGCCCGATGAGCGCCGGCAGCCCCAGCTCGGACCAGAGCTGCAATACCAGGTTCTCCGCGTGGGTGAAGCTGGACTCCGGCGTCTTGTCCTGATGACGGGTGAAGCCCAGCTCGAAGGCGCCCCGGCCCATTCCCATTCGGGAGTAGGCGGCCGCTCCGCGGGCCATCATCGGCCAGAGGTCCACCTTGGAGCCCTTCAGCTCCTCCATCGAGTCGGCGGTGGCCAGCTCGGCGGCAATCTTGTCGTAGGCGATGTAGCCGCCGGTGGCCAAGACTGCCCAGAGGGCGAGGAGCGGAGCCAGGCCGAGGCGAATCCACCCCGGAGCCTTGCGGGCGGCGGGTGGGGCGCCTTCCCACTCCATCGCCCTCTCGGCGGCTTGGCGGGCCAGCCGGCCCCACAGGAGCACCGCGGCGAGGGCGAGCTGGGCGGCCACGAAGAAGGCGATGCCTCCACGAGAGAGGGAGAGGAGGACTGCGGCTCCCGAGAGGAGGAAGACGCCTCCGAAGGAGAAGGAGCGCGGCCGCTGCTCGGCGCGGATGGCGAGGCCGAGCGAGAGGGTGGCGGTGAGGGTGAGGAAGCCGGCGAGGTGGTTGGGGTTGCCGAAGGTGCTGAGGAAAGGCGGCTGGGCCTGGAAGGCGTGAAAGCCGAAGAGCTTGCTCGCGCCGAAAAGCTCGTGGCCGAAGCCGATCAACGCCACCGCCAGCCCGGAGAGGGCCAGGGTGGAAGCGATTCGCCGCCGGGCCATGCGGGAGCGGCAAAGGTAGGCGGCGGAGGCGAGCAGGGCCGCGTAGCACAGGTGCTTGGAAAGCTCGCGCCAGGTGGCGGCGGGCTCGAGGGAGACGGGGCGGGCCCCATCGAGGCCGAGGGGCGCGAGGGCGAACTCGCGCAGCTCAGCCGCCTCTGGGCTGAAAAGCTTCGCCACTGCGCTGGGCAGAGGGAGTAGCTGGAGCGCGCACACGGTGGCGGCGAGCAATGGCACCAGGGCGAGGAGGGGGAGGTGGAAGGGCCGTCCTTCGGAGCGCGCGGAGAGGAGGGCGAAGGCGAGGGCCAAGGAGGACAGCGCCGCGAGCGGCCAGAGTGTCCATTGAGGAGCCGAGCCGAGGGCGAGGGGGGCGAAGAAAGCGGCCGCGGCCAGGGCGGCCTCACACGCGAGGGCGAACGGCGGCTTCGGCCGGCGGGCGCGCGGCATGGGTGGAGGATGATGCCACGGCCGGCTTGCGGAGGCAGCGTCTTGATTCGGAGTGGATGTGTGGCATGTTGCGCGGCCTCGATGATCCGTGTGCTCGCGATGGTTTCGGCCCTGGCGCTCTTGGGGCTGGCCGGCTGCCGGGGGAGCTGCCGCCAGCTTTCGGAGAAGCTGTGCGAGTGTGCGGCGAACAGCGCGGAGAAAGACGGGTGTTTGCGGCGGGCCTCTCAGCAGGAGGGCACGGTGGCGCTGACTCCCGCGCAGGAGGAAAAGTGTGCCGAGCTATTGCCGAAGTGTGACTGCCACGCGATCGGCACTGCCCAAGGCAAGAAGGACTGTGGGCTGGCGAGGCAGTAATCCCGCTCCCCCACAGGGGAGTGGGGGCGACTTCATTCACGCGGCGCGGGCGCGTGAGTTGCGGGCGCGTTCCGGGAGACCCCGTTCGTAGTCCTGGAACAGCTTGCCCCACGGCGTCTCGAGGGCATCGCGGACGCGGCGGAGGCCGATGGTGGGGTACCAGTAGAGGTCGTGGTAGGCGATGGAGGCGGCGTAGCTCCAGGGGACGATGGGGGTGCGGAGGAGGAGCTTCTCGAGCGGCTTGAGGGGTCCCCAGTAGATGAGCTTCTGCCCGCGGGAGGCGAAGGTGTTTTCGGTGCCGGTGAAGCCCCAATTGACGTCGCGGACGTCTTCGCCGGCGACGTCAATCTCCTCGAACCTGCCGGTGCCGAGGCCGTCTTCGTGGGCGAGGCGGATGAACTTGAGGGCCATGGGGTCGAAGCCCATCATCTTGGCGGCGACGGCGTCGATGGCGACCTGGTCGGCAGAGGCGAGGACGTAGTTCTTGACGTAGGGCACCATGCAGCGGGGGCCGGGGCCGTCGCCGGCGAAGGTGCCGTCCATCACGGCGAACACTCCGGGATGGATCTCCTTCTGGATGGCGAGCAAGTCGGCCAAGGTCTCGTGGATGACGGAGTGAGTCCAGTGCCGGCGCTCGTGGAGCAATCCACCGAAGGCGTTCTTCATCGCCCCGGTCATGGTGGTGAAGACGTGGGTCTTCATCGTGGGCAGGTGAATGATGTTCTCCCCGATGAAGCGTTTCGGAATCTCGATCCCCCTCGGGTAGATGTCGTGGAGCACGCGCATCCGGGCTTTGGGCTCGAAGCGGATCCACTCCTGGCCCTCGTAGAGGTGGACGTTGGCGAGTCCGTAGGCGTCGAGGACGGGCTTGTGCTTGTTGGCGACTTCGCCCTTCTTGGCGGAGACGACGACGGTGCGGTTCTGGCAGCCGTGGAGGCGAGCAGGGTCGAATCCATCGGCGAGGAGCTGTCTGATGACTCCTTCGAGCTGCCAGGGGGTGGTGCTGCAGGCCGGGTAAAAATGATGCCAGCTGATGTTGATTTTCAGGGCGGTCTCGTGCTGGGGCCGGATGACGTCTTGGTAGCCGGCCAAGCGCATGGCCTTGCCGATGTCCTCGTGCACCGACTCGGGAGAAGTCTTGAGGACGGCGACGACGCTCTTCTTGGACATATCGACGGGACTCCTACCAGATCTGTCATCTCGACGCTCGCGGCGCCAAGGCGCCGGTTGCGCCCGCCGCGCCGGTGAAGCGCTGGACGGCCGCTGGACGACCCACTCGACGCTCGACGCTCGACCCTCGACCGCACGCCCTCCTCACCCATAGAGCGCCCAGCTGGCCACGGCGACGAAGAGGGCCAGGTTGACGACGAGGGGCAAGTCGGAGAGCAGCACGCGCTCCGGGGAGCCTCCCTGCCCGCGCCGGTGGACGAGGAACAGGTAGCGGAAGATGCCGTAGATGACGAAGGGGATGGTGAACTTGAGCCGGTCGGAGCCGACGTGCTCCACGGTCTCCCGCGAGACGGAGTACAACCCGTAGGCGAGGATGCAAGCCGCGGCGACCATCGACATCATCTGGTCCAGCATCGGCAAGGAGTAATCCACCAGGTTGTCGCGGTGGGCGGTGGCCTCCTCCTGGAGCGAGGAAAGCTCGTGCCGGCGCTTGGCGAACCCCAGGAAGACGGCGAGGAGCAAGGTGCACAGAAAGAGCCAGTTGGACACCGGGACGGTAATGGCCACCCCTCCGCCGAACACGCGCAGCACGAAGCCCATGGCGATGGCCATCACGTCCAGGATGACCAGCCGCTTGAGCGCCAAGGAGTAGCAGAGCTGGAGCGCCACGTAGCCTCCACACACCGAGGCGAAGGAGGGCCCCACCGAGTAGGCGAGCGCGCCGCCCATGGCCCAGCAGGCGGCGGCGAGCGCGAAGGCCCCCCTCCCTCCCAAGTTTCCGGCGGCGATCGGCCGCTGGCGCTTCTCCGGGTGGAGGCGGTCCTTCTCCCGGTCCACCCAGTCGTTCACCACGTACAGCCCGCTGGCGAGCAGGCAGAAGGCGAGCATGGCGGTGGCGGCCTTGGCGGCGGCGCCGGGGACGAAGACCGCCTTGGCGAACAATAGCGGGGCGAAGACCGCCAGGTTCTTGGTCCACTGCCGGGGCCTCAGCGCGCGCCAGAGGGTCACCGGCAGGGCCGGGGCGGCGGGGAGAGACAGGCCGTCGAAGGGCGAAGTCACGAGCGGCGGCCGATGGCGTAGTAGGTGAAGCCCTTCTCGCGCATCCTGGCCGGGTCGAAGACGTTGCGTCCGTCGAAGACCACCGGCGACTTCATCAGGGACTTCATCCGTTCGAAGTCGGGGTGGCGGAACTCGTTCCACTCGGTCACCAGGAAGAGGGCCTCGGCGCCGGGTAGAACATCGTAGGGAGTGTCTCCGTAGGCGACTCTGTCTCCGAAGTTCCGGCGCGCCACCTTCTCGGCCACCGGGTCATGCGCCTGCACCTTGGCGCCCTTGCCGAGCAGACCCTCGATGAGCTCCACCGAGGGCGCCTCGCGCATGTCGTCGGTCTTGGGCTTGAAGGCGAGCCCCCAGACCGCGAAGGTACGGCCGGCCAGCTCGCCGAAGTGCCTGGCGGCCTTCTGGAGGAGCAGCCGCTTCTGCCGCTCGTTGGTGCGCTCCACGGCGCGCAAGAGGTCCAGCTCGAGGCCGTGCTCCCGGGCGGTGGCCACCAGCGCCTTCACATCTTTTGGAAAACAGGAACCACCGTAGCCGACCCCGGGGAAGAGGAAGGGGTAGCCGATGCGGCGGTCGGCGCCCAGTCCCTTGCGGACGAAGTCCACGTCGGCGCCCACCTTCTCGCAGAGGACGGAGATGTCGTTCATGAAGCTGATGCGGGTGGCGAGCATGGCGTTGGCGGCGTACTTGGTCAGCTCGGCCGAGCGGGCGTCCATGAAGAGGATGGGGTTCTCGGTGCGGACGAAGGGGGCGTACAGCTCGGACATCAGCTTTCTGGCGCGCTCGGAGTCGGTGCCGATGACGATCCGGTCCGGCTTGAGGAAGTCATCGAGAGCGGCGCCCTCTTTCAGGAACTCCGGGTTGGAGACGACGTCGAACTCCACCAGGGTGGCGGAGCGGATGACGTCCCGGACCTTGTCCGCGGTGCCCACCGGGACGGTGCTCTTGTCCACCACCACGGTGTACTGGCGGAGGGCCCGGCCGATCTCCCCGGCGGCGGCGAGGACGTACTTGAGATCCGCGTCGCCGGATTCGCCCTCGGGGGTGCCGACGGCGATGAAGACGACTTGGGAGGGGGCCACCGCGGCGGCCAGCTCGGTGGTGAAGGAGAGGCGCCCGTCGCGGACGTTCTTCTTCACCAGCTCCTCGAGGCCGGGCTCGTAGATGGGCAGCGCGCCGGCGCGGAGGGTGTCGATTTTTTTCTGGTCGATGTCCACGCAGGCGACGTCGTTGCCGGAGTCGGCGAAGCAGGTGCCGGCGACGAGGCCGACGTAGCCGGTTCCGACGACGGAGATTTTCACGTGCGACCTCTCGGAGGAGCGCCGTCCACCCCTTCCCTCTCCCGCGAGCAGGAGAGGGTCAGGGTGAGGGTGCCATCCAGTCTACCGCGAAGGCACTCTGGGCCGTCGAGCGGTGAGCAGTCGTCGAAGCCGGTCTCCTCCGCGGATGGCGCGAGTGCCGCCCAGGGTGGAGGCGGGCCGCACGACCAGCCGTTCGAGGAGCGAGCGGGTGGAGGGCCGAAGCTGGGGGCTTGCGCGCGAAGCGGCCTCGGCGATTTCGGGGAAGAGCCGCGCGGCGATTGAAACGGAGCAGCACAGCGCGCGCTCGAGGCCCCATTGCTTGGCGCGGTGGAGTAGCAGGGGGAAGTCAGGCGGACGGGAGTAGTCGCCTCCCAGGGAAGGTGCGCCGAGGAGCAGCTCGCGGAGGTCCACGAAGGAGAGCGTGGGCAGCTGATAACCCACCCGGGCCTGGTGGAGGCAGAGAGCCAAGGTGGCGTCCTCGAGGTCGAGCCGGAAGAGGGAGGGGCCGAAGGCGCGGAGCGGCAAGCAGCGGGAGAGGAGCTCCGCCTCCTCGGCGGCGAGGCTGTCCCCGAGGATGCCCGCGTGGAGACACATTTCCGTGCGGCCGTCGGCGAGGGCCATGGCGGCGCCGGCCGGGTCGGGGTGAGGGCTCTGGTGAAAGCCGCGGGAGGCGAGAAACCCCGTGAGTCCATCGAGGTCTTCCCGGCGGACCAGCAGGCGGATTTCCGGGAGTGGCCGGAAGGCGACGTGGGGGTAAAGGGCCTCGGCGAAGGAGGCGCCGTCGAAGACGACGATCCGCCGGCCGGCTAGCTCTCCCAGGGTGCGCTTGAGGCCCACCAGCTTCATCACGTTGTCGTTGGCGGTGCCCTGGTAGACGGAGAGCAGGCGGTCCTTGGCCCACTGGGGGGCGCCGGCTCCGCCGAGGCGGTATTCCAGGTTGTAGGCGGCGAGCGGGCCGAGACCGTGGGCGATGGCCCAGTCCACGTACTCGTCCCAGGGGGCGGAGGAGAGGTCCACCTTCGGGGGCTGGAAGGAAGCAAGGACGCGGAGGGTGTCGAGGAGCGCGGCCACCTGCAGCAGGCTAATACCTCACCCGCGGCGGAGCCGGCTCCTCATGTTCCAGGCCACCCGGCGAAGCGAGAAGAGGGCGATGCGCGGGTAGCTCTGCGCGAGCAGGAGCTTGGCCGCCTTCCACTGGGCCTTGTCCTCGGCGAGGGTGGAGCTGGCGAGGGTCTGCTCGGAGAACACTCGTCGGGCGAGGGCGGCCTTGAAGATGGAGGGGCAAAGCTCGCGGAGGGTGGCTTCGGGGATGGGCGCGCCGAGGACGCGCTGGCTGGCCTCGAGGGCGTAGAAGGCGAGCGCGGGGAGGCCGGACTCGCGGGCGGCGCGGACCACCTCCTCCCAGTCGAGGCGGCCGCTTCGGGCGAGGAGCTTCAAGTCGAGGAGCCAGGCGAGCCGCTGGAGCATGTGGTTGGCGGCGTGGAGGCAGAGGTAGACCAGCTCGTCCTCTTCGCGGAGGAGGCGCACGGCTCGGCCTTCGAAGGAGCCCTCCTTGGCGCGGGCGAGGAGGGCGTGGGACTCCCAGGCGATGCCGAAGGCGGTCATCGGGCGGAAGTGCAGCTCCACCATCCCTGGCTTCCCGGCGAAGCAGAGGTGGTGGCGGTACTGGACGGGGTAGTAGTCGTCGGCCTCTTTCTTGGGGGCGAGGCCCAAGGAGCGGATGGCGCGTTCGGCGGCGGGTAGCTCTTCCGGCGAGACGAGCAGGTCCACGTCGGAGGTGGCGCGGAGGAGCGGGTCCGGGTAGAGGCGCTGGGCGAGCGGGTAGCCTTTCAGCGGCGCGGGGACGACGCCTTCGGCGGCCAGGGCATCGAGGGCGCGGAGAAGAAGCGCCTTCACCCGCATTCCGTAGGCGGCGGCGGAGAGGGCGTGGCGCTTGAGCCCTCCGGCGGGCGCTGGAGCGAGGCTGGCGCCGGCCTCTTGGAGAAGATGTTGGACGAGTCCGGCGAGGCCGTGGCGGGCGGCGGAGTGGACGAGGGCAGCGGGGTCGGCGCCCTCGAGACAGCCTGGGATGCGCTCTTTCTCTTCCGGCCACGAGCGGAGCAGACAGAGGAGCGGAGAAGCGGCGGGCGTCACGCCAGCACCATGCCCAGAGGAACAGCCCAGAGGCGCTCTCTTTCACTTCGATGGCGAGGAGGTTCTGAGCGACGAAGGTTTCGTAGAGCGCGCCACGCGAGGGCTCGTCGGCAGTCCGGCTAGCTCTCGTGGGCGGTAGCCGTCCATGTCTTTATTCTTCGACTGATGGTGGAAATTGACAACCTGGAACTGGCCCACCGCAGCCCGGGGCTCGGAGGCGCTCGCGACCCGGGAGATGGTCAGGCATCGCTGAAGACGTCGGAGGCAGCCTTGGCGTTGACGGCCGAGCTGAGCCAGCGCTCGAGTCTCTCGAGGCTGGTTTCCGCCTCGATGCGCCGCGTCAGCTCCGGGGACAGCGCGAAGCCTCGAACTCCCAACACCTTCAGCAAGGCGGCACGAAGCCCGTCCGCCTGGCCCTCAGCCTTCCCTTCGGCCTTGCCTTCCGCCCGGCCCTCTGCCCTGCCCTCCGCGAAGTATCGGCGGGCGAAGTCGCTCTGGTACTCGTAGCCTTGACGGGCCATCTGCTCCTCCAGCTTCTTTCTCTCGTCCTCGCCGAGGAACGCGAAGACCAGGTCAATGTAGAGCAAGCGCCGTTCTTCGTCGAGGTCGCGCGCCACAGCGAGCACGGCCTTCCCCACTTCTGTTCCATGTTCCTCCTTGCCGTGCACAATCGCGGATAGCACCGCCAGCTCCGGGGCGCTCCGCGCTTCCGCTTCACTGGCCCCCACCCCACTCCGAGCCGCGGGGCTCCTGAGCACGGTCACCTCGCGGATCAAGCCGTTGGATGCTGGCGGGCGCGGGGATAGATTGGCGTCGCCTTTTCTAACACGCTCGCCCGCTCCTGGAATGTGGGGGCTGGCGGCAGCATCGTGAATCGATGGCGCCCTTGCACGAGCCGCTGGGAGATCGCCTCCGCCGGGAGCCGCGGGTGTGGCTGGTCACCGGCGCGGCGGGGTTCATCGGGAGCAACCTCGTGCACCATCTCCTCGCGCTCGGGCAGCGGGTGGTGGGGCTGGACAACTTCGCTACCGGACACCGGCGGAACCTGGGAGGCTTGCCGGAGCGCGCTTTCCGCTTCATCGAGGGAGACATCCGCGAGCTGGCCGTCTGCCGGGCGGCCTGCGAGGGGGTGGACCATGTGCTGCACCAGGCGGCTTTGGGGTCGGTGCCGCGCTCCTTGAAGGATCCGCTCTTGAGCCACCAGGCGAACGTGGACGGGATGGTGAACATGCTCCTGGCGGCGCGGGACGCGAAGGTGCGGCGTTTCGTGTACGCCAGCTCCAGCTCGGTCTACGGGGACCACCCGGCGCTGCCGAAGGTGGAGGAGAACATCGGCAAGCCGCTCTCGCCGTACGCGGCGACCAAGCGGGTGGATGAAATCTACGGGCGCATCTTCCTCGACGCCTACGGGCTGGAGACGATCGGGATGCGTTACTTCAATGTCTTCGGCCGGCGGCAGGACCCGGAGGGGCCCTACGCGGCGGTGATTCCGAAGTGGACGGCGGCGCTCTTGTGGGGGAAGCCGTGCGTCATCTACGGCGACGGGGAGACCAGCCGGGACTTCTGCTACGTGGAAAACGTGATCCAGGCCAACCTCTTGGCGGCGCTGGCGGAGTCCAGCTCGGGCGCGGTGGGAGAGGTCTTCAACATCGCGGTGGGGGCGAGAACGACTTTGAACGAGCTGTTCCGGATGATCCGCGAGCGGCTGGCGCGGAGCGAGCCACCTCTCGCCTCGGTGGAGCCAAGGTACGAAGGCTTCCGGCCGGGAGACATCCGCCACTCGGAGGCGGACATCGGCAAGGCGCGGAGGCTGCTCGGCTACGAGCCCACGCACACGGCGGCGCAGGGCCTGGACGAGACGATGGAGTGGTACGTGGCCACCGCCCGTTCGACGGCGGCGTGACGCACGGCGCTGTCGGAGTCCGCTGGTAAATGCTGTCGCCACAAGACCAAGTTCCCGCCGTTTGCCTTCACCGAGCAAGGTGTGGCGATGCTCTCGAGCGTCTTCACCGGCTCGCCCATCTCGAGGATGAAGATTCTCTCCGCCCTTCTCCATCGCCCCGGCCTGGAGGACGGAATGCCAGGCTTCGGGGATGGTCAGGCGTCGCTGAAGATGTCGGACGCCACCTTGGCGTTGATGGCCGAGCTGAGCCAGCGCTCGAGTCTCTCGATGCTGGTTTCCGCCTCGATGCGCCGCGTCAGCTCCGGGGACAGGGCGAAGCCTCGAACCCCCAACACCTTCAGCAAGGCGGCACGAAGTCCGTCCGCCTTTCCCTCAGCCTTCCCTTCCGCTCGGCCCTCTGCCCTGCCCTCCGCGAAGTATCGGCGGGCGAAGTCGCTCTGGTACTCGTAGCCTTGACGGGCCATCTGCTCCTCCAGCTTCTTTCTCTTGTCCTCGCCGAGGAACGCGAAGACCAAGTCAATGTAGAGCAAGCGCCGTTCTTCGTCGAGGTCGCGCGCCGCGACGAGCACGGCCTTCCCCACTTCTGTTCCCTGTTCCTCCTTGCCGTGCACGATCGCGGATAGCACCGCCAGCTCCGGGGCGCTCCGCGCTTCCGCTTCACTGGCGACGACCGGAACCATTCCAGGCCCCAGCACCACTGGCTGGAATTGCGAGCTCGGCTGGCCCAGCTCGATGGGCTCGGAGGCCCATTCGGCGACCTGCTGATCCATTGCGACGACAAGAAGGCACGTGGGGCACCGAAGCCGCGCCCGCAGAGCCACCGCGTAGAGGGGCCAGGAGAAGCGCTTCGTCTCGTCCCTGGAGAGCTGCACCTCGACGACGATGCCGAAGACCGGAACTCCGTTGCCGAGCAGCACGACGAGATCGGCGTGGTATTCGGTCGGGGTGACCTGGGTGAAAGCGGCGTCCTCGACGCGCGCCTCGGTGTAGGCGGGAACTGGCACGGCGAGCGCACGTTCGAGAATTTCCGGCGCGAGGGTGGTCCGGTTTCGGAACAGCAGCAGCAGCGCCTCGTGGAGCGTGGACGGCACGCCGGATGGCCCTCCCTTCTGGCCGGAGGCACCCTACAGGGAGGCCCTGACATCGACGTTGGCGCCGTTCAAGGTCACAATTTGTGACCTTGGAGCTTCAGCACGGAGGGCAAGCTCGGGCTCGGGAAACCTTGAAGTCACAGATTGTGACCTCAAGTTCGGGCGGACCACGGCATCCACCCTGCGTGCTCACCGAGCAAGGCTCGAGGCGATTCTCGGGCTGATGGAGCCGGCCGAGCCAGCGCGAAGGAGGATCGGCTTCGAGGGTTCGCGCCCCCGACTGGCCTCACCTCGCTCCGGCAACCGCAGCGCGGGCGGGGGCGGCGACTTCCTCTGGGGTCGGCGACCGGGGCGGAGGGGGCTCCGGCACCGCGGGCTGGTACTCGGGAACTATCTCCTGGAACTTGGAGCGGACCTGCTCCGGGGTTCCGCCATCGCACAGCCGTTGCAGCTCCGAGAGCTTGACCGAGACCGCCTGCAGGTCATTGGCGCGGATCTTCCCGATGAAGATCTTCGGATGCCGGGTTTTCTCCGCGACTTCCTCCGCGACGGACAGCTCCTCGAAGAGCTTCTCTCCGGGTCGGATGCCGGTGAGCTCGATCTGGATGTCCTCGTCGGGCTGGAATCCCGACAGGCGGATCAGGTCGCGGGCGAGGTCGAGGATCTTCACCGGCTCGCCCATCTCGAGGATGAAGATCTCCCCGCCCTTCCCCATCGCTCCGGCCTGGAGGACGAGCTGGCAGGCCTCGGGGATGGTCATGAAGTAGCGCTTCATCTCCGGGTGGGTGACGGTGACTGGGCCGCCGCGGGCGATCTGCTCCTGGAAGATGGGGATGACGCTGCCCGCCGAGCCGAGCACGTTTCCGAAGCGCACGGTGACGAAGCGGGTCTCGCTGCGCGGGGAGAGCGCCTGGACGTAGATCTCCGCGGTCCGCTTGCTAGCGCCCATCACCGAGGTGGGGTTGACCGCCTTGTCGGTGGAGATCATCACGAACTGCCGCACTCCGCGGGCGCTGGAGAGGTCGGCCAGCGCCTTGGTGCCGAAGACGTTGTTCTTGATGGCCTCGCCGGGGTTCCACTCCATCATCGGGACGTGCTTGTGGGCGGCGGCGTGGAGCACCACCTCGGGGCGGTGGGCGATGAAGATCGCCTCGATGCGGCGCAGGTCGCAGATGTCGGCGATGCAGGGGGTGATGGCCGCCCCCAGCCCGGGGAAGTCGGCGACCAGCTCGCGGTGGATGTGGAAGAGCGCGTTCTCGGCTTGCTCGACGAGGACCAGGCGGGAGGGTTGGAACCGGCAGACCTGCCGGCACAGCTCGGAGCCGATGCTGCCGCCGGCGCCGGTGACGAGCACGGAGCGGCCGCGGATCTCCTCGGCGATGGAGTCGGTCTCGAGCACCACGGGTTCGCGGCCGAGCAAGTCCTCGATGGACACGTTGCGGATCCGCGAGAGGTTCACCTGGCCGCCGACGATCTCGTAGATGCCGGGGATGATCTTGGCGGGGAGGCCGGCGCGGTCGCACAGCTCCTTGATGCGCCGGACCTGGCTGCCGGGAGCGTTGGCGATGGTGATGAGGACTTCCTGAGCGCCGTGCTTGCGGCAGTGGGCCTCGAGGTTGGCGGTGGTGCCCAGGACCGGGATTCCGTGGATCACGCTCCCGACCTTGACCGGGTCATCGTCGAGAAAGCCGACCGGCCGCATCCCGAGGTCAGGGCGGACGGAGAGCTCCTTGGCGACGAGCAGGCCGGCCTGGCCGGCGCCGATGAGCATGGTGGCGGTCTCGGCGCGATCGATGGCTCGGCGGCTCACGCTCTCGGCGCGCTCGGCGAGGAGCCGGCGAAGGACGCGGACCCCGGTCACGCCCAGGAAGGCGAGGATGAAGTCGATGAGGATGACGCCGATCGGCAGCAGCGCGTATTGGGCGTGGCCGAAGCTCTCCACCAGTGCGCCGGCGAGGAGGCGCACCGCCAGGAGGACTCCCGAGGCGCCGGCCGTGGCGAAGAAGATTCGCTGGGTCTCGCGGAGGCCGACGTAGCGCCAGGCGAAGCGTGGCACTCCGAAGCCAACGAGCGCCAAGTACTGGAAGGCCACCACGTACGGCCAGGTGAAGGCGACCCGCTTGAGCATCTGGAGCGGGAGGTCCCAATCGAAGCGAATGAGGAACGCCAGCCACAACGCGAGGGCCAGCGCCCCAGCGTCGATGAGCGCCTGCGTGGATCTGGCGAAGATCCTCCTCATCGGCTTGGTACGTCCTTGGTGCCCAGGAGGTTAAAGGGCGTTCACTTTCGCATACTGGACACTTCGATCGCCACCTTGTCCCAGTCCTCCTGGGTCATGGCCGACCCAGTGGCCATGGGGGACGGCGGCAGCGAACTGGAGTAGGGCGCGAGTTGCGCCGGCGTGAGTCGGGAACGAACGGAGTCAGGCGTCGCTGAAGACGTCGGACACGGCCTTGGCATTGACGGCCGCGCTGAGCCAGCGCTCCAGCCGCTCGATGTTGGCCTCAGCCTCAATGCGCCGTCTCAGATCCGGAGACAAGTCGAAGCCTCGAACCTCCAACACCTTCACCAGGGCCGCGCGGAGTCCCTCTGCCTTGCCCTCCGCCTTTCCCTCAGCGAAGTACCGGCGGGCGAAGTCGCTCTGGTACTCATAGCCTTCACGGGCCATCTGGTCCTCCAGGTTCTTTCTCGCGTCCTCGCTGAGGAACGCGAGGACCAAATCAATGTAGAGCAAGCGCCGATCTTCGTCGAGGTCGCGCGCAGCGATGAACACAGCCTTTCCCACCTCGATTCCCCGCTCCCTATTGCCGTGAGCCAGGGCGGACAGCACCGCCAGCTCTGGCGCACGCCGCGCCTCGGATTCGCTGGCGATGAGCGGGACCAGACCAGGCCCGAGCACGAGCGGCCGATATTGCGAGCCCGGCTGCCCCAGCTCGATCGGCTCGGAGGCCCATTCGGCCACACGCGCATCCGGTGCCACGACGAGCAAGCAGGTAGGACACCTGAGCCGCGCCCTCAGGGCCACCGCATAGAACGGCCAGGTGAAGCGCTTCGTCTCGTCCCTGGAGAGCTGCACCTCGACCACGATGCCGAAGACCGGAGCTCTGTCGCCCAGCAGCACCACCAGATCGGCGCGGTATTCGGTCGGGGTGACCTGGGTGAAGGCAGCGTCCTCGACGCGGGCCTCGGTGAAGGAGGGAACCGGCACCGCGAGCGCCCGCTGGAGAAGCTCCGGCGCGAGGGTGGTCCGGTTTCGGAACAGTAGAAGCAGCGCCTCGTGAAGCGTCGACGGCACGTGGGGTGGCCCTCCCTTGCGGCCGGAGGCACCCTACAAGGGAGGCCCGACATTGCTTCAAGCGCGGTGCGTGTGCCTCGCCGCGAACAGCCCCTGGACCACCCTTTCGCGGTCCTCTTGGGTCATGGCCGAGCCGCTGGGGAGGCAGAGGCCGCGTTCGAACAGGTGTTGGGCGACGGCGCCGCGGCGGACCCGGCAGCCTGAGAAGACCGGCTGGAGGTGCATCGGCTTCCACACCGGGCGGGACTCGATATCGAGGGTTTCGAGGTGGAGGCGAATGGCCTCGCGGTCGGATCCGAACGCGGAGGGATCCACCGTGATGCAGGTGAGCCAGCAACTGGGTCGTCCGTACGGGGCCTCGGGCATGAACTGGGTGCCGGGGAGGTTGCCCAGGGCCTGTCGGTAGAAGGCGTTGTTGGTGCGGCGCTGTTCGACGCGTTGGTCGAGGACGCGGAGCTGTCCGCGGCCGACCGCGGCGAGGAGGTTGCTCATGCGGTAGTTGTAGCCGATCTGCGAGTGCTCGTAGTGGGGGGCGGGGTCGCGCGCCTGGGTTGAGAGGAAGCGGGCGCGGTCGATCCAGTCCTTGCGGTGGGAGACCAGCATCCCGCCGCCGCTGGTGGTGATGATCTTGTTCCCGTTGAAGGAGAAGACGCTCATGGCGCCGAAGGCGCCGGCGGGGCGGCCCTTGTAGGTGGCGCCGAGGGCTTCGGCTGCATCCTCGATGACGGGGACGTCGTAGCGCTGGCAAGCGGCGAGGATGGGGTCCCAGTCGGCGCACTGGCCGTAGAGGTCGACGGCGATGACGGCCTTGGGGAGCTTGCCGCAGCGGGCGCAGCAGATCAGCTCCTCTTCGAGGAGGGCGGGGTCGATGTTCCAGGACTCGGGGGTGGAGTCGATGAAGACGGGGTTTGCGCCGAGGTAGGTGATGGCGTTGGCGGTGGCTGAGAAGGTGAGGGTGGAGAGGAGGACCTCATCTCCGCGGCCGACGCCGAGGAGTTGGAGGGCGAGATGGAGGGCGGCGGTTCCGCTGGAGAGCGCGGCGGCGTGGGGGACGCCGAGCTTGGCGGCGAGCTCGCGTTCGAAGGCGTCGACGTGGGGCCCCAGCGGGGCGATCCAGTTGGAGTCGAAGGCCTCGAGGAGGAGCGCCCGCTCCTGCTCGCCCATGTGGGGAGGTGAGAGGTACAGGCGCGGCATGAAGACTACCTTGGCTTTCGCGGAAGGGGCTTCGCGGGAACTCCGACAACTGTCTCCCCGGCGGGAACATCTTTCGTGACGACCGCGCCGGCGCCAACGGTCGCACCCTCTCCGACGGAAACGTATTGGAGGATCTGTGCGCCCGTACCGACCAACACCCCTTCACTCAGTCGCACGCCCCCTGAGATATTGACAGTTGGGTTGAGCACGCATCCCCGCCCGAGGCGAGCTTCGTGACCGATGGTGCAGGAGAGGTTGACCATCGCGAATGGCTCGAAGACGAGGTTCACTGTCCCGATGACGCCGGCGCACAGAAGCACGCCCTTACCGACCTCGCTGCTCTCTCGGTCGAACTGAACGCTGGGGTGTATCAGCGGCGGCCAGTCGATAGTGGGGAATCGCTTCTCGAGGTCTGCAGCTACTCGCAGCCGCGCGGCGGGAGTGCCGATGCCGATAGCCAGCGCCTCAATCCCCTGTGGAGCCTTCTCGAGCCAGCCATAGTCCCCAAGGACTTCTTCGCGGCTGTCATGGTCGCTTAGCTTCGAGAGGTCACTGACAATGTAGCCGGCAAACGAGAACCGTGGCTCCTGCGAATTGACCTCCCGAATGAGCCACGCCACTTCCCGCGCGAAACCACCTGCGCCGACGATCGCGATCCGTTTCATGTTCACACTTTCAGGCGGCCTCGCTGCCTGTGTTCCCGCTCGTGCCAAAGAACTCTGGCATCGTAGCGTGTCCCGGACGCGAGATGCCCCTCCTGTCGAGGACCCGGAGTAGGGTCAAGCCGAGGATCTTCGCGTCCAGCCAGAGGCTCCAGTTGTCCACGTACCAGACGTCCATGCGGAATTTCTCCTCCCAGCTGAGCGCGTTTCGGCCGTTGACCTGGGCCCAGCCGGTGATGCCCGGGAGAACCTCCTGCCGCCGCGCCTGCTCGGGCGTGTAGCGCGAAAGGTATTGCATCAGCAAAGGCCGCGGGCCCACCAGGCTCATCTCGCCCTCGAGTACATTCCAGAGCTGAGGAAGCTCATCCAGGCTCAGCGAGCGGATCAGCCGCCCGATCCTCGTGAGCCGCTGCTCGTCGGGAAGGAGCCGGCCGTCCGCGTCGCGCCCGTCAGCCATGGTGCGGAACTTGAGCAGCACGAAGGGGCGCCCATGTCGACCCGGCCTCTCCTGGCGGAAGAAGACCGGCCGACCCATGGTGGCGCGGATGGCGAGCGCCGTCGCACCTAACGCCGGGCCGAGCAACGCCAACCCGCCCGACGCGGCAGCAATATCCAACGTGCGCTTTGCCATCCAACGCCAGTTTTCTTGCCGCACCGACCTCGTCCTTCTCGTTCCGGCCGGCTCGCGTCGACAGGCTTCACCGGGTGATTCCATATCGCCCATTCCCGAACTCCCCGCAAACTCCAAGCCCGGGAGGCGACAGGATCTCGCGTGGAAACCCGTGCCCTCCGAGAAGGAAGAGCGCGTCGCCCCGCTGTCCCCCGGTCCGGCCGCTCCCGGCAGTTCAGCAGCCGTGCAACCGAGCACCTGCTTGGGGTCCGCTTCGGTAGCTCCAGCAACGGACCGTCGCACACCCGTACGTTGAACCAAACCATGTCCGCGTGGTAACAGCGCCGGGATGCCGGAACTCGGCGGGCGCCCAGCGCAGCGTTCAGGCCTGGAGCCAAACCAACCCTCGCGGAACACCGGCAAGGCGCGCATTCAGCAGATCCTCCTCGCGATCCGCGAACCGCTCTCGGTACTCGACGTCGGCGCAGTCGGCACTGGTCCGCTCGATCTCTGGCGTTCACTGCCCCTGGAGCGGATGCCCATAAACGTCACCGCGGTCGACCCCGATGCGGTGGGGATCGAACGGGCGCGCCGGCTCCGGCTACCGGTCGACCTTCGCGAGGTGAGCGGCTATCACCTGTCGAACCACTTTGGCCCAGGGAGCTTCGACCTGGCGGTGTGCACTCAGGTCCTCGAACACGTGGCGCAACCGCGCCGCTTCCTCGAGGAGATCCGCAGAGTGCTGAAGCCCGGCGCACCGTTGTATCTCACCGTCGACTCGGGCCACTTCGCTGCAAGCCACCACGGAGATCCGCTGTGGAAGCGCGTGCTTCGCCCTCTGGCGGCACGCCTCTCCGAGCGCTACTACGATTTCGGTTTGACCGAAACCGACCTTCGGCGCCACCTCCGAGAGGCAGGATTCCAGGTCGCGGAGGTATTACACTGCAACCTCGGTCCCCTCAAGCCACTGTGCGGCGCCTTGAATGACGGGGAGGCGAGGCGCTTCGTCCCGGCCTGGCTTCACTTCGAGGAAGAACTAGCCCGGAACGGTTTTGGCCAACACCACCTCTTCCGCGGAATCTTCTGCGTCGCCCGCACTCCATTCCCCTCCTCGGAACCCGCCGGAGATAGCTAATGTGCGGCGTGACGGGCCTGTGGGC
Source organism: Myxococcales bacterium (assembly GCA_016191815.1). GTDB lineage: Bacteria > Myxococcota > Myxococcia > Myxococcales > Myxococcaceae > JACPVI01. The sequence continues at coordinate 34,366 of JACPVI010000019.1, forward strand.
CCGCTCGGCGATGACGTCCGAAGAAGTTCGAGCGACTTTGGAAGCGATGACCGCGACCCTTGCCCATCGCGGGCCAGACGACCGCGGCGCGTGGATTGAACCGGAGGGAAGCCTTGGGCTCGGGCATCGCAGGCTTTCCATAATCGATCTCTCGCCGGAAGGTCGCCAGCCGATGATCTCGGCGAGGGGTCGATATGTCATCTCGTACAACGGTGAGGTCTACAACCACCGGGACATCCGTCGAGAACTGGAAGCGAAGGGCGCCGCTCCGCGCTGGCGGGGGACGTGCGACACCGAGGTGATGCTCGCCGCGATCGAGCATGGAGGCATCCGCTGGGCGTTGGACCGTTTCATCGGGATGTTCGCCTTCGCTCTGTGGGACCAGGCGGAGCGGCGGCTGTTCTTGGTGCGCGATCGCATCGGGGTGAAGCCCCTCTATTACGCGTTCACGAGCCACGGCCTAGCCTTCGGCTCCGAGCTCAAGGCCGTCATTCCGTTCCCTGGGTTCGACCGTGAAATCGATCGCGACAGCCTTGCCGACTACGTCCGCATCAGCTGCGTTCCGGCTCCGCGGAGCATCTACCGTCAGGCTCGGAAAGTGCGCCCCGGCACCATCCTTGCTTTCTCGAGCCCGACTGCGGCGCCGGCAGAGGAGATCTACTGGTCCGCCGAAGAGGTTGCCAGGCTCTCGTTCGAACGTCCCTTCAAGGGAAGCGAGCGGGAGGCGCTCGAAGAGCTCGACTCGCTCCTTCGCGACGCGGTCAAGCTTCGAATGGTGGCCGACGTTCCGCTGGGCGCACTTCTCTCGGGGGGAGTGGATTCCTCGACCGTCGTCGCGCTGATGCAGGCGCAGAGCTCCAGGCCGGTGCACTCCTTTTCCATCGGAAGCCAGGATCCGATGTTTGACGAGTCACCGAACGCCGCGGCGGTCGCCAGGCATATCGGAACTCACCACACTGCTCTCATCGCCTCTCCCGACGACGCCCAGCGCATCATCTCGGATCTTCCCTCGACCTACGACGAGCCCTTCGCGGACTCGTCGCAAATCCCCACCCTACTCGTCTCCCGCCTCGCCAAGCGCGCCGTGACGGTGGTGGTGTCCGGAGACGGCGGCGACGAGCTGTTCGGGGGGTACAACCGATATATCTGGGCGCCGCGTGTGTGGCAGATGCAGCGGGCATTCCCCCGTTGGGCCCGCGACGCCACCCGTGGGGCTCTTCTCTCGCTGTCGCCAGGCACCTGGGACCAAGTGTTTCAGCGCGCGAGGCTCTTGTTTCCGCGCTCGGCCATGCCCGGCCACCACGTGCACAAGGTCGCCCAGTTGCTCGGCTGTGAGGACTTCGAGGACGCACGGGAGGTTCTTGTCTCCCACTGGAGTCCTTCCGAGGTGCTGGTCGATGGCGAGAGACTATCCCCGTCAATCCCGCAGGCGGGACGGTGGGGAGACCCGATTGATCAGCTGATGTTGGCCGACCTGGTTGGCTACCTCCCCGACGACATCCTCGCGAAGGTCGATCGAGCGAGCATGGCGGTCGCGCTGGAGGCCCGGGAGCCGCTCCTCGACCATCGTGTCGTGGCCTTCGCCTGGCGACTCCCGCGCTCGATGAAGATCCGTGGCCAGTCCGGAAAGTGGCTTCTTCGCACACTTCTGCACCGCTACGTTCCGAAGGGCCTGCTTGATCGACCGAAGCTCGGCTTCGGCATCCCGCTCGGTCGATGGCTGCGCAACGAGCTCAGAGACTGGGCGGCAGAGCTGATCGAGCCTGACCGGCTTCGCCGGGAAGGGCTCTTCCGACCAGAAGTCGTCGACCGGCGCTGGCGAGAGCACCAGCGCGGAGTCAGGAACTGGGAGCACCACCTCTGGGATATCCTCATGTTCCAGGCGTGGGCGGAGGCTGAGCGCAGGCCGGCGCGGGCCCCGGAGCCCCTTCCTCTCAGGCGCCCGGTGCCGTGGGCCGCTGGCGCTCAGAAATGAGCTGGCAGTAGTACCGAGCCAGGTTTCGACAGACCACCTCCCTGCGGAATTCGCGCATCACGCGTGCCTGGCCTGCAAGGCCCATCCGGACAGCCTCTGCGCGATCGCTCGCCAGGCGGCGGATCGCAATGACGAGAGGATCCACCCGCGCCGCTGGCACCAGCAAGCCCGTGACCCCGTCGGCTACGGAGTCCACCGCACCCGTCGCGCTCGTCGTCACCACCGGGAGTCCGGCGGCCTGCGCCTCCAGGACGGTGTTCGGAAACCCCTCCCGGTACGTCGGCAACACCAGCAGTTCCATCGCCGCGTAGTAGTCGGCCGGATCATCGACGAAGCCCGCGCGAACGACGCGCGTGTTGCTCTCGATGAACCGGCGAGTGGACGCTGGTACTGGGTCGCCCTTCTCGAACTCGCCGACGAGCAGCAGCCACAGCCTCGGCAGCTCCTCTTGAAGCCGTCCGAACGCGTCGGACAGCTCGGCAATACCCTTGTCCTTCGTAAACCTCCCGACGAACCCGATGACGGTTGCCTCTGGAGGAATCCCAAGGCGCGCTCTCAAAGCCTGACCTCTCTGCTTTCGCTCATCGGTCGGGGCGTACCGCTCCACCTCGACACCGCTCGAGCTGCCTGAACCCAGCACGACCGCCTTCTCTTCGCTCAGCACGCCCCAGCGCACAGCTGCGTCCCGGAGGCTCCGGCTCACGCAGATCACCCGGTGAGCCGCCCCGCACGCCACTCGCTCAGCGGCGAAGAGCACCGCCCCCTTGAGCCCGCTGGCGGTTTCTAGCCGCAACCCGCGGAGGGTGTAGATGCGACAGTCTGTCCGACACAACCAGGCAGCGAGCCCTCCGATGAAGCCGGCCTTGGGCGTGCTGACGTCGACGAGGTCGGGCCGAATCCGACTCAGTAGTCGCACCGTGGCGACCAGCGCCAGCACATCTCCCAGGCCCGCTATCTCACGCTGGAAGGGGAGACGCTCCACGGCCACCCCCGCCGGGAGGGCAGTCAATGGCTGCCCGTGACCCATCGCGACCGTGACTTCCACACCCAGGGCGAGGAACTCACGAGTGAGCCCGACGAGGAATCCCGAGCTCAGCGGCGAGGTGACCATCAGGAGGACGTGTGGCCGGCGCCGCTTCTTTCGCGAGCGCTCCTCGGCTTGCCGATTCATCCTGTCGCCCGAAGGCGCATTCGCGTGGCGCTCCGCCGGAGCGCCTCCTCGTAGGCGGCCAGCGTCCGATCCACCATGCGGTGAACGGTGAAAGTCTCTTCGACCCGCGCCCTTCCCCTTCGACCCATTTCTCTGGCTCGCTCCGGGCTCCGGAGCAGATCAGCGATGCGCTCTCCGAAGCCCTCTTCTCGGTTCGGGTCGATCAGGAACCCGGTCACTCCATCCTCCACGATCTCCGTCAGCGGCGCGATTCGGGTCGCCACCACGGGCCTGGAGGCCGCCATTGCCTCGAGCAGCACCAGTCCGAAACCCTCGGCGTGCGTGGCGAAAGCGAAGACGTCGATGCTGTGAAGCAGCGAGGCAACGTCCGACTGAAACCCGAGCAGGCGCACGTTCTCCCGCATTCCCAGGGCATCGATGAGAGCCTGCAGCTGCGCCGAGTGCCCCTCCCAGTCGGGTCCCGCAATTACCAGCACGGAGCCGGGGACGCGCCTGACGATGGCCGGCATGGCCCTGATGAGGCGATCGTGCCCCTTGCGCGGCTCGACGCGAGCGAGGGCGCCGATGATGGGTCGCCCAACGAGCTTCCACTTGACGCGCATGTCCTCGATGCCCCTGTCGACTTGGGATACCTCGAGCCCGTAGTGAATGGCCTGCACGCGGTCGCCTGGCACCCGCATTTCGCCGATGAGCCAGTCTCGCACGGCATGGGAAATGGCGATAAGCCGGTCCGGCCACCGCCACGCCGCCTTGAGCAGGGGCAAGCTCCACCGGCTGGACCAGAAGGAGCCGTGGATGTCGTGCACGGAGCTGACCCAGGTGACGTCGCGAACACGAAACCGGACCCACGCAGCTGCCAGGTCGGCACGTGGCAAGTGCGAGTGGAGGATGTCGGGCCGCTCTGCGCGCACGAGATCCACAAGGTCCGGCAAAAACCGTGCGTCGTAGCGACTGTTCGAGCCCAGCGAAAAAACGCGGATGCCGAGCGCTTCGAAGTCCGGGCGCAGCAGCCTGCTAGCGAGCCCCTTCTCTCGCATGCCGGCGACGATCACCTCGATACCCCGGCGCTTCATCTCCCGGCAAAGTGCGAGGAGGTGGATCTCGGCTCCGCCTGCAGCGAGCGTGTTGATGAGGTGGAGGATCTTCACCGCCGGCCCCTGTCGGCCTGGGTTGCCCGCCATCGCCCTACGACCGCGCGCCAGATTTCTATCTGAAGTTTGGGGTCCAAGTAACGCCGGGCGACCTGGCGGAGATTCTCCTGCCCTCGCCTGCCCATCCTGAGCGCGAGATCGCCGTCGTCTATCAGCCGTTCGACCGCCCCGGCGAATGCTCGCCCGTCCCCGATCGGGACGATGTACCCTGTCTCCCCATCGATTACGGCGTCGTCCGCGCCGCTCACCGCGGTGGTAACGATTGCCCGGGCGGCGGCGGCCGCCTCCATCAGGACGCGAGCGAACCCCTCGTAGCGCGAAGAGAGCACGAAGACATCGCAGCTTCCCACATAGCGCGGCACCTCGCGGTGCGGGCGGGGGCCGAGCCAGCGGACGCTCGATTTGAGGCCGAGCGAGCGCGAGCGTGACTCCAGCGCGGGACGCTCGGGACCTTCGCCGATGAGCACCAGCCGCAGCCCCGACCAGCGACCGCGCAGTGAGGCGACACACTGGAGCAGGAGACCGAGGTCCTTCTGCTCGGCGATGCGCCCTACGAAAAGCAGGACCCGGCTGAACCTTCCGCCGTCCGTCAGCTCATCCCTGGCCTTGGGATCGGGCTTGGCCGCGAAGAAGTCTTCGATGTTCTGCGGCACCATGGGCTTGGTGGCGATCTGCTCGTCGGCGAAACCTTGCGCGACCAGCGAGCGCTTGGTCGCGCTACCATCCACCTGGATGCCGTCCGCGCTCAACAGAACCCTTTTCGCCAGCTCGGAGGCCAATGGGAGTCGCAGGGCACTCGAGTAGTGGGAGTCGAACGGGTTCGGTCCGTACACACAAACGTTGTGCGGGCGGCTCAGCAAGCGGCTGACAATCGCCCCAGCAGAGCCGGTGAAGAGAGGATCCTGCGACTGGACGAGATCGACCGCTTGACGGTCTCCAACCGTCAGGCCCAACCGGACCATCCTCAGCCACGAATCCACGCGGGTTAGGCCGCCTGTGGCGTAACCGCGGAGAACCGGGCCCCGCTCGATCTGTGGACGGAGGCCGTGCTTTCGGAGCGCGTGAGCGATCACATGGTAGCCCGCGAGGTGCGCTGCGTAAGCCGAAAGGCGGCCAAGCGTGTCACCGGCCGCCCCGTCGTTGGCCTCCCAAAGCTCCCGCGTAAAGCCCAGCGAGAGGATTCGGAGAGGTTCCTGAGTGGGCACTCCCCCGTCCATGGTTCACCCCGCCCCACGCCTCTCGGCGTCTCGGCAAGCTCGGATCTCCTCGAACACGGAGAGAATGCGGTCCGCTAGGCTGTCGAGACCGTGAAGCCGCTGCACCTGTGAGCGGAGGTAAGCTCCCATGGACGCCCTCTCAGGGGCGCTCAAGCCCAGCACTCGCTCCAGCTTCGCCGCCAAGTCGTCGGCATCTCCGTGCGTGAAGAGGAGGGCGTCGGCGTGCCGGCCCAGCGTCTCCATGAAGTCGGTGTTCGCCACGAGCGATGGGCGCTCACATGCCATCGCCTCCCAGGCGACTTTGTCGCCAAACCCTGCCGGGGTCAGGTTCACGTGCGCCGTACAGCGCCGATACCAGTCGCGAAGCGCTGGGGCCGAAACCCCCAGCCGGAACTGCACGATCTCTTCCAGGTGATGCAATCGCACCAGTGATCGCACTTCCTGCGCATACGCCTCGCCACCTTCCGGTGTGCTCCCGAGGATCACGACCCTCAACGCTCGTCCCCGGCTTCGCAGCGCCGCGACCGCCCGCAGTAGCGTCCCATGGTCCTTCACCGCCGAGAGGCGCCCCGCGCAGAGCACGAAAGGAGGATCCTCGGGTTCGCTGTGACCTGGAGAGAAGAGGGACGTGTCAATGCCCTGACCGATCACCGTCAGCTTGTCGCGTTTGTACGGGTAGGCCGTCGCGAGGCTCGCCACCATCCGGTCGGAGAATGTGTGCGCCAGGCGAAGCGTTGCGGTCAGGCTCGGGTGAGCGTACCAAGTCACCAACGGAATCCCCCTCGCCCTGAGTAGCGGCCCCCCCAGGGCGCTGAATACCGGCATCATGTGAGAAAAACATCCATAGATGCCGTCTTGTCGCAGGACCTTCCATAGGAACCGATAAAAATTTAGTGCCCTCCGCGGTTCCGAATAGCCGTGCTCCTTGCCCACGGAGTGCACGACAACGTTCTCCGGCACGGCCACCCTTCCAGCCCTCATCGTGAGAACCTCGACTCTCGAGCAGCGCGCCGCCAGCGATCGCACCCAGCCGGAAGCAAAACCGAGAACTGGATCGTCGGCGTCCATCAGCAGGTTGAAGACTATCAGTCGCAACTTACCGGTTCTCCTCCGAAACGCCCTGGCCCGTGGGGCATTTGCTTCGGTTCATCGCGCCGACCGCGCCTCGGGCTTGCACGCAAGGAACGTGTAGCCCAGCGCCCAGTAGTCTCGGCGATAGATTCCCCGCCGGAACCTCACGACAGTCCAGTCGCACGCCATCGACAGTGGCAGGGACACCGCTCGCAACACCGAGAGTCTTCCAGGGAGAAGTGCCGCGGAGGCCATTTGCAGGCCAGTGGTCACCGGACCGACCGCCTGCGGCTCGACTACCGCGCTCACGAAGCCATGCTCGGTCAGCACACGTCTCAACGCAGATGAAGAGAAGCGGAAGAAGTCGTCCGGGTCCGGATGGAAATGGTGAATGAAAGGAACGAAGCCAATGAGCTTCCCACCGCCGCGCAGCACGCGGTGGGATTGCAGGAAGAGGTTGGAAAACTCGTAGACGTGCTCTAGGAGATTGAAGGCTAGCACGAAGTCAAACGTGCATTCGTCGAAGGGAAACTCTTTTCGCACGTCACACTCGATGACACCTGGAGCCGCATTGAGGTCGGTGCATGTGAACTCGGTGCCTGGTTTTCGCCGGAAGGCCTCTCGATAGCCCGTCTCGGCTTTCTTGCTGCCCAGATCCAGCACCCTGCCGTACAACTCTACCCCATGAATCGACTGCTCCATCAGAGCCCTAATGAGAGTCTTGCCGGCAAGCAGTTTCCACGCAACATCGGCAAGCCTGGACACGACCGAGCCACTGGAGTCGTTCTGCAGGGACGAGTTCATCGAAGGCTCCTCTGGGGACCCGCCGAGGCCGCTTGGTGAGCCGCGTCGAGGGGAGCGGACGCAACGGACTTGGCAAGCATCACTTGGATACTCCAGCGTCCCATGACTAGCCCACACGCCGCGCGGCCAGCGCCCACCACAAACGCCATTCCAAAGAAGCCCCAGTGCATCGCCATCCAGCTGCCGAGGAGCAGCGTCGCCAGAACGTATCCGAGGTAGACCTTGGCGGGCACGTCGAAACGCCCCACCGAGTAGAGAAGGGGAGACGCCCAGAACATCGGGGCGGCGCAGGCAACGCCAAGGACCATGACTTGTGCGCCGTGAACGATCTCCCGGTAGCCGTCTCCGAACACGGGCGGAATCAGGATCCAGATCAGCGTCACACCGAGAACGCCGATGACCACGGCCGGTATGGCGGCCGACCGAGTCCAGGTCCGTAGGCGCGGCAGCACGCTCTCCCGATCCTCATTCACTCGCGCGCAGAGATCGGGATAGGCCACGCGGAACAGGGCCCACTCGAGGTATCCGGCGACGGTGCTCAGGCTCGATGACAGGCGGAAGAATCCGGCTTCCGGAGCACCTGCGAGTCTTCCGAGGAGCATCACCGGCAGCTGTGCCATCAAGCCGGTCAACGAAACCATCATGAAGTTCCAACCAAACACCCGGACCAGTTCGGCCTGGAGCACCTTCACCGAGGACAGCCGCGCTCGCCACCATCTCGAGTGCCCGTTACGTGCCAATACCCACTGCGCGGAAACAAACCACCCAAGGCCCGAAGCCGCCTGGGTCAGCGCCATTGCAGCCACGCCCCCCCGTAGACCCAGCCCCCCGAGCGAAACCGCGACAACCAATCCGAGCAAGACGCCCTTTTCAACCACCGCCAGAACGGCCGAGTGCCTGAACCTTCCCCAGATGGAGAGCACCGCCATGCTGGTGCCTTCGAGGGAGAACAAGGGAAAGGAGGCCGCATAGAGCAATTGCAGCGATCGAACCTCGGGATCTGCCCCGATCAAGCCGGCGACGTAACCGCCAAGGGCGACCACGATGCACATCGAGAGCAGGGCCGTTCCCTGGTCGATCAAGTAGGTCAACTTGCAGGTCGCGCCGAGTTCTTCGCTCCCGCCGCTCGACTTGAAGCCGGCGAGGTACTTCGTCGCCACAGTGATCGGCTTGAAGCTGACGATCGAATAGACAACCATCGGGAAAGTAAGGACCAGCGCGAGGAGACCGTAGTCTCCTGGTCCCAGCGTCCGCGCCAGAATCGCAGTCGATGCAATGCCGAGGAGAGCATTCGCCAGCTGGGAGGCTACGAGCCATGCGCTGCTCCCCGCCATTCCGCGCCCGCTGAGCGCATCGAGCAGGCGCCCGCTCCACGGCCTCCAATCGGGCGCCAACTCAGGCACTCGCGTCTCTTCGCCGCGCGCAGCGGCTGGTGTCACCAGGTTTTCGCGCGAGCACGCGGTAGCCCGCCGCGACGCTCGACGGCTGGCGGAGGTGAGCCGTGATCACTCCGTCGATCCGATTGGCGACGCTCCGAACGAGAGCGCCGAGGCGTTCGGCACCAAGTCGTCGAAGGGCGGCTTCGGCGAGGGTGCCGTTCGCCGAGACAACCCCTCGCGGGCTGTCGAGCATCTCCACTTCGAAGTCCGCCAGGAGGTAGCGCAAACCCAGGGGCGTATATCGGTAGTAGTCGGTCGAGTGAAACCCGTGAAGGAAGGGGACCCAAATCGCGAAGTGACCACCGGGCCGGAGCACCCTCCGGACTTCTGCGACCGCCTCACGCGGGTTGCAGAAGTGCTCTAGCGTGTCTTTGCTGACGACGACATCGAACGAGTCGCTCCGCAACGGGAGGTGGTGTGCATCTGCGATGACCCGAGGGACTCCGCTTGCCTGGCTCTCGAGGTCCACGCTCACGTATTGGTAGCCAAGTCCTTCGAAAGCACCGCGTGCGGACTCCCTTCCACCTCCCAAGTCGAGGAGACGGCCTGGGCCGCGCGGGAGGATGTCCGTAATGAGTGAAGCTGGCGCGCTCACGCTTTCCGGCTCCTTGCCGCCTCGAGGATGGCACGAGTGGAGCGTACCATCGCAGCTGGGCTCAGCCGCGCGGCGACCTCTGTGGCGGCGTGACCCAACCGTTCCCGCTCCGTAGCCGAGCGTGTGAGCGTCGCAAGAGCGTCGATGAGTTCCCCGTCGGCGAGAGGAGGAATCAGCAGCCCATTCTCGCCGTGGACGACGACCTCCGGGTTTCCACCCGCAGTCGTCGCGACGACAGGAAGGCCGAGGCACATGGCTTCCACAAGGGCGTGGGCGAACCCTTCGTAGGAGGAGTTGAGAACGAAGATGTCACACGCCCTCAGCAGCGACAGGACCTCGGGCCGGCTCCGGCCCCCTGCGAAGAAGGTGCGGTGCCGGATGCCTAGGTCCACCGCGATAGCCTCTAGGCGCTTCCTTTCCGGCCCGTCCCCCACAACCACCAGTCCGACGTCAGCGAGGCTCGCGACGGCCTTGAGCACCCCTGCGACATTCTTCCAGGGCACGAGGCGGGCGACGGTACAAACCTTGAGCGGACTGGCGAGCGGTATCTCCGCCCTTGCAAGGCTAGCCGGAAACTCGATGGCATTGTAGACAACCTCTATTCGGTGGGCCGGCACTCCCCAGGCCGCCACGCACCGGCCAAGAAAACGGCTGGGAACGATGACCTTGTCGGCCTGCTGCACCCACCAGCGCTGAAGAACTCGCTCCGCTTCAACCCGTCGGGAGTAGCGGCTGACTTGGAACTCCTCGAACGTGTCCGACACCTCACCGCGATTCTGCGCGCGTTCCCAAACAATGTCCCCAACCACTTTCATTACCAGCGGTTTTCTCAGGATCAGGTTGGCGCAAGCCGCCTGCAGTGCGAGGCCGTTGACCAGCAGGACATCCGAACGCCGTCCCGCACGGATGATGGCCGCGACCGCCTGTCCCATGCGCGCCCACCGCCGCCGTCCTCGCGGGATGCGCGTCACCTCGAACGGGAACGAGGGCCCCACCTCGGTTTCACTGTAGGTGACAACTCGGAGGCGGTGCCCCTCGTTGGTCAAGGCTGCGGCCAACTGGGGCACATAGCTGGCGGGACCTCCGATGTCCGGCGGAAAGATTCCGGTGACCACGGTCAAGTCCACCGCGACCCATCTCCTTCCTCCACCGGCCTCTTCCTGAGGACGATCAACCCACCCCGGCGTCGGGGACCCACGTCCGAGTCGAACCCTCCCGCGCTCGCGTCGCCCCCTAACCTCTGGTCGCCAGCAGATTGCACTTTTCTTGCCCGCTGATCGCACCGCTGTCACGGTGGAAGATTCGAGTTGGCTCTCCACCGTGACGAATAACAAACAATTCAAAGCCCAATGCCATCAAACTGTGGAGGAACTCACGCGGATCTAGGTTGCGCCGCCTGAAGAGGTGCGGCTTGTACTCCAGCACCACGTTCAGAGGCTCCTTCCGGGAGATGAGGCCGCGCATGCCCTCCAGGGCTTCGCCCTCGGCACCCTCCACGTCGAGTTTTACGAGACGCACATCTTGCAGGTTCAACTGCGACACCAACTCGTCGATCCGAACCGTTTCAACAGCCACTTCCTTCTGCCATTCTTTGATGGGAAGGAGCGTGTGCGAGACGCTCGAAGAGGTTACGTAGAAGGTCGAGAGGCCATTCTTGTTTGAGACTGCTTTGCGGAGCGCAAGCACGTTGCCTGCTCCGCGACGGGTGAGGTTTCTCGAGAGCACGTCGAACGTGCAAGGAAATGGCTCGAGCGCGACCACCTTGCCAGACGGCCCGACCAGACGCGAGAAGAGCAACGTAAAGTAGCCGGCGTGCGCACCGCAGTCGATCGCGCACATCCCTGGCCCCAGGACCCTTCTAAAAACACGTGCCGAATCTGCCTCGTAGGTCCCGAACAGCATCGAAAGCTTGAAGAACGGTAATACTTCGTCAGGAGGCAACTCGAAGTTCCGGACGGAGGAAAGTGCCGCCACTGCGGCGCCGCCGACGCCCCAGACTGTTCGGCGAAGCAGGCGGTGTACGGGCCCGATTCTCCGCAGTGTGCGATCATAGAATCTCTTCGCGCGCGCAGTCGCCGTTGGTGCAGTCCCAGGTGACGTCATGACTTCCTCAGAACACCCACGCCCAGCGGCACCTGGAGCGGCACCGGCGGCCGAGCATTGAGAGCAACGCGGTTGAGGGCAAGCGTGAGTCCAGCAAATACCCACAGGTTGTTGTCGTTAAAGTAGTTGTGAAAATTCATATCGATCGCAAACATGATTAGGAACAAGATGATTCCTTGGCCGATGATGCCAGTTGTGCCGGCAGACTTGGAAATTCGGCTCGCAGCGCCTAAGAGCACAGTCAGTGCGCCTAGGAAAAGAACAAGACCCGGCAAGCCATTCTCAGCTAGTATGCCGAGGAAGACATTATGAGGATGAGGCGCCACGTGCTCGGGAAGTTCCGTGCCGTCCCAGTCGGGCGGCGCGTAGTCTAATGCAACGAATCGGAACTGGTCGGAACCGATCCCCGTCAATGGGTGCTCTCGGAAGATCTGCAGGGACGTCGTCCACAGCAGCGGGCGACTGTCGCCAACCTCGTCGTACTTGCCGAGCATCGCTTCCCAGCTAGCCGAGAGCGAGAGGCTGGCGATTGCTGTCGCTGTGGTGGCGGCGATCGCCCATGCTCGGGCCCGGCCCGACCTGCGAAATGCCGTCACCAGCAGGCCGGCGGCGAGGCCGATTTGGGTGGATCGCCCATCGGATAGGGCGACCCCGGCAATCCCCAGGATAAGGAGGGCCACAGCCTCCTTCCTGCCAAGCCCACCGTGCTGCTCCTGCCTGACCAGCAGTCCCGCCAGTCCAAATGCTGCAATGGGAAGGTAGTTTTTCCCAAACAAGTAGCTCATGCCCTCGAACCCCGTGGGCTCCCACTCCTTTGCAGCCGGAGACCACACACCGCTGCCGGTGAAGACCTGGACCGCGGCGAGCACCAGCCCAGCGACATGCAGCGCTGCGAAAAGGCGTATCACGAAGAGCGCGTCTCGCTCATCGTGCACAAGCCGATAGACGAGGAGCGCAATCGCGAGGCTGCCCACCCAATTTCGGATCGCCGCCGCGCAGCGACCCGGCTCCGGAACGAAGGTAAGGCCGATGGAGGCCCAGGCGACAAAGAGCAGAAAGACGCCCGCGAACAGCATGGCGCTCCTGTCCACCTGGAGAAGGTCATACCCGAAGAGGAGCGTCAGATAGCCAAAGACGAGCGGAAATGCGTAGACGGGGACCGTTTCTTCGATTACCACCCAACCGAAGACCGTGAAGGCGGTGAGGAGTGCCGCCAGGATCAGGCGCCTAGGAAGCATCGCGCTCGCCTACCAGATGGGTCGCATCGAACCGCGGCGGGCACGGATCGCGGCTTCGGGTTCGCTCCCCCTCACGACACGGCCTTGTCTTGAGGGTCTCCGTAGTAGGACCCGTATTGGCGATAGTAGTAGTAGTAGTAGTCGCCGTACTTTGGGTCCCCGACGTTGACGTTGTTGATCACGGTGCCAAATAGTCTCGCGTTCACTCCCCTCAGCGAGCCAACTGCCCGCCGCGCCATCTCTCGCGTGGTGGCACCAGCCTTGAGTACGAGCAAGACACCATCGACCTGAGTCCCCAAGACAGCCGCGTCGGCCACGGCACCCAGCGGAGGGCTGTCGAGAATCACTCGATCGTATTGCTCACATAGTTGCTTGAGAAGATGCCCGAAGGCTTCGGTATGCAGCAACTCCGCCGGGTTCGGCGGAAGGGGCCCACAGGGCATTACAAACAGGTCCGGAATCTCCGTGCTCTTGATCGCCTCCGAGAGCCGAGCTTGGTCGATGACCAACGTGCTGACGCCCACCTCGTTCGGGACTCCAAACGCCTTGTGCAGCCGCGGGCGGCGCATGTCCGTATCGAGCAGGAGCACCTTGTTTCCGCTTTGCACCATGGAGATGCCCAAGTTGATAGTGGACGTTGTCTTTCCTTCCTGGGGACCGCTGGAAGTCACGAGCAACGATCGGAACGGCTTGTCGGGCATCATGAACAGCAAGTTTGTACGAATGGACCGGCAGCACTCCGCAACCGAGGACTTCGGGTGCATGTGAATGTGAAGATCGCGTTCGGAGATGGTCTTCGCTTTTCCCTCCGGAATATTTGGGACAAAACCCAAAAAGGGGATTCTGAGCTGTTCTTCGACGTCGGCTTGGCTCCCGATTGTGTTGTCCATGAACTCCAGGACAAGCGCGAGGCCCAACGCCGCGATCAGACCAAGCACGAAGGCAATCGCAATGTTTGTCGAGAAGCGAGGTTTGGCGGGTGAGGCAGTCGGACGCGCGGAATCAAGTACTCGGACATTGCTCGTCCGTAGCAACCCGGAGACTTCCAGGTCCTTCAATCGTTTGAGCACCAGATCGTAGAGGCGCTGCTGGTTATCTGCCGTTCGTTTGAGCTGGTCGAACTCGATCTGCTTCTTGTTCACCTCGAACGCATCGGCCTTCGCCCCCTCGAACAGCGCCAAAAGGTTCTTCTCCTTCGCGGTCGCTTCCTCCAGCTCCGCCTTCGACGCCGTGATGATGTTCCCGATCTCCCGGCTCAGATCCCCCTCCGCTCCCCGCAACTTCTCGCGACACGCCGACAGCTTCGGATGGTCCTCCAAATACCGCTCCGATAGCTCCGTACACTCCGTCCGCTGCACCGCCACCCGCACCTTGAACTGCTCGATCAACTTGTTGTCCGTTACCCCGGGCAACGCCTCCGCCCAACGCGAGGGCTCCTCCGTCGCCGCCGCCTGCACCGAACGCATCGCCTCCATCCGCGCCTTCAACGCCGCTACCTTCAGCCGCACCTCCGTCAACGCCGCGTTCAATGCCGTCAACCGCTGGCTCACCATGCTCTGACGGTCCTCCAAGGACGTCGTCAGCATGTCCGCCTGCTTCTTGAAAGCGTGCAGCTCCAGCTCACTCTTGTTCGACTGGCCCTCCAACGTGGAGAGCCGCTCCTCCAACCACTGCGTCGCACTCGCCGTCATCCGGACCTTCAACGACAGGTTCTCCGCGATGTACGCCTCCGTCACCTCGTTCGCCAATAGCGCCGCCCGGTTCGGATCCGTGTCCTCCACGTGCACGTACGCCAGCCGCGTGTCCTTCGCCGGCTCCACCTTGATCTTCCCCTGCAGCCGCGCCACCGCATCCGCCTTCTGCATCAACTCCGCGCGCTTCCCCTCGTCCTCCACCTTCTCCGCACCCAAGAACGCCGGGTCCGACTGCATCCCCAGCTTGTCCACCACCCGCTGCGCTACCGCCCGGCTCTGAATCACCTTGTACTGCGTCTGGTAGTACTCCTTGCTGTACCAGTAACTCCCCGTTCCCTGCTCGATCACCTCCTCCACCTGCTTGTCCAACACCTTCGGAGGAGCCGCGTCGATGATGATCGAGGCCGTCGACCGGTAAATCTTCGGCTGCCGCAAGGTGTAGAACGCCGTCCCCACCACCACCGCCCCCAATACCCCCAACACCACCCACCGGCGGCGCCAGAACACCCGCAAGTAGAACTTCGGATCGACCGGGTTGCGCCCGACTACCGCCTGCTCCGGAATCATTCGTTCCTATGCTTCCTGGCCACTCCGGCCACGCCGCCATCGACCACGGGCCGAAGTTCGTACCAGAGATCAGCACCCACGTTCAAATTTCCGGAAGTTCCCGCGGGGTTGCCAGCCGCTCCCCACGCCTCTCCGCGACCCGACTCAACCCGCTCCCCACCGCCTGCACTTTGCCGCGGTGTGTCAGACCGGCGTCGTATCGTGCGCCGGCCATCAGCAGCACCGCCTTGCCGTCCGTCGTTCATCAAGTCCTCGTCGAGCTGTTCACCGAGACCCAAGCCCTCTCCGATTCGACGCGCACCCCTTCGTCCTCGAAGGCCCGCTCGGCACCCGAAGGACCTTGTCGCCCGTTCGACTCGACCTCTCCCGCCTCCCGCTCGAGGCTCTGCTTGACCCCCGCCGCCCTCACCTCGGAGTGCTCGCCGTCGCCGCCCACGGCCGAGGACCACAGGCCGAACAGATCACCACCAGGGCGATCGCCACCCTCGCTCGCACCCGCGCGCCATGGCGAGCAAGAGTCACGGATGATATTTTGATGATGGTCGAGTCCGCGCTGCGCGAGAGGATCGAGGCCAATATGGGGCTGTTCAGCGGCGACTACCAGTACAAGAGCAAGCTCTTCCGAAAGGTGTACAAGGAGGGCGAAGTCCAAGGCCGTGAGGAAGGCCGCGAAGAGGGCCGCGTGGAACAGGCCCGCCAGGCCCTCCAGCACGTCATCGCCCGCCGAAACCTCACCCTCTCGCCCGCGCAGCAGAAGCGCATCGCCTCCGAAGTGGACCTCGCCCGCCTGGAACGGTGGCTCGAGGCCGCCGTCTCGGCCTCCATCCCGTCAGACATCTTCTCCGACGCCTGAGCACGCCCTGCGCCGGAACTGACTCGCTTCCACCCTTCGCCGCGCCTCACCAGGCCGCCCCCCCTCCTCTCCGCCTTGGCCATGTGCAGCCAGCCGCGCAGGCCCTGGGCTTGGGGCGCGTGGGCCCTCCTGCCTATGATTCAAAGCGTGGGCCCAGCCCTCGGCGAGATGCTCGACACCTCCCCCGAGAAGCGCGCGCGTTACTTCGCGCTCCTCGGCGAGCTGTCGTCCGAGCAGCGCGCCGGCAAAGTCGCTAGCCTTTCGCGCGCGATGCGTGGGTTGGCGCTCAGCGACATCCGCGAGCGACACCCGGGCGCGTCCTCTTGGGAGTTGCTGGTGCGCCTCTCCGCCCGCCTCTACGGTCCCGAGTTGACCCGCCGCGCGTATGGCTGGGTGCCCAAGGACGCCCTGTGACCGAGCCGCCGGACGACCGCGAGGTACTCCTTCGGGTGGCGAGGGCGTTGGAAGCTGCCGGGGTCGAGTACGCGCTCGGCGGAAGCGTTGCCACCGGCCTGCAGGGCGAGCCGCGAGCGACCAACGACGTCGACTTCGCGGTGCGGCTCTCGGAGCAGCAGGTGTCGCGGCTGGCCACGGAGCTCGGCCCTGACTTCGCCGTAGATGAGGAGGGGCTTCGCGAAGCGGTGCGGCGGCGGGGTTCGGACAACATCTTCTTCCTGCCCAGCGCGCTGAAGATCGACCTCTTCGTCCGAGGCGGTGAGCCGTTCGACGACAGCGAGCTGTCGCGCCGCCGCCTGCAACCCATCCGCGGAGACGACCGCGCCTGGATCGCGACGCCGGAGGACAACATCCTGCGCAAGCTGGTGTGGTTCCGAAAGGGTGGCGAAGTGTCCGACCGCCAATGGCGCGACGTTCTCGGAATCCTCCGCCTGCCAGGCCATGTGCTCGACTGGGACTACCTGCGCCAGTGGGCGCCGCGACTCGGCGTGGCCGACCTGCTCGAACGCGTGGCCAGCCAGGCCTGAGCTCGCCTGAGCCGCCCCCTTGCGCCCGGGCGGTTTCCGAGATACCGCCTGCCGCCTGGGCATGGCAACAGTCTGGCTGGTGGGCTTCCAGGATGCGGCAGTGGCGGCCGAGCTCGTCTCCGCCGGCCACTCCGTCAGCGCCCTCTCCCTCGAAGAGGCCATCGCCTCCCAACCCACCCCTCCCGACGTGGCCCTCGTCCACCCCGGTGACTCGCCCCTCGAAGGACTGGCCAGGAAAGTCTCCCTCCAGCTCCCCGCCACTTCCTGCGTGATGCTCCTGCCTCCGGCCGCCGCCCTCCAGGCCGCCTCGGTGCTCGACGCCGGCGCCTCCGACGTCGCCCTGGAGCCCCTCGCCCCCGGCACCGCCTCCGTGCTGGTCGCCAGGATGACGCGCGAGCAGCGCGCCAGAGCCCGCCTCGGCTACCTCGACGAAAACGCCGCCCGCGGCGCCCAGCTCGATGACATCGTCGCCAACTCCCCCCGGATGAAGGAGCTTTTGGACCGCATCAGCCGCATCAGCCGGAGAAGCGCCCTCGGCCCTCCCCTCTCCGTCCTCCTCACCGGAGAAACCGGCACCGGCAAGGGCCTCCTCGCCAGGGCCATCCACTTCAATAGCCGCCGCCGCGAAGGCCCCTTCATCGAAGTCAACTGCGCCGCCATCCCCAGCACCCTCCTCGAAGCCGAATTGTTCGGCCACGAGAAGGGCGCCTTCACCGACGCCAGGAGCGCCCGGGTCGGCCTCCTCGAAGCCGCCCACCGCGGCACCCTCTTCCTCGACGAGGTGACCTACCTCTCCCCCGAAGCCCAGGCCAAACTCCTCACCGCCCTCGAGACCCGCAAGGTCCGTAGACTCGGCGGCACCTCGGAACGCCAGGTCGACGTCCAGGTCCTCGCCGCAAGCTGCCACGAGGTGCGAAAGCTCGTCTCCGAAGGCCGCTTCCGCTCAGAGCTGTTCCACCGCCTCGCCGCCCTCTGGCTCGAGCTGCCGTCCCTCCGCGAACGCGGCGAGGATGCGCTCCTCCTCGCCGAGAAATTCCTCGAGCGGGTCGCCTCCTCCTACCGCCTCCCCCCAAAGCGGCTCTCCGAGGGCGCGCGCGCCGCCATCCGCACCCATAGCTGGCCTGGAAACGTTCGCGAGCTGTACCACGCCATCGAACGGGCCGTCCTCGCCGAGGAGGGCGAAGTGGTGGAGCAGGCCCACCTCTCCCTCGAGGCCGCCTCCGCACGTGCTGCCGCCGACCGCTCCGGCATCCAGGTCTCCATCCCTGCCGAGGGCGTCGCCCTCGCCGAGGTGGAAAGGGCCTTCATCGAACGAGCCCTCTCCATGGCCGGAGGAAACGTCACCCGCGCCGCCGCACTGCTCCGAGTGACCAGAGATACGCTTCGCTCGCGCATCGAGAAACTCGGCATCCAGACGGCCGAGCTCGCCCGCTGATTGTCGCGGCCAATGCTCTTCGCCGCGCACCCTCCCCTCAGCGATTGCGCAAATCCAAAGTCCCCAGGCTTCCCTCGCCCGGCAGCGGCGGTGGCGTCGCCGCGACCACCGCGGTCGCGCCGGCTCCAACCGCCAGCACCCCCACCGCCGCCCAGAACCACCACTTCCCCAATACCGAGCCGCTCTCTTTTTTCTCCTCCGGCGGCGGTGCCATCGGCTCGGCCAGCGCGGGCGGGAGCGCCGGAACTTCCTCCGCCGCCGGTGCAGGCAGAGGCGGTGGATCCACTGGCTTCGGCTCCTCTCCGGAAAAGACCGGTGTCTTCAACTCCTCGGCCCCCCCCACCCTTTCCCGCTCCCCCTCGGGGAGAGGGGTGGATTGCTTGGACTCCATCTCCCGGATCAGCTCCTCCACCGTCGCCGCATTCGCCGGACGGGTCGTCGACACATCCAGGTACCGCCGGTAGAAGAACGCCGCCCGGTCGTACTGCTTTAGCTGCCGGTGACACTGCCCAATGTTGAAGAGAAACCCCGGCAACGCCTTCACCCGATAGGCGTCGCTGTACAGCTTCAACGCCTCCTCGAACTGCCCCAGGTCGTAGGCCTTGTTCGCCTCCTCGAACTTCCCCCGCGCCCGGCCCTCCACACCTCCCCCAGCCACCGCCCCGGCCGAAAACAACAGCGCCGCCAACCCCAGCTCAATTGCCAGCGAACGGATCAATGACGTCATCCCGACTCCCCTTCTTCTGGCGGGCCTTCTTGCCCTTCCCCGCCTTCTCCAACTTCCCCGCCGCCCTCTCGCGAGCCAACATCACCATGAGTGTCGTGTCCCGGTCCAGCCGGAGCCGCCGCTCCTCCGGCTTGCTCCCCTCGAGCTCGAAGCGCAATGCCAGCTCCTCCCCCCGCGGCAATCTCACCTCCGCAGGAGTCACCCCAAACTTCGCCCCGGTGTCCGCACGCGTCACCTCCGCCCCTGCCGGCTCGCTCCGCAGCGAGAGAACCACCTCCGGCTCGATTGGCTTCGGCGGCGGCTCCTCGGCCTGCGGCTGCTCGGGCGCCGCCAGCACTGGAGCCGGCTCCGCCCTCTCGCCAATCCACCCCGGCCAGACGAGCACCGCGCCGGCCACCGCTGCGGCCACCGCCGCTCCTCCAGCCAAGAGCGGCCACCGCGCCCGCCTCGGCGCCTTCGCACCAACCTCCGCCTCCGCCTCCGCCTCGGCATAGGGTCGCAACAGCTCCGCCAACTCGGCCATCGAGGAAGGCCGCTTCCCCGGCTCCTTCTCCAGGCAGCGGAGCACCACCGCCTTCAAACCCTCCGGGATGCACTCCCGGGCGGCAGTGACGCTGCCCATCGGCGGAGGCGGCTGGGTGGTGAGCTGCACCACCAACTGGGCAAACGTCTTCCCGTCGAAGGGCGGGTGCCCCGCCAATAGCTCATAGAGCACCGCCCCCACCGCGTAGATGTCCGCCCTGAAATCCACCGTCTCCCCCATCGCCTGCTCCGGAGCCATGTACGCCGGAGTCCCGATGATGGAGCCCTGCAGGGTGCCTCCGGTGGGCGCCTCGCCCACCTGGTGGACCATCTTCGCCACCCCGAAGTCGAGCACCTTCACGAAGTCCCGAATGCCCGAGCGCTCGGTGATGAAGACGTTGTCCGGCTTGATGTCCCGGTGCACCACTCCCACCCGGTGGGCCGCCTCCAAGGCGCCGCAGATCTGCCTGACCAGATGCGCGGCCCGCTTGAGGCTCAAAGGCTCGGCGCAGCTCAGCTCCGAGAGGCTGCGGCCCGCCAATAGCTCCATCACGCAGTAGGCCACCTGGCCAGTGGGGCCGCTCTCCTCCACGAAGTCGTGGATCTCCACGATGTGCTCGTGGTTGATCTGGTTGACCGTCCTCGCCTCCTGGAAGAAGCGCTGCACCAGCCCCTTGTTGGCCGCGTGCTCCGGCCGAAGAAACTTGAGCGCCACCTGCCGGCCGAGCCGGGTGTGCCTCGCCAGGTAGACCTGCCCCATCGCCCCCTCGCCGAGCAGCTTCACCAATTCGTAGCTGCCCACCACCGCGCCCGCCCCGCGCGAGGGAGTGGCCTTCTCCTCCCCGTGCTGCGAGATGAAGGTGGCGGAGAGCGCCTGCTGCTTGAGCGCCGAGAGCGCCTCCACCAGCTCCCCGGCGGACTGGAAGCGGTCGGCCGGCTTCTTCGCCAGGCAGCGGTGCACCAGTGGCTCGAGGTAGGCCACCTCGCGGCGGAGCGGAGGCGGCGCCTCGTTGAGGTGCTTGAGCAGCAGCTCGGAGTAATTTCCAGCCACGAAGGGCGGACGGCCGGAGAGCGCCTCGAACATCAGCACCCCGAAGGAATACAAGTCGCTTCGCGCGTCGGCCTGCTGGCCCTCGATGCACTCCGGAGGCGTGTACTCCGGCGTGGAGAGGATGACCCCCGCCGCGGTCTTCACCCTCCTCGGCCCACCGAAGTGGGCGAGCCCGAAGTCGATCAGCTTGGGCGCCGAGGCGGAGAGGCCTCCCACCAAAAAGACGTTGTCCGGCTTCAAGTCGCGGTGGACGATTCCGCGGGCGTGGATGTACTGGAGCGCCTCGCACAGCGGCAAGGCCAGCTTGGACAGCTCTTCTCCGCCGAGCGGGCCGTGCTTGCGAAGGTGAGTGGCTAGATCCTCTCCCTCCAGGTACTCGGTGGCGCAGAAGGGCCGGCCGTGGCCGAGCTTCCCGGCGCCGAGGTAGCGGAGGACGTTGGGGTGGTGCAAAGGCTCGCAGGCGGAGACCTCGTCCAGAAAGCGGCCCACCGCCTCGGCGTCCGCGGCCAGTTCCTGGCGGATGACTTTCAACACCACCGACTGCTGGGTGCCCTTCACCCGTGCGAGGTACACCTCCGCCACCGCGCCGTCCGCCAGCTTGCGCACTACCTCGTACCCGGAGATGTCGCTCGACATGGCGCCGGGCGCTGCAACCTTCGCTCCCCCAGCAAGGCCAGTGAGAACGTCCCCTTGGCCGAGAGTGGAGTCGGCACTTGGGTCCCCGGCCCCTCAGGGTGGGCGCACGGACCCGCCGAGCGCCCGTGCGCTGGGAGCGGTCCGGCTCAGCGGCCTGGGACCTTTCGCACAGTGCTGCCGGGGAAGTAGTGGGCCAGGATGCGCCGGTAATCCCACCCCTTCTCCCCCAGCGCCAGTGCGCCCTCCTGGCACAGGCCCACCCCGTGGCCGCGGCCGCGCCCCTCGAAGCGCACCTTGGACTCGGCCTCCTCGGCCCGCACCTTCATGCCGCGCAGCTCGCCGTAGCCGAAGGTGCGCCCCACCCGGAGGAGAAAGTCGAGGCCGCTCATCCGCACCCCGAAGGAGCGCACCTCGAGCACTCTCCCCGCGCGGTCCCGCCGCAAGGGCTCGAAGGCGGCCCCGGCCCCCTTCGCCCCGACCGCCTCGGCCAGCGAAGTCCGCTCCACCGTCCACTCCCAGGTGAAGTCGGGCGAGCCGGCGCAGAGCGGCGGACCTCCCTTGTTGGAATCCGTCACCGCCGCATCCAGCCCCGCCTCGCCGAAGACGTCGGAGGCTGCGCTGGTGCCGCCGCCGCAGCTCGAGTGGAAGAAGGCCGGCCGCAAGACCACTCCCCCGGCGAGCAGCACCTCCCCGCGGGTGGCCTTCACTGCCTCCATGGCGTCCGCCCGACCCTCCGGCAGCCCCCGGTAGAGCTGGCAGTGGGAGAGATCGCAGAGCGAATACCCGGCTCGCTGGTGCCGGGCGCGCCCGGCGAGGGCGAAGGTCCTGGAGACCACCGAGAGCGCCTTCATCGCCTCCTTGGGACCGGGCGGCTGTTCGGCGGCCACGACTCCCGAGAGGTACTCCTCCGGCTCGGCATCCTCGAAGAGCACCAGGTGCACCCCGTCGGAGCGGACCCGGAGGCGGCCGGCGTAGGGGCGGCTCAGCTCGCCCACCGACACCCGGGCGCCGTCTGCGCGCGAGGAGACTTCGTCGCAGGCGCGGCGTGTCTCTCCGCCCAGCTCCACCTGGTTTCCCACCGAGCGGAGCGCGGCCTCCTTGAGCAAGAGCGGCTGGCCGTCGCAAAAGAGCCCACCTTCGGACTGGAGGCGCGCGGAGACGGGTCGCTCGCGCTCGAGGAGGCGAACCGAAAGCCGCTGGGACAACGCGGGCGCGGCGAGGAGGAGGGCGAGCAGGGCCACTTCCCTCATCGGCTCCTCCGCGGGCGGAGACGGGCCGAGAAAGCCTCTACGGGAAGCTCCTTCAGGTAGGGCTCGGAAAGGCGCAGCCCCTCGCGGGCGAAGGCCTCGGCGGCCTTTTCCATCCAGGCGTGCGGAGGCTCCTTCTTCTCCAAGGACTCCGCCACCGCCCGGGCGAGGAGTCGGCAGCGGTGCTGGCCGAAGCTCTCCTGGGGCAGCTCCCCGAAGGCGGGGGACTCCGCCGCGGCGAGCCCTCGGGCGAGCGGGCGGGTGAGGAGCGGCGTCCCCTCGCGGAAGGCGCCGGGGTGGGCGGCGGCGAGCTGGCGCAGGCGGGACACCATCCGGCCACAGGCGGCGGGCTCGAGGTAGAGCAGCGCGGTGTCCACCCGGCAGTAGGCGGCAGGGTCGTTCACCAGCTTCGCCTCGAAGAAGGAGCGCTCCACGCCCGGCGCACAAACCAGCAGCTCGACCAGGAGCGGCGCCGCCTCCGGGGAGAGATTCAGGTAGAGCTTCACGTGCGGCCTGGAGTGGTCGATGGGTCCGGCCCGGCCGATCAGGTAGAAGAAGCCGGGGGCCAGATTCTCCCGCGCGCAGGGGAGACGGAGGTGGACTTCCGCCCCGACTTCCGCATCGGGCGGGGAGAGGGTCCGGCGCTCCTCCACGAAGAGGACGAGCGAGCCGTTGGAGACGAAGGCCCACCGCTCCGAGGCCTTGCACACTTTCCAGCCCGCCTCCCAGTAGCAGGCGCCGCGAGAGGCGGAGAGGAGCGCGGCGACGAAGGAGGGCTCTCCCGAGGAGCGGTCGGAGTAGCGTGAGTGGCGCGCTCCGGTAGGCTGCCAGCGGCAGAAGTAGCGGGCGTAGATGAAGTCGCGCAGTGCCCTCACCGCCTCCTCGCCGCGTCCGATGGGCCGCTGCTCTCCGTCCTCCACGAGGAAGAGGCCTCGCCTCTTTCGGCCCACCCGAGTGGAGAGGTCCAGGAGGGCCTGCTCCAGCTCCTTCATCGGCTGCCCCACAGCTTGGCCGGCCAGCGCTCCGGGGAGGCCAGCATGTGGACCGCGTAGCGGGTGAGCGACTTGGCCCGCTCGGAGAATTCTCCCTCGTAGTGGGTCATCCCGTAGACGTAGAAGAGCAGCGCCACCGCGGTCCAGCGCACCAGCCGCTGGGAGAAGTCGCCGCCCAGCCGGTGCCTTCTTTCCTTCCGATAGGCGAGGAGCACTTCCCGGGCGAGCGCTTGGAGCTGCCGCTGGGTGATCGCCTCGCTCCGATGCTCTGGGGCGAGCCAGCCCAAGGCGTAGTCCGCGAGGAGGCTTCCCAGGTCTCGGGCTGGGTCGCCCCAGATGGAAAGCTCCCAGTCCACCAGCGCCAGGGCGCAGCCGCCCCCCTTCGGCACCCGAAGGAGGTTGGCCTGCTTCAAGTCTCCGTGGAGCAGGCAGGCCCCCTCGCCGGATTCCTGGAGGTCGGAGAGCCCCTGGAGGGCGGCGGTGGCCTCGGTGTCGGACTGCACCTCGGAGAAGAAGGCGATGCCCGCGCGGGAGAGCCGGGCATAGAAGTCGGGGCGCATCCTGAGGAAGCACTCCAAGAGGTCGGAGTCCTGGGAGAAGCCGTCGCGCACCGCGAAGGCGTGGGGGCGCTCGTGGCTCTCCCGGTGGAGGAAGGCCACCGCCCGGCCGAGCTGCCGCGCCAGGGCGGCTCCATAGCGCCGGGTCCGCCGGTGGTAGCTGTGGAGCGTCTCCGAGGGAGAGAGCCACTCCACCGCGAGCAGGCCCAGCGCGCGGTCGAAGGCCAGCAGCCGGGGGACGATCAGCGGGAAGCGCTTCTCTTCGGAGAGCGGCGAGAGCAGCTCGAGGATGGCGCCTTCCCGGACGACTCCCACGTTGGCGGGACCGTCGGAGATCTTCACCAGCACCTTCCGAGGTCCCTTTCGGCACAGGAGCGTCCGGTTCTTGCTCGCGGCGGGCGGAGCCTCGCGTTCCTCGGGCGAGAGGCCCCACGCGCGCAGCCGCGCCTGAATCTCGCGCTCGCTGGGGAGGGGGCCCATCGGCGCGCGTACGCTAGCCGACCATCGCCGATCCCGACCACTCGGGGGACGAGCAGCGGTTCGTCACCTAAGCTATGAGAGCGGCTAGACCCAAACGCCAACGAGTCCGGGAGTACGACTTCTCGGAGGGCGTCCGAGGGAAGTACGCCAAGCGCTACCGGGAAGGCACCAACCTGGTGGCTCTCGATCCAGACGTCGCGCGGAGATTTCCGGATTCGCGGTCCGTCAACGACGCTCTTCGAGCGCTCATCAAGGCAGCTCTCCGACCGAGGGCTCACGCAAACACCCGCTGACCCTCCACCGGGTGTGGCGCTCACCAGTCTCACGCACGGCACCTCCGCCCGAGAGTCGTTGATTCGCCCTCGGGCGGGAGCCTATGACTCGGTCATGGCGCCGCCGTTCAGCTCGCTCCCCAGGAGGAGATTGCTCGGCTGGTCCCTCGCCGCGGGCGGCGTGGCGGTGGTGGGAGGCGCCGCCGGGCTGTGGGGCCTGCGCGGCCGGGCGGAGCCGGTGAGCGGCCTTCGCTGCCTCTCCGCCCACGAGTACCGCACCCTGTCCCACCTGGCAGAGGCGCTCATTCCCGAGGGCGGCGCCTTCCCGCTCGGCGCGGCGGGCTTGGACCTCGCCCGCGCCTTCGACGGCTACTTGGCCGAGGAGCCGGAGTGGGCGCAAGTAGACGCCAAGCGGGCGCTGGGCCTCTTGGAATACGGGCCGGTCCTCTTCGAACGGCGGCTCTCCACCTTCAGCAACCTCGGCGCAGGCGAGCGCCTGGCGCACTTCGAGCGCTGGGGCGAGAGCAGCTCGCCCCTCCGCCGGCAGGTGGCGATCGGCTTCCGGCGCTTCTTGAACATGATGTTCTACGACTCGCCGGGGGCATGGCCGCACCTCGGCTACGACGGGCCCCTTTTGCCCTCGGAGGCGGAGTGAGCGGCGGAATCGTGGACCTGTCGGCCTCCCCTCCGCCCGAGCGGCTCTCGGTGGAGGTGTGCATCGTCGGCTCGGGGTGCGGAGGCGCCACCGCCGCCTGGGAATTGGCCCGGGCCGGGCGCGACGTCTTGGTACTCGAGGAGGGAGCCGACTTCACCGGCTCCGCCCTCACCCAGCGGGACGCCGAGATGTACGACCAGCTCTACATGGACCGCGGCGCCCGGTCCACCTCGGACCTCGGAGTGTCGGTGATGCAGGGCCGGGTGCTGGGCGGCGGCGGAGTCATCAACGCCAGCGACGTGGTGCCCATCCCCGACGAAGTGCTGCGGCACTGGGAGGTGGGGCATGGATTGTCCGACTTTGCCCCGGAGAAGCTGGCTCCCTTCCGCTCCGCCGCGCTCTTGGACCTCTCCGCCAACCTCCCCGGTGAGGAGCGGCTGAACGAGAACAACCGCCTGCTCCGCAAGGGCGCCCGCGCGCTCGGCTGGAAAGGCGAGGTGATGATGCACAACCGGGTGGGCTGCGCTGGGGTGGGAAGCTGCCTCATCGGCTGCCCCCTCGACGCCAAGCGAAGCCCTCGCTTCGTGGCGGTGCCCAACGCGGTGGAGGCGGGCGCCCGCTTCTTCCTCCGCGCCCGCGCGGTGCGCATCGACTCGGCCTTGGCGGAGGAGAAGACGGTCCAGGTCCGCGTGCTGGATGGAAAGGGCTACCGCGAGGTGGGCGCCTTCGAGGTGAAGGCCAAGCAGGTGGTGCTGGCGGCCAACGCCATCGCCTCGCCGCAGCTTCTCCTCCGTTCCGGCATCGGCAACCAGCAGGTGGGCCGGAACCTGATGCTCCAGCCGCAGCTCCCGGTGACGGGCATCTACAAGAAGGAAGTGCGCTTCTTCCGCGGCATCCCGCAGTCCTACGCGGTCACCGAGCACGAGCTTCCGGCCACCGAGCGGCGCGGCTGGTGGGGCTTCCGGCTGGAGTCCATCAGCGGCACCCCGGGAATCGTGGGCTCACTCTTGCCGGCGATCGGGCCGGCGGGAAAGGAGCTGATGACCCGCTACGCCAACTTCGCCGCCCTGCTCTGCCTCTTGCCCGACGAGCCGGTGGGAAGGGTGCGATTGGAGCGTTCGGGGAGGCTGCGCATCGACTACGCGCTCACCGATGAAATCCGCGCCCG
Source organism: Myxococcales bacterium (assembly GCA_016191815.1). Lineage (GTDB taxonomy): Bacteria > Myxococcota > Myxococcia > Myxococcales > Myxococcaceae > JACPVI01. Next base: position 60,969 of record JACPVI010000019.1, read on the forward strand.
CTTCCGGCTGGCGGCGCGCGCCGCGGCGCGGTGCTTCTTCGCCTCTGGCGCGGACCAAGTGCTGGTGCCCGCCGCGCCTCCGCTCTACCTGCGCAGCGAGGCGGACCTCCCCGAGTTGGACGGGCTGTCGCTCGAGCCGGCCACCGTTCCGCTGATGAGCGCGCACCAGCAAGGGAGCGTCCGCTTCGCCCCCTCCGAGCGCGACGGAGGCGCCTCCCCGGACGGCCAGGTCTACGGCACCCGAGGCGTCTACGTGTTCGACTCCTCGGGCTTTCCCAGCAGCGCCTCCAGCCACACCATGACGCCGATCATCACCGTGTCGCGCTACCTGACCCAGAGGCTTCTTGGCGGCTGAGCCATGGCCGGCCCGCTCCCCAAGGTGAGGGCGCTCACATCTTCAGCTTCTTCAGCCGGTCGTAGGTCTGCAGCACCCTGGCCGCGTAGTCGTTCTTCGGGTCGCGCCCCTTCATCAGCGCGGTGTCCACCGGACCCGGCCCGCGGTTGTAGGCGGTGAGGGCCATCTCAAGATCTCGGTACATCTCCTCGTAGAAGCCGAGGATCTGCAGCCCGTAGTTGATGGACACGTCGGGGTCCTTCAAGTCGGAGGTGATGCCCAACACCTTCTTCCAGTGCGGCATCACCTGCATCAGCCCCACCGCCCCCACCGAGGAGATCGCCTGGGGGTTGAGGTCCGACTCCACCGCGATGATCGCCAGCACCAGATCCGCGTCCCGCCGGTACAGCTCGGAGTTCCTCCGCACGCTCTTGGCGATGGTCCGCGCCAGCTCCGGGTCGATGGAGGGCTTGAGCACCAGCGCCTTGAGGAAGATGACCTCCTCGCTCGCGGAGAAGGTGAGCGTCTGCCTCAGGCTGGTCACCTCGACCTCGAGGGCCTTGGTCTGAGAAGCCAGGGCCTCCAGCCGGGCGCGGGAGAAGTCCGCCTGGGCCTGCTGCCCGTCCCGGAGCTGCACCATGAGGTTGCTCGTCACCAGCCCCGCCGCCGCCGCCGCCGCCAGCAGCACCACGTGCATCGAGATGGACAGCTTCGCCCACTTCAATGCAGGCGCGGCGCCCTTCTCCGCCTCGGGCGCTGCCGGCACTCGCCGCGTGGCTGCGTCCTCGCTGGTCCACGAGGTCAAGCCCGCTGGGTCCGCTCGTTCCATGGCGTCCTCCCGGAAAAACCACCGGAATGCGCCATCCGCGGGCGGCTTTCAAGGGTCACATGTCGGGCCAACCGTGCCAACACGTCTCTTCGCGGACTTGCGAAGCCGCCTCGGCGACGCCCTCCCAGGCCGTGGCGGCGTACGCGGCTGATCCGGGGAGTGTCAAGGTTCAGGACGGCCTGCGCGCTTGGAGCGCAGGTGCATCCTTGTCGCGCTGACCGAAACGAGGTCGGCCCCGCTCTTCCAACCGGGCGGACCCTCTGGCCTCCGAGCTGGTGCGGCCCTTGCCCTGGACGAGGGGCGACCTTCGGGGGACTCGGAGGAGTGGAGACATGCAAAGGCGCAATGAGTATTTCCGCGCGGTCCTGGCGGCGGCTTCCGTGCTGGCGGTGCTTGGACTTGCGGGATGCCTTGGGCTGGCCGGAGACCTGATGCCCGACGACGGGCTGCCGACGTCGGATGCGACGCTCCGCGCCTATTCGCAGACCTTCACCGCCACCGAGGATTTCCGCAAAGGCGTGCTCAACGGAGTGAGCGACGATACCGCCGGCCAGCTCCAGATGAGCATCGGCCAGACGGCCTTCGCCACGCCGTACATGTGGATTCCCAATTCCACCGAGAACTCCATCACCCTCATCGACACCATCAAGAGCGAGGTGGTGGGCACCTACCCCTTGGCGGATCCGGTGACCGGCGAGCCCTGCTACAACCCCTCGCGCACCACCGTGGACTTCAACTGGGACGTCTGGGTCGGCTGCCGCGGCTTCAGCTCGTACATCAACGGCAGGCAGGGCAAGACCATCCAGGAAGTCGACGACAAGGTGATGAAGGTCTCCTTCAAGACCGGGAAGGTGCTGCTCAGCCTCAAGGTGGGCAACGCGCCCCGCGCGCTCGCCATCGACGCCAACAACCACGTGTGGATCGGCGCCTCGGTGGACGACACGGTGTGGGAAGTCGACGGCGACACCGGCCAGTGCTACCGCGGCAACGGCTGCCAAAGCCCGGCGATCGCGGTGCCCGACTTCCCCTACGGCGCGGTGGTGGACCAGGACGGGATGCTCTGGATAGTCAACAACAAGGTACCCACCGCCCAGCCGGATCAGCTCACCAAGATCGACACCCGCACCGGGCAAGTGGTGGCCATCTACGGGCCCTACCTCCGGAATGGTTGCAACGGGCTGTACGGCATCGCCATCGACCAGCTCGGCGACGCCTGGGTGGGCGGCTTCGAGTGCGACGACGTGGTGAAGGTGAACGGGAAGACCGGCGAGCTGATCGGCGCCTACCTGGTGGGAGGGAAATTCTCCCGCGGGGTGGCGGTGGACCTCGACGGGAACGTCTGGGTCGCCTCCAGCGGAACCAACACCATCACCAAGGTGAACGGCGCCACCGGCGCCCTCATCTCCACCGTGGGAGTGGGCAGCCAGCCCATCGGGGTGGCGGTGGACGCCTACGGCCACGTCTGGGCGGTGAACCGCGGGGCGGACTCGGTCACCAAGGTGAACGGCATCAAGAGCACCACCGCGGTCACCGGCGTGGGCAACGGGCCCTACAGCTACAGCGACATGCTGGGCTTGGCCCTGCGGACCATCACCTTGCGAAAGCAGCTGGTGGCCACCTGGCGGTCGGTGGTGGACGCCGGGCACGAGCGGGCCCGCTTCACCACCATCGGCTGGGCGGCCGACGTCCCGCCCAACACCACCTTCTCGGTGAGGGTGAGGTGCGCCCAAGACCGGCTGGCGCTGGAGACGGTGCCCTTCGGCCCGGAGATGCTCGCCCCCGGGGCGGTGAGCTGCGGGGGGCAGAGCCGCTTCCTCGAGCTGGAAGCGCGCTTCACCTCGGTGGGGACGAGCGCCAGCCCGGCGCTGAAAGACCTCACGGTCCACTGGGAGGGCTGATGGTGCGGCGCGCGGCCTGCCTCGCCTGGCTGCTCGCGCAAGGCTGCAGCGACGCCGGGCTGGTGTCGGTGAAGACGGGGGACGACCGCATCGCCCTCGAAGGAGAGCTGTGCACCGGGCCGCCGGTGGACACGGTGCGGAACGTGCGGGTGCTCTTCCTCACCGATTCCTCCAACAGCATGCGCTTCAACGACCCGAACGACCTCTTGGTCGACGCGCTTCAGTACCTCACCTCCCGATACGCCGGTCAGCCGAACATCGCCTTCGCCATCGTCCGCTGGGGCTCGCGGCGCACGGTGCGAGAGAACGTGGACTACGCGCCCGCCGGCACCGATCCGCCCTACTTCACCAACGACCCCGCCGTCCTGGCGGAGATCTTCAAGCGGATGCGGGCCGACCCGACGCAAAACCCCGACAAGTACCTCGACGGCACCGACTACGAGCTGGCCCTCCGCGCCGCCACCGACTACCTGGTGGCCGACCTGGGGAAGAATCCGGCCCAGAGCCTCACCAACCGCTACCTCGTGGAGTTCGTCACCGACGGCATTCCCCAGTCGGCCACCAACGACCCCTGGGAGACCCGGAGGGCGATCGTGGCCGCGGTGGCCAACCTCCACCAGCGGTACGGGGCGCGGGTGGACATCACCTCCATCGCCCTCTCGATGGTGCTCCCGCCGGAGTTCGTGGGGCTCTTGCCGGAGATGGCCCGCGCCGGCGGAGGCGTCTACACCCAGCTCGCCACTCCCCAGGGGCTGGACGGCTCGTTCGACAAGGCGCTCTCCAACCCGAGCCAGCTGGTGGAGTACGAGCTGGCCGGCTACTTCGCGCTGAACCGCAACCTGCGGATGCCCGGTTCGGGCTCCTCGAGCGCTCCGGAGCTGGACAGCGACGGCGATGGGCTGGTGGATACCGAGGAGGAGGCCCTGGGCCTCGACCCCACCAGCCCCGACAGCGACGGCGACAAGCTCTCGGACCTCTTCGAGCAGTTGCTCCGGCCGCAGTACGATCCGCTCGCCGCTGACCGCGGGGACCGGGGGACGGATGGAGATCTCGACCCGGACGCAGACGGCCTCACCTCCTTCGAGGAGAGCCGGCTCGGCACCGACCCGAAGAGCCCGGACACCGATCGGGACGGGGTGCCGGACGGAGTCGAGCTGTGCTTCGGCCTCGAGCCTTTGGAGGACGATGCCCAGTCCGACCGGGACGGGGACAAGGTGCCTGCGATCGAGGAGGTGCGTCAGAACCTCTCGCCCACCTTCGCGGAGGAGCCTTCGCTGCGTGAGCGGGCGGCCCACCGCACCGCGCCTGCGCTGAGCCCGGTGCGCGCGGCCGATGGAATCCGCTGCTACGAGTTCGGGGTGGAGAATGTCCTCCTCGGGCTGACCCGGCCCGGCAAAGACGGCTTGGGCCGCAAGACGCCGGCCGGGCTCAACGTGCTGGAGCTGATCGCCATCGAGCGGCCGATCGCCGCCTCGCAGGCCACCGCCGCGAGCGCGGGGCTTCTCCCCAACCGGCAGCTCCGGGCGGTCCGCCACGTCATCCTCGGGGAAGGAGGCCAGCGCAACCCGCAGGCCCAAAAGCTTTTCTTGAGACCGAACGAATTCGCCCCCTGAAAGCGTCGAGGCCCGGCGAATCCACGGCGACCCTGGGCGGGATGGCCGTCGGAGCCGCGCGGGTGGCCAAGTGGCGCAACGCGCTGCCGGGCCGGGTAGGCTCTCGGCTGCTTCGATGCCTGTCCACTCGCGGAGACCGCAGAGCGCGGCCCTGCTTCTCGGCCTCATGGCGCTGGCGGCCTGCGGTCCGCCGGCCAACCGGCTGCAGGGGAGCGCCCAGGAGCTGTTCACCCTGGGCTTCGACGAGGTGTGGGCGGAGTGGGTGATGGACGAGCTGGTGGTGCGCTACCTCTCCGGCTCGGGGCGGGGCGGCAACGAGCCGGTGCGCATCTCGGCGCCGCGCGCGAAGGTGGAGGCGGGAGGAGAGATTTCGATGAGCCAGGCTCGCCTCGAGCACTTCTACGCCGTCCGCGAGCCCGACGGCCGGCTGCGCGAGGAGCCCCCGTTCCCTCCCACCGAGAGCGGCTTTGTCCGCTTCGACCAGGTGGGGCCCTCGGTCGGCCAGCCGGTGAAGGGCGAATTCTCGGCCACTTTCCAGGGCGGCTGGACGCTGGGCGGGCGCTTCGACGCCGCCCTCCGCTGACTTCCCTCTCCCTCTTCGAGGGGGCCAGTCGCAGGTCCGGGAGACCTGCGCAGCCCAGGGCCTCGTCGGCGCGCTCCTCGACGGGCCGACCAGCACCCCTCCGGTGCTCCAGGCGGCTCCCCTCAGCTGCTCGTCCGCCGTTCTGCGGCGCGGCCGAGGCGCCACCACGACACCCACGCCGTGCGCATGCGCTCGTAGAGGCTGACCGCGAGGCCGGTGGCGAGCAGCTCTGCCGCGGTGAACCCGGCGCATTCGGCCCACCCGAGCTGCGCCTGCAATCGATGAGCGAGCCCGGTGAAGTATGGCGCGCCCCACAACAGCACCATGTGCGACACGTAGAAGGTCAACGCGTACCGACTCGCGAGCCGCACCACCGCCGGGACCGAATCGGCGAAGAGGCCGGCGGTGGCCGCCACTCCCATCACGGCGCTGGTCAAGGCGAGGCGCCTTAGCGTCAGGTCGTATGGGGGCGGCACCACCAGATGGGCGCCGCCGAACGCCAGAGCCAGCGCGAGCAAGGCCAGCACCCTCCCAACCGGCCGCACGTCCAGGCGGAGCAGCCCCCCGCCCAGCGCGAGGCCGAGCAGGAAATAGCCGCCCCACGGCGCGAGCGGGAAACCTCCGGGAACACCGCGGCTGTCGAAGAAGCCGCGCAGCGGCGCCGGCCAGTGGGCGACCTGCTCGCTGATCCACGGGGCCGATGCGAGCGCCAGCGCGGCCAGCGCGCCGGCGCCCGCGAGGAAAGCGCCTGGTCTCCGGCAAGCGCAGGCCCACAGCGTGGTGAGCAGCAGCGTGGCCCCGATCGACTCGAGCACGCCCGCGGTCCAGAACGGCAGCCACACCTGCGCCGGGGCACCGAGAGGAAACCCTTCCGCCCACCAGGGCAGCGTCAAGGCGTAGCCCCAGAAGAGCAAGACTGCTCCTCGCCGCAGCCGGCGGCCCACGTTCAAGCCGGCAATCCCCGCCTGCATGAAGCCGGGGAGCACCGCCACCGCGAAGCTCCAACCCGAAACCACGAAGAAGATCGGAGCGGTGATGCCCCGGGTCGCGCGGTAGATGGCTCCAAACCCCGACTGCCGCAGCGCCGGGTCGAGGAGTTGGTCGCTGAAGTGCGCGAAGATCATCAGCACGATGGCCAGCGAGCGGACGATGTCCAGGAAGACGAGCCGGTGGCGAATCACGGGCGCCGCCGCCGTCCTCGCCCGCGCCACCGAAAGCTCTGCCAGCAACGCCTCCAAGGGCCTCGGCTCGGCGGACTCGATGACCAGCGGCCCTCCGCCCGCGCGCGCCACCACCAGCCGAAAGCGGTCGCCGGCAAAGACGAGTGAGAAGACGCTCGTGGCGAGCGCAACCATCGGGAAGAGCACGAGCCAGGAGAAGTCCCGCTCGGTGGCGGCGTTGACCGCGATGGCGATCGGAAGACCGGCCGCGCCCGCCACGAGGACTTTCAGGCGCGTGGCCATGGTAGGCCCGTGCTGCTCGATGCGCGCCTCAAGAGCGTCGGCGATCTCCTCGCCGCCCACCCAGAGCGCTCCTCCCCGTGCGACGACCTGCTCTGGGTGGTAGCGGATAACGCTCTTCAAGGCCCCTCGCTGCGGCGGCGACTGCCCAAGCGTGCCTGGCCTGCGCCAAGCGTCAAGGGGTCCGAGTCGAGTCGACGCGCTGGCGTCCGCTGCACCGCCCGCACGCGCCGCCCGGTCCGTTTGACTGCGCCGCATTCAAGCGCGCCACCCGGCTCGGGGCGGTGCCGCGCCGCGCGAGGCGAACGGGTGGCATCGATGCGCTTGCGCGGCGGGCTCCTGTGGCAGAGGGCGGGGTGAAGCTCCTCGCCGCGACGCTTCGGCCCAAAGACGACGTCGCCGACAGCATCCGCAGAGTCTCCGTGCGTCCCCTCGAAGTCCCCTCGGCCCTGTTTCTCCCGGCGCCCCTCCACGCGCAGGCCCCGGATGTCATCGCCCCCCCCACTCTCCTCCTCTCCCGCTGCCACCGGCGAGCTGGGGACGGCCACCTCCCTCGTCGTGCCCCCGCCCAGGCCGCCCACCCTCGAGCCACTCAACGCAGAGCGGTATGCGCTGCGGATGAGCGTCGGCCCCGAATTCAAGCAGAGGCTGGAGGAGGTGAAGTCCGCGTTGAGCCA
>JACPVI010000065.1 GCA_016191815.1 Myxococcales bacterium
TACGTGAAGGTGGCCCAGGAAGGGGCGGGCGCCGAACGCGTCGACCTCTCCGAGCGGGTGCTGTCCTTCGCCTTCGAGGACTCGGAGAGGAAGGCCGACAAGCTCGTCCTCACGGTCGACAACTGGGACCTCAAGAACTTCGACGACCCGGTCTGGAAGAAGGGGAACCTCCTCGAGGTCTCCTGGGGCTACCCGGGAGACATGGCGCCGGCGCGGGAGGTGGTCATCCAGAAGGTGACCGGCTTCCAGACGCTCAACGTCGAGGGGCACGCGAAGTCGGTCCTGATGAACAAGCTCGCGCGCTGCCGCACCTTCGAGAACAAGCGGCGCTCCGACGTGGTGCGCGAGATTGCGCAGGAGAACGGCTACGGCGGCTCGCTCCAGGACATCGAGGACACCGAGGAGGTGCTGCCGGTCATCACGCAGGCGCGGATGACCGACGCCCAGTTCCTGCGGCGCCTCGCCGACCGCGAGGGCTTCGAGTTCTACGTCGACTTCGACGGGCTGCACTTCCACCAGCGGCGGCTCGGGCAGCGGCCGGTCCGGGTGCTCCGCTGGTACACGCCGCCGGAGGTCGGCGAGGTGCTCGCCATCAACATCGAGAACGACGTGACGGCGAAGCCCGGCGCCGTGCGCGTGCGGGGCCGCGACCCGCTCACGCGGCGCGACATCGACGAGCGCGGCTCGAACGCGACGACGACGCGCGACACGCTCGCGCCGGTCATCGAGATTGTCGACCCGGAGACCGGCTCGACGCGGCTCGAGCGGCGGAACGTCTCCGAGGAGGTCCGACCGAGCCCCGAGGCGTCCGCCGGCACCGCGCGCCGGGAGGCCAACGCCCGCTACCGCCGCGCCCAGCACACCACGGTCGAGCTCACCGCCACGGTCCTCGGCGACCCGAACCTGCTCGCGAAGACCGTCGTGGAGTTCCAGGGCATCAGCCAGCGGCTGTCGGGCAAGTACTACGTGAAGGAGGCCAAGCACAAGATCGACGGCTCGGGCTACCTGGTCGAGCTCAAGTGCCTGTGCGACGGCACCAGCGAGCTCGGCGCGGCGCCGTCCGGCGGCAGGCCCAACCGCGGCAGCGCGGCGGACGCCGACCCGAACGCGCTGCGGCCCGTCGAGGTCGTCGATCCCGAGACCGGCCGGACGAGGATCGAGTACCGCGACGCAAGAGGCAGATCATGAGCATGGACGACGGCGAGGTCCGCTACCCCGGGCTCTACATCGGCGAGGTCGCCGACCGCGAGGACCCCGAGAGCCTGGGCCGCGTGCGCGTGCGCATCCCGGGGCTCGTCGAGCCGGCGAGCAACTGGGCCTTCCCGCTCGGGACCGTGGGAGGCGGGAGCGACCGGCGCGGACTCTTCTCCGTCCCCGAGAAGGGCGCGGAGGTCGGCGTCCTCTTCCACCAGGGCGACGTCGACCACCCGTACTACCTCTGCGGCCACTGGGGAAAACCGGACGGCCAGGCCGAGGTGCCCGAGCCCGTCCGCGGCCTCTCGAAGGAGGAGGCGCCCCAGGTCCGCGCGTTCGAGACCGGGCGGTTCCTGCTGGTGTTCGACGACCGCGAGGGCAAGGAGGCCCTCGTCATCAAGGACAAGCGGAGCGGCGACCAGGTCGAGTTCGACGGCGTCGCGATGGGAATCACCGTGAAAGCGACCTCGGCGCTGCTGCTCAAGGCCGACGGCATCGTCAGCATCGAGGGCGCGACCATCCAGCTGAACGGCCGCGTTGTCCTCCCCGGCCCCAAACCAATCTGAGGTGACCCATGCCGCTCCCCGACCTCGCCAGCGTCTGCGTCGAAATCAAGGTGGGCAAGCAGGACCTGTGCGTCACGTTCCCGGGCGGCGCCGAGATGTGCGTGCAGCTCCCGACCACGAGCGTGCCCGACCCGATGGAGCTGTCGAAGCAGCTCATGGCGCAGGCCAACGCCGCCCTCGCGCCGCTCGTTCCGATGTTCAACATCCTCGACGTCGTGCTGGCGCTCTTCGCCTGCGTGAAGGCCATCCCCGACAGCCTCGGCCCGCCGCCGGACCCCTCCAAGCTCGCCAAGTGCATCCCCGACCTCGCCGAGAAGGCCGGCAAGCTCCTGAAGCTCATCCCGCAGCTGTCCGTCCCGCTGATGATCGTCGGGCTCATCGACGTCCTGCTCAGCTTCCTCGAGGGGCTGCGCGGGCAGCTCAAGGCCATCATCGACGCCCAGGTGAAGATCGCCCAGGCCGCGACGCGCGCGGCCGAGCTCGGCAACGTCCAGCTCCAGACCGTGGTCGACTGCGCCAACGCGAACATCGAGGCGCAGATGAAGAACCTCGGCGAGGGCGCGGCACCGGTGAACCGGCTCATCGGCGTCATCAACCTCTTCATGGAGATCGTGGGCCTGCCCAAGCTCCCCGACCTCTCCAACCTCGGCACCGACGCCCAGGCGGCCCTCGCGCCCCTGGACGCCATCGTCGAGCAGCTCAAGACGGCCCGCGCGGCCATCCCGGTGTGACCATGGCGAACGAGCTACTCGGGAACGGGCTTCTCAGACCCTTCCGCAGGGATGCCAAGTCTGACTGGGCCGCCGCCGGTGGAGAGGCGTTGGTTCGGAGCTCGGTCGGCCAGGTGCTCGGCACGATGGCCGCCAGCGACTTCACGCAAGGGGAGGTCCCGTGGAACACGAGCTTCGGGTCACTCCTACACCTGCTCAAGCACCAGAAGAACGATGCGGTCTTGCAGGAGCTGGCTCGCGTCCACGTCGTTGACGCCCTCAAGAGGTGGGAACCGCGGGTGCGGGTCACGTCCGTCCAGGTCTCGCGCGAGCGGCAGAACGGCGAGAACGTGCTGTCCATCCGGGTGAGGTACGACCTCATCGACCGCCAGGTGCCCGGCAACAACGTGCTCCTGGCGGGGCTTGAACAGACCGTGCTCGTGTAGTACCCACGCTTCAAGGCAGGAACAGGCACAACATTGAAGGCGGTGGAGTCCGCCGATAACCGCCTCGCTCCCGGGCGAAGCCAATGACTCCTACGGGCTGTCTCTCCCGTAGGCGTCGTCGCCGTCCATGGAGAGCCGACCCGACGGAGGTAGCCGGGCCGAGGTCTCATGGACTCCACGCTCGCTCGTTTTGTCCTTGACGCAATCCACGCCTCCACCGCGGGAGGCGGGCGATGAACGACCTGGCCATCGCTGCGATCCTGACCGGGCTCATCCTCATCGCCTCCGTAGTGTCGGTCGAGCTCGGGGTCTCGGTCGCCATCCTGGAGATCTCCCTCGGCGTGGTGGCCGGGAACTTCCTCGGGGTCCACACGACGCCATGGATCGATTTCCTGGGCAGCTTCGCCGGGATCGTGCTGACGTTCCTCGCCGGCGCGGAGGTGGACCCGGCCCTGCTCCGGAGGCAGTGGAAGCCCGCGCTCCTCATCGGAGGCGGCTCGTTTCTGCTGCCGTTCGTCGCAGTCGGGCTCTTCGCCTACTACGCCGCGGGATGGGACCTGCGCCAAGCCGAGCTGGCCGGGGTGGCCCTGTCCACCACCTCCCTTGCCGTCGTCTACGCGGTCCTCGTGGAGACTGGCCTCGCGTCGACCGAGCTGGGGAAGATCCTCATGGCGGCCACTTTCGTGACCGACCTCGGCACAGCTCTCGCGCTGTCGGTGCTGTTCATCGAGCCGACTCCCTACCTTTGGGCGTTCCTGGGTGTCTCGGTCCTGGTGATCGGCACGATGGTCGCTCTCCAGCGGCCGTTCTTCGCCCGATATGGCTCGCGTGTCATCGAGCCTGAGATCAAGGGGGCCTTCTTCGCCCTGTTCGTCCTGATGTGGGTTGCCGACCTGGCGCGGTCTCACGCCGTGCTGCCGGCGTTCCTCCTCGGGCTGGGAGTCGCGAACGTCTTCAAACGTCATCGAGAGGAGCAACGTCGGTTCCGGGTCGTCGCCTTTGCCTTCCTCACGCCGCTCTTCTTCCTCAAGGGCGGGCTCAACGTCAGCCTGGGTGACCTGGCGGCCAGCGCCGGGCTCCTTGGCGCATTCCTGTTCGTGAAGGTGGCCGCAAAGTTCATCGGCGTGCTTCCCTTCGCGCTCCGCTACGTGCGGCCACACGCCGCGTTCACGACGCTGCTCATGAGCACGGGCCTGACCTTCGGCACCATTTCAACGCTCTACGGGCTGAACGCCGGCATCATCAACCGTGGCCAGTTCACCGTTCTCATTGCTGCCGTCATCGGCTCGGCGGTCGTCCCGACGTTCATCGCCCAGCGCTTCTTCTCCCCACCAGCACACCTGCTGACCGGCGAGGAGATCGCTGAGGTCGAGGACGAGGAGTTCGAGCCCCCTCGGGACGGGCGATTCCGGAAGGGGTCGTAGCGACCGCCCAGGTCACCTGGTGCGGGCACGGCACTGACCTTCTTGCCTCTGATATGGAAGTTCCCTATACTCTTTGGGAAGACCCTCGGCCGACCCGGTGGCCGGCTCGGGGCCCTGGAAGGCACGACCGATGGCGCTCCTGGCACAGGCTTCTGATTTCACCGACCGCGACTTCGACAGCCTACGGCTGCGCCTGCAGAGCCTCGTGCGCTCCGTCTTCCCCGAGTGGACGGACTTCAACGTCGCCAACTTCGGCAACCTCCTGCTCGAGCTCTACGCCTTCGTCGGCGACGTCCTGGCCTTCTACCAGGACAACCAGGCCCGTGAGAGCCGCATCGCGACGGCCACCCAGCGCAAGAACCTCATCGCCCTGACCAAGCTCCTGGGCTTTCGCCCGGCCGGCGCCCGGGCGGCCACCGCGGACGTCCGCCTCCGGCTCGCTGCCTCGCCCGCCGCGGCCGTCACCCTCCGGAAGGGCACGCGGGTGCGGACCGCGTCGGTCACCGAGCCGCTCGTCTTCCAGCTCCTCGCCGATGTGGTCGTCGCCGCCGGCGCCAGACCGCCGGAGGCGACTGGCACGGTCGAGCACTCGGAGCCGCAGGAGGAGCTGTTCGCCTCGACGGGGCTGCCCAACCAGGAGGTCGCCCTGCCGGCGACGCCCTACCTGGACGGCTCGGCCGAAGTGACGGCCGGCAACGGCGACTACACGGAGGTCCAGAACCTCCTCGGTTCGATGGCCACGGACCGGCACTTCGTGGTCGTCATCGACCAGAACGACCGAGCCACCGTCCGCTTCGGCAACGGCGTCAACGGTGCCATCCCCTCTGGCACCATCACGGTCCGCTACAAGACCGGGGGCGGCGCCAAGGGGAACGTCGAGGCCGGCGCCCTCTCCAAGGCCGACGGCTCGTTCACCGACGCGAACGGGAACCCGGTCACGGTCTCGGTCACCAACGCCGAGCCCGCCTCCGGCGGCACCGACCGGCAGACCCTCGCGCAGATCCGCGTCCTGGCGCCCGAGTCCATCCGCGTCCTCAACCGGACCGTCTCGCGCGAGGACTTCGAGATCAACGCGCGGCGCCTGCCCGAGATGGCGCGCGCGCTGATGCTGACCTCGAACGAGGATGCCGGCATCGCCGAGAACACCGGCATCCTCTTCGTCGTCCCGCGCGGCGGCGGCCTGCCCTCGCAGGCGCTGAAGGACGCGGTCCAGGACCAGGTCACGGTCGTCTTCCCGAGCACGCTCACGTTCCAGGTCTCGGTACAGGACCCGGTCTACCTGCCGGTCGACGTGCAGGCGACGGTGTTCCTGCGCCAGGGCGCCAACGTGGCGACGGTGCGCGCCGCCATCTTGAAGGCGCTCGCCGACTTCTTCGCGGTCTCGCTGCTGGACGGCACGCCCAACCTGAACGTGGACTTCGGGTTCAACGTGAAGGACTCGGTGGGCGACCCGGCCGGCGAGGTGGCGCTCTCCGACGTCTTCAACGCGGTGCGCGACGTCGCAGGCGTCCGGAAGATCGGCGACGGCCCGGACGACTTCCTCCTGAACGGCGCGCGCGAGGACCTCCCCATCGGCACCCGCGAGTTCCCGACGCTCGGGCAGGTGACGCTCCTGAACGGCGAGACGGGGCTCCCGCTGTGAGGACCTGATGCCGGCGCCCACCTTCCAGAACCTGGGGTTCGAGCTGGCCGGCGCCGCGCCGGGCCTCGCGGCAAACTGGACGCTCGCGTTCCAGTCGTCGGCCGAGGAGCTCGCTGGCTACGGCTCTCCGGAACGACCGCAGGAGGACTTCGAGCGCGCCTGGAGCGGCAACGACGACTTCCTCTTTGCCTTCGCGCCGACGTCGGTGGAGCCCGGGCTCTACGACGACACCCCGGAGTCCGTGGAGGACTTCGAAGAGGGGTGGAACCAGAACGAGACCTTCCTGCGCGAGCTCGCGAGCGTGGATGCGGCCGACTACGACCCGGGCGCCGCGGTGAAGCTCGTCGAGGACTTCGACGGCTTCTGGGACGGCAACGAGTCCTTTCTCCTGGCGTTCGCGCCGGCGGACCTCTCCGCGGCGCCGATCGAGGCGTTCGAGTCGGGCTGGCGCAGCAACCAGTCGTTCCTGTTCGCGTTCGCGACCGGCGACCTCAGCTCGGCCAGCTACGACGCGGCGGGCACCGCGGAGGCGGTCGAGGACTTCGAAGAATTGTGGCCCACCGTGGTGATGACGACGGTGTGAGGAGGCGACCTTGGCCGAGACGGACTGGACATTTCTCAACGACGGGCTCGACGCGGCAGCGGTCGACCGGGGCGTGACGACCGGCATCGCGCGTCCCTCGGGCGGCGGCAGCTTCATCTTCGGCTTCAACAGTCTGTCCACAGCCCAGGGTGTGGTGGCGCTCTTTACCAACCAGACGAGCTTCGCGCCGATGGCCAAGGGCGGAAGCGTGCGCGGCGCCGTCCAGCGCGGCGTCTCCGGCGGCCCGCTCAACTTCGCGCCGTTCCTCTTCGTGGGCCTGCAGGGCCCGTCGGTGAACGACCTCGGCTACCTCCTGGGACTCGGCGACGGCGACCCGCACCACATCGTCCTGCGCAAGGGCGCGCTCTCCGGGGGCCTGCCCGACATCCCGCCGGGCACGCAGGGCGTGCTGCGCCGGAGCACGGGGACGTTCATGCCCGGCACCTGGCTCCACATCCGCCTCGACATGGTCGTGAACCTCAACGGCGATGTGCTGCTCCAGGTCTTCCAGAACGACCTCGTGGCGAACCCGCTCGGCGGCGCGCCCTCGTGGCAGGCGGTGCCGGGCATGAGCGAGTTCATCGACGACGCGCTCGGCATCAACTCGGGCTCGCAGCCCTTCACCTCGGGCCGGGCCGGCTTCGGCTTCTTCACCAAGGACGTCACGCGACGCGGCTTCGTCGACCACGTTGAAGCGCTGAGGCAACTCTGATGTCGCTCACGGCATGGGATCGCGAGCTGGGGACGACGCAGGGGCGGATCGCCCCCGCGGGCTTCGCGCCCCCGCAGGGCGAGTTCGCGTTCGTCCTCGGCCGCGACCTCCCGGGCCTGCGCCAGAAGCTCGATGTCGGCGATTTCGTCGAGGTCCGGCAGACGGCCGACCTCGGGGACTCGAAGCTCGTGCGCCTACGCGCGCGCATGCGTCCACCGGTGAGCCTACCCGCGGGGCTCGCCTGGAGGACGTCGTTGCGCATCGACGGCGCCGAGCGCGTGAGCACGTTCCTTCCCCCCGGGCGCATCCGCGACCGCGTGGACCTGGCGGCCAACGTCTCGAAGCTCACTGGTAATCACGAGCTGGCGTTCCGGCTCGAGCTGGTGGCGGTGTGACCATGGCGTTCGAGCTCGAGCTGCCGGGGGTCTATGTCGATGTGGTCCTCCTGGACCCGACGCCGGCGCGGCCGGTCATCGTCAACCGCGACCCCGAGCCGGCCGAGACGCAGGTCCCCATCGGAACGTCCATCGCGCTCGACATCACGGACGTCGGCCCGGACGGCATCGACACCGCGGCGACGCAGGTCTTCGTCGCCGGCGTCCTGGCCTTCTCGGGCGGGGCCTTCCAGGCGGGCTTCGACGGCCCGGGCTCGAGCGCGACAAACCCGCAGGCCGACACGCTGCGCGTCGTCATCGACCCGGTCTCGCCCTTCGCGAGCCTCCAGGAGGTTGCGGTCCGCGTGGTGACGCGCACGGTGGGCGGCGCCTTCTCGCTCGATACGACCTGGTCCTTCCGCTGCGAGGACCTCACCGCCCCCCGCGTCGTGGCGGCGCAGGCGCGGGCGCTCGACCGCGTCCGCGTGAGCTTCGATGAGCCGGTGAAGCAGGAGGACGCGGCGGCCGACGACGCCCTGAACCCGGCGCGCTACCACTTCACGAGGCTGTCGGCGCCGGCGGTCGACGTGGCGCCGGTCGCGGTCGAGGCCGTGACCGACGCGGCCGTGGAGGTTCTCACCGACCTCGAACTCACGCCTGGCGCCTCCTACCGCATCGAGGTGGACGGCGTCGCGGACCTGTTCGGCAACGTGGTCGCCGCGCCGAACGACGCCGCGGAGTTCACGGGCTTCGTTCCGCCGGTGCCGCTGCGCCGGAGGTTCGACATCTACCAGCTCCTGCCCGTGCTCAACCGCCGCGAGGATGAGACCGGCGACCTGCGGCGGTTCCTCCTGTGCCTGCAGGAGCCCACCGACCTCTTGCTGCATGACGTCGACCGATTCACGGACATCCTCGACGCGGACGTCGCGGCCGAACGCTTCCTGGACCTCATGCTCCAGGACCTCGGCAACCCTTTTCCCTTCGACCTGTCGGTCGTGGACAAGCGCCGGCTGCTCAACGTGCTGGTCGCCATCTATCGCGAGAAGGGCACCGCCGTCGGCATCCAGAACGCGATCCGGTTCTTCCTCGGGATCGAGGTCGACATCATCTCCTACACCGGCGAGGGCCTCATTCTGGGTGAGTCGCTCCTCGGCGAGGACTGGGTGCTCGGGCCCTCGGGAGCCTTCTCGGCCTACGCCTTCGAGGTGGTCGTGCCGCGCGCGCTGTCGGTCGAGGAGCGGCGCCGGTTGCGGACCATCGTCGAGTACATGAAACCGGCCCACACCCACTTCGCGCGGCTCGTCGAGCCGGTCATCCCCGAGGTCATCGACCACCTCGAGCTCGGGCTGTCGGAGCTGGGCGAGACGTGGGTGCTGCATTGAGAGGACTGTAGATGGCAAACCGCAGGGACTATTTTTTCCGCCAGAGGGTCTCGGAGGCCGAGCTCGACGACGGGTTCGCCGAGCTCGAGCGGGCCGACCACGACCTCTCTGCGGACCTCGGGTTCGTCGGGGTCCTGGCCAACGCGGTCGCCTCGCAGCACGCGCCGGTGCCGGACCTCACGGTCGATGTCTCGGGTCCCGGGTCCATCCTCGACCAGCTCGGCCAGCGCGTCTTCTTCTCGGCGCTGCAGAACGTGAACGTTGCCCAGGACGACAACGGGGTGACGACAGGCGTGTCCGCCGCGGGCAAGGAGAAGATCGTCTCCGTCTTCGCCAAGTTCGACCGGGCCCTCTCCGACCCGCGCGTCGACGGCAACTCGCTCACCGTCTTTTTCCGCAGGGACGAGTCGTTCAAGTTCATCGTGGCCCAGGGCGCGGAGGCCGCGGCCGGCTCGGCCATCCCGCCGCCGCTGCGCTCGGACGCCATCCTGCTCGCGGACATCACGCGGACCTTCGGGCAGACGCAGGTCCTGAACAGCAACATCTCGACCGCGCGCCGGCAGGACGCGTTCGTCTCGTCCGGGAGCCCGCGCTCCATCCGCCGGGGGCGGACGCTCGAGGCCGTCGCGGACCTGCTCACCTTCTACAACGCGCACGCGAACGGCACCGCGGACCGCCACCCCGCGGCCGCCGTCGACTACGCCGGCGGCGGGGCCTGGGCCGACGGCGGGACGAACCCCGCCGCGACGGTCGAGGCGCAGCTCGACAAGGTTGTGGCCGACCTGGCGGCTGCGAGCGGGGCGCCCAAGGTCGGGGCCGCGGCGACGGCTGGCTCGCCCAACGCCCTCACGGCCGGCAGCGTGCGGAGCCAGCTCGACGCGCTCCTCGGGTTCATCAACAGCCACATCAACAACGCCAGCGGTGCCCACGCGGCATCGGCCACCTCCTACGCGGGTGGGGGCAGCTGGGCCGACGGCACCACCAACCCGGCGACCACCGTCGAGGCGCAGCTCGACAAGGTGGTCTCGGACCTCGCGGCGGCCACTGGCGCACCGAAGGTCGGTGCCGCTGCTACGGCGGGCTCGCCGAACGCTCTCACCGCCGGGAGCGTGAGGTCGCAGATCGACGCCCTGCTCGCGCACATCAACGACCACGAGAACGCCGCGACCGGGGCTCACGCGGCGAGCGCCATCAGCTACGCCGGCTCGCCGAACTGGGCGGACGCCACGAATGTCGCGGCGACCTCGGTCGAGGCCGCGATCGATGAGGTTGTCTCCGACCTCGCGGCCACCTCCGGCGCGCCCAAGGTCGGCGCCGCAGCCACCGCAGGCTCGCCGAACCCGCTGACCGCCGGGACCGTGAGGTCCCAGCTCGACGAGCTGCTCGGCCACCTCAACGACCACGAGAATGCCGCGAGTGGCGCCCACGCCGCCTCGGCGATCTCCTACGCGGGCTCCGGCAACTGGAAGGACGCGACCGCTGTTGGGGCCACGACCGTCGAGGCAGCCATCGA
>JACPVI010000067.1 GCA_016191815.1 Myxococcales bacterium
GGCGTCGAGGACGGCGGGGAAGCGGCGGGCGAGCCGGGCCACCTGGATGTGGGTGTAGGCGACGTCCTCGGAGAAGCCGAGCTCGGCGACGCAGAAGGCGAACATCGAAGAGAAGGCGCGGCCCAGGTACAGCTTCCTGGCGTCGACTTCGCCTATGTGGAGCAAAAGGTCCGCGGTGGTGGCGAGGGAGCGCCGGACGAGGGTGCGGGTGGCGTGGAGGAGCTCTTCGTCGTCCAGCTTCTGTAGGCAGAGGTCGGTCGTCATGAGCCTCCTGGTACCACGCGCTTTTCCGGCGCCCGCCGTTGGCGGCTGGGCGGCGAAGTCACCCCGAGAGCCGCGCCGGGGCGACCTCGGGCGTTTGCGCGCCGTGGGGAGGCTGCTGCGCAATTCAGGAGGCATCTGTCGCGAGAGTGGGCGTCGTGGAGCAACGCCGCTCCGAAAATGTGTCAAGCGAAAAGGACAGTCCGGGCCGGGTTACAGCAGTCGAGGTGGCCTGGCGACGGAGCGGTCTCGATGAGGGCGGCAAGCAAGCGGTCCGAAGACGGCAGAATCTCAGTCAGAGCCTTCGCCAGGGGCGCCCCCCATGTCGCGGCTCGCCCTCACGCTGCGACCGCCCGCGCCCCGCTGCTCGGCCCTCGCCCGCAACTCGCCCTCACGCTGCGACCGCCCGCGCCCTGCTGCTCGGCCCTAGCCCCGCCTCGCCCGCGCGCTGCGACCGCCCCCAGCCTGCTGCTCGGTCCTCGCTCCGCGCCTCGCCCGCGCGCTGCGACCGTCCGCTCCCCGCGGCTCGGTCCTCGCCCCGCGCCTCGCCCGAGCGCTGCCTCGCAGTCCTCGCTCCGCGGCTCCGCCCACCATCCGGGGGCTCCGCCCGCGGTGTGCGCCTCGGTCCTCGCCCCGCGCCTCGCCCGCACGCTGCGACCGCCCGCGCCCCGCTGCTGGCCCGCGCCCGCGACTCGCCCTCACGCTGCGACCGCCCCCAGCCTGCTGCTCGGTCCTCGCCCCGCGCCTCGCCCGAGCGCTGCCTCGCAGTCCTCGCTCCGCGGCTCCGCCCACCATCCGGGGGCTCCGCCCGCGGTGTGCGCCTCGGTCCTCGCCCCGCGCCTCGCCCGCGCGGTGCGACCGCCCGCGCCCTGCGCCTCGTTCCTCGCCCCGCCCGCGCGCTGCGACCGCCCGCGCCCTGCGGCTCGCTCCTCGGCCCTCGCCCCGCGGCTCCGCTTGCCTCACGCGCGCCAGCCGAAGCTGGGGAACGGCATGCCACCGGCCCGTTGACCTCGCCCCTCCGGCCGGGTAGCATCACCTCATGAGATTGAGTCGCATTATTGGCGCAAGGAGCGGCGGTGCCACCGCGCAAGCGGTGAGCCGGCTCCGGGAGGCCGAACGGCGGCGCTCACTGCGCAGCTCCCGCGGCCGCGAGGAGATCGCGCGCGCGGCGGCCGGGCTTCGTGGCCATTTCGAGGTCGACGCGCTGGTCCGAGCCGTCCGCGCCCGCGGAGGGCGGGCCTCGCGCGCCACCGTGTACCGCACGCTCCCGCTGCTGGTGGAGGCGGGCATCCTCGAGCCGGCGGTCGCTTCGAGGAGGAAGGGGCAGTACGAGACGGCGGTGGGCCGCTCACATCACGATCACCTGGTATGCGCCCACTGCCACGAGGTCGTGGAGTTCAGCTTCGAGGCGTTCGAGATCCTCCAGCGAGAGGTGGCGGCACGGCACGGCTTCGAGCTGATCGGCCACCTCCACGAGCTGGTGGGGATCTGCCGCGACTGTCGCCAGGAGACCCTTCCCCATGGCGATGACTAGAGAGGCCAAGGCCCTTCGGGGAGCACCTGAGAATGAATCTCACAACCACTGCGCGCCTCCCGCATGTTGCGGCGCTGGGCTGAGGTGCGCCTGCGGCAGCTTGCTCGCGCGAAGGGTCCAAGGCGGCATCGAGCTCAAGTGCCGCCGCTGCAAGAGGCTCTTGGTCCTGCTCTTCGAAGAGGAGGTGGCTTCGAAGGCATGAGGAACCCGGGCGCGCCGACGCCCGACCGAGCCAGAGGCCTGAGGTCTCGCACCCGGAGCCCGCCGCGCGCATCCAGCCGCCCACGCTCCCTGTTCTCGATTGGTTCTCGCGGCCCAAAGGCCGCTGAAAGGTGCGGACATGAAATCACGATCGCGTTGTCCCCTGCTGCTGGCTCTCCTCCCTGCCCTGTCGGCCGGCCTCGCCCCTGCACTGGCAAAGGCCGGGAACGGCTCGAAACTCGGTTGGTGCTGTCGGATGAACTGGGGCCGGCCCGGCTCTCCTTCAACTGGATCAACGAGACGGACCTGATGGGCGGCGGCACCGCCTTCGGCTATGCCATCGGCGCGAGCGTGCCTCTGGGTGGGTGGTCCCACCCGGAGCACGCGGTCCACGCGGAGGACTCAGGGCATGGCGAGCACTCGAGCCATGGCGGCACCCGCATCGGCCTGGAACTGTACGGGGGGTTCGGCGACACCTCGGACTTCGGCCCGGATCCGAGGACCCGCGAGCACTACGCCTCGCTGAGCTTGATGCGGCAGTTCGGCAAGGGGTGGATGGTGAAGGTCGCCGGCTCGGTGGGCTTGACCGAGGTGAGCCGGGATCTCTTCCGGGTCGGGGTGGGCTACGAGTTCTAGCGCGCCGGACCGGACGAAGCTCCTTCGCGCGCGTCGGCGGTGACCGCGACCTCGGGGCCGGGTAAAAGGGGGCCCCATGCCTCCCAAGATGCTCCGAATCGCGGTCGCCGCCGCGGCCGCCGTGTCGATGTCGCTCCTTTCCGGCTGCACCCGCGAGGGCTGCCTCGCCGGCGAGCCCAACTGCCGGGTCGCGCCTCCCTGCCGGAAGGTCAAGATGAGCTGCGACTCCGACGCGCTGGAGGTCCGCGTCCTCGCCTCCGCGGCCGAGCGGCCGGGCGGCTCGAACGCCCTGGGCGCGAAAGGCGACGTCCGGATCGCCAACCGCCAGGTGGAGGCGGTGATCGCCGGCATCGGCAACCAGAACTACATCGATCCCAACGGCGGCTCGATCCTCGACCTGGCCAACCCGGGAAAGGGAAACGACGGGATCAACCAGATCCTCCAGGTGGTGGGCATCCTCCCGAGGGACGCGGCTAACTACACCTCGCTGGAGCTGATCGACGAGCGGCCGGAGCGGGTCGGGGTTCAGCTCTCCGGCACGCTGGACGGGCAGCCGGACCGCCTGGTGTACACGCTCTACGAGCTGCGGCCGTGCGACGTCGGGGTGCGAGTGCGCACCGAGGCGCTGAACGCCGGCACCGACCCGCAGCTCTGGGCGCTCGTCGACGGCTACTACTGGAGCAAGCGCGAGCCGCTGCCGTTTGCTCCGGGCGAGGGCTCCGGCTTCGCCCACAAGTCTTTCAACTTGCTCACCATCAACGAGGTCTTCCGCCGCTTCCCGTACATGGCGGCCAGCTCGCACGCGGCGCCGTACGCCTCGTATGCCGAGGTGAGCTGCACCGACCCCTATCTCGAGGGCTTCCACAGCGAGACCGTCTCCGCGGTGGGCCTTGGGCGCACGGTGGTCCAGCCGCGGGACTATCAGATCTTCGAGCGCTACATCGTGGCCACTGCCGACGACGACGCGGCGGGCGCCACGGACCTCGCCCTCGAGGTGCGCGCTCAGGCTTTGGGCGAGAAGTACGTCACCCTGAGCGGGAGGATCGAACGGGCCGGCGCGCTGTCGCTCGGGACCGAGCGCGAGGTGAGCGTGCTCATCAGCGAGGGCAGGCTACCGGACTCCGCCGCGCTGCGGATCCCCTGGACGCAGGTGGTGCCGGACGCGGCCGGCAAGTTCAGGGCGCGGGTGCCGGCCGGGAACGCCTACGTGGTCGAGGTGCATTCGTTCGGCCAGAAGGCGGCGGAGAAGGAGATCCCCAAAGCGGTCGAAGACCAGGATCTCGGGGCGTTCGTGCTGCCCTCCACCGCGCGCGTCACCTTCAGCGTGATCGACGAGCAGACCTCCCAGGACGTGGACGCCGAAGTCTTCGTGGTCCCCGCCGACGAGGAGACGCGGCAGGCGACCGCGGGGACCTTCCACGGGCAGTTCGGCACCTGCTCGCCTTGGCTCGGTCCGCCGCCCGGCAGCTCGCCGGCGTGCAACCGCGTGCTGGTGCGCAAGGGCCTGCCGTCGACGGTGGAGATCCCGGTGGGCCGGTTCCACTTCTACGCCTTCCGCGGCCCGTTCTGGACGCTCCAGCGGAAGACGGAGGCCTTGACGCCCACCAACCGGGCCATGTCCTTCGCTCTGAGGAAGCTGCCCCTGCAGCCCCAGGGCACGGTGAGCGCCGACATGCACGTCCACGGAGGGGCGAGCTTCGACAGCCAGATCCCCGACTACGATCGGGTGCTCTCCTTCTCCGCCAGCGAGCTGGAGGTGATCGTCGCGACGGATCACGACGTGGTCTACGACTTCGGCCAACTGGTCCGCCAGCTCGGGCTGCAGGACTCGATGACCACGGTGATCGGCGTGGAGACCACCGGGCACATCCCGTTCATGTACATCCCCAACTACGCCTTTCCGCTGGTGATCGGCCACTACAACCTCTGGCCGCTCAAGTACGACCCGAGCGCGCCGAGGAACGGGGGCCCCTTCGACGAGCTGGTGGAGCCGGGCGAGCTGTTCGACCTCTCGAAGGACCTCTTCACCGCCACCCCGCTCATCGAGCTGAACCACCCCTGGGCCGACCCGGAGTTCGGGCGCGATCTCGGCTTCCCCAGGGCGCTGGGGCTCAACACCCTGGAGGACCTGCCGCAGTCCGACAACGGCACCGCCGCCGGGATGTACGTGCGCGCGCCGAAGGGCGGCTCCCGCAATGACGCCCACCACGCCCAGGAGGTGATGAACGGCTCCCAGAACGACGCGCTCCTCCCCTACCGCGCGTTCTGGTTCTTCACCTTGAACCAGGGCCAGCTCAAGACCGGCACCGCCAACTCCGACTCGCACTCGCTCACCGACAACACCGTGGGGATGCCGCGCAACCTGGTCTACGCCAACACCAGGGCCGGGCCCTCCTTCGACGTGGACCGCTTCAACCAGGCGGTGATCGCCGGACAGGTCATGGGCACCAACGGCCCGATCATCGAGTCCACCATCGAGGACGCCTCGGGTGCACAGCGTTCCTTCGGCTTCGCCCCGTTCAAGCCCAAGGCCGACGCCGCGATCTCGATCAAGGTCTCCGCCGCGCCCTGGGTACCGGTGGACGAGGTGCGCTTCGTGGTGAACGGGAAGGTGGTGGAGACGATGGCCGGGCAGGCGCTGAAGAGCCCGTCCGATCCGTTCGGAACCCAGGGCCTCGAGCGCGTCAACGGCACGGTGAAGCTGTCGGCGCTGGTGAGCGGGACGAAGGACGCGTGGCTGGTGATCGAGGCGGGGACGAAGCTGCCCCTGGCCAAGGACTACGGTGGGCTGATCGCCGGCGGGCCGGACGGCATCCCGGACACCTCCGACAACAACGGGGACGGCTTGGTCGACTGCAAGGACGTGCAGACCGGCGACAAGGACAAGGACGGCGACGTCGATTGCGCAGACCATGCCCTCGGCGCCTACGGGCCGCTCAAGAACGCGCCGCCCACCCGCGACGAGGCGAACCCGCTGTTCCACTACGCCGCGATCACCGAGGGCTACCCGATGGCATTCACCAACCCGTTCATCCTCGACATGGACGGCAACGGGAAGTTCGACGCCCCCGGCGCGGGAGGTGCCCGATGAGCCCGCGCTGGTGCCTGCTTTGGCTGTGCGCCCTCGCCGCTCTTCCGGCGCGGGCGCAGGTGGAAACCGCATCTGACTCGGCCAACGGCTGCGGGAGATGGATCGCCGCTGGGCTCCCGGAGGGGCCCGTGGCGCTCGGCCTGCTCGAAGCCGACGTGGCCACCGGCCGCCGGGCCTGCCCGAGGACCGAGGTGGGCCTGATGGGCCGCGCAGGGGCGGTGATCGACAACGCCGACTTCTACGGAGCCATCGGCGCCTCGGGGGCGGTGTTCGGCAGCTACGCCGCCTCTCCGAAGCTCGAGCTGTTCGGGACCTTCGAGGCGCTGCGCTACGAGTACGTGCAGAACGCCACCTTGAAGGGCTCGAGCACTTCTTTGGGCCAGCTCACCGCCGGCGCCACCTACCTCGGCTGGCAGTCGGGGGAGCTGCTCCTCGGCGCCAGCGGGCGGGTGATGCTCCCCACCGGCCTGTACACCGGGATTCGGGTGATGGGGTTCGAGGTGTCGGGGGTGGGGAGCTACCGTTTCGGCGAGCGGCTGGAGCTGCACGGCCACCTTGGCTCGGACACCTCGTTCGGGCTCTCTGCTGCGCAGCCGTTGCCGCGCGCGGGGATGCTGCTCGGCGCCGGCGCGCAGTATTCGCCGTGCAGCCGGCTGGGCGTGGTGTTGGACCTCAACGGACGATTCGGACCCACCAGCTACTTCGCTCCCGCGCTGGCGCTCCGCTTTCGAATCGCTGGAGGGCTGGGGGGCGAGCTGGCCGCCACCGCGCCGCTGTTGGGCACCGATCGCCACGATGCGATGCTCGGGCTGCGCCTGGGGTACAGGCTCCAGTAGGCGAGCGGCCTTCATTCTCGCAGCCGCTCGTTGAAGGCGCGCACCGCGAAGGGGGCGCCAATCAGATCGAGCAGCACCGCGCCTCCGACCGCGAGCGCACCCAGCTCGGCACCGTTAAGGAGCATCGCCCAGCCGGCGATCTCGGCCAGCGCGAGGATCGCCCCGCGCCAGAAGGCGCCCGCGTAGAGGTGCCCCGTCCCGAAGGTGAGGACGACCGCCAGCACCACCGCCACCCCCACCCGCTTGGGCCTCTTTGGCCCCATCGACTCCACCGGGCGCGGCCGGACGGAGAAATCGTCGTCTTCCCCGGTGGGCAGCGCCGCGGTCGCCTCCTGGGCGAGCCGGTCCAGCTCGGGGTCCTCCTCGTGGGAGTCCCGCCGCTCGTTCTCCCGGTACTGTCGGAGGAGCTTCTCCGCCGCCTCCAGATCCGCCGCCCGCACCAGGAGCCGGAGCTCGATGTACGGCCCCATCACGCCCAGCATCGAGCGGTGCTGCTCGGCTTGCACGATGCAGTCGACGCCGTTCACCTCGAGGTACGCCCGAAGCGCGCTGGCCTCGGCGTTGTCCACCGCCTTGGCCAGGGACACCAGGGAGTTCGGATCAGTCACCGGCTCGTCGCCCATGGTCACCGCACGATGCAGGCAGGTTGGTAGCCACCAGTGCAGCCGAAGACCAAGGTGTCGGCCGCGCAGAGCAGCTCGCCCGCCACTCCCTGTCCGAACAAGTCGGCCAGCACCGGGAGCGCCAGCTCGGCGTTCGACCGGGTCTGCCCGGGCTCCACCGTGGTGGAGAAGAGGGTCCGGCAGACCTTCGTCAAGGACTCCACCGCCTGGTCGTCCTGCCTCAGCTCCATCGCGATCCTGCGCACGAGGAAGAGAATCGTCCCGCGCTGATCCGTCTCGCGAAGCCCCCTGGCCACCCGGGAGAGGTTGGTCAAGCCGAACTCGGGGAGCTTCGCGTCCAGCCCGAGCCGATAGATCATCCGCACCAGCTCCAGCCCGGCATCCTGCGACCGGTGACACTTGAGGCCGCTTTGCAATGGGCGGAGCACGTTGGGCTGGCGCCGAGGATCGAGCAGGCTCTTCACGTCGGCGAGGATCGCCCTCAGCTCGGCGCGCAGGCCCGGTGGGAGCTGGTCGATCGGGAGCTGGTCCAGCTCGGAGGGATCCTGCATCCCGATGGTGGTCTGGATGATCACCTTGGCCAAGGCGACGATCCCGTTCTCTCCACCGTAGGTGGACCCGTCGCCGCTCAAGAAGGGCTGCAGCTCGGGGTTCTTCACCAGGGCGTCGATGCGCTCGACCGCGGCCTTCCCCTCGGCCGACTCGAGGTAGTAGGTGAGCCCGATCACCAGGTCCAGGCCGTCGGTCATCTCGCACACCGCGCTCCGCCGGCACATGCCGGCGATCACCCCAGCCACCTCGTAGTGCGGAGTGGAGCTGGAGGGCGGGCGCCCCACCAGATAGTTGAGCGCCCCGGCGGCGAGCGGGTCGGTGAGCTTGAACGCCTCCAGGCCCTTGCCCTGGTGGACCATCAGGTCCATCGCCCGACGGGCCTCGCACAGCGGGTTGGCCTCACCGAGCGGCGGAGGCAAGACCGCGCAGGTCTGGTCCGCGGGAGCCCCCCGCTCCGGCCGCTCGGTGGCGAACTCGTTGAGCGTGCCGAAGAAGGCACGCAAGACGCCACTCACCGGCGGAGGATCCCCGGGCCGATCTCCCACCATCAGGTGATCGCGGACCACCTTCCTCAGCCCTTCGGTCTGCCCGGTGCTGATCGCCCGATAGAAGCGGGGGACGAGCTGCTCGAAGTCGCGGCACTCCTGTGGAGCCTCGGCGGGGCGCGGGGCCTGCAGTTGATCGGCGCCGCACGCCGCCGCGATGGCACAGAGACCGAACGCCGCGAGGGCCACCCCGTGGCCCGACCAAGCGCGCCGGCTGGGTGCCGGCCTGAGCTGGCCCGACCTCTCGGGTCCGGGACCCCGCGCACTCCGGCTAGAGCGGCGGCCCCACAACCAGAGCGGTGCACTGCCGCGAGGCATGGCGGCGATTATTTCCCGGACGGCGCCAGCCGATCCATCTCCGCCTCGGCAAACCCCGCCTCGGCGAGGATCGCCCGGGTGTGCTCGCCGAGCGCCGGCGCGGGCCGCAGCGGCAGCGGTCCGAAGTGCAACGGCGTACGCACCTGCGTCGCCCTCCCCTCGGCTTGGACGAACATCCCGCGCGCGACGTGCTGGGGGTCGGAAAACACCTCGTCCCCCTCCCACACCGGCTCGACGCACAAATCGGCGCCGGCGAACAACTCCTTCCAGTGCGCCAGCGGCTTCTCGCCAAAGACGTGCGCCAGCTCCTCGCGAACCTTCCGGCCCACATCGCCGGTGTCATAGGCCCCATCCAAAAGCTCCGGCCTGCCCAGCCGCTCGCAGAGGGCGGAGAAGAACTTCGGCTCCAGCGCCCCCACCGCGAGGTAGCGGCCGTCCTGAGTGGGGTAGACGTTGTAGCAGGCGTACCCGCCGTTGAGGGCGCCCTCGCCCCGGCCGAGCAAAGGTCCCTCCTTCGCGAGGAGCCTCGCCGCGAGGTGCAGGTGCACGAAAGCCATCGCCCCTTCGGTCATCGAGATGTCCACGAACCGCCCCCGGCCGGTGCGCTGCCGCTCGTAGAGCGCGGCGAGGATGCCCGCCAGCGCCAAGAGGCTCCCGCCGCCCACGTCGCCGATCTGCGCGCCGATCATCGCCGGCGGCCCGCCGCGCTCGCCGCCGAGGCCCAAAACCCCCGCCCGCGCCACGTAGTCGAGATCGTGCCCCGCCCGGAGCCGGTCCGGCCCGGTCTGCCCATACCCGGAAATGGCGCAGTAGACCAAGCGGGGGTTCAGCTCCGCCAACGCCTCGTAGGAAAGCCCCAGCCGCCCCATCACTCCCGGGCGGAAGCTCTCCACCAGCACGTCGTAGCCCCGCACCAGCCGCTTGAGCGCCGAGGCGCCCTCGGGGGACTTGAGATCCAGCGCGAGGGACCGCTTGTTGCGATTGAGCGCGAGGAAGAGCGCGCTCTGTTCACCCGCGAACGGCGGCATCTGGCGGATGTAGTCCCCGCCGCTGGGGTCCTCGAGCTTGTCGACCGCCGCCCCCAGGTCCGCCAGGACGAGCGTGGCGTAGGGCCCCGGAAGCAGGCGGCTCAGGTCGAGAACCTTCAGCCCCTCGAGGGGCAGCGAATCGTGAGCCACCTCGACCCCGCCGGTCCGCTAGCTCAAGAGCTTGCCCAGCTTCATCGCCAGGCCCATGTCCATCGGCTTGAACTTGAGCTTGCCCTGCATGAACGCCATCTGGGCGTTGAGCTGCTTCTGGCGGATCTTCACGAAGTCCTCGGCGCTGACCGTGATGGTCATCTTCGGCGCCCCCGAGGCTCCGGCGGAGACCCAGTCGGCGGCCTTGGTGAGATCCATCGTCCAGACCCCGCCGTCGGGGCCGGTGATCTCGAACTGGATCACCGCGCTGATCTCCTTCGCCAGCTCGGGCTTGGTCTTCAACACGGACGGGAGATCGCTCTCGAGGATGTCCTTCGCGGTCATGTGCGCCTCATCGGTGGACTGATTGTGGAGTCAACGGCGGCGGCACCGTAGCGGCGGGCCTCTTTGGCGTCAAGCCGGGTGCGCCGCCGCCGGCCGGATGGAGGAGCGCACCAGGTCCAGAAGCTCGTTCAGCTCGAAGGGCTTGCCGAGGTGCCCCACCGCGCCGATCTCCCGCGCCTTGGCCCCGACGTTCCGGTCGGCGGAGAGCACGATGATCGGGATGGCGGAGTCGTCGAACCGCTGCCGCAGCCTGAGGGCGAACTCCCAGCCGTCCATCACCGGCATCATCAGGTCCAAGAGGATGAGCTGCGGGCACGGAGCGAAGAGCCGTTCCAGCGCCTCCTGCCCGTTTCGGGCCCGGCGGATCTCGAAGCCCTCGGCCTCGAGGATCTCGGCCAAGGCCTCCAAGATGTCCTGATCGTCGTCGACCACGAGGACCACGGGCCGATGGCGGTTGCGTTCGGTCACGGGAGCGGGAGTCTTGCCCGAGCTTGATCTAACCCGCTTGCCCGCTGAGGGGGCCAGAAATTCGCCCGGTTCGGTGGAAGACGGGCTCACCGTTGCCGAAGCGACAGTCGATGGCGAGATTGCGGCGTCGTCATGTTCGACTTCGACCCTCGGGTGGAGCCGGTCGCCCGCGAGGGTTGGGAGCGCTCGGTGGAGGCGCTTCCAGCTCCCACGGCGGTCGTGGGCAAAGACGGCCGGCTGCTGCTCGCGAACGCGTCCTTCCGGCGCCTGCTGCTTGGAAAAGCCGCCCGGTTCGAGCCTTTGCCGGGGCGGCCGGGGGAGGTCCAAGTCGGGCCGAGGGCTTTCTCCCTCCTGGTGCGCCGGCTGCCCGATCGCGAGCTGTGGGTGGAGCTGCAGGAAGTCGCGGTGCAACATTCGGCGGCGCCCCTAGAGCGTCCGAAGATCGGCGCCCGCTTCCTCTCCATCGCGGCGCACGACCTCCGGGGCGCGATGGCGAACGTCCGCTCGTTCGCCGGCCTGCTCCTCTCGCGAGGGCTGGTGGAGGGCGAACGCGGGCGCAAGGGCGCTGAGGCGATCGTCCGCAACGCCGACCGCGCCCTCGCCCTGGCGCGTGACGTATTCGACAGCCTGAGACACGAGCTTGGCGAGATGCCCGTCAACCTCGAGCCCACGGCCTTCGGCCCCCTCTTGGAGGCCGTGGTCCAGAAGGCTCTGCAGAGTGCCCTCGAGCCCGCTCCGAAGCTCGAAACGGACCTCCCCTTGGGCCTCCCGCAGGTCTCCTTGGACGCCGAGCGGACGGCCCACGCCTTCCGAGAGCTGATCGACCTGTCGATGGCCAACGCCGGCGCCGCGGGGAAGGTGGAGGTGCTCGCCCGCGTGGTCCCCGGCCACCTTCTTGCGGCAGTGGCGGATGACGGACCTCCCCGCTCGCCCGAGGAGCTGGCGTACGCGCTCGACCGAGACTCCGCCGCCGCGCACGAGAATCGGCTCGGGCAGGCGTTCAGGCTCTGCTTCGCCCGAGAGGAGCTCGAGGCTCAGGGAGGCCGTGTCTCGCTGGCGAGCGACGAGGCGGGCAACGAGGTGCAAGTCCTCTTCCCGCTGGCCTTGGCGGGCTAGTGGCTGCACCGGCGAGGCATCAGCTCCCTGCGCTGGCGGGGGCCTCCTCTCCCCGCTATGCTTCCGCCAGTCGTCGCACCGCGAAGGAGAATCCGATGGGCCTCAAGATGAGCGAGATCCTCTTGATCCTCGCGGCCCTGCTGCTTCTGTTCGGTGCCACCCGGCTCCCGGCGCTCGGTTCATCGCTGGGGCAGGCGATCCGGAACTTCAAGAAAGGCTTCTCGACCGAGGAGCCCTCCGAGGACAAGGCGGGCGGAAAGGGAGCGGGCGCGCTGGGCGGCTCGACCTCCACCGAGGTGAAGGACGCAGCCGCGCAGAAGGTGGCCCAGAAGCAGGGCTGACGCTGCGCCTGGCGAACCAGGCGCTCGAGGCGTCTCAGAATGGCTCTCCGGGATGAAGGAGGGGCGGGGGCCGCCCCTGGCGAGCCGGTTGATCCGTTCGAGCAGGGGCTCGACCGGGAGCGGGAGCGAAACGGCCGGCACGGGGCCTTGCTCAGGCTCGCGGTGGTCACTGCCTTCTTCGGGCTGAATCTGGGCGCCATGGCGCTGGGGGCGATTCCCTGGTCCGCGGCCGTGCTGCGGCTCGTGGTTCTTTGGGCCGTCTACCT
The DNA here is from genome assembly GCA_016191815.1 of Myxococcales bacterium. GTDB lineage: Bacteria > Myxococcota > Myxococcia > Myxococcales > Myxococcaceae > JACPVI01. The sequence goes on from JACPVI010000067.1 coordinate 12,312, forward strand.
CGCGCTGGCGCTGGCGATGGTCCTGGCCGCGCGGTGGCTCCGCGGGCCTTCCGACTTCGTCGCCTACTCGCTTCCGCTCCTCGACGTGCCCGCCGTCTTTGCCTTCCAGTGGATGGGCTTGGGCATGGCCGAAGCCGAGGGCGCCGCGCACCAGTTGGCTGGTGGGATAGTCGGCGTCGCCGCCGCCCTCTTCGCCTTCCTCACCGTGACCAGCGTCTTGACCTTGTCGGGCCGGAAGGTCACGGCCACGGCGGCGGTGGCGGTAGTGCTCCTCGTGGCGCTGGGAGTGCGCGCGAGGGTGGGCGCGCAACTGGTGATCGGCGGAGCGGCGACGGTCGTCTTCACTGCCCTGGTGGGACGCTACGCGCTGGGTCGCCTGATTCGGCTGTTGAAGGAGGCCGCGCGGGAGCAACTGCACCGGGAGCGGCTGGCCCGCTACTTCTCGCCCCAGGTTGCGGAGCGGCTCCTTGCGCAGCCAGGCACCGAGGCCCTCCGGGAGCGGCGTGAGGTGACCATTCTGGTGAGCGACCTGCGGGACTTCACCGCCATGAGCGAGTCGTTGCCGCCCGACGCGGTCTCCGAGACTCTTCGGGAATACCACGGGCGGATGGTCGAGCAGGTGTTCGCCCACGGAGGCACGCTCGACAAGTACCTGGGAGACGGAATCCTCGCCTACTTCGGTGCGCCCGAGCCCCAGTCCGACCATCCTGAGAGGGCGGTGCGTTGTGCCTTGCAGATGCAGCGCGCCCTGGCCGCGCTGAACTCGGAGCGGGCGCGTCGCGGTGCACCGCCGTTGCGAATGGGCATCGGCGTCCACACCGGCATGGTGGTGCTGGGGGACGTGGGGACCCCGCAGCGTCGCGAGTTCACCATTCTGGGCGACGCGGTGAACCTGGCCTCGCGGATCGAGGGGCTGACCAAGCTCCACGGCGTGCCGGTGCTGGTCTCCGAGGAGACGCGGGCTCGGGCCGGCTCGCTCGCCTACGACGCTCTGCCCCCGGTGGCCGTGAAGGGCAAGACGGGGGAGGTGCGGACCTACGCGCCGCTGGATGAGTCGGGTCCCGGGACGGCGGGCTCCCCGGAGCAGGGCTGACGGGCCGCTCGCCCAGGCGACCCTCGCCCTTTCCCTCTCCCCGCCGGGAGAGGGGATTGGTCGCTTGGGTCAGTCGACGACTTCGCCCTCGTACATCGCGTCGAGCTGCGCCTTGTACTTCTGGGTGCAGACCTTCCGCTTCACCTTGAGGGTCGGGGTCAGCTCGCCGGTCTCCTGGGTGAAGTCGTGATCCATCAGCTGGAACTTCTTGAGGGTCTGGTAGGGCGGCTGCTCGGCGTTCACCCGGTCGATGACGTGCTGCACCGCCTCGCGGATCTCCGCCCGCTTGGCGATCTCCTCGTAGCCGGAGACGGTCGCTCCCTTCTCGGCGAGGAACTTGCGCGCGTGCTCCTCGCTCACGCAGATCAGCACCGAGAGGTACTTCCGCTTGTCCCCGTAGACCATCGACTGGCTGATGAGCGGGAAGGTCTTGAGCAGGTTCTCCAGGTTCTGCGGCGCGACGTTCTTCCCGCCTGCGGTGACGATGATGTCCTTCTTGCGATCGGTGATCTTCACGTAGCCGTCGGCGTCGACCTCGCCGATGTCGCCGGAGTGGAACCAGCCGTCGGCCTCCAGCACCTCGGCGGTGGCCGAGGGGTTCTTGAAGTAGCCCTTCATCACCCCGGGCCCTCGGATGAGGATCTCCCCGTCGGAGGCGATCTTGATCTCGGTCCCCGGCACCGCCGGGCCCACCGTTCCGATCTTGATCTTCTCCGGCCGGTTGATGCAGGTGGCGGCGCTGGTCTCGGTGAGCCCGAAGCCCTCGAGCACCTTGAAGCCCAGCAGGTCGAAGAAGTAGGCGATCTTCCGCGAGAGCGGCGCGCCGCCGGAGATGAACAGGCGCATGTTGCCGCCCAGCTTCTCCGAGAGGGTGTGCTGCACCTTGGTGAAGACCAGCTTCTTCGCCAGGCTCCAGCCGAGCGAGGAGTACTCACGGCCCTGGTTCTTGGCGTCGACGTACTCGTCGAAGAGCTTGAAGGCCCAGCGGGCCAGCTTGCCTTTCATCCCCGGGGCTGCCTGGGCGTTCGAGAGCACGTTGTTGTAGACCTTCTCGAACACCCGGGGCACCGAGGGGAGGATGGTGGGCTTCACCTCCGCCAGGTTGGCGAGCAGCTTGTCCACCGACTCGGCGAAGGCGAGCTTGCCGCCCTGCCCCAGCCAGGAAGCCTTGATCGCCTGCGCGAAAGAGTGCGCGAGCGGGAGGAAGAGGAGCGTGGTGTCGTCGGGGCGAAGCAGTCCGACCTTCGACACCGCCGACGCCTCGTAGGCCCAGTTGCCATGGGTGAGGATCACTCCCTTGGGATCGCCGGTGGTGCCCGAGGTGTAGATGAAGCAGGCTGGATCGTCCGGCCCGATCGCCTTGACTCGCTCGGCGAAGGCGCCAGGGTTGGCCTTCTCGGCGGATTCCCCCTGGGTGGTCAGCTCGGAGAGTGGCACCTCCCGGTCTCCGCCGGCGCCGGGCTGGAACACCACCACCTGCTTCACCGAGGGGCATTCCGAAAGGCGCGAGCGGACTCGGCTGAGCCGCCCGGGCTGCTTCGCGTCGGGAGTGTCGTCGTCGACGAAGAGCAGCACCGATTCGGAGTTGTTGAGGATGTACCGGCATTCGTCCGGCGTGTTCGAGGAGTAGATCGGCACCGTGATCGCCCGGGAGGCGGTGATGGCGAGATCGCAGATCACCCACTGCAAGCCGGTGGCGGCGAAGATCGCCACCCGGTCCGCGGGCTGGACGCCCCGGGCCAAGAGCGCCGCGGACAGTTTCTTCACCTGTTCGAGGATCTCTCCCCAGGTCACGTCGACCCAGCGGCCGTCCTTCTTGTGCGAGGCGGCGAGCCGCGACGGCTCGGCGGCGCGCTCCAGCAAAAGCTCGACCAGGTTCCTCGCGCCTCCTTGGGCGCTCTCGATGGCAGCGGCGGCTCTCACTTCAGCTCCTCCTCGATCTGGGCAGCGACCTTCTTGGCCAGCGCGTGCACCCGCCTGCCCTCGGGCGGGTCATAGGCGACGTCTCCAGTTGCCTCGGCGATGACTTCCTTCGCCTTCTTCGCCTGGCCGTCGGCGAGCAGCGTCTCGGCGAGAAAAAGGTAGGCGCGGAGCCCCTCCGGGTGTTGATGGACGGCCATCTCCAGCGTCTCTCGCGACTTCTTCAGATCCCGCTTGGGCCAGGGCAGCTCGAAGAAATAGCGCCCCTTGACGACGAGGGGCCCGCCGGCGTCCAGGTCCGGGTTCATCTGGATGGACTTGTCCAGCCGCTCGAGGAACTTCCCCTCCAGCCCCTCGGAGAGGGCCTTGAGAATCCCCACCGCCTGCGAGTAGGCCCCGATGCCGATGGCGGCGTAGTAATGCCCCTCGGCGCCGTCGGGCTTCGCCTTCACCGCCCGCTCGCCGAGCAGCCAAGCCTCCTTGCCGAGCTGCTTCTTCAACCGCTCGGCGGCGCCGTCGGCCACCCACCAGCGGGCGCGGGCGGCGCGCCAGAGGATCCCGTAGTCGTCGGGGTAGGCCTTGAGCGCCTTGGAGACAGCCTCCTCCAGCTCCTTGGCCGCCGCAGGGTCGTCCCGCCTGGGGTGAAGTTGGTCGATCTGAGCGGCCAGCTCGGCCGCGTCCTCGGCGAACGCGGCGAGTGGAGAGAGCAGGGCCCCGAGGGCGATGGCGAATCGCATGGGCCGCGTGGCTTAGCACGCGCCGCGGCCCAAAAGAAGCGGACCCCGCCGGATCAGGCCGCCGCGTCGGCCATCGGCTCCGCGTCCTGGTTGAACGCCGCCAGGTAGCGGGCAAGGAAGCTCTTGGTCTTGAGCTCGACCTGCCTCACCCGCTCGCGGGAGACTCCCCACCGCTTGCCCAGCTCCTCCAGGGTCCGCGGCTTCTCCTGAGTGAGCCGCTCCTGGAGGATGTCCCAACCCAGGTCGCCGATCCGCTTTCGCACCCGCTTTAGCGCCTGCTGCACCTCTTCGCTCTTCTCTGCGGAGATGAAGGTCTCGTCGGCGCCCGGCCCGCCGTCCTCCAGCCGGTCGAGGTAGGTGGTGTCGCCCTCCTCGTCCACCGGCACGTCCAGGGAGAAGTCGGTCATCGAGGCGCGCTCGCCTTCGCCGCCGCGCACCTGGCTGCGGCTGTCCTTCATGTAGCGGGTGATGTAGGCGCGAATCCACCAGACGGCGTATGTCGCGAACCGGACATTCTTCTTCGGGTCGAAGTGCTCGATGGCCTTCATCAGCCCGACGTTGCCCTCCTGGACGAGATCGTCCAGCCGCGCCCCGCGGCTGGCGTACTTCTTCGCCACCGCGACCACGAAGGCCAGGTTGCACTCCGCCAGGGTGCGGCGCGCTTCCTCGTCGCCGGAGCGCGCGCGGCGGGAAAGCTCGTACTCCTCCTCCCGGGTGAGCTGCCGGCGGCCGCCCAGATGGCGGAGGTAGCCCGAAAGCCCTTCCATCTCGCTTCTTGTCACTGCCATCTGAGCTGACCTCCTTTCCTGGCCTTAGACGCACGAGGCGCCGCTGCGTTTCGCGACTGGCCGAGCGACGGGGAAGCTCCGGGAACTGCTCGGGTTGCCGGCCGTTCGCCCGGCCATTCGCCCTCCCCAACCAGCGCTTTCGTTCTGCAGGGTTGGAACAGCGGACTGCCCGGCGATCTTTCAGATCTCGGGGAACATCTTTCCGGGATTCAGCAGACCCGCTGGGTCGAAGAAGCGCTTGAGCTCCCGCTGGAGCGAGATCAGCTCGGGCGCCTGCTCGAGATGGAGGAAGTCCCGTTTGGCGTACCCGACTCCGTGTTCGCCGGTGATGGTTCCACCGACTCCCACCGCCAGCTCCAGCATCCGGACGATTGCCCGGTCGACCTTCGGGCGTTCGGAGGGGCCTTCGTAGAGGACGTTGACGTGGAGATTTCCATCCCCCGCGTGGCCGTAGGTGGCCACCGCCAGGCCCAGCTCCTCCCCCATGGCCTTGAGGCGGGAGATCACCTCGGCGATGCGCGAGCGAGGCACGGCGATGTCCTCGGAGATCTTGCACGGCTTCACCGCGCGGAGTGCGATGGCGATCGAGCGCCGGGCGCTCCAGAGCTTCTGCCGCTGGTCTTCGTTCTGCGCGGCGAGGCTCTGGCTGGCACCGTTCCGCTCGCAGATCTCCCCCACCCTGCCCAGCTCGCCGAGCACCGAGGCCTCGTCGATGCCGTCGACCTCGGCCAACAGGGCGGCGCCGGCGTTGGGAGGGAAGGAGAAGCCGCGGCCGTCCACCGCGGAGATCGAGAGGTCGTCCATCAGCTCCAGGGTCCTTGGAAGCACTCCCGCGGCGAGCACCGCAGAGGCGGCGCGGGCGGCGTCCACCACCGATGCGAAGGTGATGAGGGCGGTCATCACCTGTCGGGGTAGCGGAATGAGCTGCAGCGTCACCTCGGTGGAAACGCCGAGGGTGCCCTCGGAGCCGACGAAGAGGCCGACCAGGTCGTAGCCGGCGACGCCCTTGATGGTCCTCCGCCCGGCGCGGATGAGCCGGCCGTCCGGCAGCACCCATTCGAGGCCGAGGACGTAGTCGCGAGTGACACCGTACTTGAGGGCCCGGGGGCCTCCGGCGTTCTCGGCCACGTTTCCGCCGATGGTGCAGCTATCGAGCGAGGCGGGGTCGGGCGGGTAGAAGAGCCCGCGCGCCTCGACCGCCTTCATCAGCTCGCCGGTGATCACTCCGGGCTCGACCACGGCGATCAGGTCCTCCGGCGAGATCAGCTTGATGCGGTTCATCCGCTCGAGGGAGAGGGACACTCCGCCGTGGAGCGGCAGCGAGCCGCCGCTCTTCCCGGTCCTGGCGCCGACCGGAGTCACCGGCACCGCGGCTGATTGACAGGCTCGGAGGACCGCTTGGACCTCGGACGCGCTGGAGGGAAGGACCACGAGATCGGCAGGAAACTCCCCGGTGTCCGACTCGTCGCGGCCATAGGCGCGAAGCTGGTCGGGGTCCGCCTTCACGGCCCCCGGGCCGAGAGCGCGCTCCAGCGCGGCGCGAACCTCCGCCACCTGGGAAGGATCGGCACGGGCGGTCACCCGAACACCTCCACGAGGCTGCCGTTCATGGTGAGGGGCGCCCCGGCGCAGAGGTAGCGCACCACCGCGGCGACCTCCTGCGGCGTGACGCGCGGCTCGAAGCCAGAGCCCTCGAGCATGTCGGTGTCGACGCTCCCGGGGAGCACCGCCGCCACCAAAACCCCGGTGCCCGCAAGCTCCTCGGCGAGGGCCTTGGTCAACCCGTTGAGCCCCCACTTGGAGGCGCAATACGCCGCGAGCGACGCCGTTCCCACGGTGCCGCTGATCGAGGAGATGTTCACCACCCGTCCCCATCCCCTTTCCACCATCGGCGGGACGAGGCGCCGGATGAGGAGGAATGGGGCGGTGAGGTTGACGGCGAGGACGCGCTCGAAGTCCTCGCCCGAAGTCTTCGCCAGCAGGGCGCGGTGGACGACTCCGGCGTTGTTCACGAGCAGGTCCACCCCGGAGAAGGCGGCGAGCGCCGCGTCCGCAAGCCGCTCGGCGTCCCCCGGCTGCTCGGCGCGAAAGGGCACCTCGACTGCCCTTCGGCCCGTCCGGCCGAGCTGGCGGCGGATTTCGCCCGTGCCGCCCTCCCGGGTAGAGGTGACGACGAGGTCGGCTCCCGCCTCTCCGAGGGCGAGGGCAACCGCTCGGCCGATGCCCCGGGATGCACCCGTGACGAGCGCCACTTTCCCCGCGAGCGAGGTCACCGGCGCACCCCAATCCTCGCCCAAAGCTCCCGGCGGAGGGCCCGGTCCGTGCGCAGCCGCCCCTCGTACGCCTCGGCGTGGGTCTTGGCGTCCTGGCAGGCGCCGCGCAGGCGCAGGCAAGCCTGCTCCGCCTCGATGACGCAGGCCGCTCCCGGACTTCCAAGCACCCGCGCGAGGGAGGCTGCGACCTCGCGGGCCAGCTCTTCCTGGAGGATGAGCCGGTGGGCGAAGGCGTCGACCAGCAGGGGAAGCCGCCCGAAGCCCACCACGCTCCGGCCCGGGATGTAGGCGAGGTGTGCCCGGCCTTGATAGGGAAGCAAATGATGCGGGCAGGTGGAGTGGAAGCGCAGCCCGGTCACCACCACCATCTCGCCGCGTGAGCCTGGGGGTGCCGGGTACAGCTCTCCCAGGGCCTCCCCGGCGGACTTCCGGTAGCCGTCGATGAACTGGTCGGCCCAGGCTTCGGCCACTCGGCGAGGGGTGTCGCCCAGGCGCTCCTCGGCGGAGAGCCCGGCCGCCTCGAGAAACGCGGCGATGGCGCGCCGCATGGCCGCTCGGTCGGGCAGCGGCGCCTGGGCGCGGTTCAGCCGGCGCGATAGCTGACGCAGTACTCGGGCGTTTCCCAAAGGCGAAGCTCCTTGAGCCCGGGGAGCAGCGGGGAGAGGCGCTCCCACATCCAGACGATCAGATTCTCCGCGGTGGGGTTCTCCATCAAATCGTTGAGGTTTTGGTGATCGCAGTGCAGGAGGACCGCCTCGCCGACCTTGGCCTTGATCTCCTCGAAGTCGCGGATCATTCCGTCCTTCGGGCTGGGCTCGCCGGCCACCACCACCGCGAGCTTGTAGTTGTGCCCGTGCATCCGAAAACACGGGCCGGGGTAGAACGGCAGCCGGTGCGCGGCGCTGAAGTGGAAATCGACCGACAGCTCCATCCGCATGTTGCCAGCCATGAATAACGCCTCCCGCTCGCGGAGCCGTGGACCAGGCTAACGTCCTCGCGTCCCGCCCGCCGCTCCCGCGCTCGCCTGCCCAGACCGACCAAGTCGACGCCGGCGCTCTCTAGCCGATCCTCGCCGCAGGCGCGCGCCCAATCCGTCCGCGGCTGCCGCACCGCGTCGGCCGGCACCTAGCCCATGTTTAACGTTTTGGCCGCCAAGCTCGCGGAATTGCTGAGGAGCCACGGGCGGTTTGTAACTACGCGGCCGTAGCGTCCTCCGTGGGTGGTGTCGGAGGTTCAAGCTGGGTGATACCGAGCGCCGATAGGAC
>JACPVI010000073.1 GCA_016191815.1 Myxococcales bacterium
CCCTCGTCGTGCCCCCGCCCAGGCCGCCCACCCTCGAGCCACTCAACGCAGAGCGGTATGCGCTGCGGATGAGCGTCGGCCCCGAATTCAAGCAGAGGCTGGAGGAGGTGAAGTCCGCGTTGAGCCACCTCGTGCCGGACGGAAACTTCGAGACGGTGATGATGGAGTGCATGCGCATCGCCCTCGACGTCTGCTCGCGGCGCCGCCGCGGTGCGAAAGCAGCGCCGCCGGCCGAGGCCAGTTCCGGGCCGGAACTGAAAAAGTTACAGCCTCCGGTGAGGGGCAGTGGCGCGGAGATGGAGGGGCGCGAGCCGAGCCGGTACAGCAGCTCATCCGAGAGCGAGCGCAGCACGTCAGCGAAAGCCCACCTCCAGCAAACATCTGCCCCCCGGGATTCTTGTAGCCCGTTGATTCTCTGCGGAGACTCCCAGCCATGGCGCTGCGGCGGCGGTTCTCCCTTGCTTGGGCGAGCGGGCTTGGCCTGAGCGTGCTGGTCGGGCTGGCCGCGGGGGTGGCTGGGTACACCTTCGTCTACGCGCGGGGCGCCTCCTACCTCACCGACGACCCCGAGGCCTGCGCCAACTGCCACATCATGCGCGAGCAGCTGAACGGCTGGCGCGCCTCCAGCCACCGGACCGCGGCGGTCTGCAACGACTGCCACACCCCCCACGGCTTCTGGGCCAAGTACTGGACCAAGGCGCGAAATGGGTTCCATCACTCGGTGGCCTTCACCACCGGAGACTTCGCCGAGCCGATCCGCATCAAGGAGCACAACCGCGAGATGACCGAAGGAGCCTGCCGGAGCTGCCACCGGGCCATCGTGGTGGCGATCGGCGGAGAGCCGGGAAGCGTGAGCTGCGTGCGCTGCCACCGGGAAGTGGGGCACCCCTGAGGGGAGGAAGAAGATGAGCGAAGTCAATCCCCAGTCCGGGCCGGGAAAACGGAGCCGAGTGGCCTTCGCGGTGGTGGTGGGGCTGGTGGCGGCGCTGGCGGCGGCCGGCACCGCGGCGCTGCTGGTCAACATCCTCGAGCGGAAGCAGGAAGCGAAGAGCCCATTCTTCCGGGTGACCACCCTCACCGACGAGACGGTGGACCCGGAGACCTGGGGGAAGAACTTCCCGCTCCAGTACGACGGCTACCGCCGCACGGTGGACATGGTGCGCACCCGCTTCGGCGGGAGCGAGGCGGTGCAAAGGCAGCCCACCGCCGCCGACCCGCGCTCCATCGTCGCCCAGTCGCGCCTCGAGGAGGACCCGCGCCTCAAGACAATCTGGGCCGGCTACCCCTTCGCCCGCGACTTCCGGGAGGAGCGGGGCCACGCCTACATGCTCCTCGACCAGACCTACACCGAGCGGCAGATCGCCGCCAAGCAGCCGGGCACCTGCCTCAACTGCCACGCCTCCACCTACGTCACCTACAAGCAGCTCGGCGAGGGAGACCTATTCCTGGGCTTCGAAAAGATGAACGCGCTCCCCTACGCGGAGGCGCGCAAGCGGGTCACCCACCCCATCTCCTGCATCGACTGCCACCACCCGGACACCATGGAGCTTCGGGTGACCCGGCCCGCCTTCATCGAGGGGATGCGGGCGCTCAATTCCGGCCAGGGCCTCAAAGACTACGACGTCAACCGGAGCGCCACCCGCCAGGAGATGCGCTCCTTCGTCTGCGGCCAGTGCCACGTGGAGTACTACTTCAAGGGCCCGGAGAAGCGGCTGGTCTACCCGTGGGCGAAGGGGCTCCGGGCGGACGAAATCCTCGCCTACTACGACGAGCAGGGCTTCAAGGACTGGACTCACGAGCAGAGCGGCGCGCCCGCGCTCAAGGCCCAGCACCCGGAGTTCGAGCTGTGGAACCAGGGGGTCCACTCCCGCTCCGGAGTGGCCTGCGCCGACTGCCACATGCCCTACAAGCGCGAGGGAGCGCTGAAGATAAGCGACCACCACGTGCGGAGCCCGCTGCTCAACCTGAACCGGGCCTGCCAGACTTGCCACCATTTCTCCGAAGCGGAGCTGAAAGGGCGGGCGGAGACGATCCAGCAGCGCACCTTCGAGATGCGAAACCGGGCCATGGACGCGCTGGTGGCGCTGATTGGCGACCTCCAGGCCGCCAAGCAGACAGGAAAGCCGGAGGGCGCGCTCCAGGCCGCCCAACAGAAGCAGCGCCAGGCCCAGTTCCTGCTCGACTTCGTGGAGGCGGAGAACTCGATGGGCTTCCACGCCCCTCAGGAGGCGGCGCGGCTATTGGCGCAGTCCATCGACCTCTCGCGCCAGGGGCAGCTCTCGTTGCGCTAGAAACCGAAGCCCAGGGTGAAGCTGACCGTCGGCTGCAGGGTGGACTGGGGCTGGACCAGCTCTTGCGCGTGGGGGAAGTAGGCGGCGGCGAGGTTCAGCTCACCCAACAGCTCGAAGCCGCCCCACACCGGGAGGAGCGTGCGGATGGAGGCCCCCAGCTCGGGGCCGGCGGTCTCCACTCCGGTGGGCCCGGCGCTGCCGAAGAAGAAGCCGGGAGCGTCCTCGCCGATCTGCAGCTCGGCGAACCCGAAGCCCACCCGGGGCTGGACCCAGCCGATCTCCGTCTTCCAGGAGGCCAGGGTCACCTTGGCGCGGAAGTGGGCAATCTCCGGATCCGGCTCGTGGTGGAGGAAACCCGAGCCGGTGCCACAGGCCTCGGCGCCGACAAGCTCGATGGGGGAAACCTCCAGGCAGAGCTCCGGGCGGCTCGAGGCGCTGGAGGGCCCCAGCCGGAAATTGACGTAGTTCCGGGCCGGGCGGGCAGGCGCGGACCGAGCGGTGGCCACCGGCTCGGAGGAGCCCGGCGCGGCGGCCAGGAGAGCCAAGGCGATTGGAAGCGTCATTGCTCGCTCCTAGGAGTTGCGGCGGCGGGAGAGTACACCTGCTTCGGCGGCGGGCGCCCATCCTGTCCGCAAGCCGACTCCCCTTCGCCGGAGGAGCTGAATTCGCCCGCGGCCTGAGCTATGCCGCCACCCATGCTCCTCAATCGAATCGAGAAAGCGTTGATGAACAACCCGGTCCGCGCAGCGGTGCAGCGGAGCGTGGAGGCCAAGCGTCTGTTGGAGATGGGCGGTCGGATGTCGGGCGGCCGCGCGCTGGAGGTGGGATGCGGCCGGGGAGTGGGCGCCCAGGTCATCCTCGAGCAGTTCGGCGCGGAGAAGGTGGACGCCTTCGACCTCGACCCCTCGATGGTGGAGCTGGCGCGGAGGCGGCTGGCGCGCTTCGGAGACCGGGCCCGGGTCTTCGTGGGGGACGCCGCGCGCATCGACGCCGCCGACGCCACCTACGATGCGGTGTTCGACTTCGGCATCATCCACCACATCCCGGCCTGGCGGGAGGCGATGGGCGAAATCTTCCGGGTGCTCAAGCCCGGCGGGAAGCTCTACGCGGAGGAGGTGCTGCGGGCCTTCCTCGCCGCTCCGCTGATGCGGCGGCTGTTCGAGCACCCGCGCGAGGACCGCTTCGACCACGCCGAATTCCGGGCCGAGCTGGAGCGCCGAGGGTTCCGCCTCCTCGCCTCGCGGGAGTTGGCCGGCCTCTTCGGCTGGTACGTGGCGGAGCGCCCGCGGCCGAGCTGAACGGCGGTCATGGCGCCTTCGCCGCCCAGTCCGTCGAACGAATTCCGCCCTCAAAGCCAGCACCGAGGCCGCCGCCTGACCGCGCCCATTGAATCATTCCACCTTGCTGGCTACCATTCCACCATGGCGGTGAACCTCAAGAGCCCGGAGGCCGAGGCGCTCCTCAAGCGGCTTGCTGAGCAGACCGGCGAGAGCCTGACGGAGGCCGCGACGGTCGCCTTCCGCGAGCGCCTCGAACGGCACGAGAAAGCTCGCGCCCAAGTCCGCAAGCGCGCAGTGGGTGCTCTCTCTGACCTCTCTGACCTCATCCGCGAGGCTCGCGAAGCACGGGTGCCCGACGAGCGACCGCTCAAGCAGATCGCCGATGAGCTGTGGGGCAATGAGTGAGCACCGCCTGGTGGCACGCCTCGAACCAGAGGTGGTTCCGTTCGAAATGGTCCATCTGGGCTGGGCGCGGGACGCGTTCCGCCGTTTCGGCAAGGGGCGGCACGCCGCGGCGCTGAACCTGGGCGACTGCATCGCCTACGCTACCGCCCGCCACGCGGCGCTGCCGCTGCTGTACAAGGGCTCGGACTTCGCTCTGACCGACATCGAATCGGCGTAGGCGTCGGAGTCTCCGGCCGGCGCACTTCGGCTGGCAGGTGGCACAGCGTCCGCGGCGAGAGTATTGCGCGAGCTCGGGTGCCCTACCGCTCCACCCGGGTCGGGGCCTGGAACTCGACCTGGGGCAGCCTGGGGGCCATGTTCCCGGTGGCGTCGTACGCCTCGATGGTGGCCTTGTAAGCGCGTCCGTCGTCGAAGGTGAAACTTCCCGAGCACTCGTCGTGGCCCATCATCGCCTCTGCGCCATCGAGCGGGAGGAAGTATGTCTGAGTCAGGTTGCTCCCCCGGGCGCGCCGGAGGGACACCACCAGGTAGGAGGGGCTCTCCTCGGTGAGGGTGGTAGTCACCTTGAGGAAGCGGGTGAGGGAGTCGCCCTCGCCGCGGTGGATTCCCTCCACCACCGCGGGCTTGAGCAGGTACTTGGGCGGCGCCTCGTCGGCGGAGTCGCCGGCGCGCCAGGTGAAAGTCTCACCCGCGCCCTGGTTGAGGATGACGTAGCTCGGGAGGTGGGCGTCCGCCATCAAGGTGTAGCTGCGGTTCGGCTGGAGCCTCTGGTTGGGCTTGAGCATCACCGCCACCCGGTGGGCGGTGCTCTTCCACCCCTGGAGCACCTTCACCGAGACCGAATCGTCCTGGGCGCGCAAGATGAGCTCCTGGCCGACCAGGTTGGAGACTCGCGCCTGCTCGGCGCCCACTCCCTCCAGGATGAAGCGAACGTTGGTGGGCACCACCGCCCCGGGCGCGGGGAAAGCGAGGATGCCGTCCCGCTTGCAGCCCGCCTCCGCAGAGGAGGCGGCCAGGGCGAGGCCGATGGCAATCAGCAAGAAGCGCACGGGCGACAGCTTACGGCCGGCGGGGCGCCGCATTCACCTGTCGCACAGCGCCTCAGTGTATCGGGTTTCCGGGGTCGCTCACTTCGATGGTGCCGAAGCGCGCCTCGAACTTGGCCAGGTTGTCCTGAATCGCCGAGAGCAGCCGCTTCATGTGCTTGGGGTTGGTGATGATTCGCGAGCGCACCGTGGCCTTGGGCTGCTGCGGCTGGACGTAGATGAAGTCCAGGGTGAACTCGGTCTCGGTGTGGTTGACCAGCGCCATGTTGATGTACGCCCCGTTGGCAAGCTGGTCGTCGAGCTGAATCTGGAGCTGGATTTCTGCTGGCTTGGTCTCCGCCATGAAACGAGTCCATATCGCTTGGCCGCGGGCGTTGCTAGCTTCTTCCCTGCCGATGGTCGAGCCGAGGTCGGACCCTATGACGGCTCCGTTCGAGCTGGGCGGGGGAGACGACGCCTGCCTGCTTCTGCACGGCTTCACCGGAAGCCCCTGGGAGATGCGCCCCTTGGGCGAGGCCTTGGCCGCCCGCGGCTACTACGTGAGCGGCATCCGCCTGCCCGGCCACGGCGCCTCCGCCGCCCTGGAGCAGGTCACCCACCGCGACTGGGAGCAGGCAGCCGAGGACGCGCTGCTCTCGCTCCGCAACTTCCGGCAAGTCTTCGTGGCCGGCCTCTCCATGGGGGCCCTGCTCGCCCTCTTGCTCGCCGCCCGGCACCCGGAGCGAGTGCACGCTCTGGCGCTGCTCGCCCCGGCGATGCGCTTCGCCCGGCTCCCGGTCCGGCTGCTCAAGGCGGTGCGGGGATTGCCGCTGCTCGAGTTTTTCTGGCCCCGCTTCGAGAAGACGCGAAGCGACATCGAGGACGCCTCGGTGCGCGCGGAGGCTCCGGTCTTGCGCAAGGTGCCCTCCGCCTGGCTCCACGACTTGTGGGCGGTGCAGGACAAGGCGCGGGCCGCCCTGGGACAGGTGCACGCCCCCTCCCTCATCGCCGCCGCCGAGAAGGACCACGTGGTGTCGATGGGCGGCGCGAGGGAGCTGGCGAGGGGCCTCATCAACGCCCCCGCGGTGCGCTTCATCGCGGTGAGCGAGGGCTTCCACATCCTCACCCGCGACAAGGGCCGCGAGGTGGTGCTCGGAGAAGTCGCCGAATTCTTCGACCGGCTGAAAGGCTAGGCTCGTTTCCATGGCGAAGCACGTGCTGGCCATCGACCAGGGCACCACCGGCACCCACGTGGCCATCCTCGACTCGAAGCTCCGGGTGGCCGGGAAGGCCTACCGGGAGTTCCGCCAGCACTTCCCCAGGCCCGGCTGGGTGGAGCACGACTTGGGGGAGATTTGGGAGTCGGTGGAGTACTGCATCGCCAAGGGCCTGCGCGACGCCCGCATCAAGGCGAAGGACCTCGCCGCCATCGGCATCACCAACCAGCGGGAAACCACCGGGCTGTGGACGCGCGAGGGAAAGCCCATCCACAAGGCCATCGTCTGGCAGGACCGGCGCACCGCCTCCTTCTGCGCGGAGCTCAAATCGCGCGGCGAGGAGGAGCGGGTCCGCGAGCGCACCGGGCTGGTGCTCGACCCGTACTTCTCCGGCACCAAGCTTTGCTGGCTGCTCGAGAACGTGAAGGAGGCGCGGGCGCGGGCGGAAGCCGGAGAGCTGTGCTTCGGCACCATCGACACCTGGCTGGTCTACAAGCTGACCGGCGGGAAGGCCCACGTCACCGACGTCTCCAACGCGAGCCGGACGCTGCTGATGGACCTCTCCTCGCTTGGCTGGAGCGCGGAGATGCGCGCGCTCTTCGGGGTACCGGCGCAGCTCTTGCCCGAGATCCGCACCTCCTCCGAGGTATATGGGGCGACCCGCGGGCTGCGCTCGCTCCCGGACGGCATCCCGGTGGCGGGGATGGCGGGAGACCAGCAGGCGGCGCTCTTCGGGCAGGCTTGTTTCGAGCCGGGCGAGTCCAAGTGCACCTACGGGACCGGGGCCTTCCTCCTGATGAACGTGGGGGAGGCGCCGGTGCGCTCGCGCTCCGGGCTCCTCTCCACCGTGGCCTGGAGACTGGGCGGCCGCACCACCTACGCCCTGGAGGGCAGCGCCTTCATCGCCGGGGCGGCGGTGCAGTGGCTGCGCGACGGGCTGGGCCTCATCCGCAAGGCCGCCGAGGTGGAGAAGCTGGCCCGAGAGGTGAAGGACTGCGGCGAGGTGGTGTTCGTCCCCGCCCTGGCCGGCCTGGGCGCGCCGCACTGGCGGCCCGAGGCCCGCGGGCTCTTCGCCGGCATCGATCGCTCCACCACCAAGGCCCACCTGGCGCGCGCGGTGCTGGAGGGAGTGGCGCTGCAGATTCTCGACCTTTTGGAGGCGATGAAGCGCGACAGCGGCCGCGAGGTGCCGCGCCTCAAGGTGGACGGCGGGGCGGCGGCGAACGGGCTGCTGATGCAATTCCAGGCGGACGTCTTGGGCACCGAGGTGGTGCGGCCGAAGAATCTGGAGACCACCAGCCTGGGAGCGGCCTTCCTCGCCGGGCTGGGCGCCGAGGTGTGGCGGGGGACGGAGGAGATCCGCCGCGCCTGGAGGGCCGACCGGGTGTTCAAGCCGAGGATGCCCGCCTCGGAGAAAGAGCGTCACCTCGCCAAGTGGCGCCGGGCGGTGGAGCGGGCTTGAGGGCCCTGGCCGTTTTTTTTCTCGCCGCGCTCTCCTGCAGCCGGTGCCAGCGGGGAGAGCCGCCCGCCCTCGCCGATGCAGGGAAGGCGGTGAAGGAGCGGCGCTCCATCGACCTCAAGACGGCGCTCTTCACCGTCTATCCGGAGTTCCGCTTCTCGCGCATCGAGGAGGGCTACGCCACCTACCGGAGGAGGCTGCGCTGGAAGCTGCCGGAGGGGAAGAGCCTCACCATGGCCCTCTCGCCGCTCCTTGCGGAGAAGGGCTTCACTCCGTCGGACGGAGGGGGAGGGGCCATCGCGGTGAGGAGGCCGTTCGAGCTGGCGGCGGAGCAGGTGGGGGAGGAGGTGATGCTGGCGGTGAGTCTGCCCATCGGGAACGAGGACGTGGGGAGGCTCCTCCAGTCGCCGGCCCCGATGAATTCGGAGCAGCTGGGGCTCTACGTGCCGATGCCGGCGGGGGCGGAGGTGGTGGAGGAAACCTTCGTGCTCTTCTTGCGCTACTCGGCGCGAGAGGACCGGGCAGAGTCATTGGTGCGCCAGTTGGTGGAACTGCTGACGGGCTCGGACTGGGAGGTGGCGTCGCTTCCGGGCGACTGGCCCGACGGCGGCGCGGCGGCGAAGGGGGACATCCTGCTCCGGCGAAGCAGCGCCGGCACGGTGCTGCACATCGAGCGAGGCGGTGAGCAGGTGCGGCTCGAGCTGACCCAGCCGCTCCACTGAAAGCCCCTCTCCCCGCAAGCGGGGAGCGGCAGTGAGGGGCCCTACCGAACCGGCTGGCCGAGCCCGGCGGCGCGCAGCTTGCCTTCCTCCACCCCGCGGCCGGCGCAGCAGTCCGCCAGTTTCCCGTTGATGGCCACCGCCGGGACGGAGCGCACCCCGAGGACCTTGGCCCTCCCCGCCACCTTGGGGTCGCGCATGTCGAGCACCGTCACCTCGCAGGAAGGACAGGCGATGGTGTTCACCAGCCGGGTGGTGTCCTCGCAGGCCGGACAGCCGGCGCTGAAAACTTCTATCTTCCGCTTTTGAGCCATGCCGCTTTCTCCTCTCACTTCGATGGGACGCACGAAGGGCAAGCCTCCAGCCGCCTCCGCGGCCAGGAGTTCCACAGCGAAGCCGCCACCAACAGGCCCAGGCCGGCGTACATCGCCACGTCGCTGTCGAAGGCGAACTTGCCCAAGAGGACCACCGCCGAGGCAGCGATGCCGGCGCCCAGCGGCCCGTAGCCGCGGCGAGTGCGAGCCCGGAAGGCCAGCGCTGCGTTCGCCACGAGCAGGAAGGCGGCGGTCAGCGGAAGCAGCCAGGCGCTCTCGATGAGGAAGGGCAAGCCCAAAGAGCTCAAGAAGCCGGCGTAGGCGGGCCAGCAGGCCGGGCAGGCGAGCTTGGGGAGCATCGCGGCGCCGATCCCCGGCAAGACGGCGAGGCTCAACCTCCACCCCCCGCGGTCGGCAGCCTGGGCGCGCCGAAGCGCGGCGGCGATCTGCGAGACCTGCGGGACGCCGGTGACGCCTCCGCCGGCTGCCTCATAGAGGCGGCAACTCGATTCCTCACCGGGGCTGGCGCCGGCCACGTCCTGGCCGTCGACCAGGATGGTGGGCGAACCGTAGCCGCGGGCGTGGGCGGGCGCCTCTTCGATCAAGTGTTCCGACCAACGCGCCGGAAGCTGGACCTCGGCAAACGCCTCGAGCAGGTTGGCCCGGGCCTGGGTCACGTTCGGGCACTGGCGGTCATAAATCAGCTCTACCGTCGGCATGGCGTTACTCTTGGTCCAGCAGGTCCAGGATGGGGCACTCGCTGGTTGGACCCCTGCCGCGGCAAGCCCGAGCCAGCCGCTCCAGCACTTCCCTCATCCGGCTCAGCTCGGCGATCCGCTGCTCGATGTGCTGAATCTTGGCGCGGGTCATCTCCCGGACATCCGGGCAGGCGGTGGAGGGGTCCACCCTCAAGGAGAGCAGCTCCCCGACTTCCTTCAGGGTGAAGCCGAGATCCTTCGCCCGCCGGATGAACCGCACCCTTCGCACCGTCTGGGGCGGGTACTGCCGATAGCCCGACGCTCGGCGCGGCGGCTCGGCGATCAACCCCTCCCGCTCGTAGAAACGAATCGTCTCCACTCCCACTTCCGCCGCCTTGGCTACCGAGCCAATGGTCAGGGATTGCCCCGTATCTTCCATGGAGCAAATATGAACCCTGGAGTGCACTACGGAGTCAAGGGTCGAGCGTCCAGCGTCGAGTGGGCCGTCGAGCGGCCGTCCAGCGCCCTGCACGTCCAAGGCCAGACCGAGGACCGTCGAGCCCTGGACCCCGCTCGATGGGTTGCACTCGACACTAGACCCTCGACGCTCGACGATTGTCGACGTGCGGTCCGCCGGCTTCGGGCTCATGCTGTCCTTGCTTGGGACCGCGCCTGCCTCGGCGCAGTCCTCGGACTCGCCACTCCGCTCCGAGCGGCTCTACCTCCATAACTCCGGCGTCCTGTTGGGCTCCACCCGGGTCATCTCCCTGGGCGGCGCCTACGTCGGGGTGGCCGAGGGCGTCTCCGGCTTCGCCTCTAACCTGGCCGCGCTGGCTCACCGCAGCCCCCGCCTGGACCGCTCCTGGGACGTCGGCCTCAGCTTCTCTTACCTGGACCTCCCTTTGGGCAGCCCGAGGCAGCGGGACTTGGACAACGACGGCTTCGGAGACAACGCCCTCGCCTCCCGGCAACTGCTCGGAGGAGTCCTCCTCCAGTACAAGCGCTTCGGCGTCGGCTGGTACTTCCGCAGCACCAGCCTGTGGCACTGCGCGCTCGGAGGGCTCCCAGAGTGCCCAACGGGAGAGAACATCGCCATCCACTACGGCCACAACACGCTCGCGGCGGCGGTGGCGCTCGGAAGGGACGACTTCATCATCGGGCTCGGCCTCTTCGGCGCCGAGGCCACCTTCTCCCACCACGGAGAGGACCGCCGCTACGCCGAGACCGGTGTGGAGCTGGACGCCCTCTACCGGCCGCACGGCCTCAACTACCGGGTGGGGATGTCGGTGAAGCCTCAAGTCGCCGGCTTCTACCGCGCCCGCCCCAACGAGGACGCCACCCTCGCCGGCCGGCCGCTCTACGCGGCGGTGGTCTCCCCGGCGGTGCTCTCCCTCGGCGGCTCGGTGCGATTGGGCGAGGGCGCCTCCAACTACAACCGCCTCTCCCCGGCGGCGAGGAGAGACATCGCCGAGCGCTTCGGCGAGCCCTGGCTCCCGCCCCAGCAACCCCTGGAGGTCCCTGTGGGACCTTGGCTGCTCACCGCCCAGGTGGACCTCATCTCCGCCACCGAGGCCACCGTGGCGCTCCATTCCTTCATCGACCTCGACGTCGCCACCGGAAAGGTGGAGCCCACCCAGGTCGGACGGGACACTTACCTCTCGCCGCGGGTGGGAGCGGAGCACGACACCCTCCCCGGGAGGCTCCGCACCCGGCTCGGCTCCTACGTGGAACCCTCGCCCTACGTCGGAGTGGACGCGCGACCCCACCTCACCGCCGGGATGGAGCTGTTCGTCTTCGAGTACTTCGAGAAGTGGGCCCTCTCCGCCTCGGCGGACATCGCCCCCCGCTACTACAACGTCGGGCTCTCGGTGGGTTTCTTCCGCTAGCCTTACGGCCAAGGTGGACTTGGAACAGAGCGACGATACCCGGCGGAGCTTCGATCCGTTGATCGGACTTTCGCTGGGAGACTTCCGACTCGAAGAGCGCATCGGCACCGGCGGAATGGGAGTCGTCTACCGGGCGGTGCAGCCGCTCATCAGCAAGACCGCCGCGATCAAGGTGATCCGCCAGGAGCTGGCGGGCAACCAGGACCAGGTGGAGCGCCTGCTCGCGGAGGCCCGGGCGGTGAACACCATCCGGCACCGCAACATCGTCGACGTGTACGGCTTCGGCACCGTCCCCGACGGCCGCTGCTACATCGTGATGGAGTTTCTGGAAGGCCAGCCCCTGGACGAGCTCATCTCCAAGCGGGCCCCGCTCGCCGCGAACGAGGTCATCCCGTACCTCGACGAGGTGTGCTCCGCGCTGGCGGCGGCGCACGCCCGAGGCTTCATCCACCGGGACCTCAAGCCCAGCAACGTCTTCCTGGTCCGGCAGCCGGACGGCTCCCGCTTCGTGAAGCTGCTCGACTTCGGCCTGGCCAAGCAGGCGCCGGCGCCGGGGGGCATCGTCCGGCAGACCAGCGAACTCAAGGTGTGCGGCACCCCCGAGTACATGGCTCCCGAGCAGGCCCGGGGCGGGAGCGTCGGCCCGCCCACCGACCTCTACTCCTTGGGAGTGATGACCTTCGAGATGCTCACCGGGCGGCTGCCCTTCTCCGCGCCGAGCCCGATCGAGATGATGATGCGGCAGTGCGACACTCCGCCACCTGCCCCCTCTTCGGTGGATGCCTCGGTGCCCGCGGCGATGGACGAGCTGGTGCTCTCTCTCCTCGCCAAGGAGGGCGCCTCGCGCCCCCAGTCGGCGGAGCTGGTGCGGGCCAGCCTCAAGCGCATTGCCCGGCAGCTTCAGGAATCGGCCACCCGCATTGCCAGCGCCGGAGCTCCGCCTCCCACGCGCGAGCCGGCCCACGTCACCACCTTGCGAGAGGAGACGGTCGGGCGCCCCCGCTCGAGGCAGCTTGCTCTCGGTGCGATTGCCGCTGTCGCCTTCGCCACCCTTGGCGGGCTCGTCGCCTGGCTCTGGCCAGGAAGGGAGTCCGCCCCGAGCGCGGTGCCCGAGCTGCCGCCCATCCCCGAGGCCCTGGTGCCACCCTTGCCCATCTCCGAGCCTCGCCTGGTCGAGCCCTCCCCCGCCGAGCCCAGACCGATTGAGCCGCCGCCGGCCATCCCTCGTGGCTCGCCGGCCGCACCGAAGGAACGCCCTCCGCCTCGCAAGGCCATGCCCGTGAAGCTCAAGCCGGAGCCGAAGCGCGCGCCTCAGCTCTCAGCGCAATCGCTTCTCGAGCGCATCGAGCTGCTCTCCTGGCGACTCAAGGCGGCGGCCCCGCCCGGCGAGGAGGCGGACAAGAGCGCGCTGGCACTGCTCGACCGGCAGAAGAAGAACATCGCCGCCGCGCGCGGCGAAAAAGAGCTGAAAACCGTCTCTTCGTATCTGGACGCCTGGGAGAAGGCCCAACTGGGTCGAGCAGGCTCAGCGGCGCCTTAGCACCGCTCCCTTGTCGCCCACCGCGAACACCCCGCCGTCTGGGACCGCGTATACCCCCCGAAGCTTGAGGTCCGTCATCGGCTGGTAGGTTCGCCAGGCCTTGCCGTCCCAGCGGAGGACGAGTCCCCTTCCGCCGGCCGCGTAAGCCTCGGAGGCGGAGCGGCCGCTCACCGACACCAGATGCTCGGCGGTGCCGGCGTCCACGCGCACCCAGCTTCCGCCAGCCCGATGCATCACCAGCCCGTCGTTGCCGACGGCGATCGCCAAGGACGGATGCGCCCAGACCGCGCGAAGCTTCCCGGGCACCTGGGCCTCGAGGCTCCACCCTCCGTCGCGCTCCGAGAGGATCACGCCGTCTCCAGCGAGGTAGTAGGCGCCGTCGGAGTAGGCGATGGCCCAGAGGTCGACCCCTCCGTCGGGATCGATGCCGCCGTCCGGGAGCAGCCCGGCGTCGAGGCCGGCATCCAGCGCCACTCCGGCCCAGGGGGCCTCGATGCGCCAGCCGGCGTCCGACATGCTCCCCAGCACCGAGGGGCCTCCCCTCCGCGGGTCGCTCGGCGCCACCCACCGGACGTCCTGTGCGGAGCTCGCCGCCACTCCGGACAGCCCCCGCCCCTGGGGGTCTGGAAACTGGAGCAGCCACGACTCGCTGGCGGGGGACCAGGTGAACAGGGAGCCGAAGGTGCTCGCCGCCCACACCTCGCCCGGGCCGATGCCGGCCAATGCCAGCGGGTAATACATATCCTGCACCGTCTCCACCCAGTCCCCGCTGCCGAAGCGCCTCGCGGAACGGCGGCCCCCCACCACCCACAGAAGGTTGGAGTCGCTCCCCCATACGGCGTTGAGCTCGCTGCGGAGGAAGTGTGGTATCCCGGAGCTCACCCAGCGCACTTCTCCGGCGCCTCCCCCCAAGAGCCTGCAGAGCGCTCCGGATTGCCCGGCCGCGATGGCGTCCGGGCCGGACGAGATGACCACGGTTCCAAGGTCGGGAAGCTCTCCGTAAACCGGCCCAGCGTCCACGGCGTTCCAACCGCCGTCGGCTCCGAGCCGTCCCACCACCCCGTTCGCGCCGACCGCCCACAGCACGCCCGCCAGATTCCCCGCCACGCCGTAGAAGGCGCCGCCCGCGACCAGGCTGAAGCCGCCGTCCGCCAGCTCGAAGAGGCCGTCGTCGGCCGCCACGAAGAGGCGGCCGGCGGCGCCGTGCACGGAGTGGAAGGAGCCTCCGCCGCGCACCAGCGGAGGAGTCCACCCGCCATCGAAGCCGACCAGGACTCCGCGGTTGAGGTCGCCCCCCACGGCGAACAGGAGGTTTTGGCCGCTGCCCCACAGCGAGCGCAGGGGCGCTCCGGCGCAGGAGATGCCGTAGGTCGTCCACGCCCCTCCCTCGAGGTGCGCAGCCAGGCAGGGGTTGCCCACCACCCAGACGTCTCCCGGCCCGAATCCCCAGACGCCCTCCAGGTCGGCGTTGATGGAATCGTTCACCACCTCCCAGGCGGTGCCGTCAAAGCGCAGCCGCGTGCCCTGCTGGCCGGCGATCCACACGTCGTTCGGACCGCTGGCCCAGACCGCGTGAAGGTCCTTCTGCACCGGGCTCCGCATCCGGTACCAAAGGGTGCCATTCCAGCGGAGGATGGTCCCGGCGCTCCCCACCACCCAGACGTCCGAGGGGCTCACCGCGTAGGCGCCGCGCAGGTGGTTTCCCTGCGGCTTGGGGTGGTCCCAGCACCACCCTTCGCTCGAGCAGAAGGAGGTGTCCAGCGCGCACACGTTGGGGGTGCCACTCCCGCCGCAAGTCTCCGTCGCCGGGCAGTCTCCACAGCCGCAGCCCGACACCGAGCCGCAAAGCCTCGCCCCCGCGTCGGAGAGGCACGCGCAGCCCGCATCCGCCGCTCCGCCATCCGCCTCGCCTCCGTCCGCTGCCCCCGCATCGCCCGCATCCGAGCCGCCCGGCATCGCCTCGGACTCGGGATGGCACAGCCCATCCGAAGGCCAGCAGCGCTGGCCCTTTTCGCATTCCCCGCCCGCTCCACAGCGGTAGAGCACCCCGTCTCCGAGGGTGGCGAGCTGGCAGGAGCACCACACCAGCCCGGCCGTGGCGCCCAGCCGAGCCATCCAAAGGCGAGCTCGGCTCACCTCTTTTCCTCTGAAGCGGCGGGCCAGAACAGCACCGCCACCACCGCGCACGCCAACGACGTCACCCCGAGCGACACAGCGGCGGTGGCGCTGGCGTTGGCCGAATCCCGCGCCGCCGATGCTTCCGAGAAGGTGAGCGGCGAGGTGGGCCTCCCGTCGGCCAGCGTGTCCCCGCGGGCGTCGGCCTTGGCCTTGGCGCCGAAGGCGGCGGCGGCGAAGTAGGCCCCGGCTCCGGCGAGCGCCAGCGCCGACCCTCCGGCGAAGAGCGAGGGAGCCCTCGACGGCGGGGGCTTGGGCATCTCGGGCGCGGCGGCGAAGGCCTCCGCCACCTTCGGCGGGCCGAGCGTGACGGCCGCCGCTTCGGGGGGCGGGCGAGCAGGCGGGGGGAGGGCCCTCGAGAGCTCCGCGGCGAACTTTTGGGCGTGGAGGTCGAACCCCTCCAGCTCGGCCGAGAGCAGCACCACCGCCAGCGAAGCCAGCTTGGAGCCGTCGGAGGAGCGGAAGGCGTCGACGGCGATCGACACGTCCTCGGCGACCTGGCTCATCGAGATGAGCACCGCGACCTTGGCCTCGAGCCGCCGGGCAAGCTCGAGCAGGCAAACGCGCCTGCCCTCGCACACCGAAGGCGACGCCGCCCCGGAAACCAGCGACATTGCCTTCGAGGAGACCGCCTTCTCCAGCGCGGCCCGCACCCCATCCACCGCGGTCTGGGAAGTCTGGTTCCGCCGGGCGAGGAAGACCGCCACTCCCCCGCCTTCGGCAGGGGCGAGCTGGGCCGCCACCATCAGGGCCACGCTGGCGAGCAACACGGCCGCCGAATATCCCATCAGCACCGCGGAGCGGCAATCAGCCGGCGAGGAAGGCGGCGAGCTTGTGGTACGCCACCTCCAGCGCCTCCACCGAGGCGCTCTCGTTGGCCTGGTGCGCCTGGGCGGTCTCTCCCGGGCCGAAGTTCACCGCGTCCACCCCCAGCTCGGAGAGCCTCCCCACGTCGGTCCAGGCCTGCTTGGGCCTGGCCGGGAGCCCCGTGGCGGCGAGCAGCTTCTCGAACAGCGGGTTGTCCGCGCAGGCCCGCCCGGAGGGGGCCAAGTCGGTGAAGGCCACCTCCGCCCTGCCTGCCACGAAGGCCGACACCTCCTGCTTGGCCTGCTCCACGCTCTTCCCCGGAGCGAAGCGGTAGTTCAAGTTCAGCTCGAAGGAGTCCGGCACCACGTTGGGCGCGCGCCCGCCCGCGGCCCTGGTGGCGCTCATCACCTCGAGGTAGCGGAAGCCGTCTGCCTCCACCTCGCGCGGAGGGCGGGAGAGCAGCTCGGCGAGGAGCGGCCCCGCCTTGTGGACGGCGTTCTCCCCCTCCCACGGGCGCGCCGAGTGCGCGCTCCGGCCGGAGAAGCGCAAGGTGGCGTGGAGCGAGCCCACGCACCCCACCTGCACCACGCCGTCGGTCGGCTCCATAGCGATGGCCAGCGAAAGCTTTCGCAGCTCCGGCCGAAGCTCGAAGAGCGGGCGGAGCCCCGACTCCAGGTAGGGCCCCTCCTCGCGCTCGTAGAAGACCAGCACCAGCCCCAAAGGCAGCTTCTTCGGCAGCGCCTCGGAAAGCGCCATCATCACCGCCAGGCCGCCCTTCATGTCCGAGCTTCCCCGGCCGTGGAGCCGGCCCGCCTCTAGATAGGGCGCGCCCTGGGACTCGTGCGGGGGGACGGTGTCCAGGTGCCCCACCAGCGCCACCTTCGGCGTCCCGTCGCCCAGCTCGCCTACGATGAGCGAGTGGGAGTGGCGGAACACCTGCTCCTCGGGGAAGTGCGCGCGAGCCCAGCTCTCGAGGTGGTCCGCCAGCTCGCGCTCCTGGCCGGTGGGGCTTTGGATTTGGCACAGGGAGAGGGCCCGCTCCGCGAGCGTCATGGGCGACCTAATACTCCGCGCCGGAAGAGGCAGCCAGCGGCCTTGCGCCGGGAATGGCCGGCCGGTAGGAACGCCGCCCGTGGACGGCGACTCGCTCCAGAGGATTGCGGCGGCGGTGACTCCGGCGGTGATGGTGTCCGCCTGCGGGCTGTTGGCCCTGGGGCTCGATAACCAGGCGGCGCGGATGAGCGCCCGCGTCCGGGAGATGGCGCGCGAGCACCGGGAGCTTCCGGAAGGCAACCCCCGCCGCGCGCTGGTGGAAAAGCAGGTGGACATCCTCGCCCGCCGCCACGCCATGCTCACCCGGGCGCTCAAGCTGAATTACGCCGCCCTGCTCACCTTCGTGCTCACCTCGCTCTTGTACCTGGGCCTGGGCCTCTTCGGGCTGTCCGCCGCCGCTCCTCTCACCTCCTTCGCCCTCGGAGTGGGCATGCTCGGCGCGATGGCCATCCTGGTGTTGGCTTCCTTGCGTCTCTCCCGCGCCGCCATCACCCTGGAGAAGGACGAGGTGCTAAGAGGCCCGCGTTAGGCGTCGCCCCCGAGGCTGCGGGCGGTTTCCTTCAGGTCGTTCGCACCCTCGGGCGCTTGACGCCCGGCGATGGCGGCCAGAACTAGCAGCGAATGGGCGGCCCACTCATCGAGAGGATTCTTCCGCGCACCGTGCAGGGCACCATCCTGCTCGGCCTGCTCCTGATGCTGGGGATCGATCTGGCGCTAGAGGTCGTCACCCACCGGCGAACGGTCCGCGAGGGGCGAGAGGAGGCGGTGCAGGCGAACGTGGAGTTGGCCCGGGCGACTGCGGCGGCGTTCCAGTCCTTCGTGGGGGACGTCCTCCACCAGTGCCGGGCCATTGCCCTTCACTTCTCCACCGCCGTCCCGACCGAGGCGGCGATCGAGCACCTCTCGCAGATGACCAGCGAGATGCCCGCGGTGCGGTACTTCGGATACGCGGACCTGGAGGGGCAGGTCGCGGCGGCAGGGCCAGCCGGAGACCCGGAAGTCCTCCGGCACCTCACAGACGCTCCCTACTTCCGAGCAATCCGCGAAGGGGCGGAGTGGGTGGTGGGGGACGCAACCCCGGGCCGAGGTCCATACGAGGCTTCCTTCGTCATCGCCCGAGCCGCCCGGGGCCGCCAGGGGGAGCTGATTGGAGTCGTCTTCGCGATGATCGATCCCGACGCGCTGGTGTCGCTCTTGGCGCCGCGGGCCGGGGGCGCGGCGGTGGCGCTCATCGACCGCAATGGCCGGGGAGTGGTGCGGGCACCAACGCTGCTCCTTTCCTGGGCGCAGCGCGACTGGGTGGGGCGGCAACCGGAGACTGCGCGCGCGCTTCGGGGTGAGCTGGTCACCGGCACCTTGGCTTCGCCGGTGGACGGGGCTCCCAGGGTGGCGGCGCTGGCGCCCATCTCACCGCTCGGCTGGGTGGCGGTGGCCAGCCGGCCGGAGTCGGAGGTCTTGGCCGCAGTCCGGCGGGAAATCGCCACCGAAGTCGGGCTGGCCGGAGTGCTCGCGGTGTTGGGGCTGGGCCTGGCCTTCCTCCTCAGCCGCCGCGTCACCGTTCCTCTCTCGAAGCTGCAAGCGGGCGCCGGCCAGCTCGGCTCGGGGAGCCTCAAGGCTCGAGTGGAGCCGCGCGGCCCTTCGGAGCTGGCGTCGCTCGCCAACGCCTTCAACGCCATGGCCGGCCGGCTTGCCGACCGCGAGCGGGAGCTTTCCGAGGAGGTGGCGCGCTCGGGCGCCGCGGCGGCGGAGGCGAAGCGGCAGGCCAATCTCCTCCAGGTGGTCTTGGACAACCTCCCCGAGGGCATCTTCCTCTCCGACGTGAAGGGGCGGCTTCTGGTGGCGAACCCGACCGCGAGGCAGCTGGTGGGCCGGGAGCTGTCGGCCTCGGTCTCGATGGACGAGCAGGCGGTGGCCCTGGGCATGCGGAAGCCGGACGGGACTCCCTACCGGGCCGAGGAGCTGCCCATCTCCCGGGCCCTCCGCGGCGAGCAGGTGCAAAGGCAAGAGGTGGTCATCCAGCAGCCGGGCGGCCCCGAGGTGACGGTGATGGTGAACTGCGCCCCGTTCACCCGCGACGGGGAGATAGAAGGGGCGGTGGCGTTGTTTCAGGACATCAGCCCTCTCAAGGAGGCGGAGCGGCTGAGAGAGGAGTTCATCCACCTCATCTCCCACGACCTCCGGAATCCGCTCAACGTGGTGCTCGGGCACGCCCGGCTGCTCGAGCGGCGCGCCCTCCCCGAGCGGGAGGAAAAGTCCGCGCGGGCGATCGGCGCCGCCGCCTTGCGGATGTCGAAGATGGTGGACGACCTGGTGGAGTCGGCGAGGCTGGAGGCCGGGAAGCTTTCGCTCGAACGGCGGCCGACCTCCCTGGCGGAGCTGGTCCAGCGCCACTTCTCGGCGCTCCTTTCCGAGGAGCAGCGGAGGGTGCGGGTGGAGTGCGAAGCCGAGGCGATGGTGCTGGCGGACCCCGACCGGCTGGAGCGGGTGCTGTCGAACCTCCTGAGCAACGCGCTCAAGTACTCCACCGGCGAGGTGGTGGTCCGAGTGCGCCGCCAGGGGGACGAGGTGGATGTGACGGTCGCCGACCGCGGGCCGGGAATTCCCCCCGAGCAGCAGGCGCACCTCTTCGAGCGCTACTACCGGGGCGAGGCGCGGCACCGGGAGGGGCTGGGGCTCGGCCTGTACATCAGCCGGATGCTGGTGTTGGCCCACGGAGGGCGAATCTGGGTGCAGAGCCGTCCGGGGGAGGGGAGCACCTTCGGCTTCGAGCTGCCCGCCCTCGCTCCGCTGGAGCCGCGCGCCCCGGCCTGATAGGGCCCTGCCTGACGATGGCGCCTGACGGCTTCTCGCTCACGGGACCACGGCTCGAACGGTGGGGCCTCGCCCTCGCCATCGGGGCGTTCGCCTTCGTCCTCTCCTGCTCCAAGGTCTACGACTACGACTTCTGGTGGCACCTCGCCACCGGGGAGTGGATTCTCCAACAGGGCCGCATCCCCCTCACGGACCCGTTCGGCTTCGCCACCTTCGGAGCGAGCTGGGTGCCGCACTCCTGGGCGGCGGAGGTGGGCTTGGCGCTCCTTCACCGGGTGGGCGGAGTGGAGGCGGTCATCCTCTCCAAAGCGGCCCTCGTGGCGGGAGGCTTCGCGCTCGCGCACCTTGCCGCCACGCGCCGCGGGGTGAGTCCCTACCTCGCTGCCTCCGCGCTGCTCGTCGCCGCCGCGGTGGCCCGCTTCCAGTTCCGCGAGCGGCCGCAGGTGGTGATGTTCCTCCTCGCCCCACTCTTCTTCTTCGAGCTTATGGAGCTGCGCGGAAGGTGGCGGCCCTTCCTCGTGCTCGTCCCGGCGATGCTCCTGTGGGTGAACACCCACGGGAGCTTCCTGGTCGCGCCGGTGTTCGCGGCCTGCCTGCTCGGGGAGAGGCTTGCTTGCTTCGCCGCCGCCCGGCTGCGCGGCCGGACGGGTCGGGCCCTGCCGGACCGCGGAGCGAGCCTGGCGCATTGGACGCAAGCAGTGCGCGGGCAAGCCCCCCGACCCGATGGGCCGCAGATCGGCCGCCCGGCGAGCAGGCACAATCCAGCGAGCGGTGCGGCAGGAATCCGACTCGCCGCTGCCCTGCTCGGAGCGCTCCTCCTCTGCACGCTGGCGAGCCCCTTCGGGCTGGAGTTGCCCCGCCGCATCCTGGGCGACTTCGGCGCCTACGCCGTCAGCCGCACCTTCACCATCGAGGAGCACCTCCCCCTCGCCTTCGGGCAGTACCCGCTCTTCTGGGCGCTGATGGCGGCGACCTTGGCGAGCTTCGGGCTGGCCATCAGGCGGCTGCGGCTGTTCCACCTCGGGAGCTTCGCCGCCACCTCCGCCCTGGCGCTCAGCTCGGTGCGCTTCGTGGCGCTGGCCGCGCTCATCCACGGATGCATCCTCATGCTGAACCTCCAGCCCTCACTCGAGCGGCTCGTCCCTGCGCGGCTGGCGAGAGCGCGGCTGGCGCTCCTCCCCCTGCTCGCGCTGGGCGGAATCCTCGCCTTCCGAGACGCCTTTGCCGCCGGAAGGGAGGCGAGGTTCGGGCTCGGGGTGAACGAGCGACGCTTCCCGGTGGCCGCGGTGGGTTTCCTCAGAGAGCAAGGCTTCGAGGGGAACCTCTTCAATAGCTGGGAGCTGGGAGGGTACGCCCTCTGGCAATTGCCGAAGTCGAGGCCGGTCATCGACGGCCGCTGCCTGGAGGCGCAGCTCTCCCTTTACCCGCAGCTGTTGCAGCTCGACGGCGCGGGGCTGGGCCAATACCTCGAGGAGCATCGGGTCCAGGGCGCGCTGCTATCGAGGAGCGACCGCCACTTCGCCGAGTTGTTCGCGGCCTCCCCCCGCTTCATGCGGGCCTTCTTCGACGACCAGGCGGTGGTGTACTTGCGCCGCGGGGCCGGGGGGAAGCTTCCGGCCGCTCGCTTCATCCGCCCGGAGAGCTACGACTTCTCCTACCTCGCTCCGCTGGCCAAAGGAGAGCACGCCGCCGAGGTGGAGGCGGAGCTTAGGAGCTCGGTAGAGCAGTCGCCCAGGAGCTTCACTCCGCGCTTTCTCCTCGCCTTCTTCCTCGAGGTGCAGGGACGGGAAGAAGCGTTGGAGCACTACCAGGCAGCGGCGGAGCTGAACCCCGCCTTCGGCTACACCCACTACGCGCTGGGGATGCGGGCCGGAGGGCTGGCGCTCTCGCTCGGGCGCTGGGAGCAGGCGGAGCGCTTCCTGCGCGAGGGGCTGCGGCACGCAGAGAAGTCGCCCTCTGTGGAGGCGATGCTCGCGACCGCGCTCGCCCAGCAGAGGAAGTACCCCGAGGCGGAGGCGCTCTTCGCCCGGGCCCTCGATCGTGTGCCAGAGGACGCCGCCGCGCTGGTCAACCTGGGCTTCCTCTACGTGGACACCGGCCGGCCCGCGCAGGCGGTGCCGCTCTTCACGCGCGCCCGCGCCCTTGCTCCGGCGGATCCGAACGCGCTGTACGGGCTGGCGCTCTCGCTCCAAGAGTCCGGGAGGAAGGCCGAGGCCGAGCCGCGCTGGAAAGAGTTTCTCGCGGATTTTCCACAAAGCCCCTGGGCGCAGAGGGCCCGCGAGCGGCTGGGACAATAACCCTCACCATTCCTCAGGCCGGCACCGCAAAGTCGCGCAGCGCCTGGTTGAGCGAAGTCTTCTTGTCGGTGCTCTCGCTGCGCTTGCCGATGATCAGCGCGCAGGGCACCTGGTAGGTGCCGGCGGGGAACTTCTTCTCCCTCATCCCGGGGATGACCACGCTGCGGGCGGGGACGCGGCCCTTGTGCACCACCTCCTCGGGCCCGGTGACGTCGATGATGGGAGTGGAGGCGGTGAGCACCACGTTGGCCCCGAGCACGGCCTCCTCCTCCACCACCACTCCTTCCACGACGATGCAGCGCGAGCCGATGAAGGCGCCGTCCTCCACGATGACCGGCGAGGCGGAGGGCGGCTCGAGGACTCCTCCCAGGCCGACTCCCCCGGAGAGGTGCACGTTCTTCCCCACCTGGGCGCAGGAGCCGACGGTGGCCCAGGTGTCCACCATGGTGCCCGCTCCGACGTAGGCGCCGATGTTGACGTAGCCGGGCATCACCACCGCGCCCCTCTCCACGAAGGCGCCGTAGCGTATGGCTCCCGGCGGCACCAGCCTCACCCCCGCCCGGTCCAGCCCCTTCTTGAGCGGCACCTTGTCGTGGAACTCGAAGGGGGGAAGCTCCATCAGCTTCATCTCCGAGATGGCGAAGAAGAGCAGGATGGCCTCCTTGACCCACTGGTTGACCCTCCAGCCCGAAGCCCCCTTCTCCGCCACCCGGATGAGGCCCTGGTCGAGCAGCGCCAGCGCCTGGCGGATCGCCTCCGCGGTTTCGGCGTCCCCGAGCATCCTCCGGTCGGCGAACGCCGCGGAGATCCGTTCCTCGAGCTCGGCTTCTCGCATGCGGACCTCACCGATTGCCGGGGAGCCACTCCACGTCCACCAACTCCTCAACGGATTTGAATT
This sequence comes from Myxococcales bacterium, assembly GCA_016191815.1. Taxonomy (GTDB): domain Bacteria; phylum Myxococcota; class Myxococcia; order Myxococcales; family Myxococcaceae; genus JACPVI01. Next base: position 22,876 of record JACPVI010000073.1, read on the forward strand.
CCGGGTCTCCGGTCATCACCCTCGCCTCTCGCGCCTCCGCGGTGGCCACGCAGAAGGCGTCGGCGTAAGAGATCGGGTAGTCGGCCTTGATCTCCGCCGCGCGCAGGGCCAGCGGCCGGTCCACGCCGACCACCTCCACCGGCATCCGGTCGAGCAGCTGCACCAGGTGCCGCGCTCTTTCGGCTCCCGCGCGCAGCGCCGCGACGTAATAGCACTCGCCCAGATTGATCAACGACAGCAGGGCCTTCCGGCGGGCGGAGGCCTCCTCGCGCAACCGGGCCCGGACGTCCTCCCAGCCGCGCTGCCTGGCGAAGAAGCAGACGACCGCGAAGCTATCGAGCACGACGGGTCTTCTTCTTCTCACGGGTTCGCTCCCGCCTTCGCTCGGCCAGCAGCGCTCCTACCAGGTTTGCGCCCGCCAAGAGGCCACAAGCCCGGTCGATCGCCTCGAGCTGGGGTACGTCGCGCAACGGCCGGAGCACCAACGAGCCGCGTCGCTCGGAGACCCCCAAGATGGTGCCTGCCTCGATGCCCAGTCTGCGCCGCAAGTCCCTGGGGATGACCACCTGACCCTTGGTTGACGCTCGGACCGTCGTCATTGGGCAAATCATAGGAACGCTTCCGGGGTAAGGCAATCAGTCGAGACCGTCTTACGGCGCGAGCGGGACACCGGGAGGGAGCTGCCGCACCTGCTCTGCCGAGAGGGTGAACTGCTCTTTCCGCCAGCGGCAGTCGATTTCCACCGCCAGGTGTCCGACCCTCGCCAGCTCGCACGCCAGCGGCAAGAGTGCATCCCGCGCCTCGGCCCACTCCGGATCCGCCGCGGTGGCGAAAGGCCCCTGGAGGGAGGCCCCCTCCACCACCAACTCCAGGTCAGCGCGGCTCATCAGGCCCTGGCGGCCCCCTCCGCGGTGCACGGTCAGCTTCACCGCCTTCACCTCCGACAGCGGCACCTCCTTCATCTTGGCCTGCAGGTCCGAAAGCGCCCGAGACACCTCGGAGGTCACCGGAAAGCCGCAGGCGCGGCCGCTCTTGGCGTCCACCTCCAGCCGGACGCCGTGGCGGATTCGGCGGATTTCCCTGGGCAACGTGAGCAGGCCGATCAGCACCACCACCAGGCACAAGACCGCCACCGGATAGGTCACCAGCCGCAGGTCGCCCGGGGCGGCCTGGGTGCCGGCGATGAGCATCGCCGCCAGCAGCAATGGAACCACCAGCACGGTGAGCTTTCGGAGAAGCCCGCGGACCTGCTCGCCTTTTTCTTGCTCGAGCAAGAGCGCCTCGCCGGGGAGGTAGCGGCGCACCCGCCAGCCCCCCTCCAGGTGCTCGGTGGGGTCGAACCGCCGGATGGGCGTCGGATCCAGCCGCTCTTCGGAGCTCATCGGCCGGCGAATCTACGGCCGCGGGCGCTTTGGGGAAGGGCCTATTTCCCTTTGCACATCCCCGCGGCTCCGAGGGTCTTGCCTCCGTCCCCTTCCCACCAAGAGGCCCACATGTTCGGTTTTCTCGCACTCGTCGTCGCCGTCAGCCTGGGGGTGTTCGGCCTGCTCCAGCACCTCAAGGGCAAGCGCATTCTCGCCGCCCCCTTTCGCAAGACCGGCGAGCTCGCCAAGAATGGCGCCTCCGCGGCGGACCCCAAGGGGATGGTCTCCACCGAGGGCGAGGTGGTAGCGCCCAAGCCGCTGCTCTCCCCGTGCAGCCAGACTCCCTGCCTCTACTACGAGGTGAAGATCACCCGGAACTGGGAGAAGCAGGAGCGCACCGAGAACGGGTACAAGACCCGCACCGGCTCGGACACCGTCAACACCCTCAAGCAGGGGATGCAGTTCCAGCTCAATGACGGCTCCGGCCCGGTGGAGGTCGACCTCAGCCAGGGCGCGGACGCCGAGCTCAAGCGCGGCTTCGACAAGTCGGTCACCATCGGCTCCTTCATCCCCGGGCAGCTGGAGTTCGGCTCCTTGAGGATGCAGACCCCGGTGCTCTCGAGCGACGACCGCACCACCGCCTTCAAGGCCGAGGAGCGCATCGTCCCCGTGGGCGGCAAGCTCTTCGCGCTCGGCAAGCTGGAGGGTGCCGTCATCCGCAAGCCCAACTGGCGCTCGATGCTCCTCTCCAACAAGGGCCGCCAGGGGCTGCTCGCCTCCACCGCCACCAAGAAAAAGGTGGGCTTCATCTCCAGCGGCGCGGCGGCGGTCCTCTCCATCCCGCTCTTCATCTTCGGGCCCAAGGGCTCCCCGGGTGTACCTTCGTGCCAGAGCCAGATGGTGGGGCTTTCGGCCTCGGCCAGCGGCTCAGCCTGCCAGGACCGCTTCTACGGGACCGAGGGTGACAGCTACTCCTGGAAGGTCGACCAGCCGGGCGCCTATACCGTGAAGGTGGTGCCGCCGAAGGTGCAGATCCCGATCGAGCCCTCGATCGAGATTCGCAAGGGCGGCTCATTGGTGGCGGCCTCGGACTACCCGGACTTCGGCCAGCCGGTGGCGCTCACCGCGAAGCTCGAGGCCGGCGAGTACAAGCTGGTGGTGCGCGATTACCTGCAGCGGAAGATGGAGGGAGGCTTCGGCTACGGCATGGAGCTCTCCAAGGGAGAGCGCCAGCCCGCCGCCGAGCCCGATTCGCCGGTCGCCGCGGAGGAGGCCTTGGACGAGCAGGCCGTGCCCGCCAAGAAGGCGGTGGCCAAGGCGGAGCCCAAGGCCAAGTCTGCCAAGGCGAAGGCGACCTCCAAGACCAAGGCCATCTCCAAGAAGACGCAGCCATCCTCCAAGAAGGTGGCCTCGAGCTCCAAGTCGGTGAGCCCGCGGAACGCCAAGCCGTTGCCCGAGCCGACCGGAAACACCGCCCGCAGCAGCGCGCGGGGCGTCGAGTAACGAGGACTCCGAGCAGTGCAGACGCGGCGCCGGGGCCAACTGCCTCGGCGCCGTCTTGCGTTGACGGCCAGAGCGCCATGCTCTCGGCGGCGCGCGGTAAGCTTTCCGAGGGCACACACCGGCACTTCCCAGTTTTCGCGACTCCGGTGTTAGCGAGGCGGAAATGGCCATCGACGGAGCGCAGGTCGAGGCGCTCTACCGGCAATTCGGACCTGCCATCTACCGCCGATGCCTCAAGCTGCTTCGCGACCCGGCCGAGGCCGAGGACGCCACTCAGGAGGTGTTCGTGCTCGTCTGCCGAAACCTCGAGCGCTTCACCTACGGGGATAGCCCCCTGCCATGGGTGTACCGCATCGCCACCCGCCACTGCCTGAACGTCCTTCGCCATGGCTCCCGGGGCAGAGGGGCCGCCGCCAAGCTCCTGCCGCCGGGCGCCTCGGACCTCCAATCAGCCCTCTCCGACCGGCAACTCGCCAGCCGGCTCCTCTCCTGCTTCGACGAGCGCACCGGCCTCATCGCCATCTACCACCTGGTCGACGGCATGACCCAGGAAGAGGTGGCCCAGGCCCTCGGCGTCTCCCGCCGCACCGTGGTGGCGCGGCTCGGCAAATTCTTCGAACGGGCGCGCGAATACCTGCGCCAGGTGGCCTGACGATGGACGCCGTCCCCCAGAGGCTGCCCGGCTGCCCTTCCGACCTCGAGCTTGAGGAGCTCCTCGCCCAGGAGAGCGCGGCCCGCAACTGCGAGGGGCACACCTCATCCTGCCAGAGTTGCACCGAGCGGCTGGCCTGGATGAAGACCGCCGGAGAGCACTTCACCGCCTTCGTCTTTCCGAGGACCCGGCAGGCAGTCTCCTCCGCGGTGGCTCCGAAGAGGCGCCGCTGGCTCGCCTGGGTGCCCGCCCTCGCGGCGGTGGGCGCGGCCGCCGCCTCGATGCTCCTCTTCGTCGGCCCTCCCAAGGACTACCTCGGCCAAAAGGGCGCCGCGGAGCCAGCCGGCGCCCTGGAAGTCTACCTGGGCGAAGGCGGCAAGGGCCGGAGGCTCTCCGAGGGAGACGTGGTGCATCCCGGCGATGGGCTCCGCTTCGTGATCCAGGCCCCCGGGCGGACGGTCTTCCTCTTCACCGTGGACGGCAAGGGGCAAATCTCGCGCATCTACCCGGCGGAGGGGAAAGGCCCCGGCCCCGCGGGAGGGCTCCTCCCGGGAGGCGCTATCCTCGACGAGGTGACCGGCCCCGAGCGCATCTTCGCCGTCTACCCGGAAGGGCCGATGAGCTTCGAAGAGGTGGAGGCCGCCGCCCGCAGCGCGGTGGCCGGCAAGGGTCCGGAGGTGGTCCGCCAGCTCGAGCGCCTCCCTCTCGAGGCCCGGCAAGAGAGCGTCCTGCTCGAGAAGGTGCCCCGATGAGGCGTGCCGTTTTCGTCTCGCTGCTCTTTCCTACCCTCGCCGTAGCCGGGCAGGCCCGCTTCGCCTTGGCCGTCGGCTCCAACGAGGGCGCTCCGGCGCGCTCCAAGCTGTGGTTCGCCGAGCACGACGCCCAGCGGGTGGCCGACGCCCTCGCCGAGCTGGGCGAGTTTCGAAGCGAGGACATCTCGGTGCTCAAGGCGCCCACCGCCAAGGAGCTGCGGGCTGCGCTAGGCCAGCTCGCCCAAAGAGCCCAGGGGGCCTTGGACGCCGGGGAGGTGCCGCTGGTCGTCTTCTACTACTCGGGGCATGCGGATCCGCAAGGGCTGGAGCTGGGCAAGGAGCGGCTTGGCTACGGTGAGCTGTCCAAGCTCCTGCTCGGCATCCCCGAGGGAGTGCGGGTGGCCATCCTCGACGCCTGCCATTCCGGAGCCCTCACCCAGGTGAAAGGGGCCCGCCCGGCGCCGTTGGACTTCGAGGTGCCGCGCGAGCCGAGGGCGGACGGGGTGGCCATCATCACCTCCAGCTCCGCCTCGGAGGCGGCGCAGGAGTCGGCCCAGCTGGGGGGCTCCTTCTTCACTCACCACCTCACCTTGGGCCTTAGGGGGGCGGCCGACTCGGACGGCGACGGGAGAGTGACGCTGTCCGAGTCCTATCGCTACGCCTACCACCGGACCTTGGCGGCCACCTCCGAGGCGGGTGCGGCGCCGCAGCACCCCACCTACGCCATCCGGATGGCTGGCAAGGGCGAGGTGGTGCTGGTGGACTTGCGAAGGGCGCGCTCCACCCTGCAGTTCGCCGCCGGAGCCGGGCGCAGCTACCTCGTCACCCACGAGAAATCGATGGAGGTGGTGGCCGAGGTGGCCACCTCTCCCGAGCCCTTGCGGGTGGCGCTTCCGGCCGGCCGCTACCGGGTGGAGCGCATCTTCCCCGCCCCGCGCCTCACCGGGGTGCTCGAGCTTCCCGCCGAGGGCAACCTCGCGGTGGAGGACCGCGCCCTCACCGAGGTGGTGGCGGTGGCCACCCGTTCGAAGGGAGACTCGCTGCTCTTTCGCGGCACCTTTGCCTCCGCCGAGCTGTGGCTGGCCAGCCCGGTGATGAAGAACTTCGGCCCCGGCTACGGCGCGGCGGTTGGAGTGAGGCAGGACTTCCCTCATTCCTCCGCCTTCGCCGCGCTCTCCTACTCGGAGAAGTCGGTGGACGACGAGGGCCTCCGCTACCGCTACCAGGCGGCCGCGCTGTCCGTGGGCGGCGCCTTCCGGCCAGACTTGGGACGAGTGGACCTGCTGTTGGGCGCCCAGGCCGGAGTAGCCTTCGCCGAGCAATCCTTCTCAGCAGGCCGCACCAGCGGAGACCTGGTGCTCCAGGTGGGCCCCTTCGCCGGAGTGGTGGTGCCGCTCAGGGACTGGATGGCGCTGCGCGTCACCTTGGCGGCCACCCAGCACTCCTTCAAGCTGAACGGCGCGAAGGTGGGCCGCTGGTCGGTGCAGATGTCCAGCGGCCTGGACTTCGCCCTGTAGAAACGCGACTTCCCACTTTTCCGCAGGTCGGTGTTAGGGGCGGCATGAACGGCCGAACCACGAAATTCGGGAGGAAGACCATGAAAAAGCTCTTGTGTACCGCCGCGCTGGCCGCGCTGTTTAGCTGTGCCCGCGACGGGCTGATCGACTCGAATGGGGAGACCGGCGTCCGGGACATCGGAGCCGCCGGCGGGACCCTCAAAGGCAGCGGAGTCACCGTGGTGGTGCCGGCCGGGGCGCTCTCCGGCACCAGGCGCCTCACCATCGAGAAGGCCCCCGAGGGGAACCCGGGCGGCTTCGCCGGCACGCCGGTGGAGCTGGGGCCCTCCGGCACCGAGTTCGCCGCTCCGGTGCAGGTGCAGTTCAGCTTCGATCCCGCCTCCCTCCCCTCACCGGAATTGCCGGAGCTGGCCAGGGTGGCCACGGTGGTGAACGGCGACTGGGAGCCGCTCCCCGACGGAGCGGTGGACGCCGCCGCCGGCACGGTCAGCGGCACCACCACCCACTTCAGCCGCTTCGGGGTGATTCAAATCTGCGGCAACGCGAGGAAGTGCCCCGCCGGCGAGGCGTGCATCAAGCACCGCTGCACAGCGAAGGAAATCTGCGACGACGCCCGGGACAACGACAAGGACGGGCTCTTGGACTGCGCGGACCCCGATTGCGCCGCTTTCCCGGCCTGCGCCAAGGCCTGCTGCTTCGACACCATCGCCATGGCCTGTGTCAGCTCCTGCTGCCAGAACGGCGCCTGCATCGGCAACTGCTATTGCGGCGCCGGCTGGTGCTCCTGGTGCGCCGGCGGAGGCACCGAGTCGAGCTGCAGCGACGGCGTGGACAACGACCAGGACGGCTTCGTGGACTGCGCCGATCCGGACTGCGCTTCGGACCCTGCCTGCTCCACGCCGAAGGAGATCTGCAACAACGGCGTGGACGACGACAAGGACGGCGCGGTGGACTGCCTGGACTCCGACTGCGCGTCGGATCCCAACGCCTGTCCGACCTGCTGCTTCGACACCATCGCGATGGCCTGTGTCACCTCTTGCTGCCAGAACGGCGTCTGCATCGGCAACTGCTACTGCGGCACCTCCCTGTGCGGAAAGTGCGGGACCTCTCCGGAGGTGTGCACCGACGGGCTCGACAACGACAAGGACGGCCTCGTCGACTGCGCCGACCAGGACTGCGCGCAGGACCCTTCCTGCGGCACCCAGACCAAGGAGCTGAACTGCTCCAACGGCATCGACGACGACCGCGACGGCGCGGTGGACTGCCAGGACACCGACTGCCACTCCTCCACGAGCTGCAGCTGCACCCCGCAAGGCACCATCAACTGCTGCTACTCGAAGTGCGCCCCCAACGAGACGCTGCAGTGCCTGGGCGGCAACATCTGCGGCTACCCCTGCACGTGCGTGCCGAGCTCCGCCGACGCCGGAGTGGCCGACGCCGGCAGCGCGCTCTCCTGGTACACCACCTGCGGCGACCCGGTCTGCCGCGGCTGGACCGCCAAGGCCGGCGTCCCTTTGTGCACCACCGAGAAGGAGGGGAACCCCTGCAGCGTGGACGGCGCCCAGTGCGACCCGCAGGATCCCTGCAACGTGCTCCTCCAGTGCGCCTCCAAGGATCCCAAGCAGGGCGGGATGTGCCCCATCTCCCGCGCGCGCTTCAAGGAGGACATCGAGCTGGTCACCAAGGCGGAGCTCCTGCGCTACCACGACGAGCTGATGGGCCTGCCGCTGGCCACCTACCGCTACAAGGAGGGCCTGGGCCAAAACCGCCACCTCGGCTTCATCATCGACGGCAACGAGTCGCTGATCTGCGTGCGGCCCGAGCGCGACCAGGTGGACGTCTACGGCTACACCAGCATGGCGGTGGCGGCGCTCAAGGTGCAGGCGGCGCAGCTCGCCGAGCTGAGAGAGGAGCTGGCCTCGCTCAAGGCTTCCCTCCCCCGAGAGCCAGCGCGGAAGGCTCACCGCGCCCGCTGACAGGGTTGCACAGGACTCACCGTCCTCTCGGATGACCGCCGGCTCGCGCTCCTTGGCGCGGGCCGGCGCCGTTGCCAAAAGGGGTGGGCGGTGAAACGATCGTGGGGGATGGAGCCCACCGCGCAGCGCGTCAAGATCGTCGGCCACCGCAGGCAGCCCAGCGGAGGCCTGGTTGCCGCGGCGCCGCTCTTGGAGCTGGTCGTGCGCCTCCGCGGCAACAAGCCGTTCCTCCCCAAGGGCGTGCATCGGTTCACCACACACGAGGAGAGCAACGCGTGGTCGATGCGAATGATGGCGCGCCGCTTGAATCCCGACCTCCCACGCTCGCCGACCTCGTCTCACTTTGCCGGAACCTGAACCGAGAAGGGGCACGGTACGTGGTCGTGGGCGGCATGGCGGTGATCCAAGCCGGCTTCGTGCGCGCGACCGAGGACGTCGATCTACTGATCGAGGCCAGCTCCGACAACGTCGCGCGGGTGCGGAGAGCTCTATCCAGCCTTCCCGATCGAGCGGCCCTCGAGGTTCGCGACGACGACGTGCACCAGTACGTGGTCGTGCGCGTGGCGGATGAAATCGTCGTCGATCTCATGAAGTCCGCTTGCGGCATCGAGTACGAAGAGGCAAGCCGGGAGGTGGAAGTAGTGACCATCGAGGGCGTCCCCATTCCCTTCGCCCGGCCGGAGCTGCTCTGGCGCATGAAGCAAACGGTTCGCGAGAAGGACAAGCTCGACCGGCTTTTCCTGGCGCACCTGTTGCCGCGCCCGCCATGAGCTTCATCGCTGATCGGCGGCGTCCTGTCGGCCTTCGACCATGCCGCCCGCTCTCCTTTTCGCGGGGAGTTGGGCATACTCGCGCCGCGGCTTCCGATCCGGCCGCGCTTGCGCCCTTCGCGCCTGCCCGCGGCGGGGGAAAAGGAGCGGCATGAGGCGCCTTAGGGTGGGGGTCCTGGACCTCCTCAGCAACGACTTGCACGAGCCCTATTTCCAGCGGCGCGTGCTCGCCCCCAACTACTCCTCGGTGATGCCCCAGTGCGTCGGGGTCTGGGCGGAGGAGCTGGGCCACCAGGTCTTCTACGAGACCTTCACCGGCCGAGAGGAGGTCCTGGAGCGCTTCCCCGAGGACCTGGATGTCCTCTTCATCTCCTGCTTCAGCCGCGCCTCCTTCCTCGCCTACGGCCTCTCCCAGGCCTTCCGCAGGAAGGGCGTGGTGACGGTCTTGGGAGGCCCCCACGCCCGCTCCTTCTTCGGGCACGCCAGGCGCTACTTCGACTACGTCTGCCTGCTCACCGACCGCGAGCTGATCCGTTCCCTCTTGTCCGGCCCGAGCCAGCAGCGCCAAGGGCTGGTCCTGGAGGCGCCGGAGCAGCCCAGGTCCCTCCCCGGCCTGCGGGAGCGCTCCCGGTTCGTGGACGTGGGAATCCGGAAGAGCACCTTCCTCTTCCGGGCGGTGCCGATCCTCGGCAGCCTGGGCTGCCCCTACTCGTGCGGCTTCTGCGTCGACGCGTCCATCCCCTACCGGCCGCTCCCTTTCGAGGGGCTGGTGGACGACCTCCGCTGCGTCGAGGAGCGCTATGGCCAAAGCACCATGGTCGGCTGGCACGACCCGAACTTCGGCGTGCGCTTCAAGGACTACATGCGGGCCATCGACCTCTCCGGCACCCGCCTGATGCACGTCGCCGAGAGCAGCCTCTCCATCTTGAGCGAGGCGAGGCTGCGCGCGCTGGAGGAGCGCCGCTTCGTGGCGATGCTCCCCGGGATCGAGTCCTGGTTCGACTGCGGCCCAAAGGGCGGGGCGGCCAAGCTGGTCGGAGAGAAGAAGGCCCTCCGGGTGGCCGAGCACCTGAACCTGGTGCAGCGCCACATCCCCTACGTCCAGGCCAACTTCGTGCTCGGGCTGGACAGCGACTCGGGCGATGAGCCGTGGTCGCTCACCAAGCGGTTCGTCGAGCTGTCTCCCGGAGTTCTCCCCACGTTCTCCCTGATGACCGACTTCGGGAACGCGCCGCTCAGCGAAGAGCTGAGGGCGCAGGGGCGTACCTTGAGAGTGCCCTACCCGCTCCTGGACAACAACTTCGCGGTCAACATCACCCTCAAGCACTACTCGCCGCTCGAGTTCTACGACCGGGTGATCGACCTCAACGAGCAATGCTTCTCCCGCCGCGCCTTCTGGAGGAGGTTCCGCACCACGCCCCACTGGCTGGTGAAGCTGATCAACCTCGGCCGGGCGATGGGAGAGGGGCGCGGGCGCCTCGCCCACTACCGGCTGGTCCGGGAGCGGCTGGCAAAGGACCAGGGCTTCCACCGCTTCGCCAAAGGAGAGCAGCCGCTGGCGCCGGAGTCCTTTTTCCAGGACATCCGCCGGCAGCTCGGGCGCTACCAGGAGCTGGTGCCTCCCGAGCTCTTGACCCCGGAGGGATTCCTCGGCTCGGTCGAGGCCGCCGAGGGTGCGTGCGCGAGAGCCCCCTCCCGGGCTGCGACAGGGAACGTCGCCTGAGCCCGAGCTGACCTTGGGAGAGTGAGCGAAGCGCGCGGGCCGAGGGCTCAGCCTTCCACCTGCTCCCTGGGGAGCCGCGCGTAGGCGAAGAAGGAGAAGTAGTCGTCCAAGGAGGCGTCCACCGCCAGCGTCACCTTGCACTTCGTGCACTGCTGCGCGAGCAGGTGTCGGAGCAGGGAGGTGTCTTGATAGGCGGCGCGGAGCTTCCCGCTGGAGTAGACGGGGAAGGATTCGACGTGGCAGACCGGGCAGTACATCGGGACCACCACCGACTCCACCCGGCATTCGCCCAGGAAGTCCCGCAGCATGTTCATCGAGCCGACCACCTGGGGCGAGCAGGCTCGCAGGGTCAGCCGGGACCCGCACTTCTTCACGAAGCTCAGCCAGCGGACGATGCCGGCGGAAGTCACCCGCTCCACGCTGCGCAGGTCGAGGATGATCGGGCTCTCGATTTCCTTCAGGGCGTCGGGGACGAAGTGCTCGTCGATTTCACCGTCGAACTTCACCACCGCCGGCTGAGGAGGCGTCTCGATCCGCCACATCAAGGGTGACATTGGCCGCATGTTAGGCGCCCGTGAGGGCTTCCGCTACGGACCTGGAGCGCGCGGGGAACGGCCTGGGCTCTGTCGGTTCAACGGCCGAGGACAATCCCCCCGGCGCCCACCGCGGCGAGCTGCCGGTTCGAGCCGTAGACGTGGACTCCCAGGAGGTTGTGGCTGGTGCCGGCCTCGAGCCGTTGCCAGGGTCCAGTGCCATCCCGCACCAGGAGGAACCCGCCCTCGCCCACGATGGCCATCGAGACTCCAGGCTCGCCGTGGACGCTCTTCAGATTGACGCCGGACGGCAGCTCCGGGGGCGCGACCGGGACCCAGTCGGTGGCAAGCGAGTAGTGGAGGATGGTGCTCTGGTCTCCCACGGCCCAGACGCTGTCCGGGCCTTCGGCCCATACCGCGCGCAGCGCCGCCGTAGGGGTGCCGCTGTTCGTGCGGTAGGTGAGGGCACCCCCGAACCAGTGGGCGATGCACCCGCCCGTCCCCACCACCCACACGTTGTTGGAGCCCGTTCCATCGATGCCCAATAAGTCGCAGGTCTGCGCGGGAGTCGAGGGGACCTGGGCGAAAGTGGTGTCGCCCCCGATGCTATTGCGGCGGAAGAGCCGGTTCTGGTTGCCGGCGACCCACACGTCGCCCGGCACGGCCCACACCGCGTTCAGGTCCACCCCGAAGCCCAGGAGGGTTTCCTGCTTCCACCCCTGCGCGGGGTCCCTGCGGAGGATGACCCTTTGCCCGACCGCCCATACCTCTTGGGGGGCGGTCGCCCAAACTCCCTTGAGCTCGGCGAGCTGGCCGGTCGACTCGGGGACCCAGCCGTTCGGGGTGCGCCGGAAGATGGTGCCGAAAGTCCCCACTGCCCAGCCGTCGGCACCCGAAGCATCCACCCAGACGTCGTTCAGCCACCAGGTGGTGGCTCCCTTCGACAGCTGCTGCCACTCCTGGCCGTTCCAGTGGAGCAGCGCGCCCCAGGTGCCCGCCGCCCAGACGTCTTTCGGCCCGACCCCACGGATCGCCGAGAGCGCCGGCAGCTCGGCGCTGGAGACCGCCCGGTTCCAGCCATTGCCGCTCCAGTGGTCGATGATGGACTGGTAGGGAAGCAAGACGAATCCCGCGGTGTGCGCCTCCGAGCCGGAGGTCCACACTGTCTGCAATCCGAGCGCACCCTCCCGATCGAGCCCGCTCCAGGAGCCGGTGAATCGCCGGACGGTGCCGCCTCCTCCGACCACCCAGAGGTCGTTCGGCTTGTCGCCCCAGAGGTCCTCCAAGTTCGTGCTGAGCCCGCCGGGCCCGGCGTTCGCAAAGGAGGGGCCGCCGGTCCAGCGGAGGACCGCCCCGTTTTTTCCGACCACCCAGATGTCGTTGCTCCCAAAGCCGTGTATCGCTCGGAGGTCACTGGTGCCGGCGCTCATCACTGCCCAGCCGGTCTTCTGTCTGACCACTGTCCCGGAGCTTCCCACCGCCCACACGTCCCCAAGCCCGGCGCTCCAGACGCCGAAGATCTTCCCGCTTCCGGAATACAGCGGGTTGAGGTTCTGACCGTTGAACTGCCACAGCCCGGACTTGTCGGTGCCCGGAGACGGCACCCACCCGCCCACCACCGCGTCGGTGGGCGAGGAGGCCCAGGCGCTCTCGAAGACTTCCGGGCCGCCGATCTTCACCACGCCGAAGGTGCGCTTGCCCAATCGGAGCACCACCCCTCCGTTGCCGACCACCAAGACGGTCCCGTCGCCCAGGGAAGCGATGGCCGTGAGGTGGTTTCCCTGTGGCAGTGGATTCTCCCAGCAGATGGCGCTCGCGCTGCACACCCTGCCCGCGTCCCAGCTCACCGTGTCGCCCTGGCCCGCGTCCGCTCCGGCGTCGCGGAGACCGCCGTCGGCTCCCCCATCCGAGCCGCCGTCGGGAGGCTCCCGCCCGAGCTCCACCACCAGCTCGCCGTTGTCGCCCGGCGCGAGCTTGCGGCTTGCTTCGCCGGCGGCCCACTCGACGCCGCTGACCAGAAGCCTCACCCGGAAGGTGACGGGAACTTCGAGATCGAGCTCGTCGCGGAAGACGATGCGCAAAGTCTCCCGCCTGGCCACGCCGCCCTTCGGAGGGAGCGCGCGGAGCTCCGGACCGAAGAGGGGCTTGGCTCCCTGGAAGCCGCGAAACTCGAGCTGGAGATTCTCCTCGCCCACTTCGAACCGAGCCACCAGAAGGATGGAGGTCGGGCCCTTCGCGCAGCCCTCTCCGAAGAGCAGGGCCCCCCCGAGCAACGCGACCAGAGCGAGCACGCAGAGGCGGATCCGGGGAAGGCGCTTGTCGAGCCGCGCGGGCATTGGGTACACTATTCTCCGTTCCCCACCTTGGAAACAAGGAGCGAGGACCGGAACGGCTCCCGCGCCCCCCTCGCGGTGAGCCGTTCGTTTTCGCTCCAGCTGTGCTAGCAGGCCGGGGGTGGTCAGCGACGGCGACAACCTCCACCAGGGCTACCAGACCCTCTCCCGGGTGGACGCCTGCGCTCCCAACTACAACGCGTGGATCGGCCGCCGGCTGAGGCCCCACTGCGGCCGCCGGGTGCTGGAGGTGGGAGCCGGCATCGGCACCATCACCGCCCAGCTCGAGGAGAGCCGGGAGTTGGTGGTCGCCCTGGACATCGACCCCCTCTACGTGGAGCGGCTGAAGAACCGCTTCCGCCACAAGGCGCACGTCCGGCCGCTCCTCGCCGACATCGCCAATGCCGACTTCGGCTCGCTGGCCACGGAGCGAATCGACACCGTGGTGGTGAGCAACGTGCTCGAGCACATCGAGGACGATGCGGGGGCGGTGCGGCGCTTTCGCGACCTCCTCCCGGGCGGCGGCTGCGTGCTCGCCCTGGTGCCGGCGCTCCCGTTCCTGTTCGGCTCTTTGGACGCGGCGGTGGGCCACCACCGGCGCTACACCGCGCGGAGCCTCCGGGCCCTGCTCGAGGCCAACGGCTTTTCGGTAGAGAGGCTGGAGTGGATGAACCTGGCCGGCATCCCCGGCTGGCTGCTCAACGGCCGGCTGCTAAGGAGGACCGCCCTTCCCCCCTTGCAGCTTAGGCTCTACGACCGGCTGGCGCCGCTGATCGCCGCCGCCGAGGCCCTCTTCGAGCTGCCGCTGGGGCTGAGCCTGTTCGCGGTGGCGCGGAAGCCCTGAGGCACGTGTTAAACAGCTTCCCAGGGAGGAAGCGCGTGGAACGCACCAAGAAGCTCGCCATCCTGGTAGGCGGCGGCCCCGCCCCGGGCATCAACAGCGTGATCGGCGCCGCCACCATCCGGGCCGAGCTGGCCGGCCTCGAGGTGCTGGGCGTCCAGGACGGCTTCCAGTGGCTGATGCAGGGAGACGTCTCGCACGTCACCCGGCTCACCATCGGCGACGTGAGCCGCATCCACTTTCGGGGCGGCTCGCACATCGGCATCTCCCGCAGCAACCCCACCAAGGGCGAGGACTTGCTGGAGAACACCGTCATCTCCCTGCTCCGGCTCAACGTGGACAAGCTCATCACCATCGGCGGCGACGACACCGCCTTCTCCGCCTACCGGCTGCTCGAGCGCTCGAGGGGGCGGATCGCGGTGGTGCACGTGCCGAAGACCATCGACAACGACATCGACCTGCCCCCGGAGGTGTTCACCTTCGGCTTCCAGACCGCGCGCCACATCGGGGTGGAGATCGTCAAGAATCTGATGGTGGACGCGAAGACCACCCACCGCTGGTACTTCGTGATCGCCATGGGCCGGAAGGCGGGCCACCTCGCCCTGGGCATCGGGAAGGCCGCCGGGGCCACCCTGAGCCTCATCCCCGAGGAGTTTCCGCCGGGGAAGCTGCCCCTCAAGAACATCGTCGACACCCTGGTGGGGGCGATCATCAAGCGGCTCTCCTACGGGCGGGCGGACGGGGTGGCCATCCTCGCCGAGGGGCTGGTGGAGCGGCTGGACCAGGTGGACCTCGCCGAGCTGCCGGAGGTGGAGCGCGACGCCCACGGCCACATGCGGATCGCCGAGGTGAACATCGGAGAGATTCTGAAGGCCAAGGTGCAGGAGCGGCTGAAGGAGTACCGGCTCAAGACCTCCATCGTGGCGAAAAACATCGGCTACGAGCTTCGCTGCTCGGATCCAATCCCCTTCGACATGGAGTACACCCGCGACCTCGGCTACTGCGCGGCGCGCTACATCTACGAGGGCGGGAGCGGCGCGGTGGTCTCCATCCAGAGCGGCCAGTTCAAGCCGATTCCCTTCCAGGAGATGATCGACCCCAAGACCGGAAGGACCAAGGTGCGGATGGTGGACGTCAACTCCGACCGCTACAAGATCGCCGCCGCGTACATGATCCGCCTCAACCAGCGCGACTTCGACGATGCCCACGAGCTGGCCCGGCACGCGGCGACCGCGCACATCACCCTGGAGGAGTTCCGCAACGCCTTTGGCTACCTGGTGGAGGGCATCGCCACCCAGCCGCTCCCCCAGGCGGGGCCGCACGAGCGCACCGCCGAGGCTCCCAGCTAGCGCCTGCCGCCCCACTCCCCTCCTTCCGCCGCCGCGGGAAACCGGGTAGGAGGCGGCTCCATGAAGCGCGCCCTCATCACCGGCATCACCGGGCAGGACGGCTCGTACCTCACCGAGCTGCTCCTCTCCAAGGGCTACGAGGTCTACGGCATCATCCGGAGGTCCTCGAGCTTCAACACCGACCGGATCGACCACCTCTACCGCGACCCCCACGACCAGGACGTCCGGCTGAGGCTCCTCTACGGCGACCTGAACGACGCCTCCTCGCTGAACCAGGTGCTCCGCACCGTGAGGCCCGACGAGATCTACAACCTCGCCGCGCAGAGCCACGTGCGGGTGAGCTTCGACATCCCGGAGTACACCGCGGAGATCACCGCCCTGGGCACGGTGCGGCTGTTGGAGGCCATCCGCGAGGCGGAGCTCAAGCCGCGCTTCTACCAGGCCTCCTCTTCGGAGCTGTTCGGCAGGGCGGGGGAGGTCCCCCAGAAGGAGAGCACCCCCTTCTACCCCCGGAGCCCCTACGGCTGCGCCAAGGCCTACGCGTACTGGATCACCGTGAACTACCGCGAGGCCTACGGGCTGCACGCCTCCAACGGCATCCTCTTCAACCACGAGTCGCCGCGGAGGGGCGAGACCTTCGTCTCGAGGAAAATCACCCGCGCGGTGGGGCGGATCAAGCACGGGCTGCAGGACAAGCTCTTCTTGGGGAACCTGGAGGCGCGGCGGGACTGGGGCTTCGCCGGCGACTACGTGGAGGCGATGTGGCTGATGCTCCAAAAGCCCGAGCCGGACGACTATGTCGTCGCCACCGGGGAGACCCACTCGGTGCGGGAGTTCCTCGACGAGGCGTTCGGCCACGCCAATCTGGACTGGAAAAAGCACGTCGAGGTGGACCCGCGCTACCTCCGTCCGACGGAGGTGGACCTCTTGATCGGCGACGCCTCGAAGGCCAATGCGAAGCTGGGGTGGCAGCCGAAGATGCGCTTTCCGGAGCTGGTCCGGACAATGGTGGACCATGACCTCGAGCTCGCCGAGACGGAGCGGCTGACGATGCAGGTGAGCGGCCGGCGCCCTTCGGGGGCACAGCGATGAGCTATTGGTCGGGGAAGCGGGTGGTGGTCACCGGGGGCGCGGGCTTTCTCGGCTCGCACCTGCTCTCGGCCCTCTCCCGCCGCGGCGTCACGCCCTTCGTCCCGCGCAGCCGGGAGTACGACCTGGTGGACATCCAGGCGGTGCGCCGGCTCTACGCCGACGCTCGGCCGGATGTGCTCATCCACCTCGCGGCGGTGGTGGGCGGCATCGGCGCCAACCGGGAGAACCCCGGCAAGTTCTTCTACGACAACCTGATGATGGGCGTTCAGCTCATCGAGGAGGGGCGGAAGGCCGGCCTCTCCAAGCTGGTGGCGATCGGCACGGTGTGCTCCTACCCCAAGCACGCTCCTTTGCCCTTCCGGGAGGAGTCGCTCTGGGACGGCTACCCGGAGGAGACCAACGCTCCGTACGGGCTGGCGAAGAAGATGCTCCTGGTGCAGTCCCAGGCCTACCGGCAGCAGTACGGCTTCCACTGTGTCTTCCTGTTGCCGGTGAACCTCTACGGGCCCAGGGACAACTTCGACCCCAAGGTGAGCCACGTCATTCCGGCGCTGATCAAGAAGATGGTCGACGCCCAGGAGCGGCGCGAAGAGGAGATTGTCTGCTGGGGCGATGGCAGCCCCACCCGCGAGTTTCTCCACGCGTCCGACGCCGCCGAGGGAATCGCCCTCGCCGCCGAGCGCTACGACGGGCCGGAGCCGGTCAACCTCGGCTCCGGGGAGGAGCACTCCATCTGCGAGCTGGTGAGACTGGTCGGCCAGGCCTGCGGCTACTCGGGAAGGGTGCGGTGGGATGATGGCAAGCCCAACGGCCAGCCGAGGCGGAGGCTGGACACCTCCCGTGCCGAGAGGCTGTTCGGCTTCCGGGCGAAGGTCCGCCTGGCCGACGGGCTTGGGGAGACGGTGGCCTGGTACCGGAAGGCCCGGGCGGAAGGGAAGGCTCCTTGAGGCAAGGCGACGGGGAAGGGGCTCTGGGCACCGCCGAGCGAGGTTCGCGATGAAGAAGATCGAAGCCATCATCAAGCCCTTCAAGCTGGACGACGTGAAGGACGCGCTCATCGACATCGGCATCCACGGGCTCACCGCCATCGAGGTGAAGGGCTACGGCCGCCAGCGGGGCCACACCGAGATGTACAAGGGGGCCGAGTACGTCGTGGACTTCCTCCCCAAGGTGAAGGTGGAGGTGGTGGTCCAGGACGAGCTGGTGGCGAAGGTGGTGGAGGCGATCGAGCGGGCGGCGAAGTCGGGGAAGATCGGCGACGGAAAAATCTTCGTCCTCCCGGTGGACGAGGCGATCCGGATCCGCACCGGAGAGCGCGGCCCGGACGCGGTCTGATGGCCGCTCTTTCGAATCGCCTCCTTCGCGCGGTGAGCGAGAACCGGCTGCTCACCCTGGTGGCGGCGGTGTACCTCTTCGCCTTCCCCTACCACCCCGCGCTGCGCTCGCCCAACGAGCTGTGCCGGCTGTGGCAGGCGCGGGCGCTGGTCGAGCACCGCACCATCCAGCTCAACGAGGCGATGCGAGACTTCGGCTCGGTGGGGGACCTCTCGGTGAAGGACGGGAGGTACTACCCCTCGAAGGCGCCGCTGCTGTCCTTCCTGGCCGCCCCCATCTACGCAATCCAGAAGGCCTTCGGCACAGGCGCGCTCGGACCGGGCGGCGAGGTGCCCCAGGTCTTCTGGTCGCGGCTGTTCCTCACCGTGCTCCCCACCCTGGCGGCGCTGGTGCTGATCCGCCGCTTCCTCTGCGCTCACTGCTCGAGGGAGGTGGCGGAAGGGATGACTGCCACCTACGCGCTGGGCTCTTTGGCTTTCAGCTACTCGCTCCTGTTCATGAGCCACCAGACCACCGCGGTGCTGCTCTTCTGCGGCTTCTACGGCCTCTGGCGCATCGCGCGGGGCGAGTGGAGAGAGCGGGGCTACCTCGCGGTGGGGGCGTGCGCAGGCGCGGCCATCGCCGCGGAATACACCGCGGCCCTGGGAGTGGCCGGGCTGTTGGCCTACGGAGCACACCGTGCGCTCCGGGCCACCTCGCCCGACCGCTCGCGGGGGAGGTGGACGGTGCTCGCGCGGGGGGCTTTCCTGGCCGCGGCGGGAGCGCTCCCGTTCGTGGCCTTCCTCGGCATCTACCACCAGGCTGCGTTCGGGCATCCGTTGGAGAGCGGCTACAAGTACCTCGCCGACGCCGGCTACCAGCCGTGGCACCTGGGCGGTTTTCTGGGCATCCGGCTTCCGGAGCCGAGGGCCTTCGCGCTGTCCTTCTTCTCGCCGCTTCGGGGGCTGTTCACCCTCTCGCCCTTCCTGCTCATCTCGCTGCCGGGGCTGTGGCTGCTTTTTCGCGACTCGAGGGGAGACTCGCCGGCGGAGAGGGAGCTGCGCGGGCTCTTCTGGCTCTCGGCGGTGCTGTTGGCCAGCTACGCCTACTTCACCTCTTCCTTCAGCTACGAGTCGTGGGGGTGGACCACCGGCCCGAGGCATCTGACGCCCTTGGTGCCCTTCCTGCTGCTGCCGGCGGCGCGGTTTCTGGACCGGCTTCGCGGAGAGAGCTCTCTGGAGCGGAGGATGGGGCTGGGCCTCTTGGCGGCGGCCTGCGCCGGCTCGGTGCTGGTGACGGGGATGGTGAGCTTGGTCGACTACGTCCCGGACGTGGCCTCGAACGCGCTGTTCGGCTTGGCGGTGCCGCTATTCCGCGAGGGCTATCTGCCTCCGTCGGTGCTCTCGCTCATGGGACTGCCGAACCCTTGGTCCGGCGCCCCGCTGGTCTTGGCGGTCATGGTGGCGGCCGGCTGGGTAGGCTGGAAGCTGGTGGGGGAGGGACGTGAGGCCGCGCGGGGGCAGCTCGCCCCGGCCGCTTGGGCGGCGGTGCTGGCCTTTTCGGTGTACTTGGGTCTTCTGGCAGCGGCCACCCGGGGCGATTCGGGCGACCTGGGCGCGCAGGCGCACCTCAAGAGCGTCTGGAGCGCGCCGCCCTGAGCACCGGTCGATTGGTGCTCTAGGCCTTGAGGATTTTTTCCCGGCCCTGAGACACCCTCCGGGTGGCGTTGCGGGTGTCCACCACCAGCTTGGACTTCGCCACCACCTCGGCATAGTCGATGCTCGAGTGGTCGGTGAGGATGAGCACCCCATCGTAGCGGGAGAGCGCCTCTGCGGAGAGCGGCACCGAGCGGAGGTGGTGCCTAAAGCCATGCTGCTCCTCCAGCTCGGGGACGAACGGGTCGTGGTAGTCCACCTCGGCGCCGCGCTCCTTGAGCAGGGAGATGATCCGCAAGGAGGGGCTCTCCCGGATGTCGTCCACGTCCTTCTTGTAGGCGGCTCCCAACACCAGGAGCCTCGCGCCGTTGAGGCTCTTCCGCTGCCGGTTCAAAGCCTCCATGGTGCGCTGCACCACGTAGTGCGGCATCTGGGTGTTCACCTCGCCGGCCAGCTCGATGAACTTGGTGGGGAACTCGAACTCCCGCGCCTTCCAGGTCAGGTAGAAGGGGTCGATGGGAATGCAGTGCCCACCCAGGCCGGGGCCCGGCTGGAAAGTCATGAAGCCGAAGGGCTTGGTGGAGGCCGCCTGGATGACCTCCCAGACGTCGATGCCCATCCGGTCGCAGAGCATCTTCAGCTCGTTCACCAGCGCGATGTTCACCGAGCGGAAGATGTTCTCCAGAAGCTTGGTCAGCTCTGCCACTCGGGTGGAGGAGACCGGCACCACCTCTTTCAGCGCCCCCGCGTACAGCGCCTGGGCCACTTCCAGGCAGGCGGGAGTGTGGCCGCCGACTATCTTGGGGATGGAGCGGGTGCTGAACTTGGCGTTCCCCGGGTCCTCGCGCTCGGGGCTGAAGGCCAGGTGGAAGTCGGCGCCGGCCTTGAGCCCGCCTCGCTCGAGGATGGGCCTCAGCACCTCGTCGGTGGTGCCGGGATAGGTGGTGGACTCGAGCACGTACAGCTGGCCGCGCCGCACCCCGGGAGCGAGCGCCAAGCCGGTGCTCTCGATGTAGCTCATGTCGGGCTCGCGCGCGGGCGTGAGCGGCGTGGGCACGCAGATGATGATGCAGTCCACTTGCCCCGAGCGGCTGAAGTCTGCGGTGGCCTCCAGCTTCCCGGCCTGCACCAGCGCGCGGAGGGGCTCCGAGGCGATGTGCTTGATGTAGCTCTCTCCTCGGCGCAGCTTCTCCAGCTTGCGCGCGTCGACGTCGAAGCCCACCACCTTGTAGCCGGCCTCGGCGAAGGCCATTCCCAGCGGCAGGCCCACGTAGCCCAGCCCCACCACGCCCACCGTCGCCTCGCGGCGCTTGATCCTCTCCAGTACGGCGTGCATGCGACACCTCGCTTCCTTGCCCCTGTAGGGGCGGTCGCTCAGGATGTCAATTGCGGGCATGAGTGACTCTTTCCCCATCCGTCATTCAGCCGGGGAAAGGCCGCAGGCCGGGCCAGCGCTCGCCTGCAGCCTCGGCATCGATGCCCGACTCGGCTACTCTCCCCGGCCTCGATGCACTTTGGGGCGCGCCACTCCCGCCGCGGGTTCCTCGGCGGACCCATGAGAGACCACCTCAAGAGATTCGTACTCGCGCTCATCGTGGCCCTGGGAGGCCCGGCCCTCGCGGATCCGATCGCCCAGCTCTACAGCTCCAAGTGCAAGAACTGCCACGGATTGACCGGCAAGGGGGACACCAAGGTGGGACGGAAGGAGAAGATCCCCGACATGACCGCCGAGCAGTGGCAGGCCGGCCGCACTGACGAGGACATTCGCAGGAAGATCTCCGAAGGCTCGAAGGAAAGGCCGAAGATGAAACCCTTCAAGGGGAAGCTTTCCGCCCAGGAAATAGACGGGCTGGTGCAGTACATCCGCTCGCTGGCGAAGGTGGGTGAATAGCCTGGAGCCGGGGCCCGTCGTACACTTCGTTTGGAGACGCCATGCGAAGCGCAGCGACTGCCCTCCTGTTGATCGCGACTCTCTGGGGAAGCGCGGCCCCGGCCGCGATGGCCCTCCGCGAAGATTCGTCTTCCTCGGTTTCTCTTGCCGGCGACGACAAGAAGAAGGACGACGGCGACGAGGAGAAGAAGAAAAAGAAGGGCGGCGAGGAGGACGAGGAGGAGCTGCGCGGAGAGCCCCAGGAAGGCTGAGCGGCTGAGGGTCTCCCGCGCTTGTACGCCGGAGCGGGCCCCGCTACACCGCCTTAGCCCATGACGCAGCTACGGCTCCCCACCACCGAGAGCGAGCTTCCACCCGTCGCCGAGGGGAAGGATCCGCTCGAGCGCGTGCTGGAGGCGCTTTCGAGCTCCCGCTCCGCTCGCACCCTGGGGCTCGAGGGCGCTGCCCGGGGGTATCTGCTCGGCCGGCTCTCGCGCAGGCTGAAAGCCCAGCTGGTGTGCGTGGCGTCGGACGAGGACGAGGCCGACCACCTGGCGGCGGACCTCTCCTTCTTCCTTGGCGGGGCCGGGACGAAGCTGGAGCCGAGGGTGCTCAGGCTGCCGGCGGACGAGGCCCTCCCCTACGACGAGCTGAGCCCGGACGCTGGCGTGGTGGGCGATCGCCTCGGGGCGCTGTTCCACCTGAGGCAAGGCACCCGTTGCACGGCGCTGGTGCTGGGCATGCGGGCGCTCTTGCGCAAGGTGCTCCCTCCGGCGGTGATGAACGAGCTGTCGGAGTTGGTCGGCGTGGGGCAAGAGCACGGGCGAGACAACCTGGCCCGGAAACTCGCCGGCATGGGCTACCTCTCTTCGCCGCTGGTGGAGGACCCGGGCACTTTCTCGGTGCGGGGCGACATCATCGACGTCTTCCCGCCGCTGTACGACCGGCCCGTCCGGATGGAGCTGTTCGGCGACACCATCGAGTCCATCCGCCTGTTCGACCCGGAGACGCAGCGCACGGTCGAGACGCTGAAGGAGCTGTACCTCCTCCCCGCTCGGGAGCTGTTCTTCAACGAGCGCACCAGGCCGGCCGCCGAGGCCGCCGCACGCGCCGCCGCCGAGCGGGTGAACATTCCCAGCTCCAAGGTCCGGGAACGGATCGAGCAGATCCGCGAAGGCATTCCCTCCTTCGGGATGGAGGCGTTGCTCCCCGGCTTCTTCGGCGGCCTCGGCACCGTGCTGGACTATCTGCCCTTCTGGGCCGAGCAGCCGGTCATCTACCTGGATGATCCGATCGGCATCGACCGCGCCGCCGCGGAGCTGACCGAGGAAGTCCGGCGAAGCTTCGAGCTGGCCGAAGAGCGCGGCGAGCTTGGCCTGCCGCCCGGGGAGCACTTCGTGGAGGCCGCGTGGCTGCGGGAGCGGCTGCGCTCCTTCCGCACCATCGAGGGCGGAGGCCTGGCGCTGGGAGCCGATGAAGCGACTCGCCCGGTGCAGCTCTCGTTCGGGAGCACCCGCGAGCTGAGGGAGGCGATCCTCTCGCATCACGGCGAGGAAGGCGCGCTCAGCCCTCTGGTGGACCGGCTGTCGAGCTGGCGCGAGCTGGGGATCGCCGCAGCGGTGGCCTGCGGGTCGATGGGGCAGGCGGACCGCCTCAAGCGGCTGCTCCTCGATCGGCAGCTGATGGTGCGGGTGCACCCTGGCCCGTTGGACTTCGGCCCCAAGCCCGCGCCTGGCGCGAAGCTGACCGAGCCGCAGGCGGTGTACGACCCGGCGGTGCACGCGCACCTCTTCGCCGGAGAAGTCTCGCGCGGCTTCGTGGATCCCGCGGGAGGCTTCGCGGTCGCCTCCGACGAAGAGATTTTCGGAGCGCGCGCCCGGCGGCGGATCACCCGCCGAAAGGCGGAGGCGCCGTTCGTCGCCAGCTTCCGGGAGCTCAAGGAAGGGGACCTGGTGGTCCACACCGACTTCGGCATCGCCCGCTACGCCGGGCTGACCAAGATGCAGGTGCGCGGCGTGCCGGGGGACTTCCTGGCCCTGGAGTACGCCGGGAAGGACAAGGTCTACCTGCCGGTGAGCCGGATGCGGCTCATCCAGAAGTTCACCGGTGGCGACCCGACCAAGGTGGCGCTGGACAAGCTCGGCTCGGGGAGCTGGGAGCGCACCAAGAAGCGGGTGAAGGAAAATCTGCTCAAGATGGCGGCGGAGCTGCTAAAGCTCTACGCCGCGCGCAAGGCGCACCCTGGCCACGCCTTCTCCCAGCCGGACCGGTACTTCCGGCAGTTCGAGGCAGACTTCGAGTTCGAGGAGACGCCGGATCAAGAGAGGGCCATCGACGAGGTGCTCTCGGACATGCAGAAGCCCGAGCCGATGGACCGGCTGGTCTGCGGCGACGTGGGCTACGGCAAGACCGAGGTGGCGATGCGGGCGGCCTTCAAGGCGGTGCTGGACAAGAAGCAGGTGGCGGTGCTGGTCCCCACCACCGTGCTCGCCCAGCAGCACTTCCACACCTTCCGGAAGCGCTTCGCCGACTACCCGGTGACGGTGGAGGTGGTCTCGAGGATGCGCAAGGCCGACGAGGTGCGCGAGACGCTAAAGCGCGCCACGGAGGGCCGGCTGGACGTGCTCATCGGCACGCACCGGCTGTTGTCCGGCGACATCTCCTTCAAGGAGCTGGGGCTCTTGGTGGTGGACGAGGAGCAGCGCTTCGGGGTGAAGCACAAGGAGAAGCTCAAGCGCCTGCGCACCCAGGTGGACGTGCTCACCCTCACCGCCACTCCCATCCCGCGCACGCTGAACATGTCGATGTCCGGGCTGAGGGACATGAGCATCATCGCCACCCCGCCGCAGGACCGGCGCGCCATCCGCACCTTCGTGATCAAGTTCGACCCTGCGCAGATCCGCGACGCCATCGTGCGGGAGGTGCACCGGGGTGGGCAGATCTTCTTCGTTCACAACCGGGTCTCCTCCATCCGCTCGATGGAACGCTTCCTCCACGAGCTGGTGCCTGAGGTGACCATCGGGGTGGCCCATGGGCAGATGCCCGAGGGGCAGCTCGAGAAGGTGATGGTGGACTTCGTGGAGCGGCGGTACCAGCTCCTCTTGTGCACCGCGATCATCGAGAGCGGCATCGACATTCCCTCGGCGAACACGATGATCGTCAACCGCGCCGATGCCTTCGGGTTGGCGCAGCTCTATCAGCTCCGGGGCAGGGTCGGCCGCTCGCGCGAGCGCGCCTACGCATACCTCCTCGTCCCCGCGCGGAGGGCCATCACTCGCGAAGCCCAGCGCCGATTGGAGGTGCTCCAGGCCTTCAGCGAGCTGGGGGCGGGCTTCACCATCGCCTCCCACGACCTGGAGATCCGCGGCGCCGGAAACCTCCTGGGGCCGGAGCAGTCCGGGAGCATCGAGGCCATCGGCTTCGACCTCTACGCCCAGCTTTTGGAAGAGGCGGTCTGCGAGGCGCGGGGCGAGCCGCCGCGGAGCGAGGTCGAGCCCGAGGTGAACCTGCCTTTGGCGGCCTTCATCCCGGACGACTACGTGCCCGACGTGCACCAGAGGCTCGTCCTCTACAAGCGCTTCTCGGTCGCGGCGAGCCCGGACGAGCTGGCCGACCTGCGGGCCGAGCTGGTGGACCGCTTCGGCGATTGTCCCGGCGAGGTGGACAACCTCTCCGAGCTGACGCTGCTCAAGATCGACATGCGCGAGCTTCGCTTGAGGGCCCTGGAGAGCGGCCCTGCGCGCTTGGTCATCACCCTGGGGCCGGAGCCGATGCTGGAGCCGGCCAAGCTCGCCGCGCTGATCCAGCGCTCGAAGGGGCTCTATCGGCTGACGCCGGACATGAAGCTGGTGGTGCGCGCGCCGGAAGGGATTCAGGGCGTACAGTTGGTCGCCGAGGCGCAGAAGGTCATCCGAGATCTTGAGCCTTGCAGGACAGCGGAATCACGCTAGTGCGTCGCTCGCCTGGATCGACCCGGGGACTCCGTTCGGCCCGAGCGCCGTCGAGGGCCCGCGCGCCCAGCAGCCCGCGTTGAGCCGGCCGCCCCTCAGAGGCTAGAGTGCCGCGCCTTCGACGGGAGAAAGCATGCGCTCGGGGCTTGCGTTGGCACTTCTCGCGGCGGCCGCCTGCTCGTCTCCGAGCAGCCCGCCCAGGGGGGGAATCCTCGGCCGGCTCGAGGTGGGAGAGGGCCTCGCCGCCTCGAGCTGCCGAGTCACTGTCGAGGGGAGTCCCTTGGGTGCACGCTGCGACGAGCTGGGCGCCTTCGAGGTGCGCAACGTGCCGCCGGGGCGGTGGAACCTGAAGCTGTCGGCCGACGACGGAGAGCTGCCGCCCCGCCGCATCCCCGCGGGCGCCAACCCCGGTCTGCTGACGGACATCGGCAGTGTGCGGATTCCCAACCCTGGGCGCATCGGCGGCAAGGTGCTCGGCCAGGCGGCGGACTGGTCGTCGCTCATCGTCGCGGTCTCCGGCACCGAGGCCGTGACGCAGCCCAACGAGAACGGCGGGTACCTCCTGGAACGGGTTCCGCCGGGGGTGCACGAGCTGGTGCTGCTTTGGGGCGACAAGAGCCTCCTCCGCGCCGGCGTGGCGGTGGCTCCGGGGAAGCTGGCGAGGGGAATGGACTTCGACCTCTCGGCGCTGGAACCGAAGGCAGTCTCGGTGCTCGGGCTCGCGCTGCGCGAGAACGCCGCCGCCGATGGCCACAAGGATCTCTCGGTGGAGCTTTTGGAGGCGGTGAACGGCGCGGTGGTCGCCTCGGCGAAGACGTCCGCCACGGGCAGTTTCGCGCTCTCGGGCCCGCCGGGCATCTACGCGCTGAGGGCCCACGACGGTGCCAATCCGCGAGCGGCGATCGTCCCCTGGCTGTCGCTCTCCGGCACCGCCAGCGTGGCGCTCTCCAGCGCGCTGGTGATCCCGGCCGAGGGAGACCTGGACGGCGACCGCGTCTCCGACCGCGAGGACGCCGACGCCGACGGCGACGACGTTCCCAACGAGGCCGACGCCTTTCCCTTCGATCCGGCCGAATGGAAGGACACCGACGGCGACGGGGTGGGGGACAACGCCGATCTGCGCTCGACGGCGAAAAACGGCATCGACGCCAAGGTGCCCACCCCGGATACCGACGGCGACGGGCGCTTCGACTTCGAGGACAACTGCGTGGCCATCGCCAACCCGGACCAGAAGGACGCCGACGCCGACGGCCTGGGCGACTTCTGCGACAACTGCCCCTACGCGGCCAACCCGGACCAGAAGGACTCTTTGGGCGACGGGGTGGGCGACCTCTGCCGCCCCTGCGTGACCAACGCCGACTGCGCCGGCGGCAAGCTGTGCCAGTACGGGCGCTGCGTGGGGTGCATCTCCAACGCGCAGTGCGGAGACCGGGTCTGCGACCCCCAAGCCGGCGAGTGCGCGCCGTGCACCTCGAGCGCGCAGTGCACCACGCCTTTGCAGTGCGACCTGGCCATCGGCCGCTGCGTGCGCTGCCTGTCCGGTGCCGACTGCCAATCGGGCCAGGCCTGCGTGCTGGGCACCTGCTTCGCCCAGTGCACCGGCGATCCACAGTGCCCCGGCCAATACTGCAAGGCGGGAGTCTGCGTGGAGTGCCGGGACAACGCCGACTGCCAGGCAGGTCAGTGGTGCGACCGGGGGAGGTGCGCGCTCGAGTGTCGAACCGACGCCCAGTGCGGCGGGGCGCGCAAGTGCGAGCTATCCACCGGCACCTGCGTCGTGCCGTGTGAGGCAAGCTGCCCGGCCGGGCAATTGTGCGACGCCACCAAGAGCTGCCGCCCGGTCTGCGACCCCTTCACTCCATGCGCCGCAGGGCTCAAGTGCGCCCCGCTCGACGCGGGAGTGAGCCTCTGCGTCCCCGAGTGCGCCACCACCGCCGACTGCGCCTTCAAGCCCTTTACCGTGTGCCAGGCCGGCCAGTGCGTGCCCGACGGGACCTGCCTCTTCGACTCCGACTGCCCGATTGCCAAGCGGTGCGTCAGCGGCGTGTGTGCCGACCGGCCGCTGCCCTACGACGGAGGGATGGGCTACCAGTGCTTCGACGCCTGCCATTGCCGGCAGGGAGAAACCTGTGGCACGAACGGATACTGCAAGCTCGACACCCTCGATTTCGCCGGGGGCCAAAGCCGCTCCCTGGCGCCGGAGTGGTTCCTCGCCGACGGGGGAACCGGGAACGGGTCCAGCCCCTCCGCTCCGGCCGGCAGCCTGGCCGCGGTGCTCGCCGGCGCAGGGGCGGGAGACCTGATCGCGGTGCGCGGCGGCGATGGCTTCTCCCTCACCGGGCCGGCGGCGATCGGCGTTCCAAAGCTCCTCATCGCCGGCGGGTACAAAGAGTGCGCCTCCAACCGCTGGGTCCGCGACACCGGAATGCGTTCGACTTTCACCAGCGCGTCCAAGGGGGTCTTCACCATCACCGGCTCGCTGCTTTCGCCGCTCGACTCGGTGGGGCTGGTCAACCTCGACGTCTTCTCCAGCGACAACACTTGCGCGCTGCGCTACCTGATCGACGCCAAGCAGGCGCCCGGGCTGAGGCTGGAGGGCCTTAGGATGAACCTGGCGTTCGGCTGCGCCTCCTCCAACTACGAAACGGGCGGCGTGCGTTGCGAAGAATGCGACAACGTGAAGTGGAATGATTTGTACATGTTGCCGCTCACCATGAACATGTATGCCTCGCTTTTCGTGACGAAACTCTGGAAGGGCTCGGGCGAGCTGACGGCGATTCGCTCGGGGCCGAGCACCGGCTGGGCAGGGCACTACGACGTGGTTGCCGAAGACACCACCGGGCCGCTCACGGTGAGCGAGGTGGTCGACGAGGGCTCGAGCGGCCGCAGCAGCCCCGACGCCGGCACCGCCGCGATCCTCGTTCAGCGGTGCGGCACCGACGCGCTGGGCGCCTCCTTCCCGCTCGAGGTGAGCAAGAGCCGGATCGCCTTCAACCTGCGGTCGGCGGCCGGGACCGACACCTGGACGGGTATCAGGGTTTCTACGTGCGGCGCGGTGAAGGTGGTCGGGAACGTCATCGACGGCCGCAACCTCTCCAGCAGCCTCGTCCAAGGCGAGCGGCGGGGAATCGAGATTCGGGACTCGAGTGGCGTGGAGTACGCCGATGGCGGGGTGTCCAACAACGCCATCTTCTTCCCGGACCTCACGTACACCACGACGAGCGGCGCCGGCCCAACCCTCATCGGCTACCTGGTCGCGGGTCCCCGAGGGGACCTGGACTTCAAGAACAACCTCGCCAGCGGGGGCTCGGCGCGGAACGTCGATCTGCTTTACCTCAACGGCGTCACCGACGGCACGGTGCGCGTGAGCGGGGCCGACATGAGCGCCAGGGCCCTGACGCCCTGCAACTCCAACACTGCCCGGGGCCTCGTGGTGTCAGGCTGCCGCAACGGGAGCCAGCCCCGCTTCGAGGTTTCCGATAGTCGATTCCAGGTCCCCGGCGGCGGGGGCACCGCCGGATGCCGCCTGAGCTCCGGGTTCCAGGTGATCGGCAGCCTCGGTCGGATCGAGCGGACGAAGTTCCTTGCGGGCGTCGCCTCTCACGGGCGCGGCGGCTTCATCGACGACTCGTGGGTGGAGCTGTACCAGAGCTATCTTTACGGCGGTGGCTCCAATGGGACGACGACGTGCGTTTGGGGCTCGGGCGACTCGTTCGGCCTGCAGGTGATGGACACCAGCCGGGTGTGGGCCATCGGCAACACCATCGATCCAGGGAGCATTCTCGGCTCCGCCTATCCAACCTACGGCTTGCTCTGCCGCGACAGCTCGAACTTGGTGATGACCTCGAGCATCGTCTCCGGCGGGAGCAGCTCGACGCGAACCATCGTCGAGGCGTACCAGTCGAACCTCTGCTACGACCCGGCCAGCTACCGCAAGAACTACTTGTACTATGCAAACCCATCCGGCTCGGTCGGCTCGTTCGAGCGCGTCGGCCTTTTGCTCCCCGGTGGCACCACCAACGTCGACGGCGGCACCATCTCCTGCTTCGACCCTTTGTTGCCACAGCCCGACTACCGCCTCGACCCCAGCGGGCCCTGCATCGACCGCGGGGAGACCGGCGTCCGACTCGACGGCACCGCGATCACCCTGGATGTGGACGGAGGAGCGCGCACCCTCGGCGCTGCCCCCGACATCGGCTGCTCGGAGGCGAAGTGAAGCGCGCGGCGCTCCTGTTGCTGATGGCGACGGGCGCTGATGCGCAGCCGGGCAAGGAAGAGGCGGTCGCCCGCTTCGAGCGGGCGGTGAAGCTGTTCGAGGCCGGTGACTACTTGGCCTCGCTGGCAGAGTTCGAGGCGACCCACCGGACGGTGGGGCATTACTCGGTGCTCTTCAACATCGCCGTGGTGCACAAGAAGCTGTTCCACTACGGCGAGGCGCTGGACACGTTCCGTCGCTACCTGGAAGAGGGAGGCGAGCAGGTGCCCGCCGAGCGACGATTGGCGGTGGAGCGCGAGGTCGCGGAGATTCGCTCGGTGGTGGCCGAGGTGTGGGTGCGAGTGGAGGGCGCTCCTTCGGAGGTGGAAGTGGACGGACGGCGGGCGGGCACGAGTCCGCTCGCCGCGCCGCTGCTCTTGAGGTCCGGCAGCTACCGGATTCGCGCCAGCCGTGCCGGGGAGGAGGCCGCACAGAAGGAGGTGAAGGTGGAGTCGGGGAACAGGTACACGGTCGACCTCGCGCCCAGGCCGCTCCCGTCGCGGACGGCGGAGCTGGAGCTGTCGGCGCGTCCCGAAGCGGCGTTGCTCTCGGTGGACGGCCGGGAGGTGGGGCGCGGGCCGTGGAGGGGCGAGCTTCCTCCCGGCGGGCACCGGGTGGGGGCCCACCTCGACCTCTTCGCCCCCTCCGAGAGTGAGGTGCTGCTGGCGCCCGGGCAGAAGCGCTCGGTGCTGCTCGAGATGGTGAGGCTGCCGGAGGCGGAGCCTCCGCCTCCGCTTCACCGGCGGTGGTACACCTGGGCAGGGGCAGGCGCGGCGGTGGCGGGGGGACTGGCGCTGGGCATCTACCTTGCGACTCCGAGGGTCGATGTCCGACTTGACATGTAAGGCGGCCGCGCTGGCCATGCTCTTGGCCGGCTGTGCGGGGCCGGACCTCGTGGTCGAGGTCACGCGGGAGGAGGGCGTCGAGAACGTCGACGTCTTCGGGCTTGCGAATCCCTGTCAAGCCGGCAGCGTCTTCGGGGCGAACGACCGGGAGCGTACCCGGACGGTGGGGGTGTACCGGAAGCAGCACGAGGCGGGCACGATCGTCCTCGAGTTCTCGAGTCTGCTCGCCGATGGCAAGCGCCGGCGGGACCGGATACACGTCGACTTCCAGGGAAGCCCGCTGCGTTTTCGCCTCACGCTGCCGGCCGACCGCTGCCAGGCGGTGAAGGTGGAGCCGCTCGCGACGGCGACCTGTCGCTGCGACGAATCTCCGCCCGCGGGTTGCCAGGACTACCAAGCCTGTTCAAAGTGCGGCGAATGCAGCGGTTGACGACGCCGCCACTGGGTACGCTGCTCTCAGGCAAGTACCAGCTCATCGCCGTCCTCGGGGAGGGCGGGATGGGCAAGGTGTACCTGGCGGAGAACGTCGACATTGGCCGGCAGGTCGCGGTGAAAACGCTCCGCGGCGAGCTGTCGGGAAACCCGGAACTGCTCGGGCGCTTCCGCATCGAGGCGCGGGCAGCGGCAGCCATCGGCCACCCGGGGATCGTCGACGTGCTGGACCTGGGCACCTCGCCCGAGGGCATGCTGTTCATGGTGATGGAGCGGCTTTTGGGCGAGTCTTTGGGCGCCCGGCTGCGCCGCTCGGGGCCGATGTCGCTGGAGGCCGCCACCGCGGTGGTGGACGCGGTGCTCGATGCGCTGGCCGCGGCGCACGACAAGGGCATCGTCCATCGCGACCTCAAGCCCGATAACGTCTTCCTCGTCGAGCGGCCACAGCCCATCGTCAAGCTGCTCGACTTCGGGCTCTCCAAGTTCCGGGGCGGAGAGGACCTCTCGCTCACCCGCGCCGGCGACGCGATGGGAACCGTCGCGTACATGGCGCCCGAGCAGGCCAGGAGCGCCAAGGACGCCGGCCCGCCGGCCGACCTGTATGCCGTGGGAGGCATTCTCTACGAGGCGCTCTGCGGCCGGGCGCCCTTCCTCGGCGCCAGCCACAACGAGGTGCTGGCCAGGGTGCTGACCGAGCCTCCACCTCCGCTTTCGGCGGCCCGACCCGACCTGCCGGGCGCGGTGCTGGACCTTTTGGAGCGGCTCCTGGCCAAGTCTCCCGAGGGGCGCCCCGCCGGCGCACCAGAGGCGCGCGAGGAGCTGCGCGCCGCGGTGGGGCAGGTGCGCGGCCCCGAGGCGTGGCTTCCCTCGATCGAGGAGACAGCCCTGCGCGACTCCCGGACGGCTCCAAAGCTTTTGGCGTCACCCATGGGGTGGGACTCGGGCGGCCCGCTCGGGCGCGACGGCCTGCTGGCGACACCCAGGCCTCGCGAGCCGGCGCCTGCGGACGGGCTGGAGCCCACCTTCCGGCGTTCCAGCGAGGCCGCGGCGCCCTCGAGGCGGCGCTGGTGGTTTCTGGGCGCGGGCGCTGCGGCGCTGGCCGCCGCCGCGGTGTTCGGCCCGCGCATGCTTCCGAGCAACCGCGTTCCTCTCGAGCGAGGCGAGGATCCGCCCGCGCACGCGCCGAGCGGCGGCGCCGTCGCCCCGGCGCCGCCTGCTTCGAGGAAGGCGACCGTCAGATTGGTCGCTTCGCCGGAAACGGCCAGGTGGGTGCGCGACGGGCAGCTCGTCTGCCCCGACTCAACCTGCACCGTGGAAGGAACGGCCGGCTCGAAAGCCACCTACTCCGTTTCGGCGCCGGGCCATCTCGATGCTGAGCGGGAAGTCACGTTCGACGCGGAGCGAGAGCTCCTGCTGGGTGGGCCTCCGGTCTGGTCCGTCACCCTGGCCAAGCACGCGCGCGACGCCGCTCTCAAGGCGGCGAGCTCGCGCCCGCCCGCGCCGAAGCCGCCCCAGCCGCCTCGCGCCGAACCTTCGCTCACCATCGACTCCACGCCGGGCTTCCTCGAGCCCGCGCCCCCCACCCCTGGGCAAGGTGGGGGACGGCAAGCCGGGCCCGGCCGTTGATAGCTGGATTCAGGCCGCGCCCAGCAGGGCGAGCTTGTTCTTCGCCGCCTTGGCGAGCTTGGTGCGGCCCTTCCCGGCGAGGCCCTCCAGCATCGAGAGCCCGGCCGCGCGCGCCTCGGGGGTCTGCCACTCGGCGAAGCGGAGGGCGGTGGCGGCCTCCACTCGCGCCGGAGTGGAGTGGCGGCTTCCGAGGTGGGAAAGCAAGGTATCCACCGCCTCGCGTAGCTCGAGGTAGCCGAGGATTTTCAGCGCGCCGCGAAGCGCTTGCTCGTCCTCGCCTGAGCGCGCCGCCCGATAGCTCTGGAATCCGCTGCTGGCTGGACCCCGCGAGCACCTGCCGGCCGTCGCGCCGCGGCTCCGACGACGGTCGCGGACCTCGCACAGTCCAACTACACTGTAGTCGATGATTCGCATCCTGGGTGAGGCCGAGGTGTTGGCGCTGTTGCGGGAGCTCAAGACTCGCCTGAGAGCGCGCATCGGCGACCGCCTGGAGCGAGTCGTCCTCTTCGGCTCCTACGCGCGCGGCCGGGTGAGCGAGGAGTCGGACATCGACGTGCTGCTGCTGGTCCGGGGCCTGACTGAAGCCGACAAGTGGGCCGCGGCCGAGGAGGCAGCCTCCTTGATGATGAGGGAGCGGGTGGTGCTGTCGGTGCTGTGCCTCGATGTGGAGGAATACCAGCGGATGCTCGCCCGCGAAAAAACGCTGGCGCTCGATGTCGAGCGGGAGGGCGTGCCGCTCTGACCGAGGCAAACCGACAGGCAGCCGTATCCGACGAGCTGGCCAGAAGTCGCAGCAACCTCTCCGCGGCGCGATTGCTGCTGGCTCTTCGGCGGTGGTTTCGGAGTGATCCACTTTGGGTGGTCAGCGAGATCCACCGCCCCATCAGTCCTCCGGCCCCCGGAAGGACGCCTTCGTGCGTGAGCAGGCGGACTTACGGGGGCCGGAGGACCGCGTTGCAGCGCTGC